>JBILML010000036.1:0-24222 GCA_044375555.1 Terrimicrobiaceae bacterium
CCTTACCGCTGGATCCCAGCCTGTCCAGCCAGCCAGTTTTTTTCCCTCAAAAACTGGCACCGTCCCTCGCACCCTTTTCACTACTCACAAAATTTCCTGTTGATTTGCTCTGATACTACTGACCCCTCAGCCGAAGAGAAAAAAAGCAAAATCATGGACGGCAAAATCATTGGGAGGAGGGTCAGGCCGGGTCAGTGTTTATTCGCCCTCTCTGTTGCTCCGTGCCTCCGTGAGAGATTCCCCGCCTGCCGGAATTCTGTGTCAATCGGCGAAATCTGCGGATACCTCCGCCCCAATCCTCTATTCGTTTCCGGCGGATGGCCAAAGCCTGAAGCCCGCAGAGGTGAAATGCCGGTCAAATCCAAAAGCATCCCTCAACCCCTCTTTTTTCATCAAAACAAACGAGATGCAATCTGTGAGCGTCACTGCCTGATCGGCAAACTTTCTCATCAAATGAAATGCATCCTTCAAATCATTTCCGTTGGTTGGCAAAAATTGGATTCTGGCATTCAAGACATCGGTTCCCCATTCCGTCGCCCAAGAGTAACTTGTTCTGCGCGCCAAAAGAGTAGCCGTCTCATCGAGCACATGCTCGGAAGAGTAGAGGACCGGAGACTCCTCCTCGGTGATTCGCTGCCAAAATTCCATCGCTTGCCGATGAAATTGGTCCGCGGCGATTTCCTTGGCCAAAAACGCCCCCGTGTCGATAAAAATGGCCCTCATGCCCCGTAAAGATATTGATCATGGTTTACAGAGAGGTCCACAGACGATTCACCGCTCCAAGGTCGTCGGTCAAAAAATGCAGGCCGCGTCTTGGCAACCGGTTCCTCCACGCTTAATCGGCGGCGAATCAATTCCCCTAGGGAAACACCCAGTGATTTCGCTTCTTTCCTAGCAGTTTTATAAAGCTCATCAGGCAGCAGAATGGTAGTTCTATGCATGCATATAAAAAATCCTATGGCGCCATATTTTTCAATGATTATTTTTGCATTTCGCAGCGCTTAGCACGGATGGATTTCAACCATCTGGAAGCAACAAAAAATGAAAGGACTTGAACTCCAATCGGCCTCGCCCCGATGCCTCACACGAAGCCGCGAAGCCACGAAGAAAAGAAGCAAAATCATGGACGGCAAAATCATTGGGAGGAGAGTCAGACTGGGTCAGTGTTCATTCCCTCTCCGTGCCTCCGCGCCTCCGTGAGAGTTTCCCCGCCTGCCTGCTTTGAGTTGTAGCCACGGCAGTCCACTGCCGTGTGAATATGTGGGACTGGCCCGCGAATCACGCTAATCAGCGCGAATGCAGGGTAGGGTTGGATCGCCGAGCCGACCCAAGCTTCAGGCGCGAATGCGCCGTCTCCCGCAAACCAAATCCTCCCGCAAGACGCCAAGACCCGATGAGGGGATAAACGACCGCGCTGGGAACTTGATATGTGAAAATGTGGGACTGACCCCCAGCTGACCTCTGTGCCTCCGCGCCCCGTAAGAGATTCCCTGCCTGCCCGCATTAAGTTGTAGCCACGGCAGTCCACTGCCGTGTGAATATGTGGGACTGCCCCCCCCGCTGACCACGGGTTAAACTGTCCAATCTTCGATTTTTAAATCTTTAACGCGCTGGAATTCATCCACATTGTTAGTGATCAGAATCAAATTCCTGCTACGCGCAATAGCGGCGATCATCAAGTCATTAGGACCAATAATGTTGCCCATTTTTTCTAAATCTGCTCTTATTTCTCCGTAGTGGAAAGCAGCCTCTTTATCAAAATCCAGATTCCTAAAAGTTCCAGAAAAGGCATTCACTTTATCTATGGTCTTTTGCTTTTCTTTACTTTTAGCGGCACCAAAAAACAGTTCACCCCAAACCACAGAACACATTGCAAAGTCGTCTGGAGCACATTTTTTGATTTTTTCACGCAGCGCGAGCGACTTTCCGTTCAAAAAAGTCACAATGGCATTCGTATCAAACAAAAACTTCATTCCAGAGAAAGCCGATTGGTTTCATACACCAATTCGGCAGGAATATTCAGGGGATTTGCTTCGCAACTGCCATAGTTTTTCTCAAAAAAAAGCTCTGGCCAGTCTTGATGTTGTGGAATGGATTCATCCATGAGCAATATCACTCTTACAACCTCTGTATGTTGACTATAAACAGGTTTATTCAATCGCAAGGTCCGATTATTTTCAAAAACAGCTTCCGTTTCGATCGCGGTCATACTTTTAGTGTTGTCTTTTTTTGAATTTGATCAAGCTATTTCCATATGATGCAGGCCCGGTTAGATTTTGCCCGCGAATCACGCGAATCAGCGCGAATCAAAAAAAATGGGTAGGGTTGGATCGCCGAGCCGACCCAAGCTTCAGGCGCGAATGCGCCGTCTATTGCCCTAACGGGTTCGGTTGGATGTAGAGTTTTCTGAAGTGGGCGGTGTATGTGGATATGTGGGACTGACCCCCAGCTCGAAGAAAAAAAGCAAAATCATGGTCGGCAAAATCATTGGGAGGAGAACCAGCCCGGGTCAGCGTTCATTCCCTCTGTGTGCCTCCGTGCCTCCGTGCCTCCGTGAGAGTTTCCCTGCCTGCCTGCTTTGAGTTGTAGCCACGGCAGTCCACTGCCGTGTGAATATGTGGGGCTGGCCCGCGAATCGCGCGAATCAGCGCGAATCAAAAAAATGGGTAGGGTTGGATCGCCGAGTCGACCCAAGATTCAGGCGCGAATGCGCCGTCTCTTGCCCTAACGGGTTCGGTTGGATGTAAAGTTTTCTGAAGTGGGCGGCATATGTGAATATGTGGGACTGACCCCCAGCCGAAGAGAAAAGAAGCAAAATCATGGACGGCAAAATCATTGGGAGGAGGGTCAGGTTGGGACAGTGTTCATTCCCCCTCCGTGCCTCCGTGAGAGATTCCCTGCCTTCCGGAATTCTGTGCCTTTCTTCGAAACCTATGGATATTCCCATCGTGCTAAGCCAAAGCTACGCAGGCCTCCTCAAGCACGGCGGAGAAACTTTGGTTCTTTTTCTTTGCTAAAGCATCGATCTTTGCAACGATTGTGGTGGATAGCAGGACCTGTTTTCTGACCTTGCCAAGAGTTTTACGACCGGCTTTCGCTCGCTTGCCTCCCCATACTCTGGGCTTTGAGAAATCAAAGTGATCGCTCACATCCTGGCCCGCATCGAATTTTTCCTCCAAGTTCGCTTTTGTGGTAGGATTAAGTGTTTTTGTAGTGTTTGATTTCATTTTTTCTACTCCTTCGGGCGCTGATAATTCGAATTTTTTCGTTTCGCAAGGTTATGATCACTGTCCAAAATCTGGAATCCAAGCGCCCAATGGCTAGCCACCGGTCTTCCGAGTTGTTGAAGCTTGGAAGCGCAATGACCTTATTATTCCAGATTTCTTGGATTTTTTGAAAATCAATCCCGTGTTTTGCGAGATTTAGAGCGCTTTTTGCGGGATCGAATTCAAAGTCCACGCTTGAAAAATTACACTCTCTTTCAAGTTATGCAATTCCTTTCATTACCTCCCTCCGCGCCTCCGCGCCACCGTGAGAGATTGAGGTCGCGCCTAAACCGACGAATTGCTCCATGGATTGAATGTTGTGGCATGCCGGAAATCTGAGGTGTTTCTTGTTGCCACTATTGCGCCATGCCGGACGGCCATAGCATCGATCAAACTATCCCATAGAGCTTGTGGTTGGCGTTTGACCTCTGGGCTATGCCTCAATTTTGCCCACACGAGAGCCGTTTCCGAATCCCAATCCAGCACAAGAGAAGAAAACTCTCTTAAAAAACCTGCCAGATGCCTGGAGATTTCCTCCCTCCGAGGCAGGGATGGCGCCGACTCCGCTCCCTCTTGGATTTCCGCAATAATCACCACAGGGATCATCCAGTCGGCGGAGCCAAGCCACTCGAGCACTTTCGGCTCGGGGTCATTTCTCCAAAGTTCGGAGATGATATTCGAATCGAGCAGAAATTGGCTCATGGTCGCCCTGGCATATCTACGGGACCGATCGCCGCAAGCATTTTGATGGCGCGCTTACGATCCGGCGCGATCATTGGCACAATGGCGGCAATATTTCGGCCATGTTCGGTGATCACAACGCTCTGGGATGCGTGAATCACTGGGCCAAGAATACGACTTGTCTCCCGGCGAAGTTCTGTAAGGGTTGCTTTCATTTGTGTGAAAAATACCCACTTTTAAGATTTGGGCAAGGGTCAAAGTTTCGAAGTCAGGGTCCCCGCTCTTCCCTCTCCGTGCCTCCGCGCCTCCGTGAGAGTTTCCCCGCCTGCCTGCTTTGAGTTGTAGCCATGGCAGTCCTCTGCCGTGTGAATATGTGGGACTGGCCCGCGAATCACGCGAATCAGCGCGAATCAAAAAAAATGGGTAGGGTTGGATCGCCGAGCCGGCCCAAGCTTCAGGCGCGAATGCGCCGTCTCTTGCCCTAACGGGTTCGGTTGGATGTAAAGTTTTCTGAAGAGGGCGGCATATGTGAAAATGTGGGACTGACCCCCAGCCGAAGACGCTGGCCCTGAAATATGTGAATATGTGGGACTGACCACTACAGCTAGAAGAAAAGAAGCAAAATCATGGACGGCAAAATCATTGGGAGGAGGGTCAGGTTGGGACAGTGTTCATTCCCTCTCCGTGCCTCCGCGCCTCCGTGAGAGTTTCCCCGCCTGCCTGCTTTGAGTTGTAGCCACGGCAGTCCTCTGCCGTGTGAATATGTGGGGCTGGCCCGCGAATCACGCGAATCAGCGCGAATCAAAAAAAATGGGTAGGGTTGGATCGCCGAGCCGACCCAAGATTCAGGCGCGAATGCGCCGTCTCTTGCCCTAACGGGTTCGGTTGGATGTAAAGTTTTCTGAAGAGGGCGGCATATGTGAATATGTGGGACTGACCCCCAGCCGAAGAGAAAAGAAGCAAAATCATGGACGGCAAAATCATTGGGAGGAGGGTCAGGTTGGGTCAGCGTTCATTCCCTCTCCGTGCCTCCGTGAGAGATTCCCCGCCTGCCGGAAATCTGTGCCCATCGGCGAAATCTGCGGATGCCTCCGACCCTCTACTCCTCCCGCAGCGGCGCTTGCCGTCGTCTCTTACTGGCCCAAGGGGATCGGCTGGGTGTAGAGTTTTTTGACTTTGTATTGGGCGGCCGTGGTGGCCGTGGCCGGTGCGGTGATTTCGACTTCGATGAGGGTTTTGGTGAGGGCTTCAGAGTCGATATTGCCCAGTTTATCCAGGGCTTGAGCGTAGGCGTAGATCGTGAAGAAGTTGCTGCAGGTGGTGGCGCCGGGGAAAAATGGTGAGAGGCGAAGTTCGTTGGATTTGATGTGCCTCGGAGCGTTTGTATATCGAGTTGAAGATAATAATGTCGTGGAATTTGTTGAAACCAAATCGGCGATGTCTCTGATTTCGGCGACTTCCGAGGGTAATACTAATTGATTTGCCGGAAATCCCTTACTTTTGCGAACCCTTGCGGTGGCTGTGTTGTTGGAACCCCAAAACGACGATGGAGACCAAGTCATATTCCCAATGTTTCTTGAAAGCAATTTTGACCAAGTTGCGTTGCTTCCAGAAAGACCAGCAGCCAAAGTAGCATTGCCGAGTTGGTCGTAGCATGTCGTATTCCCTGAGGGCAGAAATGCATAGTCTCCGAGGCGTTCGCTTGGGAGATTAAGGGTTGAAGCGGTTGCATAGTTTCCACTGAGGCGGAAAGGGTTTCGGAACATTAACCCGTCTGCAGCACTTACGCTGTCTAATGACCGCAGCAATGACTCCAGCGACTGACTCCTGTTTGATGATAGTGTTCCGTTAGGGGTTACGAATTTGTTATTTAAATTCACATGGGATGAGAAGTTCAAAGGGATGGTTGTGGAGTTCATCCCAAAGGAAATGACATCAAGCATGGCCCAGTCAGGGATGAGAGATTGGCTCGTCATGTTTCCTCCACCATCAGTTGAGGAGATTTCATTTCTGGGCTGGATTTGCATACGCAATGTTCGCCATGGGTAGTTTGTAGCTACTGTTCCCAAATCATTTGGAGCCATAAATACCCTATTACCGCTCGCATCAGTAAACACCAGGCCTGAGTCGGATCCATTAACTTGGCTTGTTGATCTCTTAAAAAAGTATGGCCATTTTCTGACGCCTTTAATATCGCCGCCATCATCTAAAAACCACGCGCCTTCGTTATGAAAGAAATGATCATTGATTGCCTCGGTGCGCCATGAATTGGTTAATGGGTCACCAGAAATCAAGTTGCTTCTTGTCCATGAGGAATTCGATGTGAAAAGGCGGTTCGAGCCAGCATTATTTGCCTCTCCATGAATAAAATCCAATTGGCCTATGTATCCATACCCTTGCTTTAGGAGCTTGGTTGCGCTTCCCCAGGTCGAATTTCCATAATGTCCCCAGGCAAAAGTTGCGTTGTTGTTGTATGCCGGCCAAGGGCTGGCGGGATTGCCCAATGAGCTTACGCTTTTGAGCCGGGGATCGAGCCGCCCATAGCTTTGGCTGGGAGCAAAGATTGGTTCTGGGTCTGCCCATGTGGCTATGGAATTGGTGGTAAAGGTCGATGAGGGGCCAGTTTCTACATAAGGACCCTCTGACCACTCTGCACTTGGATTTTTTTTTGTAATTGCAGTAAATTTAAGAGTGGATGCATTGCAGGTAAAGTTTCCGGTAGTAGCGTTGTAACTTAACGGCAAATCGATTGTTGGAAATTGTGTGACTACTGTAGTTGTTTTGGTGTCTCCACTCATTGTTTCAGTTGTTGTGGTAGTGCCACTTCCGGCTTTAGTGTAAGTAACGGGCGAAATATTAAATCCACTTACATCTCTGCCAGCCACCACCCAGTCTCTGATGGTGCTAGGATCATTATAATTGGCAAGGAGGCGGATTTTTTTTATGGTCGCCCGCATATTGCTTATGGTGTTAATCCTAATGTTACTATTTGAAGGGTAGGAAAATCCCATGGAGATTTCCCCTCCACGCCCTGACCTGCCAAGAGTTCCAATATGGTATCTATGATACCACCCGTTTTCTAATTGGCTTTTCCAGTTGGGCGTGCGTTCTATAGTTGGATTAATAGTCCATGGGTAAGAAGGTGGTGAGTCGCCGATTCGCCAATCATTCGGATCAGGCCAACCAAAATTTTGGGTATATGTAGTGGCCGAATTTGTGCAGAATTGATTAAAGGGGCCGTTTGTTCCGTTCACAGGCCAAGTGCCGCCCAGAGAGATTGTGCTGTTGGTAGTCGAACCATTTATTGTTGTGCTGTAGTTTACATCATAAGTTAAAGAATCTAAATCTGCTATAATTCTGCCCGTATTGTTTGAGGTTGTTACCCCTCCTCCAGTTTCCCAACCGATCGTTTCGATGCATACCTGTAAAATATTTCTCATCCTGATGTTGCCACCAGTGAGCTCGACAGCCAGCCTGGCAGAAATCCCAACTTCATTCAGAGCTGGAAACGCAGCTTGGCCGAGATATTCCCGAGGAATTCCATCGGAATCCAAATTATCCCCACCCAGCAAAGGTCCTGCGTAGGCATAACTATCGATGTGGTGGCGGGTTTGGCTAAATTTCCTCTGGAGCATATTGGCTGCGATTTGCTTAAGACCGACAGGAAAGGCCGTTGCGCTACCATTAATCGTATTATATTTATCTGCAAATGTCTGACCATAGATGTTTTTGAGGTGGGGATCAGACAGAGCGGCGACGATTCTATCCACACCTGTGGAATTCAGAGGAACCTCAGTAGTGTCATTGATAAAAAGCCTTCGTGCGCCCCACGGGGTATATTTCATGTGGAAGTCGCGGGGAGGGAGGGCGGTGAGAAAAGGAAGGTCACTAACGGCGCTAAGGTTCAGCCCGCCTGAGGAGGCGTTGCCACTCGCTGAGGCTTGCTCCGGTCGGAAAAAGTAAGCCCATGATTTGATATCACTTGTTCCATTATAAGTGCCTTCTGTTGAGTTACGGAACTTTCCGAGAATGGTGGAATCGCTTGTGAGAGTAGTTAAAGATAGTGATCGAGAGTCTGCGACATTAAGTGTTGAGCGGTTGTCAGTAGCAGAGTTGATATTAATCTTGGTCAATTCATCATCCACATAATAAGCGATTCGGCCGAGGACTTGGGTGGTTCCATTCACAGTCGTGGTGACATTTTCCATGAAGACATTCAGTCTCTGGCTTCTATTACCTGTGATGGTGTATTGGTTGCTGCTGGCGCTGGAGTTCGATGAGGGATTCTCGAGGTTGTTCATGTAGGTGACATTCCCAGATCCGTTTCCTGAAAAGAGGTTAAAGGTGGAGTTCGAGGTAATGTTGCCGTTTTGAAAAACAAACTGCCGGATAGCGCCGGGTTGGCTTGTAATGACCGTGGTGCCGGTGCCGTTGACGGTGAAGCCTTGCTGAATTTTGGCTATGGCCTGACCTGTGGCGAGTTCGGCGAGGCCGGAGGCGGCGTTTTGGCGGGAGAAATTCTTGGCGGCGATCTGCTCGACGCGTGAGGTGGAGAGAAAGGAGACGGTGATGGTGGCAAGAAGCGCCGTGATGAGAAGGGTGAGGATGAGGGCGGAGCCGGAGGAGGAGAGAGCAGCAGAAGGTTTAACCACAATCGAGCGCCGGGGCAGGCGGGAGAAAGAGCAACCGAAGGTTGGCCCGAAGGGCGAGGGAGCGGGCGCGACCGAGTCAAAGGACACGGAGGTGGATTGTAGGAAAGGCGAGAGGCGGAAGACGGAACACATGCCAGCGGGCGCTGGCTGGGAACCAAGCAACAGGGCGGTTGCGCGGTAGGCTGCATAAGCAGCCCGAAGGGTGAGACATTCAGGGAGGAATGCGAACCAACCCTGCCGAAGGCAGCCCGAAGGGCGAACCGAGACCTTGGGAAGGTCGAGATAGACTGCCAAAGGCAGCTCCGCAGGAGGAGCAGATTGGGAAATCTGCGAATCAAACGAGCGGGAGCGAACACCCGCGCGGTAGCGCATGTCCAAAGGGAAAGACAAATGTGTAGCCCAGGGGGGGCAACCGGAGCGTAGCGCAGTAAGGAGGCAAACCGGAAATACAGAAGACAACCCGCGAATCGCGCGAATGGACGCGAATAGAGAGCGCTTGGGAGCAGGTCTTTTGGATTTCATAGTGCGGGGGGGTGCTACTGGCTGTTAAAGGGGATGAAGCGGCTCATGGTCACGGAGCCTTGGGCAATGAGACGCTCGACAGGGGTGAGCGTGGCCGAGGGGGAAGAGGAGAGGCCGTTATCAATTTCCTGTTGAGTGAGTGCGGAGGTGCCCTTGATGGCGGCGATTTTCTCGGCGGTTTTGGAATCTAAGACCGTAAGAGTCGCTAGAACGCCGAGTGGGAGTCTGTCTTGGATTTGAGTTCCATTGGATGTCGTCCAATTCGATGTCCAACTTGGGGTGCTACCAGCAATGGAGGGGTTCGTGTTGCCGTAATATTCAAACTTTAAGCGAATGCAGTTATCTGCAATGGGGTCGAATTCAAGACCTGAACCGCCTTGCTCCCAACTCGCGGTAAGGTTTCCCCTGTAATAAAAATTCCCGTTGGCAACACCATTGTCCTGATATCCTCTTATGAGGTAATACCGATTACCTCTCATTTCTTCCCATGGATTTCCAAGATAAATACTTTGGAATTGGGCTTCTCGGTATGGTTCGGCGTCATCGCCGGTGAAAGTCACACAAGCTAAACGCTGGCTGCCAGCCGAGTTCTGGGCTTTGTATACGCCGCTGGTTAAAGAGGAACTTCCGCCAAATGTAGGATTTGGCGTGGCTAGAAATGGAGCGATATTGAAAGTTGATGATCCGTTGGTTGAATAAGTGGTCATATTCCCGGCAAAGGCGTTCTTCAATTCATTCGCCATAATGTTGAGGCCCATGCGGGCAGCTTGGGCGGCTTCGATTTTTTTATTGCCGATTTCCCAGAGTTTGGCACTAGAGCCAAGGAGGTTGAAGAGGAAGGTCATCATCAAGGCCAAAACGGCGGTGGCAACGAGAACCTCGAGGAGGGTGAACGCCGCAGAGCGGCGAGAGGAGAACACGTGCCAGCGGGCGCTGGCCGGGTAGCCTGCCGAAGGCAGCCCGAAGGGCGACATGAGCGGGAGCGAAGGAGGCAACGCATAAAGAATCTCGCGCGGAGGCGCGGAGGCGCGGAGGGGGGGAACCGGAGAGTTGAGACCGGAGACCTGAAGTTTGAAAGGCCAAGATGGCGCATCCGCGCCTGAATCTTGGGACGGCTGCGGCGAGCCGTCCCTACCTTGGGTCGATGGCAGGCGTCCCGACTGCACTCCTTGGATTTCTCTGCGGCTCTGCGGCTCTGCGGGAGAATATTCGCGGAGATTCGCGCCATTCGCGGGTGAATTTTCTTTCGTCTTCATTTGGCGAAGATGTAGTTGAAGGTGCGGGTGGTGGCCGTGGTGGAATTGGAAGAAGCGTTGGGGGGCCAGGTGAAGGTGAGATTTACTGTAAAGGTGTTGGGAAATCCGCTAAGGGCATTGACATCGTAAACCAAGCGCAGGGAGGCATCCGTTAGATCATCAACATTCGATCCTTCGCTGTTGTAGTAGAGTGTTTGGTTTCCTGTGGTTCCAACTGTAAAGTTTCCCATGGTAAAATTTCCACTTGAGGGGGCTCCAGTTGGAGCCACCTGCCAAAAGCCCGAAATGGATTCCGCGATGTTGTTGGCGTTAGTTTCTTGAGAAACGGATTTTACGGAGTTGGCGGCGATAGGGAGGAGGCCTACGATGCCGACGATGCAAAAGGCGAAAATTCCGAGTGCGATGACGACCTCAATAAGGCTAAAGGCATTTTTTGAGAAGGGGCTCATTAGTCTTTAGTATAGCTTTCGGGGGCTCTCATGCGAATCCGCCCCGTCCGTGAGTTGCTTTCAATGAAATAATATCGATTTGTGCTAGTGAGTGTTGCGTTACCATTCAACACCGCCCCCTCGCAGATACGAATGGCTACAACTACGCCACCAAGAACCGTTCCAGAACTTTTAAATTCAGTATCAGCAAAAGAGCCGTTGTTAATGATCGTGGAGTTGCCGGACACAATTGTGTAATTACTATATGCAAAAGATGGTTTGTTGGTTTGAAATGGATTTGTATTTAGTGTGTTATAATTGTTTCTGGGGCCTGCGGCTGAATTTGGTAGAATCTCCCAAAAAATCGCGCCGTTGGGAAGGGCTTCCCAGTCTTTGGCAAAAGACCAATTATTGGCGCCTTTGTTTGAGTAAACGACCGACCAGTAGCGAAATGGCTCTGCAGGCAGGCCGGAGCCTGCGTTGGTATTGGTGGCGACTAAAAATGCGGCCCGGGTATTTTTGGTGATGGCGATCTGGCGGGCGAGGCTGAAACCGCTCATGACTTGGTCGGCGGCATGCTGGAGGGCCGGGGCGCGCATGCCTGAAACGGCAAGAGCCGAGAGGCCGACCATCATGCCGATAATGGCGATGACGACCAAAAGCTCGACGAGGGAGAAGGCGGACATCTCGCGCAGAGGCGCAGAGGCGCGGAGAGGGGGGAAGGTAGGGGCGGATCGCCGAGACGCCCCATTTTTGAGGCGAAGCCTCCCCTCATGACGGCGCGTGGCGCCTGAAGTTTGGGACGGCTGCGGCGAGTCGTCCCTACCATGGGTCGATGGTGGGCGGGAGCGCCAAGGGTTACTTATCGAAAGTTGGATGATCATCTTTTCTTAAGTTTTGAGGTTCCAGATTGGAACCTCAAGTTCCCTTTGTGGCTTTGTGGCTTCGTGTGAGGCTCTGTTTTCATTCGCGGGGATTCGCGTGATTCGCGGGTGTTTTTTTGGCCATCCGGTGGTCGAGGGCGTGCTCGAAGCTGACTAGTTCGCGGAGCAGGGAGTTATAGCGGCCGTGGGGATTAGGTGTTACATGGCCGAGGAGTTGGTAGAGCTCGGTTTCCGAGTTAAGGCGGTGTGGGGCGGGTTCTATCAGGCCAGATCTCTCGAGTCGAGGGCGGGCGATTTCCACGAGGCAACTCTCGATGCTGGTATGGCCGGCACGGCAATCGCGGATGCCTTGGCGCACGAGTTCGGCACCGGGGAGTTGGTCAAGAGAGTCGGTGGGGTTCATGGCGCGTGGGATTTAAGAAAACGATCCAAAGACTCCTCGAAAACATGGGCTTGGATGGTGGGATAGCGAATGAGGGATGGCTTGATGGCAGCAAAAAGCTCGCGGAGGAGGTGTGGGCCGACAAGTCCGGCGTTCAGCATCGCGGTGCAGTCGGCAAGATCACGAGGATGGCCGCGTTCGATTTTTGCAAGGGCTTGGGAGTAGGAATCGTAATGGTGGAAGTCGAGTTGGCCGTGACGTGCAATAAAGGGGCTGCGGTCCTGCCATCCAGGAAGCTCTGGAATGAAGAGGTCCGGGCTGGCGAGCTCTATGTTGATGTCGAGGGTTTCCTTGATCTTATGGATTGCTTCAAAAAGCCCGGATGGTTCGGGGAGAGCCTTAAGATCGATATCGATGGTGGTTTCTCGCCACCCGTGCAGAACGGCTGTGGCCCCTCCCACAAGAAAAATTCGTCCCGGCCCGCGAACATCACGCCCCAACGCGGCGCAGAAGGCTTCCATGCGGGCTTTATTGGCCAGGGCTCTCATGGGAAAGTCAGGAGAGGGGGGAAGCAGATATCTTGCGCAGAGGCGCAGAGGGGGAAGCGTTGGCCCGCGAATGGGAAGGGATGGTCGCGAATGGGGAGGGGAGGGAACACAAAGGTAGGGGCAGATCGCCGAGACGCCCCATTTTTGAGGCGAAGCCTCCCCTCATGACGGCGCGTGGCGCCTGAAGTTTGGGACGGCTGCGGCGAGCCATCCCTACCTGGGGTCGATGGTGGGCGGAAGCGCCAAGGGTTACTTATCGAAAGTCGGATGATCATCCTTTCTTTAGTTTTGAGGTTCCAGATTGGAACCTCAAGTTCCCTTCGTGACTTTGTGGCTTCGTGAGAGGATTTGTTTTCATTCGCGGGGATTCGCGAGATTCGCGGGTGTTTTTGGTGCGGGCTTGAGCTTGGCAAGTCGCTCGGGGTGTTTTTGTTCGCGCTCTCGGGCATCGGCAATAATCGCTTGGAGGTCGAAATGGAATTTCTCGGCGATTTCCTTTCGGGCTTGGCGGACTTGTTGGACGGGATTCATGGGGTCAAGCGGCATAAACTAGGATGCCTTCGCTGAGAATGGTGGCAGGTAGGGAGGTGACGGAGCGGGCTTGCTCTTGGAAAGCAGAACGACGCCAGACGGCGACATCCATGGCGCGGCCGAGGGATCGGAGAACACGGTAGGCGAGTTCGGATTTGCGGTGTTGGCGGTCGGCGTTGTCATCCACGATCACCATAAGGTCGTAGTCGCTGTCAGGGGATGCATCGCCACGGGCTTGGGAGCCGAAGAGCCAGATCGCTTGCGGGCGGTAGGCCTCGACCAAGCGGGAGATGGCATCTTGTAATTGCGGAAGGCCAGAGGGGTTAACCACAGAGCGCACAGAGGACACGGAGGGGTTGGAATCTTCGGACGGCTGCGGCGAGCCGTCCCTACCATGGGTCGATGGTGGGCGGGACGCCCACGCTCCTTGAGGGCTTGCTCGGCGGCTCTGCGCCTCGGCGGGAGAATGGGTGGTGGGTTTCATTTTACCAGTTGCCGATGTCGTCGGAGGTATTTGTAAGTCCATCCCTTCCTCGGCTAAAGACATCGAAGGAGGCGGGGTTTTTGGTGCCGGGTTTTTTGTAGAGGTAGGCGTTGCCGTAGGAGTCGAGAAGTTGGTTGGAGGAACTGGTTTGGATTTTATTAGCTATAAAAAAAGGTTGTATGCTGTTGACATCGTTGGTCATCACAAGGGGGTAAAAATTGTTGGTGTCAGAATTAGTCGGGTAGTCGTCACGGACACTTTTAAATTGCTCGAGGGCGTTGGAGATGGCGGTAACTTCGGCTTTGGTTTTGTCGCGGGTGGCTTTTTGGTTCACTCCGCCCATGGCGGCGAGGGTGATGCCGGCGAGGATCGCGATGACGGTGACGGTGACGAGCAGTTCGATGAGGGTGAAGGCGGGGGAAGAGGAAACCGGAAACCGGAAGGCTGAGACCGGAACACGTGCCAGTGGGCGCTGGCCGGGTAGCCTGCCGAAGGCAGCCCGAAGGGCGACATGAGCGGGAGCGAAGGAGGCAACGCATAAAGATATCTCGCGCAGAGGCGCAGAGGCGCGGAGGGGGGAGTGTTGGCCCGCGAATGGGGAGGGATGGACGCGAATGGGGCGGGGAGAAAAATCGGAATCCGGAGACCGGAACACGTGCCAGCGGGCGCTGGCCGGGTAGCCTGCCGAAGGCGGCCCGAAGGGCGACATGAGCGGGAGCGAACACCCGCGCGATAGCGCATGTCCAAAGGGAAAGACAAATGTGTAGCCCAGGGGGGGCAACCGGAGCGTAGCGCAGTAAGGAGGCAACGCATAAAGATATCTCGCGCAGAGGCGCGGAGGCACAGGGGAAAAGGGACGGCTGGGGCGGGCGGGCATGTATTTACAATGTAAAAGCACGGAAGGGTGGTCAATGGGTTTTTTTGGGAGTTTTTGTGCGCGGGTTACTGGAGGGCTGGGGAGAGGCGTTTGAGGGATTTGGTGACGGCGGTGGCCCATTCGCTGGAGGCAGAGTCGCTGAGGTGCACGCCGTCGGGGCCGGATTTTCCGGGGATGTAGCGGGAGGTGAGGGAGCGGGAGTCGATGGTTTGGAAATTCAGTTCGCGGGCGGATTCTTTGATCCAGCGGTCGACGGAGTCTTTGATGGCGGGTCGGTATTTGGAGGCGTCGGGGGGGAGGACCCAAATGATCTGCACGGGGCCGCGGGAGCGGAGTTCGCGGATGAAGGAGCGGATGATGGCTTTGTAGGTGGGGCCCTTGGGGTCGTAGGGTTTCATGAGATGATCCATCCAATTGGTGCCTTGCTGGACGATGATGAGGCGGGGTCGGAAGCGGGTGAGGATTTGGTTGAGTTTCGGGGTGGCGATTTTTTTGGGTTTGTTGCCGTTATGATATTTGGTGGAGAAATTTTTCTTTGGGGAAACGAGGCGGAATCCGCAGGGGGTGATGAAAATGGGGGTGTCGGGAAGCCAGTTTTCGGGGGAGGAGCCGCAGGAGGCGTAGAGGCATAGCTTCGAGGCGGGGATGCGGCGGGAGAGGAAGGCTTGGAGGTGGTCGCCGAATCCGCCGACGGTGAGGGAGTCGCCGATGACGAGGACGGAGGGCGCGCCCCCGAAATGGGTCTCGGGCGGGGCGGTGTAGACGATGGGCTCGAAGGATTTCTTGGTCTCTGAAAAGCCGGTGCCGCCTAGGAGCAGGGTGAGGGCGGCGGCGAGGATCAGAGGGCGTTGGTAAGGGCGATGTGGTCCTCTTCGCATAGATATCGATCGAGTTCTTCGGTGCCCGGGGGCTCCTTGGTTTTGAGGGTGGCCCATCGGGTTTCTTCGATGGGGATGAGTCGCAGCACGGCGGATTTGTAGGGCTGGAATTTATCCAAGGGCACGGCGGCGCCGTCGATGTGGGCGGGGCGTAGGACGAGTAAAAACTTGGATTCGCACTGGCCTTCGTGGACATCGAGCACGCGGTAGACAAACCCGACGAGCGATTCGTGGTAGGGGGCGATCTCTGCGAGGGAGTAGGGTTGGATTTTGCGTTCCAAGCGGGCGCGGAGCACGAGGGGGGCGGGGATTTTGGCGGTGGTGGCGAGGAGGGGCGGCTCGGGAGTGGCCTGGATCCGTGCGGCGGGAGTGGCGGGGAGGGGGGATTCGGAGAGGTCCTGCTCGATGAGGGCGAAAACGCTGTCTGCCCAGATGGTCATGTCGGCTCCGAAGAAATGCTGTCGGTCGGGCTGGAGATTGCGATACGGGAATTTGATCAGGAGGCGGCTATCGATGACTCGGAGGCCTTCGGGAGTCTGGGCTTTGATGGATTCGACCAAGACATCCTGGGATTGGCTGGAGATCCGCTCGCAGACGGGCGGGGCGACCCAATAGACCCGGCGCACCGGGGAGCCTTCGCAAAAAACCCGGGCGAGAAATGGCCCGAGGTAGGGCTGAAGGAGGGTCGGCATCTTGGCGAAGTTGCCGCCTTTGAGGAGGTCGAAGAGGTTGTTCCCGAGCTGAACGACGAGGATTTCGGGGCGGCAATCGGTGATGAGGGTCTCGATCTTCGGAACGGGGTAGGATGCGGGGCGGTGGCCTCGGGACATCCCGTAGGTGTCTTGAAAAACGAGGGGCGGCTGGCCTTGGCGGGATTCGATTTTAGAAAATCCGCACCGGGTTTTTGCCGACTGAAATCCTTTGAGCGTGGTCCAGGAAAGCGGGTTCGTGCCGCAGGCCATGTAGGTATTCACCCAGCCGTAGCCGGCACCGCGAAAGAGCTTGTCGAGTTGCTGGCCGAATCCGCACAGGGCCATGGAATCGCCGATGATGAGGACGGAGGAGGCCTTGGCTGGAACGGCCTGCGCGAGGGCTTTTGGGATTGCCATGGAGAGGAGCGCGGCGCCGGTGCCTTGCAGGAATCGGCGGCGGCTCAAGCCGCTCGGAGCGTGAAAATCGGCGGGTTCTTTCCCTGTCATCATGAAGAAAACAACTCACCAAACGCTCGGGGTGAAATCGAGATTATAATCAAGCGGTGCGGCGGCGGGGCGGGACTCAAGGGGGAGTGACGACGGGATTTTGCTTGGCCCAGTAGATGGTCTCCAAATCTGCCGCGGGGCCTTCGAATTCGATGCGGGTGATCGCGCCGAATTCGTTCTCGACGGACTCCCACGGCACGGCGTCGAGCGAGAGGCGGGTGCCGGGTTGGAGGAGCGAGGCGGCGGTGGGGACATTTCCGATCATGCCTCTCGCGAAAACAAGGGCCTCGGCGCTGGGGTCGCCATCGATTTCAGTCAGGTGAAGGGAAATCACGGCGTCCTTGTAAGGCACGCTTCCCGGCGCGGGGAGCGGGGAAATGGCTTTCAAAATTCCGGTCAGCGTGGTCGAGGATTTGGCGGCCAGAGCCGAGGATTTGGCGGCGGGGATCGAGATGGGGCGCCAGTCGCCGGAGGTCAACTCGCGAACGGCAAATTCGTAGATCACGACTTTTTTTCCGTCCAGACGGTTAGGGTTTCTGGCGAGGTTTTGGCGAACGGTCAGCGAGCCGCCGGCATTGATGGCGATGCGGTCGATCGGGCGGCCGAGGCGCCAGGACAAATGCTCGGCGAGCCCGGCGCCTTCGCCCCAACCGAGGTCGGGGGTGGAATAAATATTCGTAAAACTATCGCCGAGCAGGAGGACATCGGATGCGGCGTCGGGCCGCCAGGGAGATCCGTCGGGGAGGTTGATCGGATGAATCTCAGCGCTCTCGGCCAAGGCGGCGTTGGTCTCGGGGAGGAGTTGAAGCATGGCGGCCAGATCGCCGGAATTTTTGATGGTCACCGGAGGCTCCCGACGCAAGGCCGGAGCGTTTGGGGAGGGGGATGCGAGTTTTTTCGCGAGAGCGTCTGCTACGGTCTCCATCGCAGCCGGAGTCCAGTGGGTATCGGTTTTTAAATACTGCGGGAGGGCGGTGGATTTTCGGGCTTCGATCAGGAGATTCGTGGGATCGAAAACCTCGACGCCGGCCTCGCGGAGAGTGGCGAGGAATGGGCCGTAGGCGACATGGTGCGGAGGCGTGGGGTCGGCCTTTTCAGCGAGGGGACTGGATTCCACCACCGGCTTCACCGGGACGGGTAGGAGGATCAGGCGAATGCCTCGGGAGGCGAGGTCGGTATGGAGGGCGATCAAGGCCTTCGAGGCCGAATCGATCTGCGAGGCGGGAACGCGGCCGCTTTCGAGGGCGTAATCGACATCGGGCCGGTAGAAGAGCCAGCCATCCGGTGCGACATAGACTTTTTCGTTCCCCACGCCGAACCAGCGAAAGGCGAGGGTTTGCACGGGAGGGAGAAAGGTTTTGGTGAGGAAGGAGTGTTCTTCGAGGGATTTTTCGATGTTCAGGGTCTTGGTCTTGAAGGCGTGGTTGATCTCCGCGAGACGGGCGAAAATTTCGGTCTCCTTGCCGGGCTCGTTCGTCGGGGTTTTCACCCCAAATCCTCGGGTGGCTTGAATGAGAGGAATCGCAAGAAGCGAGGTCAGAAAAAGCGCGACGAGGAGGACTATGACGCCACGGGAAACGCTCGTGGAGCCGATCTCGCGCTCGGCGGCTTCTTCACGGCTCATGTCGATTTTCGGAGGCATCGAATTAGAAAATAAAATAGATGAAGGGGTTGTAGTCCTGGCTCGTCATCACGACGATCGAGAGCCAGAAAAGCCCCGCGAGAATGAGCGCCTTGCCCCAGCCCATGGAGCGCGTCCAATTCCAACTCTGCGGAGCGAACCACGCCACGACGGCTGCGAGAAAGAAGCTGCCGACATAATAGGGTGCCGCGACGAGGCTGTGCAGGAGCGGGGCGCCGGGCGAGGGCGAGCCGAAGCCGAAGAGGCATCGGCAATACTCCAAGGCCGCATTCAAATCCGTGGCGCGGAAAAAGACCCAAGCCACCACCACGGCGAAAAAGGTGGTGCCTACTTGGAGAAAAACCGGAAAGCGGTGGAACAATCCCTTCCCGCCGCAGAGACGCTCCAGCGCGAGCATTCCGCCATGGATCGCGCCCCAAATCACAAAGGTCCACGAAGCGCCATGCCAGAGGCCGCCGATCAACATCACCAGAATGAGATTCGCATAAGTCCGCGCCTCGCCACGCCGGTTTCCGCCGAGGGGGATGTAGAGGTAGTCACGAAGCCAGGAAGAAAGAGAGATGTGCCAGCGGCGCCAGAAATCCGTGATGGAAACGGCGCGGTAGGGTGAGTCGAAATTTTTTGCAAAGATAAATCCCATCATCAGTCCCAGCCCGATCGCCATGTCGGAATACGCGCTGAAATCGAAATAGATCTGGAACGCATAGGCGATGGCACCGAACCAAGCGTCCGCCGGAGCCGGCGACCCGCAGAGGAATGCCAGATCGGCGACCTTGCCGCAGGGATTGGCGATCAGGATTTTCTTGGAAAGACCGAGTATGAAAAATGACACGCCGCGCGCGAATTTTTCCATCGTGTGGGTGCGGTGCTCGAGTTGTCCCGCGAGAAACGAGAATTTTAAAATCGGGCCCGCGACGAGGTGCGGGAACATCGAAACGAAGCAGGAGAAATCCACGAGGTTGCCCATGGCGCGGGCTTCGCCACGGTAGACATCGATCGTGTAGCTCATCGCTTGGAAGGTATAGAAGCTGATGCCGAGCGGCAGGATGACTTCGAAAAAGGTGTTCCATTGCCCGGCCTCGAGCCCGAGGGAGCGGGCCAGCGCGTTGTAGCTATCGACGCCGAAGTTGAAGTATTTGAAAAACCCAAGAACGCAGATGTTGAGAACGATCGAGGATCGGATCGCGAGGCGCTGCACAGGACTTCTCAAGCCGCCATGCTCGAGGAGTGGCATGGGTTTTCCGCGATGACGCCAGAGCCGCCAGTCATCCCGTGCGATCACGAGACTCGCCATCCAATCGATGAGTGTGGTGGCGAACATCAGGGGCATAAACATCGGCTCCGCCCAGCCGTAAAAGGTGTAGCCTGTGATGATCAGGACGACATTGCGCCAGCGCTGGGGGCAGCGGTGCAGCGCGTAGTAGAGGCCCAGCGCGGCGGGGAGAAAATAAAAGAGGAAAATGTGAGAACTGAATACCATGTTTGCCGGCGGCGCAGGCCTTGGGACGCCGCGTATGAAGGCAGGATTTTTTTATGCAGACAACACCGATCCGTTTTGATTCCTTCACCGGCTCGATTTCACTCGCCGCATTGATGTTTTTTTCCAAAGCCGTATCCCAATTTTTCCTCATTTTCGTTGGCTTGAGCGGTGTATTGGCTTTGCAGGCGGCCGATCCGGTGGGGCAGGCCGCCACCGAGGAACAAAAAAAAGCATTCCGCGCCGCGCTGGAGTCGGGAATTTCGCGGGCGGGTGACGGCATTTCCGCGCCGGGACTCGATGGCTGGATTTTTTTCGACAAGGAACTTCGCCACCTCGCGGCGGCTCGTTACTGGAGCGAGCCTGGCGCGCCGGTGGATGCGACCCAGGACCCCCTGCCGGCGATTTTGGATTTTCAGGCCCAGCTCGACAAAGCCGGCATCGAGCTTCTCGTCGTGCCGGTTCCCGCCAAAGCGGCGATCTATCCGGACAAGCTGTCGACTTCGATCCCGCCACCGCCCGCGACGCCCGGAGACCTCTCAGAGCAGGACGCGGCGTTCCTCAAGGTGCTCGAATCGCGCGGAGTTCGTGTGCTGGATTTGACGACGGATTTTTTGAAGGCGCGAGGCGAGGGTTTGGAAACGCATTGCCGAACCGATACGCATTGGTCCCCCGAGGGAATTCGCATCGCCGCCGCAAAAATCGCGCAGAGTATTTCCTCCGCGCCTTGGGTCCGGGATCAAGGCCGCCAACCAGCCCAATCGGAAATCGCACAAATCCCGATTCGAGGCGACCTGGCCGCTCCCGATGCTCCGCCCGAAACTCTCCCCGCACGGGTTGTTAGGTCACAGACTGGGTCGGGCCCAGCGGGGATTCCGGACTCTAGGCAAAGCCCCGTCCTCCTGCTCGGCGATAGTCACAATCTGGTCTTCCACACCGGCGCCGAGATGCACGCGACGGGGGCCGGGCTGCCCGATCAGTTGTTTCTCGAACTGGGATTTCCGATGGATGTCGTGGCGGTGATGGGGTCTGGATCGACCGCCGCCCGCCGAAGCCTGGCACGGAGAAAGGACAATCTTGCCGGAAAAAAAGTCGTCGTCTGGTGCTTTTCGACTCGGGAGTTCACGCAAGGTCAGGGTTGGTCGAAAGTGCCGGTCGTGAAAGACGCGGCGGCCAACTCGGTTTTAAAATAGGCCGCTGAAACGGCGCGGGATTCGAGGATGCACCAGCATGGCGGGAAATTTTCCCTTGCCCGCGAGGTTTAACGCGTCCAATTTTCCCGAAAACTTATGAACTCCCGGATATTTCAACTGATTATTGTGTCGGTTTTTGCATTTGCACATCCGCTCTTCGCGGCTGAAATGGTGGTCGGCAACATTCGTGTCATCAAAGTCGAAGGGAACTCCGCCGAGATGATCGAGGCGTCCGGGGTGAAGTCCGCCGTGAAAGAAGGGGTTTTTGTCAGGCAGGGCACCAAGATCATCACCGGCCCTGACACGAGGGTGGACTTGGTTTTTGAAAATGGATCGGCCGTCAATATCAGCCCGTCGTCGCAATTCTCGATCGACGAGTTTATCCAGGATCCGTTCAACTCCGATGGGCTGGATTACAAGGCCCTCGAGCAAGCGCCGACCACCTCGGTCACCAAAATCAGCGCACCCGAGGGCGAGATTTATTTTGAAGTCGCCAAGCAAAAAACAGGGTCCAGTTTTGAAATCACCACCCCGGTCGGCACTGCAGGCATCCGCGGAACATCGGGTTTCGCGGGGGCGAGAGGTTTTGGTCTAGCCACTGGCTCAGCCTCCTTCCGAACCCCTGCCGGTAACACGGTGAATGTGGGAGCGGGGACTCAAGTCAACCCGAACGGCGCCTCGGTCCCGGTCAGCCCCGGAGTCATGAATGCGGTGAACGCCGCCGTGGCAGAGATGCAGGTCTCCACCCCTCCAAATACTTTCGCTGGATCTCCCCCGAATCTCTTGCCGCAACAGCAGGGAGCGTTGGACGCCGCCATTGCGCAGGGGGGAGATGCGATCCTCGCTGCCGCCACAAATCTGGCTACTGCCAATCCGGAAACCTCGCCCGACATTGCCGGTATGGCCTCGATCTTAGCTCCGACGCTCGTGTTGGACATTGCCAGCCGGGTGACTGAAGCCGCGCCGGCTTTTGCTCCACAAATCGCCGCCTCGGCGTCACTCGCTGTCATAGCCCAAGCCCCGCAAATCGCTGCGGCAGTTTCCCAGGTGGTTGCCGAAGCTGCGCCGCAAATTGCAGCCGCCGTTGCCACAATTGCACCGAATGCTGCACCGCAAATCGCCGCAGCTGTTGCGCAAGCGGTGCCGCAGCAAAGCCAGAACATTGCCAACGCTGTTATTAGTGCCGCTCCATCCGCCGACGCAGGTGCAATTCAGCAGTCCGCAGAGCAAGGAGCCAGCCAGTCGACTCCACAAGGAGGCCCAAGCGCCGCCGGTGCTGATAATAGACCGCAACCATCAGACAACGCCGCTAACCCACCACCACCTCCGACACAAGCAACGCCAACGCCAACGCCAAGTCCGAGCCCAAGTCCGAGCCCAAGTCCGAGCCCAAGTCCGAGCCCAAGTCCGAGCCCAAGTCCGAGCCCAAGTCCGAGCCCAAGTCCGAGCCCAAGTCCGGAACCAACGCCAACCCCAACTCCAAATCCTAGCAATCTGTGAGGTTATTTTTCTCTTTGTTCAGCGTCGTGGCCGTTGCGGCCTCGGTTTTTGCGATTGAGCCTTCGGAATTTCAGGTTGGGGGTTTCAACTTTGATCGGCCTTCGGGCTGGAAATGGGTTGTTCCCTCATCGTCGATGCGCAAGGCCCAACTTGCTGTATCTGGCCCGGAGGGGGGCACGGCAGAGGTAACTTTTTTCCACTTTGGGCCGGGGCAGGGCGGAGGTGTTCAGGCGAATGTTGACCGCTGGTTTGCCCAGTTTGGAAATTCCAACACCAGCCAAAGTGAGGAGAAAGTGGATGCCACGCGAGTCGTTCATGTTCAGGCGCGCGGGACTTTTCAAAGCGGGATGCCGGGCGGTCCGACCACGCCGCTTGAGAATTATGCCCTGCTCGGTGCCATTCTGGGAGATGACCAGAATGGGGATGTTTTTGTGAAAATGACGGGACCTGCGGCCGTGGTTGAGTCCGCGAAGCCGCTATTCAGTGAGATGGTTCGCGCTGCCGCTGCTTCGCGCCGTTAAACTCCGCGTGGGCGTTCGAAAATCTGATCTACGAGCTTTGACCCCGCGCAAACCAAGGCTGGATGAGGCTCTGGCTGCTGCGGGTTTTTATGAGAGCATCCCACAAGCTTGCCGCGCGGTCATGGCCGGGGAGGTTTTGGTGAATGGAGCCCCGGCCTCGAAACCGGGCACACCTGTCCGAGCGGACGATGTTTTGTCCTTGGCGAAACGAGAGCGTTTCGTGGGGCGGGGTGGATACAAACTCGAGGCGGCGCTGGAGTTTTTCGGGATCGAAGTGGCGGGGAGGAATTGCCTGGATGTCGGAGCCTCGACGGGTGGGTTCACCGATTGCCTGCTGCAGCGTGGAGCCACGCGTGTGGTGTCGATCGATGTCGGGCGGGGGCAGTTGCATTGGAAAATTCGAAACGATGCCCGGGTGGATAGCCGGGAAGGAGTGAATGCCCGATATCTTGATCCCATCGATTTTCAGCCGGCGCCGACCTTGGCTGTGGGAGATGTGAGTTTTATTTCGCTGACGATGATCCTTCCTGCGGTGATGCGTGTGCTGGAGCCCGGCGGCGATTTGGTTTTTCTCATCAAGCCCCAGTTCGAGGCGCCGCGAGAGTCCGTGGAGCGGGGCGGCATCGTGCAGGATGAGGCGGTGCGTTTGGACTGCGTGGAAAAAATTCAAGGCTTCATCGAGAAATCGGGTGCTCGATGGATGGGGTCTATCGTTTCGCCCATCACAGGTCGGGATGGGAATGTGGAGTATCTTTTCCACGCCCGCTGCGACGGCGCGGCGGGGTCTTAGAAATTCATATTCAGGCTGGATGAAAAGCGCGTCTGCAGTTCGTCGCTGTCGCCTTGGCCGGTGGAAACCATGAAGGTGTTCTGCCAAGCCAGCCACTCGCGGAAGCGCCAGAAGAGTGAGGCATTTGCCAGCCAGTAGTCTGCTGGGCCCTCCACCGCCGCTGGCGCATTCTCGGCTCCACTCAACCCCTCGTAGATCGACTGCTCGTAGCCAGCCGAGAGCGAGAGGTCGATGCCTTTGATCAAGCGCTGGGAGACCGTTCCGAGGATGCCTCGGGTGACATTGTATTGATCCGGAGAAAGGCTCGAGAATCCTTGGTTCTGGTAAACCGACATCGAGAGCCGGGTTTTTTCCCGGGCGTTCCAGCCCGCGATCAAACTGAAATTCGGCATGATGTCGGCCCCCTGCATCGAGATGCTCGCTTTGAAGTAGGTTTTCTCGGTCGGCGTGTAGTTGATCGCTCCCGTGTAAACCGGACGCAGACCCGCGTATTTGCCATCGGGGATGTTTT
>JBILML010000015.1:0-66903 GCA_044375555.1 Terrimicrobiaceae bacterium
ACCTTGTTCGTGAGAAGCGCCTCATACCACTTCGTCGAAAATCCCTCCCAGCGGATGTTGAGCTTCGAGGAATTGAACGAAAAAACCACCAACAGTGCGATCGGGAGATAAAGAAACGCAAAAACCATCAACGACCATCCCCCGAAAAAAAGGTTCTGAAGCCGCAGCGAACGCAATCCCCTTCCCGGCGAAAAAGCCGATGTGGCGCCGGGGGAACTTGCGGAACCGATCACGCCGTCTCTTTTCCAGAAAAACTCGGGGGATGTCCAGCGGGGTGTTCTGCTTGGTGGATTTCTATTCGAACAAAGCGGAAAGCGATCCCCATTCGGCATCAGGATCCGAATCGAGACGGCGAAGTTTTTCTTCGACGCTTTTCCAGTCTTCTTCGCTGCACAATTCGTAGCTGTGTCCCCAGAAGTAAAACGCCGGAGCTCCGGAGGACTTTCCTAGTTTGTAACGCTCCCAGAAGTGGGGGTTGAGAAAGTGGCAATCGGCGGCCAGAAGCATCGGGTCGGCGGGTGGGAACGACGGGGTGGCGTTGGCGCAGGTGCGGGCGTAGAGGTGACCGGTCTCGCGCACGGTTTCGACAGCATGCGCCGGGCAATGGCCGAAGGGATAGGCAAAGCCGGCTACTCTTTTGCCGAACAAATCCTCGAGGCGTGCGCGGCCTTCCACGACCTCACGATTCCACTCCTCTGGCGAAATTTTTTCCGGAGATGGGTGGGTGAGCGTGTGGTTGGCAATCTCGAATCCTTCGTAAACCTGCGGCAGTTCATCGATAGCGAGTTTGCGGACATCCTTGATCCCCTTGAACTGCCAAGCCGGTCCCCGCACAGCACCATGGAGTCCGGCGTTCAGGTTGAAAGTGGCTTGGGCCCCGATGGAGCGCAGCAACTCGCAGAGGCGAATGTCATCCTCCACGCCGTCATCCCAGCATTGAACGATTTTCATAAAGCGGCACCAGCGAGGCCTGACAAATTCAAAAAAGCAAACACGACGGAGAAAAGCGGGGAATCAAACTGGCGGGCGATTCAGGCGCAGGGCCGCCTTTTGGGCCTTCAAGCAGAGTTCCGCCGCGAGAAATGTGTGCCTCTGCGTCATAGCCTTCTCGGTGCCTTGGAGGCAGTCGAGAATCAACTCGCCGAAGAACGGGAAACCCACATTGCCGCCGCAGGGGATTCGGTGCTCGCCCTTGCCATCGACAAGGAGAAGTTGCTCGCCTCCGTTGGAGGTGGCGATGTCGATATATTTGCGCAGCTCGATGTAGCCCTCGGTGCCGAGGATGATCAAACGGCCGTCACCCCAGGAACCCAGTCCATCGGGAGTGAGCCAATCGACGCGGAAGTAGCCGGTTGAGCCGTTGTCGGCCACGAGGCTGCATTCGCCGAAATCCTCCAACTCCGGATATTTTGGGTTGGCGACATTTCCTGCCGCGGAGTGAACGACCGTGGCGTCTTTGGCGCCTGTAAAAAAAAGGAACTGCTCGATTTGGTGGCTGCCGATGTCGCAGAGAATACCCCCGTATTTTTCCTTTTTGAAAAACCAATCCGGCCGTGACGGAGCGTTCAAACGATGGGGGCCAGTGCCGATGGTTTGCACGACCTTGCCGATGGCTCCGGCCGCCACCAACTGCCCAGCGCGCACGGCGCATTCGACATGGAGGCGCTCGGAAAAATACACTGCGTATTTTCTTCCGGTGACCTCACAGACGCGGCGCGCCTCGGCGAGTTGATCGAGTGTCGTGAAGGGTGTTTTGTCCGTGAAGTAATCCTTCCCTGCCTCCATTACTTGGCACCCGAGCGGGCCGCGTTCATTCGGCACGGCGGCGGCGGCAACGAGTCTCACCTCGGAATCCTCGAGGATTTCGTCGAGCGAGCGTGCTGGCCGCGCATTGGGGAACTTCTCAATAAACGCCGCCACCCGTTCGGGGACGGGATCGTAAACCCACTTGATGACTGCCCCCGCTTCGACGAGGCCGTTGCATTGTCCGTAAATATGCCCGTGATCGAGGTGGGCCGCTGCCATCACAAATTCCCCCGGCTTGCAAACCGGCGAGGGTTTGCCCACCGGGGCGTGTGTCATTCCGTCGGAGGATGCCATGGAATTCAGGGAGTGCCGACGGATGTGAGATGGAGCACCAGATGATTGCCATCGATGGAAACGGTGCCCTTCCAACCCTTGGGCAGATTGAGGGTCTTCGGCGGCGCGCCTAACATCCCGCCGAGAGCGGTGAGCAGCTTGTATTTACCAATCGAAGAGCCGCCTGGGGAAGTGATCGCCAGCACCGAATCTCCGGCAAATGTGAGGGTGCGCCTCGCGGCGATGGTCAACGAATTGTGGTCTTTTGGACTTGTGCCGAGGTTGAATTCCAAGCGCCCGTTTGTCGCGATCGTCACATCCCCACCGATCCTGCCACTTCCCCCGAGGGCGGCATCAGCGGAGACGCTGATCGGCCCGGTGGCCTCGCTACCATCTCCATTGACGAACAATTTGCCCGCCGCAACGGTGGTGGGGCCGGTGTAGTTGTTGTCCCCCTCGAATTTGACCGCCCCGGTGCCGCTGGCGTTGATGCTCATAGCAAGATTCCTGCCATTTCGACCAGCCTTGATCCCATCGACAAAGACCGTATTGCCAGAGCCCGAACCGGCCACAGTCACGGTATGCATGGTGTTTTCGGAACGCCCATCAAAAACACGCTGAAATGTCAGGTCGTTGCTGGAGTTGTTGGTGATGGTGAGATCCGCTGCGGCTCCGACAACCACCCGTTGCTCTTTTTTGCTTTTGGCCGGTTGTCCAAAGGTCACCGGGCCCGCTCCGGACTCCAGAGAGATGCCGCCGGCCCCAATCGCCAAAACGGTCGCATCATTATCGGGATAGGAGGAACGGTCGATCTGCGTGGCGCCGCAATTGGCGCGGAATGTCATGGAATTGTAAGCCCTCGTCCTGCCTTCCCGCCCGGGCCCCGTGTAAAGGGTGAGATTGGCGGGTGTGGTCACAGTGGAATTGTAGAAGAACAAATTGTCGCCTGGCCCTGGCTCTGTGGTTGCCGGCGAGGTGCTGCCATCGGTGGTCGAATACAGGTCCGCGCGGTCAATTCTGGCCCCTTCCCCCTTTCCGAAGTAAAAATAATCCGTGGCGAAAACCGGGCTAACTACCAAATAAGCCGCGAAGAGGATTGCCGGCCAGGTTTTGATGAAGCGGGGCGATTGAGATGTTTTATTCATATGGGGCATTAGGGGTTGTGAGGTGATTCCAACAGGGATAACGATCGGCATCCCATTTTTAGGAGGCAATAGATTATCCACTCTTTCATTTGCACTATTTCGCAGATTTCTGCTCGTAGGGGGTTCCGCGCCGGGCTTGGGAGATGACATCCATGACCTGCATGGCCTCGGAGAGTGCGATCGGGAAGGGTTTGCCCTCGCGGATGGATGAGTAGAGGTGGGCCCAGATGTCGCCGCAGTTGCAGCGGGCCTTGGGTTTGACGGGAATTTCCTTCTCCACCCAGGTGAGCTTGTCGGGAGAACCGAAGGTGCCGAGGTCCGGTGTGCCAGCGCTGGATTTGCGCCGCGAGAGGGCCACTCCGGGTTTGAGGTGGCGAAGCTTGATTGTTTTTTCGTCCGACCTCAGCGCGCCCTTGCTGCCGAAGACGGTGTAAACCGGCTCGCTGAGAGCCGCGCCGCCGCTGATTTCGAGGTCCACGACGCAGCTGTTTTTGCCGCCTTTGAGAATGATGTGGACATGGTCTTCCGCATCGCCCGCTGCGGCAATGCAACGCAGGTCGGACCAGAGGCTGTCGACCTTGCCGCCGAGGAACTGCAGAGCGTGGTCCACGAGGTGCGGGCCCCAGTTGAGGAGCTGTCCGCCGCCGCATTTCAAGATGGTCTGCCAGTCATCGCGCCGCCCGAATCCTTGGCGGCGGAGTTTGATTTCGTAAACCTCGCCGAGCAGCCCGCTGTCGATGATTTCGCGCACATGTTGAAAGGTCGGTTCGAAGCGGCGGTTGTGGCGGATGAAGAGGGAATTCGGATATTTGGCGGCGACTTTTTCCAATTTTTTCGCCTCCGCCAGCGTGAGCGCGATTGGCTTTTCCAGAAACACTTTTTTGCCGGCTTTGAGTGCCATGATCGCATGCTCCGTGTGCTCGGGAGAACGCGTGGCGATATCGACCAACTCCACAGTTGGGTCGGCGATCAGGTCCTCGATTTTGCTGTAGGTCGCACATCCATATTCGCCAGCCATCAGATCGCGGCGAGCGGGGTCCGTGTCGCATGCCGCCACGACCTTGAATTTTTTGCCGTGGGCCTTCAGTTCCTCTTTGTGCATGCCCCAGCCGGCCCTGCCGCAGCCGGCGACGCCCATGTTGATCGGTTTGTTTGTTTTTTTATTCATTTCAAAGCTTCCATTTGTTTTTTGCTAAATAATCAAAACTCGACTGCAGACAGTCGAAGGGATCGCGCGCGCAGGTGTCCTGCTCGATCGTATACCAGTCCACGCCGGCGCGTTCGCAGGCGGGGATGATGTGTTTCCAATCCATGGACCCCTCGCCGACAGCGGCGATGCGCGTGTCGTGGCTGTCTGCAAAAGGTTCCTTGTCCTTGAGGTGGATGACCGGCACGCGGCCATGGCAGCGGTCCAAAAGTCGCTCCACACTCACGCCGGCATGGGCAATCCAGTAGAGGTCCAGCTCCATCATCAGATCCTCGCCGCCCTCATCGATGAGGATATCTTCGAGAGTCTTGCCGTGGCGTTCTGGTTTGAAGAACTCGCGGGCGTGGTTGTGGTGGCCGAAGCGGATGCCTTCCTTCTTCAGGTTCGCGATGATCGGACGGGCGTCATCAAGCCAGCGGCGGTAGCCATCGTAGGTGGGGGCGTAGATGGCCGCAGGGATGCTCCCAATCGCGACATAGTCACAATCGAGTGTCTTATGAAAGGCGATCTCCTCGTCCAAGCGGTCCCGCAGGCTGTCCCACGCGCGGTGCGTGGCAATGCAGCGCAGGTTGTGGTCGTCGAGCATGGCTTTGGCCCGCTCCGGTGAAACCTGTGGGGACTCGCCATTCATGCACCCGACGGCCGAGAGTTGCACGGCGGGATAACCGATCTCGGCGATCCGCTGCAGGGTTTTCGCAAAATCCTCTTCCGTGTGCGTGAAGTCCCGCACGGTGAACAATTGAACTGCTAGTTTTTCTTTCATGATTTTTATTGGGATTGTTGCTCCAGAATCGGAGCGACGCAGATGCCCTTGGGGCGAACGATGTAGCCATCCGTCCAATGTTCCCCTTCGGTGCGGGCAGCTTTCGGCCCCCAGTTGGTTTCTTTGGGGTTGCAATTGTGGAGCGGCCCGAAGGTGTTGATCCGGTCGCCGAAGCAGGTCAGATCAAGCTTTGCCTCGCTCTGGCTCTCCGGAAGCTCCAGGCGATACGGCGCACTGACGATGCGGCCGATTCTCTTGCCCCCGAGATCCACCGCAACAAGCGGCGCTTGGAACTTGGGAACGCGCAGCGCCGCCGCTTCTTTGGAAAGGGTCACTTTGCAATGGTAGGTGACATTGCCGCCGTAAAACGGCAGGCCCTGCTTCGTCCAGTCGTCGAACGCCAGTTCACGCACCGGAGCGGTGATGCGGAGATTGGTCCCGGCGACCGACACGCCGAAGTCTCCCAGCAAGTAACAGGCTTCTAGGCCGTGACCCGGACGGAAGGGCCATTGCACGATGAGCGTGTGCTCTCCAGCGCCCAAGTCAGGCAGAACGACGGTCTCGATATCCTCATCCACGAAAAACCCAGCGACTGTTGTGCGAAGAGCCTGACCATCGAGGGAAACGATCGCTTCGCCCGCGCGCTCCATGGCCAACGCCGGCGCGATAACCGCCACCTCGCAATGGATCGTAAATTTCAAAGCCACCGAGTGCGTCGGCTCGACATCCGGCTCCGCCCAAGGCTGGGCGATATCGCCGTGCCGATGCGGCAGCCCAATGGCGTGACGCACGAGGTTGTCGACGCGAAGCACTTCATCGACCGACTGCCAGTCCCCACCATCGACCGACCAAGCCGCACGGTCCAGAATCAGCACATTTGGCTCGTGCAGGGTAACTGGAACCGGGCCCTCGAAACGCGACTGCTCTTCCCATGTGACCGGCGCGGCGGGAGCTTTTGCCGCTTTGCCTGGAAACAGGCGGAGCAACCGGTGGTCGGCGACATGCAGATCGAGATCCAGCTCCGTCCATCCGTCTTCGGTCCAGCGTTCCCCGGGCTCGGTGGCCTCGCCGGTGGCGGTGTCGATTGTTTCGACATGGAAACGCCCGCGAATGCGCAGGGTCGAGCCAACACCATCGCTCGCCGGGTGGGGATTGTGATTGGTGCTGCAGACAAAAAGGACTCGCGAGCCATCCTGTTCCTCGCGGAGTTGGTAGACCGGGCCGATGACGCGGCGGCCGTTTTTCATCAGTTCGATCTCCCGCCAAGGCGCCAGCGCACTGAGCAAGGCGCGCTTCGAGCCGGCGCAGCGGGTCCAGGACTGGGCGGCATTCACCGCACGGTCGCTAAGCACGCCATCCACCAAACTTGGGGCGTCGCCAATCAATATCACCGTGCCGCCAGCGGCAACGAATTGCTCGAGCCGATCCAATGTGGTGGAGCGAATGGTAACGATGGAGGGAATGACCAATACATCGTAGGACATCTCCCCCACCTTCAAATGCGGGGCATCGTCCTGTGCCTGATGAAGCGGCAAGAGGGATTCCGACACCAGATCGACATCGATTTGCCCCTCGAGCATTCCCGTGAGCGCATCGACGAAGCTGTCTTCGATCATGGATTGCGTGTCGGTGTTGGCATCGGTGGGCCCATTCACGACCCAGTGGCTTTCGATCGGGTGCAAGAGCGCCACGCGGCATAGTGGGCGTCCGGTTTGGAGCGCGACTGCCAGACGAGCGAAATGGCCTTCGACCGCTTCGTATTCTTTATACCACGGCATGTGGGCACCGATCGATGCGGGGTAATCGCGCTTGGCCTCGCCGGCCATGGAATACCAGGTGAGATGATGCACGCGGACGATCACGCCCAACGCGGCCTGCCAGTTGCCTTGGCGCAGGTGGCCGGAAAAGGGGAAATCCCAATTCGTGACGCCATAGAGTTCGCTCATGGTGCCGGGGCATCCGTTTTGACGCGCCACGGATTGAGCCTGCTTGGCGGTGGTGAATTCCAGATTGTCGAAGAGCATGTCGATGCCCGGGAGTTGGAAATGGTGCAGGCTTCGCATGGCCTCGCCGCTCCAGTTGGTCTGGCGGGCGGGGGTTTGCTCCTCCATCATGTGGCCGGTCAAGGCGATGCCGTGCTCCTCGCACCACTGGCCCAGCACTCCGGCAAAGGCATCCGAAAAGCGTTGGCAATGGTGGTCGTGGAAACGCAGGCGCGCCAAGGCGCCAGAGCCATCGGCGGTGTCGAACATGACCGCCGGGAAGGTATCCATGAGATCCGACCCATAGTGTTTGGCGTAGGTCTCCGGAAGGTCATCCACCCACGCCGTGCGCAGGTCTTTTCGATCCTCCCAGGAGACTGGGCGTTCCATTGCGATGTAGAGCGGCTCGTCGGTGAAGATGGCCGGAACCTGCGTGCCAAAACGGTCGCCCAGCACCTCGGCATAACGCTCGTGGGTGACTTCGATGAATTTGCGCGTGGCGTCGGGGTTGAGAAGGTTCGCGTATTGCTGGTGGTTGAACCAGGAAATGTCGGGTGCGACTTCGACATACGAGTAATAAGCCACCTCGCCCGCTCCGGCGTCCTCACTCTCGGCGATGCGCCGCCACTCGGCGAGCTTGCCTCCTTCGAAGCGCAGCGCCCAGGCGGCAACAAAAGTGCGCTCGGTGACGGGTTGCGGCGGGCTGTGATGAACACGATGCAATCTCACCTCGCCGGGCTTCGGCCGCCTCGGGGTCATCAGGAGTTGGCGGCAGCGGTAGTCGGGATTCGTGGTCACCAATCCACCCGCCCCGCCCGAGGGCCAGCGGTCCTCGTCGTAGAGCCAGATGAGCATGCCCATGCGCTCGGCCTCGTCGGCCGAAGCTTTCACATGATTCATGAACTCATCGCCGAGGTAAGGCGTGGCCAGGCCCGTGCGCACATGGATGGTGGCGCCCCCGATGCCCATGTCGTGGTAAACTTGCAGTTGCCGCTTCAGGCGGTTGGTTTCCAACCGACCGTTCCAACTCCAGAACGGGGCCCCACGGTAGATTGCGGTGGGATTGGTGATGAGGTTTTGATCCCACGCGGGGATTTTGGCGAATGCTCCTTGTTTGTTCATTTGGTTGATTTCAAAAATGTGTTGATCGCTTGGAAGCACCGCTCCGCGATTTGGTCATACATGGCGTTGGTCGGATGGTTTTTGCCGTTCGAAAACCACGCGGGGTTGATCGATGAGGGGTCATCGGGATCGGTCAAATACGGCGTGTAGAGGTCCACGGTGGCGATGCGGAATCCCTTGTTTGCAATGGAAGGCACCAGTGAGTCCCTGATAAAGTGATTGTAGGAGAGCAGGTCTTGGTTGTAAGTCGCGTAGGGGGTGATTTGGGCGAGGATCAGGCCGACCTCCGGATTGCTTTGGAAAATCGTGCTAAGCAGTTCGTCGAGCTGCCTAGGGCTGTCGGCTCCGATACCGTTGATCCCGATCATGAGCAAAATGAGGTCTGGCCGGTCTTCTGCGATCCATCCGGCGACTTGCGCTTGGATTTCCGGAATTTTCCATCCGCCATAGCCGCGATGGTTGGCTTGGTTCCATGTTCGCAATTCGTAGGCGGGGAGAACCGATCCCCCGTGCGTTGGGTCCCCGCTTTTTCCACAGAACGGCTCCGGAGATTCGCCGACAAAAACAAAATCCCGGCCTGCAGCGGTCATTCGTTTGTGCAATCCACTGCGGTAGCCAAATTCGAACGGTTGCTCCCACGCGGGATTGTCCGTGTATCCCGCCGTGATGGAATCACCCAGAGGCATGATTCGAAGAGCGCTTTCGTTGGATTCGTGGGTCTTCAATGTTCTTAGATTCTCAAGTTCCTCATGGAGCCGTCTTCTCCGTCAGTTGCCCTCGAGATACTTCGGCTGTCTGGGCACCGGTCGTTTTGGCCGGGCGATCCATTTTGATCGCCGTCAGATAGTCGGTGAAGTGGACATACCGTCCGTGGAGATTCATCCAGAGCACGATGGGCCCGTCCGGCTCGTGATCATTCACGACAAACGGACGGACGTTGTCGAACTTCGATCCGGCGGTGACAGCTTCGGACTTCCAGGATTTTCCGCCATCGGCGGTGGTCCAGCGCTCGATCTCCCGCACGCCTTCGACAGGGCGTGAAAGGTAAACGACGGAGGGGTCGTTGGAATCGAGGCTCAGCCCGCCCGAGTAGTGGGGCTCCGTTTCTTTTTCGTCCGGTTTTGTCTGGGGAAACCACTTGCCGCCCGCGCAGAGTTCGGTGTCCAGCCACTGCTCGCCATCCCAGCGGGCGTAGTGGTAACGATGGTCGGTCTCCTCAGGCAGGTGGGTGTAGGCGATGACCGGACGATCGCTTTCGTCAAAGGCCAAATCAAAAATCCACGCCCGCACCCCTGTTTTTTTGCCGTCATAGACGAGGTCGGCCTGCGCGGGGCGAATGGGCAATTCCTCCACCCCGCAGATACGGGTGCCGTCGGCCTTGAAGAACGCGCCATCGCGGTAGCAGACATAGTAGACACTGTTGGTCTTCTCGTTGCGGGGGTGGCCATCGGTGAAGATCATGTGGATGCGATCTTTCTTGTTGGAGGCATAGATGGCATAGGGCCGGTTGCGCTTGGGCAGGCCCTCGACGGAAAACACCACCTGCGCGGGGGTCCATGTTTTGCCGAAGTCGGCGGACTTGGCCATGGTCGGTTTGAACGAACGTCCGCGCCAAAAAAGATAAAGCGTATTGTTCTCGGCCGTGAGCAAATGGGGATTGCAATAGCTGATGCCGGAATTGCGCGGAGAGTCGTCCCGCAGCGCCAGAGTCACCTCCGGATCCCAGTCGGCAAAAACGCCCGGCTTCGATGTCGTGCGGCTGTGGATCACCTGGTTCTTGCCGCTGTGCTTGGTGTAAAAAGCCATCAAGCGTCCGTCGGGCAAAAAGAGGAAGGCCGGGTTGTCATGATCGTCGCGCTGATACTGCGGGTGAAGCGTGACCGTGGAGACGCGGCCGGTGGCGTGCTCCACCTCGCCCGCTTGGATCGAGCCGTCCTCGGTGACCCAGCCCGAATAAGTTTTGCCGTCACGGCTGAGGGCGCGCGGGTTGGTGAACCAACACCAGGTGCCATCCGCGGTAAAATCGGCATAGGCTTCGGCCGGCTGGGCCGCATGGGTAGGAGTTAACAAATTAACAAGCAGGCCCGTGGCCAGACAAATGGCCGTTGGGAGGATATGTGGTTTGCGTTTTTTCATTCGAGGCCTACATCCCGCATGGAACCGTCTGCTCCATAGACCACCGGGGCAATGAAGCAGTCCCGAATCCGGTCGTGGGCACGGTCGCGGTATTTGCACCAGACATGATACCAATCGCCTTTCCAGGTGAAGAAGTCGCCGTGACCAAATGGCGTATCGAGTCCCCAACCGGTGCCGACGAGGCCTTGGTATTCGTAGGGACCGTAGAGGTTGCGCGAGGTGGCGTAGTAGCCGGAGCAGCTTAAATAATAGATTCCGTTGTGCTTGTGCAGGGAGTTTTTATCCATGCGGGGGAAGACGCCTTTGCGGTCGATTTCGATGATGCGGGGCGTTTCATCCAGCTCGATCATCGAGTCTTTCAACCTCGCGATCTGGTAATCGGTGTCCCCATTGATGATGTAGGGTGTTCCATCATCGTCCACAAAGATGGTGGGATCAAAGGAGTCCATGAGCGGATGCCCGAGTGCATCGACAAAAGGCCCTTCCGGGGAGTCGGACACCATCACGCCGGTGCTCCGTTTGCGGTCGGAAAAATACCAATAGAATTTCCCGTTGCGCTCGGCAATGTCGCCGGCCCAGCAGTTGGTATTGCCCGCGCCCATGTAATTGTCCTCTGGGCGGATGGTGCCCACGCGCGTCCAAGAGCAAAGGTCCGTGGACCGGTAAATATGCCAGTCGGGCATAACCCAATCGGGAATATCAAACCCAACATCGTGACCGGTGAACAGGTAGCAGACATCGCCAACCACGAGGGCGTGCGGATCGGACATGCCTGCCTCATCAATTAAAGGATTTTTAAGTCGTTTTGGTTCCATGGTTGGTTCAGCAAACGGTCTGCATTTCTATTCCGAGGAGGGCGGCGAGTTTTTTAAGTTTTCCCGAGATGTGGCCGATGCCGATGGCGCAGTGGTGGGCGGGGCCGTGGGCGTTCCATTGCTCCATGAAACCACGCGCGCCGATGGGGAATTTGTAGCGGCTGTTGGTGTTTCCGATTTGCAGGATCGGGCCGGGAACCGATTCGCCCTCGGCGACGAGAAACTCGGGCCGGCCGTTCGCTCCCTCGATCACCGAGAGGAGGGTCACGGGACCGTGCTGGACGCTCATTTCGACGGAGAGGCCGCGGCCGACCTTGCCGTGGTAAACATCAAGCGGGCGGACTTTGGTTTTGATCGAGGCGATCTGGATATGGCCGGGGCCGTCGTGGCCGAGCAGGACGATATCCTCGCGGAAATCGGCGGCGTAGTATTCGGTGAACGATCCGCCAACGCCGAGGGTGTCCATGATTTTCATGGCCTGTGCGTTTTTTACCTCGTATTCGCCGGCGACAGGAACGCCCTGGCCGGTGAGAAGCGAGTTGCCGAGGATCACGGAGGTCATGACATCCTCGTTCTCGTCCGATCCGGTGCCCATGTAGTAGTAGGCCATCGAACCGAGGCGGTGTTTTTTCACGAGTTGGTCGAGGGCCACGGCGGTGCGTGCGGCGCGGAGGAGTTCCTCTGCCGACACATCGGGCTGGATGTCGAACGAGGCGTGGAATTCGGCGAGTTTGGCATCGACTGCTGCTTGGGGAATATCACGGCGGATGGCGGCGAGTTCCTCGACCTCGAGGATTTCCATGTGCCCGCCGAAGCAGGCGAGCTGGGCGGTGAGGTCGGTGTAGATGTCCAGCATGCCATTGTAGTAATGGCCGAGCAGACCGAGGCGGTTGTTCGCCATCGTGTGGGCGACGCGGGCGGCTTCGATCCATTCCTCGACCTCTTTCCAAACCGGATCGCCCTCGAGCAGCGTGCCGGTGACTTGGTGGAAGTCGATACCCGCCCGCTTGAAGGCATTCGCGATTTCCGGAACTGGGCAGGCGGAGCACCAAGCGAGCCAGTCACCGGTCATCTTCGTGCGGTCGCCGAGTTTGTTGAAGGCGGCGTAATCAATAGCCTCGCCGGGCTGGAGGTTCATGATCACCACCGGCACCTTGGCGCGTTGCATCACGGGTAAGACAGTGGAGGACAACGCATAGGTGGTGACATGGAGGAAAACGATGTCCACCTCCGAGCGGCGGAAGAAACTCCCGGCTTCGACGGCGCGCTCCGGGGAGTCCACGAGACCGGCGTTGCAGATTTCCACGCCGTCCTTGGCAAGCTTGTCGGCGACTTGGGCGATGTAGCCCTCGAGGCGTTGTTGGAGCCCGACAAATTGGGGCCAGTAGGTGTCGAGGCCGATGCCAAAAAGGCCGACGCGGAGAGGTTGTTTGGGTGTGGCTGCCATTGTTTTTTTCTTACTTGAACTCGACTTTTGAAATGCCCATGTCGCTCGTGCCTGTGAATTCGATGCGCAGGGGCTGCTTGCGCCCTTCCGGCAGGGGCAGACGGATTGCGACTTCCTCCTCGCCTGGGATGGCTTGCTTCACCTGAGCTTCACCCAGCGAGATGGTGACTTCCTCGGGCGTGAATTTCCCGCGATTTTCCCTCGTCCGGACCCTGCGGACTTGGAATATGGCTTCCTTTGTTCCTGCGGGCGGAATCACATCCATGAACGCGCGCCGCACCTTATTCTCCGGATTGATCAGCTTGGTGTGGCAGAGGCGGTTGAACCAGAACGGCCCGGCGATGCGGCGCACCTGGTAGTCCTTGTTGTATTCCAGCAACAAGCCGTTGCGGAATTCGCAGGGGATCAGGCCGTCCTCATCGCTGGGGCTGCCGAGTTTCACGCTGGCCTTGGCTGGCGGCACCAACGTGTGTTGGCGCTCGTCCGCCGCGTAGGTGATGAGGTTGCGCAGCACCTTGCCAGCGATCGGGTCAACCCCGACAAAGCGCTCAAAATCAAACCCGGAGAGGATCACTGAGCCCTTGCCCCTGAAAACCTCGGCCAAGGCCACATACTCCAATCCTCGCCCGAAATTCGCCAAGACAGCCGTGCTTCCCAGCGCGTCGGCATCCTGAAGCCTCAAGAGCGTGTTGACGGGTTCATTTTCTGGCAAACCCTCTTTCTTCAGGGTCCAATCGCTCGAATCCGACCACAGCCTCAGGTTCTTACGGTCGATATCCGCGAAGATTCCCGTGTCGGAGCGTCTTGGGTTGATCCAAGCCCCGAAGATCCGGCTGGTGTGCCAGAGGCTTTCAAGGTTCACGCTGGCGCGGTCACCGATCCACTCGTTATCCGATACCATGATCTCTTTGTGGATTCCAATGTAACTCAATGCCATCGGATTAGGATTCAAAATCAGAACCCTGCCCCCGCGCTCGATGAACTCCCGCATCAAGAGGTAGTCGTCTCGCAGAGGTTCCAGCCATTGTTTGCAACCAATGATGAGCAACGTCTCGGACGGAGCAGCCAAATCCCCTCCCAGTTGCTCATGGGCAAGAATTTCTTGAAGCTGTTGCTCGGTGAGCGCGTCGCGGTTTTTCATCTCTGAAAAGGGGGTGGTTGTCAGGTGGAAGTCTTTCCCTTTCACCAAGCCGGCTTTTTCCAGCATCGCCGTGGACTCGCCCAGCGGGTCGTAGAGATTCACCCGACGCGCTAAGGCTGGAGCAACAACTTTCCGCGACTCCACCAAAATCTCAGTCTCATTGTGCGAGATTTTTTTACCGCCCTCCACGATCTCGCCCTGCAAGGTGTATTCCCCGGCGGCGAGACCTTGGGGAATCTCGAGCACAAGTTCCTTGGCATCTGTGCCATAATACTCAACGGTCCCGGCAAAGGCCAAGGTGCCCGCGAGGGCCTCCCGCCCCTTCGCCTTGTCAACCAGACGCCACTTCAACACCGGCGCCGAGAGGGCGCGCCCGTCCTCGGAGTCGTTCACCAGATGCACCGGCATCCGCGCGGTGTCGCCGGCGAAGACATGCGGCCAGCGGTTGTCGAAGGAGATCAGCACCGGCTGGTATGCGACGGGATAAGCCTTCGTGATCAGCGGCAGGAAAGGAATTTCCTCAAAACTCTGAGCGACAGCCCAATCCTTGGCGGTGGTGGTGAACGGAGTGATTCCGGCGATGTCGGGATTTTCCGAGCGAATGCGCCGCAGGATTTCGATCAACTCTTTCCCGAGATAGGCTTGATAACCCATCGCGACCTCCGGCACATCAACATCATTTCCAGCCCACATCACACTGGGGGCGACTTGCTTGTCCGTCGCCGGCATGCGGCCCAACTCGTCGATGTAAACACCCAAGGTTTCCGTGAAAATCATGGGTTGCTTGGGCGCGGACAGTCCGATCAGCGAGCGTTGATCCTCACGGAACTTGTAGGCTGATTGCGCCAGGCCATTATACCAGCCCAGATAAGCGTGAAAGCTATTCACATCCCCGGTCTGCCCTAGGCCGAAGCCGGTGTTGGCGATGTAGGCGCGGGTGGGATCCCATTTCTTCAGCCCCTCGTAGCATTTCTTGAGAAAAGCGAGCCACTTGTCGCCCACCTCGATGCCGGGCCTCGGCATTTCATTGGTCAGGGTCCATATGACCACCGAGGGATGATTCATGTATTGCGATGCAAATAATTGCTTATAGAAATCAACCGCACTCTCCTCAAAGGCCGGGACCGCATAGCGTGTGGCTTCCGGGATTTTAGGAACGCCATAATTTCCAACAAACACCATCATCCCCTCCTCGTCGCAGAGGCTTTGCCACAGAGGGTCTTGAGCGCGGACGATATTGAGATTCTGTTTTTTAAGATACTTAAGGTATTTTCGAACCGCATCGGGATCGTGCGCGAGATCGGGATTGAGCCCGCGGACATGCCCCCCTCCAGGCGGCACAATGGCGTGCCCGCGCATGAACACCGGCTTGCCGTTGAGGTAAAACCGGCCGTCTTTTGCCTCGAACTCACGAAACCCAATCCGGGACTGAACCTGCAAGGCTTGCTGTTCCGAATCGCCTGCCTCGACGTCGAGCGTGACGAGATACAAATTCGGGGAGCCCGGCGACCAAAGCATTGGCTTTAAATCGGGAATGGTTTGATCGACCTCATACCCGCCAGCCACGGCCGTGGCTGCCACCGGCCCCTCCCAGAGAACCTTGCCATCGGGCCAAGGCTTAATCGAGGCGCGGAGATTCACAGGCTTGGTCGTATCGCTGTTCACCTTCAGGGAGGCCTGAATTTTGAGCCAGTCGGCACCCGCGATCAGCACAGGCTTGCTCATCGTGACCTCACCGGGCTCAAGAGAAAGCTTCAACGCACCAAGGGTGAATGAGTTGTCCTGAAGACTGGAAGAGATCGACAAGGAGAGGCGGTTGATGCCAACCCGGTTCATGACGACCGGTGGCAATTTAACCTTCTTCATTTTCCCAGTCGCTGGCAGAACCCCCTCGTAGCATTGGCCATCCACCTCCAGCGTGTAGGACACCTCGCCGTTCGACTCGTAGGAGATCGTGGGCAGGTATTGTCCGGCAATGTGATTGTCCACAGGCCAGACGACGGACGATTCCTTCCCCCAATTTTGGTAAACACTCGGACGCTTGGCGGTGAATTCCACCGTTCCGGATCTCACACCGTCCTGCCGGAACAAATCGATTGAGGCGATCTTCCCCGAAGTCGGCCAGCGCAAGGTATCAGATGTCGCGGCATCCTTGGCAGCGGCGTTGCTAGGTAGAAACACCAAGAGCGTGAGCAGGGTGGATAAGAAAAGTATCGCAAAACAGCGGGATGAGTTTATTATCATTTTTAAATTATTAATTATTAAAATCTAATATACTATAAACTGATGATGTGATTGCCTCCGCCATGCCCGATAAAAACAACGCGATTTGCCTGCAAAACTGGCAAACTTTGATTGTTCTCCGCAGAATAGGACATGATCGCTGCACCCAACTGGCGAAAATTGCCTGCGGCTTTCGATTGTGACCCGGCAGTTTGCATTTTTCCGATGAATGGGAACGCCAGCGCAGCCAGCACGGCAATAATGGCGATGACGACCAACAATTCGATGAGAGTGAATCCGGGATCATGTCCTGAGGAGTGAAATCTGGACACTTTGGGGGAGGGTTGGCCATCAGCTTTCATGGAGTTTGAATCAGGTAAGTTTGGTTGTCTTGGAGGTGACGATTGAAATATGGACCACGATTACCCCAAATGCATCCAGGAGGCGATAGACTATCAATTTATTTTTTTGCACTATTCAGCCATCTCGCGCAGCCGAATTCCGCCTTTTTGTCTGAATTTCGGCGCTGAGTGAAATGGAGTCGCGCCACGCGAAATGGGGACATCCCCGCGCCCCGTCGCAAAAATCAATCCCTCGCCGAATAAGGATGGCATGTGAGTGAGTGATTTGTTTCGAAATGAAAAAATAATACAAATAAATAATAAAATAGTCTATTGTTAGACTGATGCATTCGGACTTAATTTCGTGATCGTTAACAATGCAGATCGAAATTTTTTTTCAGACATTGAGGCGATCAAAGGATAAATTCTCAGAAAACAAACGGTTTAGTAATATGATGACATTTGTTTTTATAAGATAATTCAAAGAAATGGAATACTTCATAAATTCATTTCAAAAACTCAACAAGCAAAGCCGTTTTGAAATGAACGCTGACTTTGCACATAAAGACACCCTCGCCTGAAAGGATACTCCAGACAATCTTCTCTCCAGTCCTGCCCATTCGGTGAAAAATAAAAAACACAAAACATGAAGCTCCTGAAACTCAATCCCGAGCCCAGAAACGCGTCTCACCCGACGAGTTTCAGCTCACCACAACAAGCTTCCTGCCCATCGGCGCATGCGGTAGAAGAATCTCTCGCAGGACAACCCGTCATCATCCCCTTGGCCTTTATCTGATACCCGCTTTATGAAGATTTTGCTCACCACCACTTCGTTCCAGGACACGCCTGGGTCTCATCACGATCTTCTAGCCTCGCGTGGCTATGAAATCGTCCGCGAGCGCGGGCCGCTTCCCGAGTCGCGCATGCTGGAACTTGCCGGCGACTTCGACGCCATTCTTTGCGGCGATGACGGCATCACCCGCGCCGTTCTGGAGAAGTCACTGCCTCGCCTGAAGGTGTTGGCAAAATATGGCATCGGTTTGGATAAGATCGATCTCGCCGCGGCCACGGAGCTGAAAATTCCGGTGACTTTTTGCCCGGGCGTCAACCACACCACGGTGGCCGAGCACACCTTTGCCCTTCTCCTTGCTCTTTGCCGAAATTTGGTGGAGGAGACAAATTATGTGCGCAACGGCCAATGGAAGCGGGTCACCGGGCACGAGCTCCACGGCAAAACCATCGGCATCGTCGGTCTCGGTCGCATCGGCAAGGAGGTCGTCAAACGGTCCGCGGCATTCGGCATGACGGTGCTCGGTTTTGGCAACCACTGGGACGATTCGTTTGCTGCGGAATACGGTGTCGAGCGCATCGCGGACCCCGACGAATTGTTTCGGCGCTGCGATGTGATCACCTTGCATACCATGCTGACCGACCGCACCCGCCACATGGTCAATGCATCGCGGCTTGCGATGGCCCGGCCCGGGTTGCTTCTCTTGAATTGCGCTCGCGGCGAACTTGTCGAAACGGCAGCCTTGATTGCCGCTCTTCAGTGGGGCCACCTCGGTGGTTACGCCGCGGATGTCATGGATGAAGAGCCGCCCCCGCCAGACCATCCACTCCTCACCGCACCACGAACCCTTATCACGCCCCACATCGGGTCGCGCACCTACGAGAATGTCGTCCGGCAGGCCACCATGGCTGCCCAGAACATGATCAATGTCCTTGAGGGCCAGCCGGCGCTAGCCCAAGCCAACAAAATCTAATCCCATGAGCAACGAAATCTCCGACATCGGCCTCATCGGCCTGGCCGTGATGGGCCAGAACTTGGCGCTGAACATCGCCGACCACGGCTTCCGCATTTCCGTCTACAACCGCACGACCTCGAAAACCGAGGAATTCGTCACAAAGAATCCCAACACGCCCGGTGGACTCCACGCCGCTCTGACCCTCGAGGACTTCGTCGCCTCGATCAAGCGACCTCGCAAAATCATCATCCTCGTCCAAGCCGGCAAAGCCACGGACGCAGTCATCGACAGCCTCGTGCCCTTGCTCGAAAAAGACGACATCATCATCGACGGCGGCAACGCGCTTTGGAGCGATACCATTCGCCGCGAAAAAGTCCTCACGGCCCTCGATCTCCGCTTCATCGGCTCCGGGGTGTCCGGCGGCGAGGAAGGCGCGCGCTTCGGTCCTTCGCTCATGCCCGGCGGCGCCGAGTCCTCATGGAATGAACTCGCTCCGATCTGGAATGCCGTGGCCGCCAAGGTCGATGCCAAAACGGGCAAGCCCCTCGAGGGTGCCGCGCCCGGCAAACCGATCGTCGGCGGCGTGCCCTGCACCACTTACATCGGACCCAACGGCGCCGGCCATTTCGTCAAGATGGTCCACAACGGAATCGAATACGGCGACATGCAGCTCATCTGCGAAGCCTACAACATTCTCCGCCACGGGATCGGGCTCTCCATTGAGGAAACGCAAAACGCTTTCGCCGACTGGAACGCCGGGGACTTGGATAGTTTTCTCATTGAAATCACGGCCAACATTCTCGCAGTGAAAGATCCCGTAACCGGAGTGCCCATCGTCGATGTGATTCAGGACCGCGCTGGGCAAAAGGGCACCGGCAAATGGACCGTGACCGATGGACTCAATGCCGGCATCCCCATCTCGACCATCTCGGAAGCCGTCTTCGCCCGCTGCATCAGCGCGCTAAAAGAAGAGCGCGTCGCCGCTTCGAAAATCCTCGCGGGACCAAAACCTCGCTTTCCCGGCGACAAGCAGGAACTCATCGACGCCGTGCGCGACTCGCTCTACGCGTCGAAAATTTGTTCCTACGCGCAGGGCTTCGCTCTCATGCGTGCCGTGGCTGCCGAGCAAAATTGGCCGCTTCATTTTGGCGAGATCGCCATGATCTGGCGCGGTGGCTGCATCATCCGGGCGCGATTCCTGCAGCGCATCAAGGAGGCCTTCGACCGAGATCCGGGGCTCCCCAATCTCCTACTCGATCCGTATTTTCAGGATGTCATCGGCCGCACGCAATCGCATTGGCGCAAGATTGTCTCCGATGCCGCTCTTTCCGGAATTTCCGCGCCGGCCTTTAGCGCGTCGCTGGCATACTTCGACAGCTACCGATCAGAACGCCTGGCGGCCAACCTGCTGCAAGCCCAGCGTGACTACTTTGGAGCGCACACCTACGAGCGCACAGACCAGCCGAAAGGGAAATTCTTCCACTACGACTGGGTTGGAAATAAACAACAGAAAGAAGCTTAAGATGACTGAAAATTGGTATATCGTTCCTGCAGAGAAGCACGATGAACTCGTGACGCGAGCTTACCGGGCGAGGGGATACTCGGAAGAGGAAGCCGGCGATGCGGCCCGGTTTTGCCATAGTGCCGCCCGCCATGGCATTCGCACCCACAACGCCCTCAAAGCGCTCCACCTCGATGATCTTTTCGGCAGCAAGGTCGGGCGCTGGACGCCCGGAGCGGTGATCGAGAAACTTCCCTCTCGATTTGCCGCGTCGGAGACTTGGGACGGACACAACAAACTCGGCCAGGCCGTGGCCTACGAGGCCATGGATCGCTGCATGGAACTCGCCGACCAATACGGAGTCGGGATGGTGAGCGTGGACAACGCCACGCATTACTTGTGGGGTGGGGGCTATGTGATCGACGCCGCCCTCAAAGGCTACATCGCCTACACGAATTGCACCTCGGCGACATCGGAGGTTGTTCCCTTCGGCGGCAAGACGCCGACGATGGGCACGAACCCACATTCCTGGGGCTTTCCGACGCAAGAGGCCGTCGGATTTCCGATCGTCATCGACTGGGCGACTTCCACCGTGGCGATGGGCCGTGTGCAGCAATTCGCTCGCGAGGGCAAGGAGCTTGGTGCGGGCTGGGCGGTCGATGCGGAGGGCAATCCAACCACCGATCCGAACAAGGCCGTGGCGTTGCTGCCGTTCGGCGCCCACAAGGGCTACGGGCTTGGATTGATCGACGAACTTTACGCCGCATTCATCGGCGGTGGGCTGCCATCCTTCCGCGGAACGGCCAAGGGCGATCCCAAGGAAAAGCGCGGCTCGACCTTCTTTTTTCAATGCATCCACCCCGAAGCGATGCAAGGCCGTGACTACGCTTTCGGCCGCTCTCAGGCCGAAAATGTGAGGGCGTGCCTTCAAGACATTCTCGGTCCCGGCAACGAAAAATGCCTGCTTCCCGGCGAACTGGAAGCGAAAGCCGCCAAACTCACCGACGCGCACGGCGGACTTCTTTTCACCAAGGCGGAAATCGAGAGCTTTGCCCACATCACGGACGAACTCGGCGAACCCGCCTGGAAACCCGAAGACTTCAAAACCATCACCCTATAAATCCCATGTCACTCCCACTCCGCGATAAATCTACCTGCCACTACGACCAAATCAGCCTCGGCGAAGTCATGCTCCGCCTCGACCCCGGCGAGGGCCGCATCCGCACAGCCCGTCACTTCACCGCTTGGGAGGGTGGGGGTGAATACAACACCTCGCGCGGACTGCGCAAATGCTTCGGCCTGCGAACCGCCGTCTGCACCGCTTTTGTCGATAACGAGGTCGGCCACCTCATCGAGGACTTCATCATGCAGGGTGGCGTGGACACCGATTTGATCAAGTGGCGCGAGGATGACGGCATCGGCCGCACGGTTCGCAACGGCCTCAACTTCACGGAGCGCGGCTTCGGAGTGCGCGGCGCGGTCGGCGTGCCGGATCGCGGATACACGGCCGCTTCGCAGCTCAAGCGCGGCGATTTCGATTGGGACCATATCTTCGGAAAGCTCGGGGCCCGTTGGTTCCACACCGGCGGCATCTTCGCCGCACTGTCCGAATCAACTGCCGATCTGACCATCGAGGCAGTTCAAGCCGCAAAAAAACACGGCACCATCGTCAGCTACGATTTGAATTACCGTCCGTCCCTCTGGAAATCCATCGGCGGCCAGGCCAAGGCCCGCGAGGTGAACCGCGAGATTGCCAAATATGTCGATGTCATGATTGGCAACGAGGAGGACTTCACGGCCTCGCTGGGCTTTGAAGTCGAAGGCGTGGACCACAACCTCACCAACATCGAGACAGACGCCTTCAAACGAATGATCGAAACCGCCGTTAGGGAATACCCCAATTTCAAGGTTGCCGCGACGACGCTTCGCGGCGTGCATACGGCGATCAAGAACGACTGGAGCGCCATCTGCTGGCATGACGGCTCATTTTACGAGAGTCGCAAATATCCCGGCCTCGACATCCTCGACCGCGTGGGTGGCGGGGACAGCTTCGCCAGCGGACTGGCCTTCGGATTCCTCGAGCACAACGACCCGCAACTCGCCGTCGACTACGGCGCGGCGCACGGTGCGCTTGCTTCGACCACGCCCGGCGACACCTCGATGGCTACGCGCAAGGAAGTCGAAAAATTGATGAAGGGCGGCAGCGCCCGTGTGGTTCGCTAAAGGATGAAGCCCGCTGAACTTTTCGACCTCTCCGGCAAAACAGCCGTTGTCATCGGTGGAACCGGAGAGCTTTGTGGCGCGATGGCGGAGGGCATGGCTGCCGCAGGCGGCAGGGTTGTTCTTGTCGGACGCGATGCCGCCAAAGCGGAGAAACGCATGAAATCGATTCGCCGGGCTGGGGGCGATGTCTCCTTCGAAGCCTGCGACGCGACCTCGCGCACCGAGCTTTCGAGCTTGGCCGAACGACTCTTCTCGAATGGTGGAGCCGTGAACATCCTCGTCAATGGGGCGGGGGTGAACAGCGCCACATCCTTTCTCGAAATCTCCGACGAGGAAATGGACCGCATCATTTCGATCAACCTCAAGGCCGTGATGGTGGCTTGCCAGGTTTTCGGCGCGCGCATGGTCGACGCCGGCGGCGGGAGCATTATTAACTTGGGGTCGATGTCTGGCATTATCCCGCTCTCCCGAGTCTTCGCCTACTCCGCAACCAAGGCCGCGGTGCACAATCTCTCGAAAAATCTGGCCCGCGAATGGGCTCCGCGGGGACTACGAGTGAATACTCTGGTGCCCGGCTTTTTTCCCGCCGAGCAGAACCGCAAGGTCCTCACCCCGGAGCGAGTCGCCTCCATCATGGGTCACACTCCAATGAACCGCTTTGGAGAGGCCCACGAACTTGTCGGCGCAACGCTCCTTCTAGCCTCGGACGCCGGTAACTTTATCACCGGTAGTGAGATTGTGGTGGATGGTGGTTTTGCCTCCATGAGCATATGAAATTTATCCACGACGATTTTCTACTCGAGACGCCCCAGGCCTGCCGTCTTTACCACGAGTATGCGGCGCCGCAGCCGATCATCGACTACCACTGCCACCTCCCGCCGTCGGAGATTGCCCAGAACAAGCGCTGGCCGGACATTGCCTCGCTCTGGCTTGGCGGAGACCACTACAAATGGCGCGCCATGCGGGCGGTCGGGATCGATGAACGCTTTTGCACCGGGGACGCCACGCCTTGGGAAAAATTCGCCAAGTATTCCGAGGCCATGCCGCAGTTCCTTCGCAATCCTCTTTACCATTGGTCGCATCTGGAACTCGCCCGCTACTTTGGCGTCGACGATCTGCTCTCGCCTGCTACCGCACGGAAAATCTTCGACCACTGCAACGAGAAGCTGACCCAGCCTGAGTTCTCCGCGCGCGGATTCATGGAGCGCTCGAAGGTCGAGACGGTCTGCACCACCGATGATCCAGTCGATTCGTTGGAATACCATCGCGCCATTTCCGCCGATAAAACTTTCGCCATTCGAGTCCTTCCGACATGGCGTCCAGACAAGGCCCTTTTGATCGACCGTCCCGAAATCTTTTCCCAATGGCTCGGAGCTTTGGAACAAGCTGCCGACATGTCGATCAGCTCGCTGGACGACCTGATGTCCGCTCTTCAGAAACGCCATGATTTCTTTGCCGAGCAAGGTTGCCGCTTGTCTGATCGCGGGGTTGAGACGGTCTGGGCCGAGGATTGTTCGCACGCCGAGGCGTCGGCCATTTTTGCGAAGTCGCGGTCGGGTCAATCCGTAAATCCTGACGAGGCGATGCGCTACAAATCGTTTCTCCTTCACGAGCTGGCTGTGATGGATGCCACCAAGGGTTGGACCATGCAGATCCACTATGGGGCCCTGCGCTCGACCAATTCGCGGATGCTCGGAAAGATAGGGCCGGATACTGGTTTCGACTCCATTGGCGATTGGCCTGTCGCCTCGACGATGGCGCGGCACTTTGATCGCTTGGAAAGCGCGGGTAAGCTGCCAAAAACGATTATCTACAATCTCAACCCTCGCGACAATGAGGTCATCGCCACCATGATCGGGAATTTCCAGGACGGCATCACGGCCGGCAAAATGCAATTTGGCAGCGGGTGGTGGTTCAACGACCAACTCGATGGAATGACCCGCCAGATCGAAGCCCTTTCGCAACTCGGTGTGCTGGCGCGCTTCGTCGGGATGCTCACCGACAGTCGATCCTTCCTGTCCTACACGCGGCACGAATACTTCCGCCGATTGCTGTGCAATATCCTTGGAAGTGACATGCGGCGAGGGCTTGTTCCCGATGACATCGAGCTTGTCGGCGCTCTGGTAGCAGACATCAGCTACCGCAACGCACGCGACTACTTTGGTTTTTCATCCCAATCCCAGTGACCCATGCCCCTACGAATTGAACCCGCCAGCAAACTTCTTTTCATCGGCGACTCCATCACCAGCGCGGGCCGCAATCTGAACCTCCCCGGCGAGGGCCGAACGGACGATGCCTATGGCTCAGGCTATGTGCTCCTCGTGAAGTCGCTCATCGAGGCCATGCACCCGCAACACCGCATTCGGGTGGTCAACCAAGGCATTGGGGGCAACACCGTGCGCGACCTCGCCGTCCGCTGGCAGGCTGATGCCATCGACCAACAACCTGACTGGCTCTCGGTGATGATCGGCATCAACGATGTCTGGCGGCAGTTCGACACCCCGTTGGGAAAAGAATCCCATGTCGGCCTTGAGGAATATACTGCCACTCTTCGCTCCCTGCTGGCCGCTGTGCGACCATCACTGAAAGGACTCGTTGTTTGCTCACCTTATGTGATCGACGCAAATCCCGCCGACCCCATGCGCGCCGCCATGGACCGCTACGGCGCCGCGGCCCGTGAGCTCGCCCGCGAGTTCAATGCGATTTTTGTCGATACCCAGGCACCCTTCGACGCCTACCTCCGCCACCACCACCCGAACCAACTCTGCTGGGATCGCATCCACCCCTCCGCCACCGGCCACGCGCTCATCGCCAAAGCCTGGCTCGACGCCGTCGGCTTCGAGTGGAGCCCCACCTGAGCGTTGGAGTCATTCCCAGCGTCCTCTCGTGGGAGAGGATTTGCTTAGCGGGGTGCAAGGTTTTCGTTGGCCAGTTGGATGAGATGGCGCATCAGGGATTTTTTGGATTCTTGGATGTCCTCCTCAAAAACCAGAAGGTTCGGAAGTGATGTGGCGAAGTAGTCGATGCGGGCGGGGATTTTCATTTCGCCCTCGGCGTAGGCGGACATTCCTTCGAGCACCGTGCGGGCTTCCGTCTCGCGGCCGAGTTCGCGCAGGGCGAGGGCCTTGAAAACGGTCAGCTCGGAAAATGTGGTGACCGCCATTCCTTGGAAATCGCCCGACTCGGCGGCGGCGGCTTCGAATTTCGCGACGGCCTCTTGCTCGCGTCCGAGCGCCTGAAGCGCCTTGCCTTGCCAGAAGGTCACATCGGCCTTGGCTTGGAGAAGGTGGTATTTTTCGCCAAGGCGGTCGGGAGTTTCCATGGCGAGGTTGAAATGCTCGAGGGCGCCTCTGGCATCGCCTGCGGTCAATGCGGCTTGCCCGAGCAGGAGTCGGGCGGTGGTGTATTGGCGGAGGACCTTGCCTTCGCCGCCCTCCCAGGGGTGGAAACTCCGGGAGGTCAGGAGATCGAGGGCCTTCTGAGGTTGGGCGGTTTCGTTGTAGAGCGCAGCGAGTTCCACCGTGGCATCGTCGCGTTCGAGCACGAGCGCGAGGCGGCTTTCTAAAAAGGCCAAGCGGTCATGCGCGCTGTCGCCGAGCTTTGCGCGGAGTTGGACGAATTCCGAAACCAAGCGGGAATCGGCGGGATCGCAGGCGAGGGCTTTTTCGTAGCTCGCGCGTGCGGCGGAGGCATCGCGGCGGGCATTCCAATAGGCGATGCCAAGGTTTCGGTGCGCCGTGGCGAAGGCCTCGTCTGCCGAGCGGGCGGCTTCCCATGCGGCGATGGCTTCAAGGTGGCGCTTCTTGTCGTAGAGGAAATTCCCCAGCCCGTAGGCGGCGTTGCGATCAGGGCCGGGCTGGGCGAGCGCCCATTGCAGGATGGCGGCCTCGTGGAGTCGCGAGGGGAAAAAGTAATCCGGTGCCAAATCGCGCGCGGTCTGAAGTGATCGCCTGGATTTTTCCGTTTGCCCGAGGAGTGATTGAGTCCAGGCCAGCGTGTAGTGGGTCGATGCGGAGTGCTCGAGCGGATTTGGGACAGCCACCGCCTTGACCTCGGCAGCATGGTGGGTTTCGAGGATGGATGCGGCCTCGGCGAGACATCCGCAATCGGCGTAATCAAAAGCCACATCCAAGGCCGTCTGGGCATCATTGCGGCTGAGTGGAGAGAGGCAAGGCGCGCCGTTTTGATGAACTGCCAATTCAGCCAGCGCCCAGTGGTCGATCCGGTCGATGGCCAGGAGCGCTTCGAGCGTTTGCACCGCTTCGGCATTGCGACCGAGCTTGCGGAGGCAAATGGCTTTCAGCACCTGGGCCTTGTTGTTTGTGGCATTGGTTTCGAGGGATTCCACCGCATGGCGAAGGGCTGATTGGAGATCTCCTTTTTTGAGATCGAGGCAGGCGAGTTCGTAGGAGGCTGCGGCGCGCCAGGCAAAGTTCCATGTGGCTTTCGCGAAGAGTGGGTAGGCGGCGGAGTCGTTGCCTTGAAAGCGCCGGGTGAGTCCAAGGAAATAATGGGCTTCTCCGGTTTCTGGATTCGGATGGCGGAAAGTGAGACGCGAAATCGCCGACTCAAAATGCCGCTCCGCCTCATCGAACTGTCCCCGCGAGAGCTTCAGGCGGCCGAGGGCGATATGGCACCGTGAATCCCGAGGATCACGCTTCAGGGCTTCAAGCCAGTAGTTTTCAGGATAGCGAGTGGGGTGGCGGTAGAGTTCGAGGTGCTCGCCGGTGAGATACAACTCATCGGCCGAGGTGATGTCTTCGGGGTGCGGGGGCTCGGTGGCGACTTCGCGATTGCGTTCGGCCTTTGCTGGGTCCGAGGGCCGATAACCGATGACCGCTTCGCCGGCGGAGTTGAAAACCCAAAGGCACAGCGAGGTTTCAGATTCCCCTAGGAAGTGCAGGCCCTCGCGCTGCCACGGGGCGTCTGGTGAAGCATTCACGGATTCTTCCAAAAACACGCGGTCGCCGTCTTTCAACACCACCCGCAGCTCCTGCATTGGGCGCGACACGGCGAGTCCCAAATCGATCGATCGGTCGTCGCGCACGACCAACCGAACGGCGGCGAGGGTGTTCGCCTGCTGCACCGGGCCGAGCTTTTGGTAGGGCCACCAGAACTGCGAAAAGGTCTTCGTCTCGTAAGGCGCGAGGTAGCTGAAATCGGGTTGGTTGTCGGTGAACACGCCAGCCATCAACTCGACATACGGCCCGCCGGTGTCGGTGAGTTCGCGGTCCCACGCCCAGCCGAATTCGTGATTGCCCCATGTCCACTGCTTCTTGCCGGGGCTGATGTGTTTGTTGGCGACATGGACGAAGCCGCCCTGTGCGTCGTGGTCGTAGCCCCCGAAGAAATCCTCCTGTGTCTGGCAGACCATGTAACTCGTCGGCGCCGGGATGTTTTTATACCAAGCCAGATCATTGGCGCCCGGGCGGGCCGCGTAGTCCACGCCATAGTAAAAATTCTCCGCGATGGGAAATGACGACATCGCCCGCACCGCATGGTCGGCGACATAGTGGACATCGGTCGGGAAAAAACTCTGGTAGTTCTCGTGGACTCGCGCGGCCACATTCGCCCACCAGAGGAAGGTTTGGGTGAACGGGGTGCGGTTGAAGAGGCGGCCGCGAAGCTCCACCAGCGCGCTCCCCGGGCGGAGGCGAATGCCATGCATGCCCTTCAGGCGGTTCAAGGGGTCGTGTTCGGACTGCCAGACTGTGAATGCACCACCGCCCTCCTCTTCGATCGCCACATCCGCCGGCAGATAGGTGCCGGGGCGGTGGTGTTGCGGCCAGTTGAACTCCACTCCGCCGGAAATCCACGGCCCGGCGAGTCCGACCAATGCGGGTTTGATCACATCCTGCCGGTAGAAAAAATCGTAGTCGTGGTTCGCCTTGTCCTGTCCCAGAAAAATGCGGCCGCCGATTTCCGGCAGCATCACGAGCCGCACGAATTCGTTCTCCAAGCGCGCTGCCACATAGTCCACAGGCTTCGGCGGTTCGTCCTGATAGACCTTGTCGATGAACGGCACAGGGTAAACCTTCCCGCAAGACCCCTGATAAACGCGCTTCTCAAAGAAAACCGGATTCTTCTCCGGTTCTCCAAGTCCATAGGTGGGGATGGTAAGGGTTTCGAGTTGGGCGGTGACGGGTTTCATTGGAACATGCCCTGCAGTAGCGAACTCGACACCGAGTTGGCCGGCTGAAATTTTTCCGATCCCGCATACTTCAGGAGGCTGGCTAGGAATTGGCGGGCTTCGGGCTGGTTTTGTTGTTCCATCAAGTTGCAGCTGCAGACCAAAAGTTTTCCGGAGCCGACGCGGCACTCGAACAAGACGCCCAAGCGCTGGTTTCTTTCAAAGTTGTCGATGACATGGACGATGGGGCGAAGCGTCGGCGGCAACTGATCCAAAATCATGGCACAGCCGCGGCGAAGGAGAGGCCACCATTGCCAGTTGCTATGGAACTCGGTCGGAAAATCCGCGAGCGCGGGGTGGCTGGGGTTGCAGAGTATTCCTAGGGTTCCGGGCGGATGATACCGCTTGAACATGGTGTAGCACCAGAAGTCGCTCAGGAAGGTGCCAGCAATGGCGTGTTGCACCGACTCGTTGCCGGGACAAAATAAGACACGGCCGCCCTCGGTGAGTTTTTTCAGGGCGTCGCCGTCAAGCTTGGTCGTGAGATGAACACCCTCGCTGAGCTTGGCGATGGCGGGCGCTTCGTCATAGAGCCACAGCGGATAGTGGGTCTGGTAATCCGTGCCTTCCAGCGCCAGTGCGAGTTCGAGTTTTTGGGGACACTCGACATTGTCCAACTTGATTTCGATGGACTCGTAGGATTTCGGGTTCCCTGCCGAGGGCGGTAAGGGGTTCGATTTTCCGGATGCGAAGAGCTGACCGTCTTGGGTGGATAGCCTCCACGCGATGGGGGAGTTCGTGTAATCGGTGGGGCTGTAGTTGGCCAGGCGGAGTTCCGCTTTCAGCGTCGCGCCACGGGTCCAAGTGTATCGTTCGAATTTCGCCAAAAGAACGACATCGTTGCAGAACTCGCGCCAGGCCTCGGGAGTGATCAGCCCCTTCGAGTCCATGAAGGCATCGAGGATGCCGACCAAGGCCGTGCCCTGGCCTGGAAAATCCTGAAGGTCCAGCAACTGGAATCCCGCCCACTTGGAGGACCTCAGCGCAGTCTCGATTTCCTCCCGGTATAAAAGAACGGTTAGCAGTCCGGATGCCCGGGAAAAGTCATCGGCCAGGTCCTTCATCCCTGCTTTTTCCAAGTCGGCTTGGAATTTCTCGAGGTTTCCTGCCCTCAAGACTCCGGTATATTTCTTGATTTCCTCGAAGCGTGGAAACACCACGTATTGCCCGACCTCGTGGCCGATGACGGGGAGGTCAACCCCCTCCATGGCGCCGTCGTAGTCCGATTGCGTGCCGGGGTAGCGGTTGTTGATGTGTGCGTGGTCGTGCTGGCTAAACGAGCCGCGGGCTTCGCGTCCGACGCTGTCTGGTTGGAAAACGCCGGCGCGGTAGTGTCCACCGGTCATCATGGTCGTCCAATAATCATCGGCGGGACCGGGCTTCGGTTCGAAGATGAAATTGTTTGAGCCATGGGCGTAAAGGTGGCGTGGGTCTTCTTGGCGGAAACGCTTCACGAGCGATGCCATGATTTCCGCATCGCCGCTGAGTTCGTTGCCAAGCGCGAACATGCAGAAAGACGGGTGGTTCCCAAACTCGCGGAGGATGCGGATTCCCTCGGCGACAAGAAAACGAATTCGCGCTCCCATCACCGTTTCATCGCCGCTGCCTTTGAACTCAACATCCCCCATCGGGTCCACATCGCTGACGCCGATCGATTCCCACAGCGGCAACTCCGGTTGCAGGTAAATTCCCAATTCGTCGGCGGCCTCGAAAGCCGCTCTGGGAGGGCACCAGCCGTGGAACCTGTAATGGTTGATTCCGTAGGACTGGGAAATTTCAAAAACCCGTTTCCACTCGCAGGTCTCCATCGGGGCGTAGCCGGTCAGGGGGAAAATGCAGGCGTCTTGCTTGCCTCGGAGAACAACCGTTCGTCCGTTGACTTGGAAATGCAGGTCGCTCACTGAGAAATCGCGCAGGCCGATTCGCAGTTCGCGGCGATCCTCGCCGTCCTTGCCGGTGAATGTGACGGCCAATCGGTAAAGCGCGGGGTTGTATTCATCCCAGCACTGCATCTGATCGCCCATCCCGAACCACACTTCCGCCACGCCATCCTCACCGCTGGCCAAGTTTTCATAGGACTGCTCGATGGTGTGTGGCACCGACGAGTTCTCCGCAACGGCCACCACGGCTAATCGCCCACTGCAAGGGGTGTTGAATTTCAGCCGAAGCTTAACGCGCTTGTTCGGGATATCCGGGTAAGCCTGCAGGTCATCGATGAAGCAGGGGGCTTTGGCTACCAACTCGATGTCGCCGAGCAACCCGTTCCAATTGGTTTGCGTGTTATCGCTGACCTGGTGCGAATCTCCGATACTGGGCAGGTTCGCGTTATCGATGCGCACGGTGATTCGATGTTCACCAGGAGTCAGGCACTCGCTCGCGTCATAGATGTGCGGAGTGGTGAGGCTTTGTTGCTCGCCAATCAGGCGATCGTCCATCCACAGCATCGAGGGTTTTGTGCGTTCGATGCGGAAGAAGATTTTCTTGCCCTGCCATTCCGGCGGGATGGCCACCGTCTTTTGATAAAAAGCCGCCCCGCAATACGGATGCCGGCGCGTCAGTCGCAGGGTTTCCAGCTTGAGATTTTCCTCGCCGATGCGGGCCTCGTCGGTGGTTCCGGGAAGCGAAATGCTATCTGGCAAAGTCTGTGAAAACCAAGCTTCGCTGATCCCCACGCCCTTGGGATCCAGTGCAAATTTCCAATGGCCGGCTAACGAAATCTGAATCTTGGAATTCATTGAATCTTGTTAAGTGGCTTGAAAATATAAGCCTCACGAAGCTGCAAACAATGGATTACCCTCTTGATTCTTTGCATTATGTTGTCGATTCGGGAAAGCCAGCCCGTGGTTGTTTTTAACAATCGTATTTTGCAGTATCACACAAAATCAACTCATGAAAATTTCCAGCCGCCCAGGATGAAAATGAGCAATCTGTAATTGGTATAAAGCTTTATAGCTCGATGGACGAACCCTCCAATCGATTGCTCGTGCCACGACTCAGTCGTAAAATAATGCAAAAAATCGCCGAGATCGTTCATTTTCTTTCCGTGGTCCGCTTCGTAGAGTTTTCGTTCAATTCTCTCCTGTGGCGTTTTCACTCAAAGTTTCTCAAAGCGGATAAATATGCTTAAAGCCCTCACAGTTAAAATCCTCATTTCCGTGGCAATAGCCTTGCCCGCAATCGCCTTTGATCCTCTCGAGCGCGTGGAGCAGGATCAATCCGGAGACCTCCTCGGTTCCTTGGATATTTTCAATCGCAACATTGCGATGGGCACTAGGAAAAACTACACCCGCATATCTTCCTACAAGACTGGAGCCTTTGGGCACCTGGCGCATGATGGTGACCCGAGGACGGCTTGGATTCCCAAGTCCCAGGAGGCCGAGGAATTTCTCGAGATTTCCTGGGGGCTTGCGGTGCCGGTCAACCGTGTGGACATTCTTGAAAAAAAAAGTCCCGAGATGCCGGTCCTTGCACTGGAACTCTACGATGGGAAAAGCTGGGAACCGATTGCCCACGATGAGGCCTTGCCTCGTAATCGCTTCGTCTTCCCGTCGCGCTCCGCAAGCGCGCTCAGATTAAGACTTACGGGCAATACCACGGGTGCAGGAATCGCCGAGGTGGAAGTCTACAACACGCAATCCACCGATCCGCTCCCGCGCTATGGTGCTGCCGATCTGATCACCGCCATGAAGTCCGCCAATGCGGTGATCCTCTTTGATGGCAGCCCCTACGCCTACACACGATCCGGGCGGACGCTGATCAAAGCCAGAGACCCCGAGGCAAGCCTCACTGATAACTGGGAAAAGCCCGTGCTGGAGTTTATTTGCGCGACGCTGGGCGGAAAAGCGGAAGCTGTGGAGCCTGATAAGCTCCAGATCAGTTTGAATGGGCGTTCCTTAACCCTCAGCACGGTGCCTGGAACCAATATTACCGATCAGATCCATGCACTGGCAAAAGAAGCCGGGCTTGAATTCCTACGGCAGGGGTCGGTCGTCATGATTGGGCAAGGGCTGGAATCACTCAATAAGGGCCCAATTCTTTCCGAGCTGAGCAACCTTTTGGGGCGGAATCCCTATCATATTGCCGGCACTCCACCCCTAGAATCAAACCTCCTCGCGCGCTTGATCGAGAAGCTCAAGTCCTACATTGGTTATTCTGCCCAACCCAAAGTGGACGCGATCATTACGCCGACGATGACCCCCGAGGGGGTGACCTACGAATGGGCGGGATTCCGGGCGATGGCGGATCCCGACACAAATTCCGATGCCTGGCTGAAATATTCCGAAGCCAAGTCGGCCAGATCATGGACGGGTTCGACCCGGTATATGAATTCCTTTGTCAGGCCAGAGACAAAGGTTGAAAGCGCGGAGGACTTCGAAGCGCTCAAGAGTGAAATCCGTGCCGATCCGGAGACGAACAGCATCATCGCCACGCGGGCCTTTCTCAAAAAACACCACAAGCAACTAGCGGCGGAATTTGAGATTTACAACAAGCTGGGGTTCCATGTGATCAACGCGACCGGGCCCAAGGATTGGCCGGACACCCTACATGATGATTTCATCAATTGGGCGGCCACCTACTCCCTAACTTATTATTTGGCCAAAAATTATGGTATCGCAGCGCACCAATATGGCAACGAGCCGGATTGGTATTTCAACCAATCGACCGACGAGCAGATCGCGCGGAGGTTGACCCTCGTGGCCGACGCCGTTCATTGTGCGATTGAGGATGTGAACCGCGACCATAACCGCCAATTGAAGGCGGTATTTTCCGCTCCCGTTTTGGCGAGCGATTTTCAGGGGCGCACTGGCCGGATCATGATGCGAAATCTGTATACGCGATATGATGGCACTCCAAGTCCGACGCCGCTCTTCCAGTTGTTCAACCGGCATCGCTACGGTGGCCGCCCGCACCAGAATGCTTCGGAGGTTGCGAAGGCGAAGCAAATGATGCAGGAGGAGGCAGGAGAGGTCCTGCCGCAGGTCTTCACGGAGTTGAACTATTCGACCGGCGGCCACTGGGGACTGCCGATGACCACTTTTCTCAATGACAGCCCCTCCGTTTTCTCATCCATGGCCAGCATTTGGGGTTGCATGATGCAAGAGCAGGGAGTGTTCGGAATCTTTGTCTTCAAGATGAATGATTCGGGCGTCTGGTCCAGAAATGGCACAGGTCCATTCTCGAATACGATCACCTACTCCATGTTTCCCGAGCAGGATCCCGGGGCGGAACCCAAAAAGAAGGAGCAGATCAGTTACAGCAGCAAAAACTTTGAAGTCTGTCGGTTGTTCAGTCGCGGGTTTCATGGAAGCCGGCCGCTCTTGAAGACCGAGGTCGCGAGTTCCGATCCAGAGTATCGCGCTTGGACGACATTCGACGAGGAGGGAGGGCGGTATTACATCTGGTCCGTCCAAGTGGATGAATTTGCAAACTACGAAGTGGAGTTCGACCTGAGCCAGTTGGATCTTCCGCCGGGTGCCCTGGTCACTGCAGAGACCGTTAGCGGAGCGCGCCATGGGGAAGTCACACAAATGCTCACGCTGCCGGCGGATCGGAAAATTCGCCTGAAGCAGGCGCCTCAAACCGCGATGCTGTTGACGGTTCACAAGCGCCCATTAAAGCAGGAAACCATTTACCCGGAAGCGGACGCAACAATCGTCCAAGGAGCGCAATCGAACGAGAACTTTGGCAAGAAAACTTCGCTTCAGGTCGGACGACATCCTAAAACCGGCTCCAATGAGATTAGTTTCTTGAAGTTCAAGTTGCCCAAAGGCGCCATGGATGTGCAGCGCGCCGTGCTTGAGCTTCACGGCCAAAGCCGCAGTGCGCATGCCTACGATGGTGGGTTCCTGACCAGAGTCTATTCGGTGGAAAAAGCCGAGTGGGACGAAAATCAGATCACCGCTCAGAACGCTCCGAATGTTTTCAAAACGGTGTCCGCATTAGAGAAGATTGATATCAATAACTATCCCGCGGGGCATGTGACTTGCTTTAATTCCCCATCGCAAATGATGGTCGATCTCACTCAATCTGTCCAAGAGGCCCGGAAGAATAACCGGGATGAGCTGGATCTCGTCTTGATACGGGAAATTCATTGGCCAAATGAAAATACGGAGGATGTTTCGGCCATCCTTTCATCCCGCGAAGCGGGTCAGGAGCAATCCCCCAAGTTGCATCTCTGGGAGTAGCCCTGGCAAATAGCTCAAAATTTCCAAATAATGCAAACAACACCCCCTCCATCAAAAAAAGTCCTAAACAGGGCGCGGCTCAATTTCGGGCTGGTCAATATTCTCTCTTCTGGGGACGAGGGGGCTTTTTCGCCGTTCCATACCGTGATCGTGCGGGCGCTGGGCGGTGGCGATACCCACTTGGGCTTTATTGGAGGCGTTATGTCCTCCCTGCCGGGAATGCTCGCTTGGCTCGGGGCCATCATCCTCCGATTGGTCGGCTACAACCGGCGGGCCTTGATGGGGACGATGTTCTTTGGCTGTGTTGTCCAATGTGGCCTCATCGTTTTGTTGGTGTTGGCGGCGAAACATTATGAGTGGGCCATCTACCTGCTCTATTCCTATCTCGGGTTGATTACGCTCACATGCATCTTCGCCGGTGCGGGCGGCACCATTACCATGAGCTGGATCGGGGATCTGGTGCCGGTAAACCAGCGCGGTTGGTTTGTCAGTGGCATGTCGATCCTATCGAACATCGGGCTGGTTGTGTTTCAGTTTTTATTCGCCCAATTGGCCACCCATGCGCAGGGTTTTATGGGCTACGCGGCGCTCGTGGCGTTGTGTTGTGCGACGACATTTGTTGCCGTGTTGCTTTGCCTAACCATTCCCGACCGTAAGACCCAAGCGATGAAGTTCGTGTCGAGCGATCCCTCGGAGCGTGTCGACTACTGGTATCGACCCTTGTGGCTTCTGGTCTGGTTCGAGTGTGCATGGCGGATCGGCCGGATCTCGATGGCGGCATTCACAACGGCCTACCTGCTTGATTACTTCGGGCTCAAGTTGGATAGGATCATTCTCATCTACATGTTGGTCAATGTGGTGAATATTTTTATGCTGTATATCGCCGGAAATCTCTCCGACCGTATTGGCAACAGGTATCCGCTCGCGATTGTCACCTGTGTCTGCGCCGCAAGCATGCTGCTCTGGGTGGGTAGTGCGTGGTGGGGTGTGTGGGCCGTCATTGTCTACCAAATCATCAACGGCATGGCAGGATCGACGCACTGGATGTTGCTGACCAATCTCTCATTGCAAGTCTATCCTCCAAAAGGGCGTGCAAATTTCCTCTCGTTCTCCCGCACCTTTGTAGGAGTGATGGGTTTGGCGGGCTCCACTGCGGCCGGCTACTTTTTGGCCTCCATGCGCGGTTGGTCGATCAATCTTTGGGGTGCGGACTTCAATTATTACCATGTCTTTTTCCTCGGATGCACCCTCTTGACCTTCACTTGCATGATTCCGTTGTGGTTAATTGGAAAGATGGTGATGCCAGACCACGATGAATCGACCGGGGATTCCACAGCTGGCGCGTAGGGCGCTGCTTAAAACTTCAATTGGACCGATCCTCAAACAGTTACCATGTCGGGGTCGCGTATCCTTTGAAAACCATCTCGGCAGCGGCGGAACTCGCGCAGCCGGGGGACACGATCATCGTCCACGAGGGGATCTACCGCGAGGAGGTTAACCCGCCGCGTGGTGGTCTCTCCGACGCCCAGCGCATCATCTACACGGCCGCGCCCGGCGCAAAGGTCGTCATCAAGGGCTCGGAACCCGTCAAGGGGTGGACTCATTTCGAAAACGACACTTGGAAAGTCACGCTGCCGAACACCTTTTTTGGCGATTTCAATCCCTACTCCGACCTGATCCGCGGGGATTGGTTCAACGCGAAGGGCCGGAAGCACCACACAGGGGCGGTTTACATTGATGGTCACTGGCTCAAAGAGGCACCTAGCAAAGAGATCGTGCTCAAGCCGGCGGGCACGACATTAAAATGCACTAAAAAGCCGGGAGCCCATCTCCTGAACATCGCGTGGCTTCAGCCAGTGGGAAATCCGGCAGGCAAGGTCCTGGCGACCTCTGCAACCAAGCGCAGGGGAGTCAACGATGCGGCCGCAGGAGAACTCGGGCAGGTCGTTGGCCAGATCAAAAGCGAGAATTGGCTGGAGTTTGAGGGGGTCGATTTTGGTAGCGAAAGCTATGCACTTGCCTTCCATGTCGCCTCGGCGGGCTCCTCCTCCTTGGAAATCAGGAAAGACAGCATCAACGGCGCGGTTCTGGGGAGTGCCATCATCCCCGATACGGGCGGTTGGGATCAGTGGAAAACCGTGGAAGTGGGCATCGATGTCCTGACCGGCATCAAAAATTTCGCGTTGTTTTTTAAAAACGATGAGACGACGGATACGATCGAGGTGTTCGACTACAAAGGCCTCCATGAATCCTGCCTCTGGTTTGCCGAGGTGGATGACAAGAGCACAACGATCTGGGCGCAGTTCAAGGATCTCGATCCGAATGAAAGGGAGATCGAGATCAATGTGCGGCGGACGGTTTTCTATCCTCGCAAACCCGGGCGCGATTACATCACCGTGCGCGGCTTTACCATGATGCACGCCGCGACCCCCTGGGCGCCTCCGACGGCGGAGCAGGTCGGGTTGATCGGCACGCACTGGAGTAAGGGTTGGATTATCGAAAACAACACCATCAGCCACTCAAGATGCGTGGGGATCACTCTCGGCAAATACGGCGATGAATGGGACAACCGCTCCGCAACGGCGACGGCCTACAATGAGACCATCGAGCGCGCGCTGAAAAACGGTTGGAACAAGGAGACCGTCGGCAGCCATGTGGTGAGGAATAATACCGTGACCCACTGCGAGCAGGCCGGGATCGTGGGTAGCCTCGGGTGCATTTTCAGCACGGTGGAGGGCAACGAATTCCGTCACATCTACACACACAAGCTCTTCAGCGGAGCAGAAATGGCAGCCATTAAGTTCCATGCGTCGATTGACATGGTGATCAAGGGCAACTTGGCCCGCCAATGTGGGGGAACCGGGGTGCTCTGGTTGGACTGGATGGCGCAGGGAACAAGAGTTTCCGGTAATCTCTTTTACAACAACCTTGACCCCAATGTATTTATGGAAGTCAATCACGGCCCGTTTCTGCTGGATAACAATATTTTCCTGGGATTCACCTTCAAGAATTGGTCCCAAGGCGGGGCGTATTGCTACAACATCCTCCCCGGCGCGATCACGGTGGATCCGCAGACGCGGGAGACTCCTTACCACCGGCCACACTCCACCGAAGTGCTGGGACTCTCCAGCATCTCTGGCGGGGACGACCGGTATCTGAACAACCTCATGACAGAGCCGGACCCCTTTGGTGCGATCGAAAATTTTAAGAATATGGTGCTAGATGGCAACCAGTTGGTTCGATGCGCCGAGGCTCTGGAGAAAGAAGACGGGGTTTACCTGTCCTTCGAATTGCCGGAAATCAATCCGACACAACCGGTGACTGCAAAACGCCTCGGTGAAACGCTGGTTTCCCAATCTGCCTTTGAGAATCCGGACGGCACACCCGTGACGCTCGCCATCGATTACTTCGGCAAGCCCCGCGATCCGGCGAACCCCGGAGCCGGCCCGTTCGCTGGGCTGAAGCCCGGCAGGCATGAAATCAAGGTCTGGCCCAAATGAGTGCTAAAAAAACACCTTGCCCCCATCAAATCTTTGTCAGCAACTCGCGCATTGCTTCGCAGCCCTTTAATAAACTTGGGTCTTGCTTAGTTTGTAGGAAAAAACCCAAGTTCAACCATGAATAAAGAGGAATTCACGCGCAGCATTTTGGATTTGCCGGTGTTTGACACGCATTCCCATATCAATGCTCCAAATAGGTCGATGGCAGCGCGAAACTTTGCGGAGCTGGGCCACTACTTCTGGCTTGCCCAGCAATTGAAAGGCGTTGGCTGGGAAGAGGCTCAGACGATGGATGATTCTGCGGCGGAAGCCTACTTCGACGCATTCCTCAAGACGGAAAACACCGCCATGAATTGGTGTTTGCGCAAGATCTTGCTTGATCTTTACGGGCTCACAATTCGCACACCGCAGGATATCCGAACGGCTGACAGCATGATCCGGGAGCGGGCAGGGACCTCGGGCCACATCGAAGAAGTTTGCCAAAAAGGAAAAATCCGGAAAATCACGCAGAATCTCGTGTCCCAGGCCACTTTCCCAAGCGTGCCGGAATCGGGTGTGCTGGTGGCAGACACGCTGAACGAGCCAGTTTCTTCGTTTTTGGAAAACCCCTCGGAGGATGCTGTCGGCAAGGCGGTTTCCTCGCTGCACGCTGCTATCGATGCCATGGCCTCGGCGGGCCAAAAGGGGGCGCGGATTGATTTCAACCTCTTTGAATCCATCGCGAACATCCCTTGGCGCCACGCCCTTCTTGATGCGATTTTCTCCCGGCTGCATGCCCGCAAAATGTTTGTTCAGATGTTTATCGGTATGATTCGCCGCTCTGGCGGATCATTTCCCCAGGACGATCCGACCCGCATCACGGGGCTCATTCCCTTTTTTCAAAAATATCCGGATTGCCGGTTTGAATTGGTGTGCGCCGCGGAGGGCAACGGCCTGGATGTCGTGCAGGCCGCGGTGATGAATCCGAATGTAAATCCCGGCGGGCTTTGGTGGTATACCTTCCGACCCTCGATGTATTTTCAAACGATGGAGCAGAGGCTCGAGGCGCTTGCCCCGCTCAAATGCCCGATTCTTGCCAGTGACGCGACCAGTATCGAGTGGTGTTATGGAAAAACCATGCTGGTCAAGACTCTCATCGCCGAATTTCTTTTCGGGAAGGTGCAAGCGGGATGGATTTCAGAAGATTGCGCGATCCGAACGGCCTCGGCTTGGTTGTATGATGCGCCAGCCGCTTATTACATTTAGCGCGAGATCAACTCAGGGCGCCGTTAGGATCAGTCATGAGAGTGATCTCTCACGGATTGGCGATATTCGATAGGGGACATGCCCGTTGATTGCTTGAATTGCCGACTAAAAAAATAGATATCCGAGTATCCAAGGGCTTCCGATATTTCCTTGATCCGCAGACACGATCCGTGCAGATGGTTTTTAGCATGATGAATGCGGTGGCGGATGGCGAAATCCATGGGGGATTCTCCAGAGATCGCCATAAACCGACGGCTGAATGTGGAGACCGACATCCTGGCTGCAAAAGCCATTTCCTTTAGGCTAAGGCGTTCCAGTGGATGGTTTCTCAAACGCTCCATCATTTGGAGGATCAAGGCATCGGGGTCCTTGGGGGCGGGCGTGTGGGCATTGCGCCAAACTTGCGCGAGAATTTGATAACAAAGACCTGCGGTTTGTTGTGCTGCTAGGGCATCATCATACTGCGAGGTCTGAATCGCCGCCTGACAAAGATCGCGAAGTCCAAAAAAGTTTGATGCCTCCACCCCCATCAAGCTCCCGACATTCTCCTGCAGAATATCTCCCTTTCCATCCACAGGAAGAAAACGGCAAGCAAAGTTTCGGAATGGTATAGAAGAAACTGATTTGGCCGATAATTCTTGGTGTGGCGAAAATACAAAGCAAACCCCTGGATGGATGGGGTAGGTCTTGCCCAGCGTTTTCATCTCGGCTTGACCCTCGAGCGCGACCCACAGGTTAAAACAATTCGGGATCGGTCTTGTCCAGCGCCAATTCTCTGAACATAAGTCAAATGGGCCGAGGACAATCTTCAGCTCTTTAAAGGGCAGGGGAGGAACTTTTTTTGGTTTCATGGCATGATTTTACAAAAAAATATGTGGTTGTTTACGGCGCACCCGCTTTGAGCATTCCCCAAAATGAAGAAATAATACATGCTAAAATGCTGATGGGTTGTGATGTGGCTCTCAGGTTTCAGAGATTTGAATTCGGGTCGTGAGTTGGTATGGGTTCAAAGTTGAAAGATTGCTGGAGATTTTACCCCAAAAGCATCTGCTAGGCGATAGACAATCTTTTTATTTTTTTGCATTATTCATCTATCGAACTCGTTTCCTTGAGGCATCGGGAATCCTGTTGAGTATGGCAGAGTCTGGAAGCGAAACAGCCGAAGCTCCAAATTTCTGCGGAGAGGGGTGGGGGAGCCTCATGCCTCCTGAAAAGTAAATCAGCCACCTCAAGAGCTATTTCCCCCTGCTGGCCGTCGCCTCCTCGAGCTTCGACTCCTTGATGGGGCTGAATCTTTTTTGGGCCCTCGTTTCAGCTTGGCAGGAAATCGCTCGAATGGCTGGCTTGTTTATTCACTCCCTCCACCTGTGTGTGAGGGGCTGGCGACAAATGTCATTGGGTGGCAGGGCGCCGGCAGGGTTGAAAGTTTATTCTGCTCAATTGAGGTAAAAACATCCGCAGAATTGTGCAAATAAAAGAATTTTTAGTCCATTGTCTGCTCTAACCAAACATGAGAATTTTTTCTCACAGATTTAAACTGCAGCGGACCTAGAGATTCCAAATCAAGTGTAATTTCACCACCTAACCCCTGACAACCCCCAATGTTTAAAAAGTTCCCTTCCTACCCTTTTATCAGGTCATGCCTGCGAGTTGTCATCACGGTGGGCCTCGCGGCGAGTCCAGTATTTGCTGCCAATTACTACAACTATGGGAATAACGGGAGCTTTCTCAATGTGGCGGCCGAGTATTCCAACACCGACGGGAGCACCGTGAATGCAACCGCGACCCCGAATAATGCCACCACCGATTTGTTCTTCTTGAATTCCACGGTGGGAAGTTCAGGCGCGCTGACTTTCTATACTGGGAATAGCTCTCTTCGGTTTAATTCAATGACATTCCGAAGTAATGTGGGGAGTATTCAATTCGACCGTAATACGATGGCGGCCCCAACAACCACTGCCAGCATTTTGAATAGCGGTGGTGGGATTACGATGAATGCCGGTGCCGGTCCGGTCACTTGGGGAAGCGCTGACCAGAGGGTTGTCTTGGGAGCGGAAGCGGATTTCACCATTGCCAACAATTCCAGCAGCGATCTCACATTCAATCGAGAAGTCCAAAGTGTTACGAACAATACAACCCGCACGATCACCGTGGCTGGTTCAGGATCTGGGAATACAATTTTCTATAATATAGCGACACAATCCAACGGTAGGGAAACCGCCATGACGATCAACACCAGTGGCAGCGGGATCGTGAAATTTGTTGGCAATAATACCTACCTGGGAGCCACAACCATTAACGCCGGAACCCTCCAGCTTGGCGACGGCGGCACCGCCGGGGCCCTCGCTGCTGGCAGCGCTATTACAAACAACGGCACGCTGGTCTTCAACCGCAGCAATACAGTCACACAAGGCACGAACTTTGCTTCAGTCATTGCTGGCACCGGCAATCTCACCCAAGCCGGCTCCGGCACACTGATCCTCTCCGGCAACAACACCTACACGGGCACCACCACGGTCAGCGCGGGAACCCTTTCCCTTGGAGGCAACCAGAGCCTTGGGGCGATCGCCGGGTCGGGGAGCATCAGCCTGTCGAGTTACAATCTCTCCGCGGCCTCCGCCAGCAGCACCACCTTCTCCGGTGTGATGTCAGGCACCGGAGCATTCACCAAGAGCGGCATCGGCACGCTCACAGTCTCTGGAGTAAACACCTACACTGGCGCCACCACGATCAATGGCGGCACTCTCAGCATCGAATCCATTACCAATGGGGGTATCGCTGGTGCTCTGGGTAACTCGACCAACGCCGCCGGCAACCTCATCCTCGGCGGCGGCGAATTGGCCTACACCGGTAGCACAGCATCCACGGATCGCGCATTCACCCTCGCCGCCGACACCACCAGCACCATCAATGTCACCCAATCCGGCACCAGCCTCACAATCAGCGGTGCAGCAGCCAGCACCACCGGATCCCTCGCCAAGGCCGGCGCAGGCACACTCATCCTCTCGGGTAACAATAGCTACTCCGGCACCACTACCATCTCCGCTGGCACGCTCTCGCTTAACAATGCCGCACTCAACAACCAGACCATCCAAGGAAATATCAATATTAACGGCGGCGCGTTGAATCTCGGTGCAGGCCATCAAATCGCGGATTCCTCGAACATCACCTTGAGCAGTGGCACTATGGCTGTCGCTAACCGCACGGAATCCATCAACGCCATGTCAATGAGTGGTGGAAACCTGACAATTTCGACTGGAGTCCTCACTCTTGGCGCGGCCGGTTCCCTATCAAACTTCACAGGGGGTGTCGTAACAATATCTGGAACCAACGGAAGGATAAACACCAACGGCACCACCACGCTGGGGAACGCCACCTTCGATTATACCAATGCCAGCGGTGGCACAGCTGGGCTGGCCCTTGGTGGCGATATTGTGGTGAATGCAAATACCACCGCAAATTTCACAATTTCCGGAGGGAGCACCACGCGAATCATACTCATGGATGCCAACCGTGTTTTCGATATTGGCTCCGGTGGAAATATGAATGTCGGCTGGCGCATCAGGAGCGTGACAGATTCCTTGGGTGCCCTAACAAAAAACGGTTCCGGCACGCTCACCCTCACGGCGTCGAACCCCTACGGCAATGGCACGACCATCAATGACGGCACCCTCGTCCTCGGCACCGCCACAGACACTCTGGCCAACACCGGCGCCGTCACCATCAACGGCGGCACTCTCTCTCTTGGCGCGAACCGCGATACCGTGGGCGTCGTGACCCTCGCCGGCGGTGACATTACCGGAACCACCGGCATTCTCACAGGAGCCGCCTACGCACTCCAAAGCGGAAATGTCACCGCCATCCTCGGCGGCACCTCCATTGCCGCCACGAAGACCACGGCAGGCACCGTCATTCTCTCCGGTGCGAATACCTACACCGGAGCAACGACAATCAGCGCCGGCACACTGCAGATCGGTGATGGTTTCACATCCGGATCCCTTAGCGCGACAACCGCGATCACCAACAATGCCGACCTCGTCTTTCATCGATCGGATGATTTCACGGTATCGAATAGCATCACCGGCACCGGCAATTTGAGTCATAGCGGTGTCGGTAGGCTCACACTCACTGGCAACCATACCTATGACGGCACAACCACGATTAGCCTCGGCACAATCGAAATCGGTGCCGCGGGCCGTCTTGGAGCTGGAAGCTACGCGGGGAATATCTCCAACAATGGCACCCTCATCTACAGCGGCACGAACGCCCAAACTCTCTCTGGCAGTATCAGCGGCACGGGTGCGCTGACCCAAAACGCCTCCAGCACCCTCACACTCACCGGCAATAACAGCTACACCGGCACGACCACGATTCAAGCGGGCACGATCAGACTCCAAAACACGGCCTCAAACAGCCAGACAATCGTTGGAGATATTACCGTCAGCGGTGGTCAGCTCTCCCTGGCTACTACTAATCAAATCGCGGATACAGCCTCGGTCACGCTGACAAGCGGAAGTATTGAGCTGTCCACTTACAATGAAACAATCAACTCTCTCACGATGTCCGGAGGCAGTCTCCGCCGCTCTACCAACACACTCGCCCTGAATTCCGCATCGTCCTTCACCGGCGGAGCCTTGAACTTTGCGTCAAATACCTCCCGAATAAGCACCAATGGAACAAGCACCCTCGGCGATGTGACATTTGATTTCTCGGTAGCCAGTGGAACCTCCACCTTGGGTCTTCAGCTCGGCGGCAATATCGCCGTCAATGCCAGCACCACGGCGAATTTTACAAATTCCGGCGGCGGTCTTGGTAGAATCGATCTCAATGGAGCCGACCGCACGATCGATGTAGGCGCTGGGGCCACTGTTAATGTGGATTGGACGATAGCCGGTTCTGGCTATGGCATCACGAAAAACGGCACCGGCACACTGGTGCTCAATGCCAATAACACCTACACTGGCGGCACGGTCATCAACTCCGGCACGCTCGAAGCCGCCCACGCGGGCGCGCTGGTCTCGAACAACACTGTGCAAGTTACCGGAGGCACACTGTTGGTGACTGCGGATGATGCGATCAATGGGAAAAATATCCAGATGGGCGGCAGCGGCATCGGGCTGCAATTTAGCGGGAACTACAGCGGAGCGATCGGGAATCTAACCCTGAGCGCCAACTCCATCATCGACCTGGGAACCGGAAGCGTGCAGATCCTGTTCCAAGGCCTGACCTCATCGAACCACACCTTGAGTTTTTACAACTGGTCCGGCACAACGCTGTGGAATGGGGGCAATGGCACCACCGACACCGACAAAGTCTATTTCGGCCCGGATCTCAGCGACGAAGCATTGGCAAAAATCTATTTCCACAGCGGCGCGGTGGGCGTCGGCGACAGCTTCCTAGGCAGCGGCTACGACCTTGGGCTTCAGGAAACGAGCTGGGATTCCGGTTTAGATGGCTACCACATCATCCCCGTCCCCGAACCCGAAACCTATGCCGCCGGCCTCCTGCTCCTCCTCGGCGGGGCGTGGTGGATGTGGCGAAACCGGAAATCTGAAGCGTGTAGCCACGGCACTCCGCTGCCGTGTGGGGTTAAGGGAACTACACTGAAGTAAAAATTTGGGGGAAGAGCCCTGCGATGGTTTCCATCAGCAGAGCCGCCGCTGCGGCTTATCTGGGGAGACGGGCCGTAGCGGTCCTGCCTCCCTCATTTGGCTGTAAATATCCCCCGTAGCGGAAGCCGAAACGGCTTTCGAACACTGCGGGGTTGCCATGTCTCACCTCCCTCGAATTTTTATCAAAAATCCGCCACGCCCTTTCAAAAATCCGCTACTTTCCGCTCTCCGCCATCCGCTCGCCGGTTTGTTTTCCCCTCTGTATCCCTGTGAGAGTTCTTCTTCCCACCAGGCGGCGCATTCGCGCCTGAAGCTTGGGTCCGCTCGGCGATCCGACCCTACCCTGGTTTTCCATTCGCGGGGATTTGCGTCATTCGCGGGCGCCTTAAGCCTTCCGCGTTTCCCGTTGCACAGCAGAGGACTGCCGTGGCTACAACGGATTTTCTCCGTGGCTCCGTGCCTCTGCGGGAGGTTTGGATTTGCTGAGGCCGACGGGGGCGTCGGCGATCCGGCGGGCTTATTTGCCGATGCAGAAGCGGCTGAAGATTTCGCCGAGGATGTCTTCGGTGTCGGTGGTGCCGACGATGCGGCCGAGGGTGTCCAGGGCGGCGCGGAGTTCGAGAGCGGCGAGTTCGGGGGGCTCGTTGGATTGGACCAGGGTTGCGGCGGCTTCGAGGGAGGCGCGGGTGGATTCGAGGAGGGCTTTGTGGCGGGCGTTGATGGCGGCGAGCGATTGGCCTGAGGCGAGTTGGCGGAGGCCGGCGGCTTCGCTCATGGCGTCGAGGAGTTGGTCGAACCCGGCTCCGGTGGTGCAGGAAATGGGGATCGCGCTGGGAGGCAAGGTGGGGCAGGGGAGGTCGGATTTGTTGGCGACGAGGATTTCGTTTTCGCGCAGGGCGGGGGGGATTTCTTCCGTCGAGGCGTCGATGACATGTAGCACGAGATCGGCGGATTCGAGGGCGTGTTCGGTGCGGGCGACGCCCTGACGCTCGACTGGGTCGGAAGTTTCGCGGAGGCCGGCGGTGTCGGTGAGGCGGTAGAGGATGCCGCGCAGGCAGGCGGTTTCTTCGATGGTGTCGCGGGTGGTGCCGGGGATTTCGCTGACGATCGCGCGGTCCATGCCGAGGAGGCTGTTGAGGAGGCTGGATTTTCCGGCGTTGGGTTTTCCAGCGATGGCCACGCGGACGCCTTCGCGCAGGATGCGGCCCTCGTCGGCGGTGCCAAGCAGGGTGGTGGTGCGGGCGAGGAGGGTTTGGATTTTCTCCAAAAGCACACGACCGGAGGCGGGGTCGATTCCCTCTTCAGGAAAGTCGATGAACGCCTCGATGTGGGCGACGGTTTCAAGGGCGGTGTCGCGGAGGGCGAGGATTTCGGAGCCGAGGCGGCCCTCGAGTTGCTGGGCAGCGGCGCGGAGGGCGAGGGGGGTGCGGGCGCTGATGATATCCATGATCGCCTCGGCGCGGGTGAGGTCGATCTTGCCGTTGAAAAAGGCGCGCTGGGAAAACTCGCCCGGTTCGGCGGCGCGGGCGCCGTGGCGGAGGACGAGTTCGAGGATTTTCGCGGCGAGGAGGATGCCGCCGTGGCAGGAGATTTCGGCCATGTCCTCGCCGGTGAAGCTCGCCGGGGCGCGGTAGGTGGTGACGAGAACCTGGTCGATGGTTTCCTCGCCATCCACGATGCGGCCAAAGGTGGTTTGGCGTGGTTCGATGGACGCGGAGGACGAACGAAAAATGCGGCTGAGGATTTTTGGACAGTCGGGGCCGGAGAGACGCACCAACGCGATGGCGCCCTCCCCCGGAGGAGTGGCCACGGCGGCGATCGTTTCCTCGTAGGCCGCCATCAGGCCGCGAGAGGTTCGCCTTTTTTCAAGAGGCCTTCCTGCTCGAGGGCGCGGAGGTTTTCGATGAAGGCGCGGTTTTGTTCCATGGTTCCCACCGAGACGCGGATCCAGGCGGGGAGTTTGTAGCTGCGCATGGCGCGGACGATCAGGCCACGGCGGAGGAGGGTCTTGAAAACGGCGTCGCCGTCGCCCACATGCACGAGCACGAAATTCGCGGCGCTGGGGACGAAGGTCAGTCCCATCGCGGTGAACTCGGCCTCGAGATAGGCGCGGCCCTCGTGGGTGAGTTCGCGGGTGCGGCGCATGTGGTCCTCGTCGGCAAGGCCCGCGAGGGCGCCGGCTTGGGCGATGCCGTTCGCATTGAAAGGCTGGCGGGTTTTTTGAAGAACATCGGCGATGCGGGCGGGCGCGAGGCCATAGCCGATGCGGAGATTGGCGAGGCCTTGGATTTTCGAAAAGGTCCGCATGACGACGACATTGCGGTTTTCTCGGATGTAGCGGAGGACATCCGGCGGGGTATCGAGGAACTCGTAGTAGGCTTCGTCAAAAATCACGAGGACATGGTCGGGCACGCGGGCCATGAAGCGGTCGATCGCCTCTTGGCCGACGAGCGTGCCGGTGGGATTGTTGGGATTCGCGATGAAAACCTGGCGGGTGCGCGGCGTGATGGCGGCGAGCATGGCGTCAAGGTCGTGGGTGAAACCGGGATCGGGAACCTCGATAGTTTTGGCTCCGAAGAGTTGCGCCATCAGGCTGTAGACGGCGAAGGCGTGGCCCGCCGTGACGACCTCGTCACCCGGCTTGAGGAAGGCGTGGCCGATGAATTCGATGATTTCGTTGGAGCCGTTGCCGAGGATGACATTCGCGCGCTCGAGGCCGAGCTTTTCGGCGATCGCATTGCGAAGGGCCCAAGCGCCGCCGTCGGGGTAGAAATGCGAGCGCTCCAGCGTGTCGCGCATTGCTTGGAGGGCAAGCGGGGAGGGGCCGAGGGGATTTTCATTCGAGGCGAGCTTGATGATATCCGAGGGGTTGAGGCCCATTTCGCGGGCGAGCTCCTCAACCGGCTTGCCGGGTTCGTAGGCCAAGAGATTCAGGATATGCGGGTGCGCGGTCGTTTCCATTTCAGGGAAGGAGGGAACACGATCCGGCGACTTCAATCAACATTGGCTTCCAAGAGGGGCGCGGGCGGGTTACTGGGAACAGGCTCCATGAGTTTTCGTCCGGTCGTCGTTCTGCCCTCTTTCAACAGCGGTTCCCAACTCGCGCGAACCCTGCGGGCGGCGCGGGCGGAGTGTTCCGATGTTTGGGTGGTGGTGGATGGAAGCACGGATGGGAGCGACCGCGAGGCCGAGGATTTGGGTTTGGAAGGCGTGCGGTTTTTGCGGATGGAAAAAAACTCCGGCAAGGGCGGCGCGGTGCTGGCGGCATTGCGGGAGGCGTCGCGCGAGGGGTTCACGCATTTGCTGGCGATGGATGCGGACGGGCAGCATCCGGCGGAGAAGATTCGCCCCTTTTTCGAGCTGGGAGAAAAACATCCCGAGGCTTTGGTTTGCGGGGTTCCTGTTTTCGGGCCAGACGCGCCTGCGGAGCGGGTGAGGGGACGGTTGGTGGGAAATTCCTTCGCGCGGTTGGAAACCCTCGGCCTCGGGCCTGCCGATTCACTTTTCGGGTTTCGACTTTATCCGGTGGAGGCGTCGTTGCGCGTGATGGAGCGGACGCGGTGGGCACGGCGCTTTGATTTCGATACGGTTCTGTCGGTGAGGCTGTCATGGGCTGGTGTGCCTTGCCTCAATGTCCCCGTGCCAGTGATTTATCCGCCGAGGCAGTCAGGGGGCGTGACGCATTTTCGCTACTTGCGCGACAATCTGCTGCTGGTCGCGGCGCACACGCGGTTGCTGGTGGAGTGGCCGATTCATCTGCCGCGCTTGGTGGCGCGGAGGTGTCAGGCTGGCTTGCGCATCAGCCAGTAAATTTCGCCGGGCCAGCCGGGGAACATTTGTCCCCAAGCGATGTTGAAGCGCATCCAGGCGGAGGAGTTTTCGAGAGCGCTGCCTTTGCTTCGCATGAGGAACGCGCCGCTCAGGAACTCGACTTGGAGTCCCGCTTGCGCGGCCATGCGGCGGACGCGGGCGGGCGAGAACACGCTGACATGGCCCATGGGCTTGGCGGTTTTGCGAACCTGGCTTTCGCGGATTCCTGCGAGTGGACCGGGGACGACGGGAAATCCTCCGATCAACGAACCGCCGGGACGGATCGAGGCGGCGATTTTTTTCAAGACCGCCTCGGGTTCGAACAGGTGCTCGAGCACATGCAGGAGGATCGCGGTGTCGAATTCGCGCTGGAGAGCGAACGAGGGATCTTCGAGATTCGCCTCTTGAAAATCGGTGTAGCCGGCCTGCGTCAACCGCTCGCGCCGCATCACGGCATCCACGGCGGTCCAGCAACCGATCTCGATGCGGGCTGGGGATGACTTCACAAACTCGAGCATTTGGCCAACATGCACGCCGATCTCGGCGACATCGATCGGGCGGGCGACGCGCTCGCTTTCCTCGCGGAGGAGTTGGTAGCCAAACCAGTAGCGGAGGAGGCGGATGGGGTAGCGGACGCTTTTGGCCTCCTTGGTCATGCCGAAATCTTTCGAGCGGACTACTTGGTTATCGGCCAGAAAATCAATGTCCCAATCGGACGAGGAGTAGGTTTTCAAGGTCGGGATCATGGGTTTTCCAGAGTGGGAAGGTCAAGCTGGGCGTGCCCGCGTTCTTGATCAGGCGGCGGCGTGGGCATAGGGTCTTCGCCCATTCATGAAACCGGTCACGATCTACGACACCACACTGCGCGACGGCACGCAGGGCACGGGAATTTCTTTTTCGATCCTCGACAAGATTCGCGTCGCCCAGCGGCTTGATGCGTTTGGCGTGGATTACATCGAAGGTGGTTGGCCGGGCTCGAACCCGCGCGACGCGGCGTTTTTCAGCGAGGCGGCGAAATTGGAATGGAAAAATGCGAAGATCACCGCCTTCGGCAGCACGCGTCGAGGTGGAGTGGCGGTCGAAGCGGATGCGCAGGTGAAATTGCTTTTGGATGCCAAGACGCCGGTCGTAACGATTGTCGGCAAGACCTGGTTGCTCCATGTCACGCAGGTTCTGAATGTCGCGCCGGATGAAAACCTCTCGATGATCGCCGACACGGTGGCGTTCCTTAAAAAGAACGGCCGCGAGGTTTTCTATGACGCCGAGCATTTTTTCGACAGCTACAAGGACGACCCCAAATACTCGCTCGACACGCTTCGTGCCGCCCGCGACGCCGGGGCCGATGTGCTGGTGCTCTGCGACACGAATGGGGGTTCGCTCCCCGAGGAAATCGCCCGTATCACCGCCGAGGTGGTGTCGGAATTGAAATGCCCGGTCGGCATCCACACCCACAATGATTGCGGGTTGGGGGTCGCCAACGCCCTCGCTGCCGTGCGAGCCGGAGCCTGCCAAGTGCAAGGCACGATGAACGGCTACGGCGAGCGGGTCGGGAATTGCAATCTCACGACCATCATTCCCACACTTCAGGTTAAAATGGGCCTCCCCTGCGTGCCTGATCTCACGCAACTCCGCGAGGTTTCGCGCTTCGTGGATGAATTGGCGAATGTCCCTCAAGACATCCGCGCGCCGTATGTCGGAACCGCCGCTTTCACCCATAAGGGTGGGCTCCATGTCCACGCCGTGCAAAAAATCGCCCGCAGCTATGAGCACATGGACCCAACGATGGTCGGAAATTCCCAGACGATCCTCGTTTCCGACATGTCCGGCCAGAGCAACATCCTCGCGAAGGCTGCGGAGTTGGGTTTCAGTTTTCAAAAAGGCGCGCCCGAGGTTTCGTCGATCCTGAAAACGGTCAAGGAAACCGAAGCGCTCGGCTATGAGTTTGAGGCTGCTGATGCGTCGTTCGATTTGTTGATCCGCCGCACGCTCGGACGGATCACCCGGCTCTTTGATTTGAAGGAATACCACTGCTCGTTCCGCCAGTCGGAGGACCACAAATTCACCACTTGCGAGGCGACAGTGAAGTTGCTCGTGAACGGCACAGCCGAATACACGGTCGAGGAAGGCGATGGTCCGGTGAACGCGCTGGACGCCGCTCTGAGAAAGGCGCTCCGGCCTTTTTACTCGTGGATCGATTCGGTGCGGCTTGCTGACTACAAGGTTCGGATCATCGATGGTTCGCGCGGCACGGCTGCCAAGACGCGCGTGCTGGTTGTTTCCACCGACGGCACCTCGACCTGGGGAACGGTTGGAGTCTCCGACAACATCATCGAAGCGAGTTGGCTGGCCTTGGTGGACAGCTACGAATTTTTCGCCACCCGCGCCGGGAGTGCCAAATGAGCGCGCCGAAACTCAGTGAACTCAAAAGCCGGGCGCAGTTGCTCAAGCCTGCGGTCAAGCTCGGCAAAGCCGGTGCCTCGCCCGAATTGTTGACGGAATTAGGAAAGTTGCTCGACCTCCACGGCCTCGTGAAATTGCGCTTCGAGGGCTTCAAGGAAGAGCGCAAGACGCTCTCCAAAGAACTCGCCGAAAAGACCGGCGCCACCCTCGTTCAGCAAGTCGGCCACACGGCGGTTTACTACCGCACGCCCGTGGCGAAGCCTTAGCGGAATCAGATTTTTTCGAACTGCGAAATTCGACGGAAGAGGTCGTAGCGGGATTCGATCTGAGCGGAGTCGACGGTTTTGAGGCGTTCGAGGCTGAAGGCTTCCACATTGAAGCTGGCGAGCACACTTCCGTAGACGACGGCTTTTTTCAGGGCCTCGAAGGTGACTTCACCCGTTCCGCAATTTGCGGCGAGGTAGCCGGCCAACCCGCCAGCGAAGGTGTCTCCCGCGCCGGTGGGATCGTGGATGTCTTCCAGTGGGAAAGCTGGGCAGCTGAAAAACTCGGCCTCGGGGCCGAAGAGGAGGCAGCCGTGCTCGCCTTTCTTGATCGCGACATAGGCGGGGCCCATTTCGCGGATTTTTTTGCCAGCTTTGATGAGGCTGGTTTCGCCGGTGAATTGACGGGCTTCGCCGTCGTTGAGGATGAGCATGTCGACGCGGCCGATGAGGCGGGTGAGGGAGTCTTTGGCGATGTTGATCCAGAGGTCCATCGTGTCGGCGATGACGAAGCGCGGTTGGCTGACCTGATCGAGGACATGGTGTTGAAGGTCGGGCGCAATGTTTGCCAGGAGGACGATTGGAGTTTGGCGGTAGCCTTCGGGCAGGGCGGGGGTGAAGGTCTCGAAAACATTCAACTCCACCGAGCGCGTCTCGCGGGTGTTCATGTCCCACATGTATTCCCCGGACCAGCGGAAGGTTTTTCCGGGGACGATCTGGAGGCCGGCGAGATCGATCTGACGATTGCGGAAGAGTTCGACATGCTCCTTCGGGAAATCCTCACCAACGATGCCGACTAGGCTCACGGGCGAGAAATTCGATGCGGAGACGGCGCCGTAGGAAGCGGAGCCACCGAGGAGATTTTTGTGTTCGGCGAGCTGGGTTTTGATGTCATCCAGCGCGATGGAGCCAACGATGAGAACGGACATAGGGGCGGAACAATGGGGAGAGCGGGAGCTCCGATCCAGAAAATTATCCCGAGATTTTGGGGGAACCGCAGGGGCTTATTCGGAGACTTGGTAACCGGCGCGGCTTTTCGTCGTGGTGGCAGGGGAGGGTTTGAGGAGTTGGCGGGTGGTGCCGAACGCGGCGTCGAGATTCCGGATGTAGGAGGTCTCGCTTGCTGTGGCGCGGGTGAGGCCTTTGGCTGTCAGTCCGATCGCTTGGCCTGCGGCGAGGGATTGTGTTTCGCCTATGAGGCTGGTGGTGATTACCAACCCTTCGGCCACGCCGACAGCTGCGCGGTCATTTCGAATGCTGACATAAAACCGGGTGCCACGAATCCCTGCGATGCCAAGCGGAGTGGTGACTTGGAATTTCGATTCTTTTTTGAGGGGCGCCACATCGAGCAGGGCGGCCCCGGATTGGAGATCGAGATCGGTGTGGGATTTGAAAAACTCGGAAGGGCGGTGCCCGGTGGTGGTTTGCATTGGCAGAGCGTCCTTCGAGGCGAAACGCGTGAGTCGCAACTCCGAGCGGGGCTGAAGAATCAGGATCGCTCCATTGGCAAAGAGTAATTTCAGGCTGGAGTCGGCTGGGGTTTTCACCGTCGAGCCGGGAGGGACCAGATCATTCACGCGAATCGGCGGGGTGCTGCCGTCGGCCATGACGATCACGGCAGGCGGCCCTTGGACTTGAATGACTCGGATGTCGCCCGACGGCTCGGAGGCCCCGAGAAACAGAAGGGTTCCAAAAAGAAAAATGGCGATGAGCACGGCGATCCGGTGACACGGGAGGGAGGAGTTTTTCATAAGGCCATGTTGGTTAATGCAGTTTCTCAAAGTGAAGAAACAGGGCAAGTTTTTGGAGGATCTCAATAGTTTACCTCAACATGAACTCTACTGACTTACCCTAAATCTGAAATTTATAGAATTCTTACTCAGCAAATCGTCATAAGAGACGAATAAGATTGATTTAGTGATTCAAATCGGCATATTCGACGAAATATGAAGATTCACGCCCAACTGACCGATCAGAGTGTTCTGGAGGAATTGGGTGGACGGCTGGCCAGCACGCGGCTGAGTCGAAACCTTACTCAAGCGGCGCTTGCGGAGCAGGCGGGCGTTTCCAAGCGAACGGTGGAGCGGCTAGAATCCGGCGCTGTGGCGACGCAGTTGTCGGGGTTTCTGAGAGTTTGCCGTGTGCTTGGACTGGTGGAGCATTTCGAGAGCTTGATTCCGGAGGCTGTGCCCAGCCCCATTGAGCAATTGAAACGGCAGGGTGCAAAACGCCAGCGGGCCTCGGGCAGAAAGGCGGTGGCGGCGGATGTGCCAAAACAATGGACATGGGGTGAGGCGTCATGATCGCGAAGGTGCAACTCTGGGGGCGAACGATTGGCGCAGTGTCACTCGAAGAGGGGCGCGAGGTGGCCGTGTTTCAATACGACCCGGATTTCGCGCGCAGTGGGATCGAGCTATCGCCGCTGGTGATGCCGCTGCGCGAGCAGGTGTATCAGTTTCCCGCGCTGCCGCGAAACACCTTCCATGGACTGCCTGGGATGCTGGCGGATGTGCTTCCGGACAAATTCGGCAATGCGTTGATCGATGCCTGGCTGGCCACGCAGGGCCGGACGCCGGAGAGTTTCCATGCGGTGGAGCGGCTTTGCTACACGGGCACGCGCGGCATGGGGGCTCTGGAGTTCGCTCCGACACTGGGGCCGAAGCCCGGCAAGGCAGCGAAGATCAAGGTGGATGCGTTGGTGCGGTTGGCCAGCGAGGTGTTGACGCATCGCGGAGATTTGCAGGGACATTTTCACACGGGGGCGCAAGAGAGGGCATTGCGCGACATCCTCCGCGTGGGCACCTCCGCCGGCGGAGCGCGGGCGAAGGCGGCCATCGCGTGGAACCGGGAGACTAACGAGGTGCGCTCGGGGCAGATCGCCGCGGGCGACGGCTTCGATTATTGGCTGCTCAAGTTCGACGGTGTCGTCGGCAACAAGGACAAGGAGCTAGAAGACCCGAAGGGCTACGGGGCCATCGAGTATGCCTATCACCTGATGGCGAAGGCGGCGGGCATCACAATGAGTGAATGCCGGCTGCTGGAGGAAAACGGACGACGGCATTTCATGACGCGCCGCTTCGATCGTCCAACGAGCGGAGCAAAACTGCACATGCAGTCACTTTGCGCGCTGGCTCATTATGATTTCCAGCAGGCGGGAGCCTATTCCTACGAGCAGGCTTTGCTGGCGATCCGCCGGCTCAAGCTGCCGATGGCAGCAGTGGAGGAGCAGTTTCGCCGGATGGTCTTCAACATCGTGTCGCGGAATCAGGACGACCATGTAAAGAATATCGCGTTCTTGATGAACCAGAGCGGGGAGTGGTCGCTCGCCCCGGCATTCGATGTGACCTACAGCTACAATCCGTCCGGATCTTGGACATCCACACACCAGATGACTCTGAATGGAAGGAGAGACGGCTTCACTATGGAGGATTTCGAAGCGTGCGCAAAATCGGCCCTGATGAAGCGTGGGCGGGCGGCGGTAATCATCGCGGAGGTCCAAGCGGCGGTGAGACGGTGGCCGGAGTTCGCCGCCGAGGCACGGCTTGACGAAGAACGGCGCGACAAGATTCAGAAAACCCACCGGCTGGAGTTTCCCAAAAAGTGAACCTCGCAAAGCATGCGGGTTGAGAAGGGGGGAGCCGGCACTCGGATTCGAACCGAGGACCGACGGTTTACAAAACCGTTGCTCTACCACTGAGCTATGCCGGCGCGGATGGGGAAGCTGTCACAGATGCTCTTTTCGGGCAAGTGCCGCTTTTTGATTTTTAGTAAGGAAGGTTGCCCGTGAGTGGAGCGCGGGGGCTGGGAATTACTTCACTTTGACGGGTTTTAATTTCCAGATGTCTCTGGCGTATTCGGCGATGGTGCGGTCGCTGGAGAACTTGCCGACGCGGGCGGTGTTCATGACGGCCATCTTGGACCACTTGGGCTTGTCGCGGAAGACGCGCGAGACTTCGTCTTGCTTGTCGCAGTAGGAACGGAAGTCGGCGAGGCAGAGGAAGGGGTCGTGGTAAAGGAGGTTGTCGCGGAGCGGCAGGAGGATTTCGTATCCTTCGTCGGCGGTGAATTCGCCGGAGCCGAGCCAGTCGATCACGGCGGCGAGTTCGGGGTCGCGGTCGTAGTAGCTCGAGGGGTTGTAGCCTTTGGCGAGCAACTCTTGGACCTGCTCGACGGTGTTTCCGAAGATGAAAATATTCTCATCGCCGACTTCCTCGCGGATTTCCACATTCGCGCCGTCGAGGGTGCCGATGGTGAGGGCGCCGTTGAGGGCGAGTTTCATGTTGCCGGTTCCCGAGGCTTCCTTGCCGGCGGTGGAGATTTGCTCGGAGAGGTCGGCGGCGGGAACGATGCGCTGGGCCACGGACACGCGGTAATTCGGCATGAAGGCGATCTTGAGTTTGTCTTTGATGCGCTTGTCGGCGTTGATTTTCGAGCCGACGGAATTGATCGCCTTGATGATCAATTTCGCCATGTCGTAGCCGGGGGCGGCTTTGGCGGCGAAGAGGAAAACGCGCGGCGGGATGTCGAGATTCGGGTTCTCGATCAGGCGGCGGTAGAGGGCGAGAATGTGGAGGAGATTCAAGTGCTGGCGCTTGTATTCGTGCAGGCGCTTGATCTGAACATCGAACATGGCGGAGGGGTCGACCTTCACGCCGCATTCTTCGAGTATGCGCTGCGCGAGGCGTTCTTTGTTCGTGTGCTTCACGGCCATGAATTCCTCGCGGAAGGAGGCGTCTTCGGCGAAGGGTTCGAGCTCGCGGAGCTTGTCGAGATCGCGCTCCCAGCCGGTGCCGATGCTGCGGGTGATGAGGTCGGAGAGGCGGGGGTTGCAGGCAACGAGCCAGCGGCGGGGAGTGATGCCGTTGGTCTTGTTGTTGAACTTGCCGGGGTAGAGCGCGTCGAACTCGGGGAAGAGATCGCTGCGGAGGAGTTGGGTGTGGAGTGCGGCGACGCCGTTCACCGAGTGGCTTCCAACCACGCAGAGGTGGGCCATGCGGACCATCTGATTGTGGCCTTCCTCGATGAGGGAGAGCTTGTTCATCTTTTCCAGGTCGTTTGGCCACTTGGCCTGCACTTCTTCGAGGAAAAATTTATTGATGAGGAAAATGATCTGGAGGTGTCGAGGGAGAACCTTGCGGAACAAGGCGACGCTCCATTTTTCCAAAGCCTCGGGGAGCAAGGTGTGGTTCGTGTAGCCGAAGGTGCGGGTGACGATCGCCCAAGCTTTTTCCCATGGCATGTCGTATTCATCAACGAGGAGGCGCTGGAGTTCGACGATGGCGATGGCGGGGTGGGTATCGTTGAGCTGGATGGCGACTTTTTCAGGGAAGGTTTCCCAGTTTGTGTTGTCGCGCTCGAAGCGGCGGATGATGTCGCGGAGGGAGCAGGCGACGAAGAAGTATTGCTGAAGGAGGCGGAGTTCCTTGCCGGCCTCGGTGTGGTCATTTGGGTAAAGAACCTTGGAGATCGTCTCGGCAGTGTTCTTTTGGCGGACGGCTTCCTCGTAGCCACCACGATTGAAGGCATCGAGATCGAAATCGGCTGGGGCTTTGGACTCCCAGAGGCGGAGGAAGTTCACGGTCTCGGTGCCGTAGCCGGGAATGGGGATGTCGTAGGGAACGCCGATGATTTTGCGGTGATCCATCCATTCGTTGCGGGTCTGGCCCGAGGCATCGGTCACGGCCTCGACCCGGCCGTAAACAGGAATTTCCTGGATGTATTGGGGCCGGATGATTTCCCAGGGTGATCCGTATTGAATCCAAGCGTCGGGGAGTTCGACTTGGTAGCCGTCGCGGAATTGCTGTTTGAAAAGACCGTATTCGTAATGGATGCCGTAGCCGACGGCGGGGAGGTCGAGCGTGGCCAGAGAGTCGAGGAAGCAAGCGGCGAGACGGCCGAGGCCGCCATTTCCGAGGGCCATGTCGTATTCCTCGTTGCGGGTTTCCTCAAGCGTGTGCCCGAGATTTTCCAAAGCCTCGACGGCTTCCTTGAAAACGCCGGCATTGATCATGTTGTTCGCGTAGAGGCGACCCATGAGAAACTCCATCGAGAGGTAATAGACGCGGCGGACATTTCCCTCTGAGTGGACGGCGAGAGTCTTCATCATGCGATCGATGATGACTTTTTGGATGGCCTTGGAAGTGGCGATCCACCAATCGCGTTTCGACGCGGAAGAGGTGTCGCGGGCGAGGCCGAAGTGAAGTTGGTCGAGGATTTCCTGTTCGAAGCCGGCGGTGGTCTTTTTCTCTTTTTTCATGACGAGTGCGGGAACTCTTTAGTGGCCTCGTCCGAGGGGGCGAGAAAAAACTCAACTTTTGCACCAGTCGGCCATCAGGCGTGCTGGACCAAGGCCTGCAGTTCCTTACAAAGCGCGATCAAGTTTCGACGGATCGGGCGGGCGCGTTCGGCAAAATGGCGTTGGGCCTTTTCATAGGTCGAGCGGCCCTCGGGGGTCTCGATGGGAACGGCTGGATAGCCGAGAGCCGAGAGGTCGTAGGGGCTCGCGCGCATGTCGAGTTCGCGGATGTCTCGCGCCAACTCGAAAGCGTCGGCGAGGAGTTCGGATGGAGTCCAGGGCGAGAGTTTGAAGCACCACTTGTAGAGATCCATATTCGCGTGCAGGCAGCCGGGTTGTTCGAGGTGGGGGGATTCCTCGCGCGTCGGCTGGAGGCGGTTGAGCGGTCGGGCTTCTTCGGTAAAAAAACGGAACGCGTCGTAGTGCGAGCAACGCACGGGGAGACTCTCGACGACGGCGGCGGTTTCCTCGGGTGATAGGCGGAGAGGGAGGTTTTCGTAACGAATTTCGGTGGTGCGGTAAACCATCGCCCACTCGTGCAATCCATGGCATCCAAAGAAGGGCGCGCGGAGGTCGATGCCTTGCAAAAAACGGCCCAGCCACTCGACAAAGGCTCGGCGTTTTTCTGGAAGGGGACCCGCCGTGACGCCGTTCGGATTTTCCATATAGCCGGGAATCGCCAAATACTCGCGAGCCGCTGGCCCTGACAAGGTGAACCCAATGCCAGGATGCCAGCGTCGGAGTTGAGCGGGGCGGTGGGGGTAATACTCGAACAAGAAATCCTCCACGGGATGTCGCTGGTGTAGCGACATCCTCTCGAGTCGGGGTTGCACCCACGGGCCGACCCGGGCCTCATGGCGCTCGCGGCGTTTCTCCCAATCTTGCTGCTCCAAAATCTCCACAGGCCTTTTAAAAACCACGACGGCGGAGCGCTGGCAAGCGGCGGGCTTGCATGGGGTGAGGGAGGGTCACTAGTTTCTCGCGGCATGGCTGGTGACCGTTGGTCTTCGCGACTGGGAGTAATTATGGCTGTGGCAGGAAGCGCCGTTGGCCTCGGCAATTTTCTGCGTTTTCCTGGCCAAGCCGCGCAATACGGCGGAGGCGCATTCATGATCGCCTATTTCCTGTCGCTGCTTCTGATTGGTCTGCCGATTTGTTGGGCGGAGTGGACGATGGGGCGAATGGCCGGTCAGCATGGATTCAACGCCTCGCCGGGGGTTTTTCATTTCTTCGTCCGGCGCCGCTGGGGGAAATATCTGGGAGTCATCGGGGTGGTCATCCCTGTGGTGATCTACATGTATTATGTGGTGATCGAAGCGTGGTGCCTCGGTTACGCGGTGAGCTTTGCCACCGGAAGTGTGCACTTCGGCTCGGTCGAGGAGTCAGGAAATTTCTTCAGCCGTTTCATCGGTGCGGAAGGAAATGGCCAGGCGATCGGCTTTGGTTTCAGCGGGGTGGGGAGCTATCTGCTCGTGGTCTTCGTGCTGAACTTCATTTTGATTTACCGAGGGCTTTCGAAGGGGATTGAGTGGTTTTGCACATGGGCCATGCCGGCGCTGTTGTTGCTGGCTCTGGTGATTCTTGTTCGGGTCCTCACGCTGGGCGCACCCGATGCCGCCCAGCCTGAAAAGAATGTCCTCAATGGCTTGGGCTTTATGTGGAATCCCGAGAAGGTGGTTTTGGAAAAAAATACGGAGGGCCGTTGGAGCCTGGAGCGTGAACTTGTGGGTCGGGAGATGATCGAGGCCGCAGACCGTGAGGTCGCCAGGGAATCCGCACTGCGAGTGCGAACGATTGGCGTGGTCGAGCAATTGGCGAAGCCTCAGCTTTGGCTCGCCGCCGCCGGGCAGATTTTCTTTTCGCTGAGTGTGGGATTCGGCGTGATCCTCACCTACGCCAGCTACCTGTCGCGGAAAGATGACATCGTCCTGAGCGGGCTCTCCGCGACGAGTGCCAACGAGTTTTTCGAAGTCGGGCTTGGCGGGTTGATCACGCTGCCGGCGGCCTTTGCGTTTCTTGGAGTGGCTGGTGTGGCGGGGATGGGGACTTTTGCGCTGGGCTTCAATGTCCTCCCGCTTGTGTTCGACAAGATGCCGTTTGGCTCGGTTTTCGGGGCTGTGTTCTTTTTTCTGTTATTCCTCGCCGCCATCACGAGCTCGCTCTCGATGCTCCAGCCGGGCATCGCATTTCTTGAGGAGGTTCTGGCCATTGGCCGTAAACAATCCGTCGCCATCCTCGGCTTCATCACAGGGATTGGCTCGGTCTTTGTGGTTTATTTCAGCAAGGATTTGAAGGCGCTCGACACGCTCGATTTCTGGGTCGGCACTTTTTTGATTTTCATTTTGGCGACGATCCAAATCCTCGTTTTTTCCTGGGGATTTGGAGTTCGAAAAGGCCTGCAGGAAGCGGCGCGCGGTGCCGCGTTTCCGATTCCCAGGATTTTTATCCCCGTCATGAAAGTCCTGTGTCCCGCGTTTCTGATAACGATCTTCGGGCTCTGGGTTTTGGTAAATGTCTTTGGCGTTTCTTTCCGTGGGGGCGAGCCGGAGTTCAGTGGTTATGTGCGTGACCTCTTTATTGAGCCAAGTCCCGTCGCTTGGCTGGCGGTGGGGTTGGTCGCTGGCTTTGCCGCCTTTGTTTCGCTCCTTGTCGCCCGTGCTCCCGCCTATCGCAAAGAAATCCCCAAGGAGGTCGAACCATGACGCCCGGCGGTTGGATCGTGATGATTCTCTCGGTGGGTAGCGTTACGGCAGTTTTTCTTTGGTGCATTTGGAAGGTTCTCAAAACCCCGGAAGAGTCCGAAAAAATCCACGGATTTTCTTTTGAGACACCCGATGAAAAATCAGATTCGTAGCGCGATTGAGGGATGAAAACGCTGACGAGATTTTTTGATGTTTCGACTCGCGGAAAGGGGCTTTACGAGATCACGGATCAAGTCGCCAAGATCGTCGCCGAGGCGGATTGCGGGGAGGGTTTGGTCACCATTTTTGTCTGCCACACGAGTGCAAGTCTTGTGATTTTTGAAAATGCCGACCCCACGGCGGCAAGGGATTTGGAGAGATATTTCGAGCGACTCGTTCCCGAGAATGGCCATGGCTACGAACACACGATGGAGGGGCCGGATGACATGACTTCCCACATCCGCATGGCGCTCACCCGAACCAGTGAATCGGTTCCGATTTTCAACTCCCAAATGGTTCTCGGAACCTGGCAGGGAATTTTCCTCTTCGAGCACCGTCGTGCCCCGCACCGCCGCCGCATCGCGGTGAATGTGATTGGCTCTCCGTCTTAACGCAGCGATTTCAAACCCCGCCCAAAACCTCGCCGATGGCTTGGCTGATGGCGTGGATGCCGTTTTTCAATTGATCCTCGGTGGTGCAGAGCGGTGGCATGAAAACGATCGTGTCGAGCACCGGGCGGGTCAGAAGGCCGTGGCGGCGGGCGGCGAGACAGATTTTGGCGCCGATGCGATCGGACCACGGATATTCGGTTCTGTCGGGTCGGCGAACCTCAATGCCGGCGACGAAGCCGAGGTGGCGGATTTCGTGGACGAATGGAATCTCGCGCAGACCATCGAGCAAGTGCGCGAGGACTTGGATTTTCGGTGCGAGATTTTGGAGGGTTTGTTCGCATTCGAAGATTTCGAGGTTTGCAAGCGCAGAGGCGCATCCGAGGGGGTTTCCCGAATAGCTGTGCCCGTAGTAGAAGGTCTTTCCCTCGGCCACATCACCGAGGAAGGCGGAGAAGACGCGTTCCGTCGTGAGCGTCGCGGCGAGCGGCAGGTAGCCGCCGGTGAGTCCCTTGGCGAGGCAGAGAAAATCGGGAACGACCTCTTCGTGCTGGCAGGCGAACATTTTTCCGGTGCGACCAAATCCGGTCATCACTTCATCGAGAATCAGGAACACGCCGGCAGCGTCGCATTTTTGGCGAAGTTCGCGGAGCATTCCTGCTGGCCAGAGGCGCATCCCAGCCGCTCCTTGGAGGAGGGGTTCGATGACCACCGCGGCGACATCGCCGTGGTGAAAACCGGGAAGTGAGTCGAGATCGGCAGGGGCGGAAATCCGGGTGACGGGAAATTCATGGCCAGCGACGCGTTTGTGAAATGCTCCGATGCCGCCGAGGCTCGCTGCGCCGAGCGTGTCGCCATGATAGGCCCGATCAAACGCGACAAATCTCGACCTCTCCGGGTGACCTTGGTTTTGCCAAAATTGCACCGCCATTTTCATCGCGGCTTCGATGGCTGTGGATCCGTCGTCGCTTAGGAAAACCCGGCTCAGAGAGTTTTTGGGAAAAAATCCCGAGAGTTTGGTTGCCAACTGAATAGCGGGCGAGTTCGTGGTTCCTAAAAACGAAACATGGGCGACGCGGTCGAGTTGATCGCGGATGGCTTGATTGATCACTGGGTGGGCGTGGCCGTGGATATTGGTCCAGATCGAGGAATTGCCATCGAGGTAGCGGCGCCCCTCACTGTCCTCGAGCATGGCGCCTTCGCCGCGAACGAGAACGAGTGGGTGGTGGTCCGGTTCGCACCAGTCGCGCATCGGCGTGAAGGGATGCCAGAGGTGCGCCTTGTCGAGCGCCTCCAGCTCCGCCGTATTCCAAACATCTCGCATCGCTGGAAACTTTGGCCGATAAAACGCGCCGCGTGAATTCGAATCCCGCAAGTCCGAAAAGTCTTCTCCGGTTGCTCGCGTATCCACTCGCGGTGGTCTTGTTGGCGTGCCTGATGTCGCCTCCGCTTTATTGGGTGGGGAACTTCCTCGCCGAGGCGGGAATTCTACCCATCGTCGAGGGATTTCCTTTTCACCGATATTTCAGCCGGAGTGTTCAAATCTCGGCGCTGCTGCTCCTGTGGCCGGCGTTTCGTTGGGTGGGAATCCGGAGCCTTTCGGTGTTGGGGATTGATAAAAATCCACGCTGGAAACGGGATCTCGCCATTGGCTTTGTCCTCGCGTTTCTGCCGGTGCTTGCGTTGGGAGTGGGGTATTTTTTCTCGGGAGTTTATGAGTTTCGAGCGGATTGGGAGGGGGCGAAGTTTTTGCGCGTGGCGGGAACAGCGTGCGCTGTTTCGGTGGTCGAGGAGTTTCTCTTCCGCTGTGTCTTTCTCGGTTTGTGCCTGATGGCCATGGGTCGGGTGGCGGCGGTGGGATTTTCTGCCGTGTTTTTTGCTGTGGTTCACTTTTTGAAAACGGCCAAGCAGCCGCTGGACGCTCCGGTGACCTGGTGGAGTGGATTCGAGCAATTGCCGTTGTTGTTTTCCTCCGCTCCGCCGTGGCCGTTGCTGGGCTGGGGTTTTTTTTCGCTGGTGCTGGCGGGGATTCTCCTCGCGGTGGCAACGATCCGCACGCGCTCGCTGTTCCTCGCGATCGGGCTTCATGCGGGATGGATTCTCGGCCAGCAGGGAATTCAGATTCTCGGAAAATTCGGCATCAAACCCTCCGATCAGCTTCTGCCATGGGTTGGAGAAAATGTGGTCAGCGGCGCGGTGCCAACCGGCTTGGTTCCCTTGGCGGTTTTGGGAATCACGGGAGTCCTGATCTTTTGGTTTCTGCGCTATGCCCGTTGTGACCGAAAAAATCCTTGAGCCGCTGAGGTCGCTGTTTTTTCCCTCGCATTGTGCCCACTGCGCCCGAGGCGTGGAGGAGGGGAGGGACTGGTGCGAAGATTGCGCAGCGGGAATCGAGCGTGTGAAGCCGCCTCGTTGTGAAACCTGCTCCCAACCCTACGACGGAGTCACCGCCGATTTCCTCTGCCCGAACTGCCGCGGAGACCGGTTTTCTTTTCTCTGCGCCGTTACGGTTGCACGGAGCCACCGAACGGTGCGCGATGTTCTCCACCGCTTGAAATACAACCGCGAAATGTGGCTCGCCCGCATGCTGGCGGATATTCAGCGCGAAGGATTCGCCGATCCTCGCCTGGAGGGAATCGAGTTCGATGCTTTAGTGCCGGTGCCGCTCCATCCTCGCCGTCTGCGAGAGCGGGGATTCAACCAAGCCACGATTCTTGCCGAGCATCTCGCCCGCACCTCCAAGATTCCGGTTCGCGAATTTCTTCGCCGCACTCGCTACACCGGCACGCAGACCCGCCTCGGCCGGAAAGGGCGAAGGCAAAACTTGCGCGACGCGTTTTCACTGCGCCAAGATGCCGATGTGACCGATTTGAACCTGCTTCTCGTGGATGATGTGCTCACAACGGGATCGACACTCGATGCCTGCGCCGCCATCCTCCTCGAGAACGGAGCCTGCTCCGTCCGGGCTCTTACGGTCGCCCGCGGATAACTTTTTCGAACCCATGGCCATCTTCAAAAAACCCATTCTTCGCTCCCTCACCAGCAAGACCCGCGAAATGCCGACCGGGCTCTGGACCAAATGCCCATCTTGCTCGGAGGTCATTCACAACTTTGCCCTCGAGGAAAATTTGCAGGTCTGCCCGAAATGCGACCACCACTTCAATCTCGGCTCCCGCGAGCGCATTACGAGTCTTGTTGATCCCGATTCGTTCGAGGAACACGACGCCTCGATGTCCTCGGTCGATCCTCTTGGATTCAAGGGCGTGACGACCTACGCCGACCGACTCCGGAGTTACAAACAAAAGACCGGCCTTGTGGACGCAGTCACCACCGGCAGTGCTAAAATCAATGGCCATCCCGTCGGCCTCGGCGTCATGGATTTCAACTTCCTCGCCGCAACGATGGGGTCCGTCGTTGGGGAAAAAATCACCCGCATTATTGAGTTTTCCACCAAGCAGAAAATGCCTGTCATTCTCGTGTGTGCCTCCGGTGGCGCGCGGATGTATGAGGGCATGCTGAGCCTGATGCAGATGGCAAAAACCAGCGGCGCCCTGGCGCTCCACGCCCAAGCCAGGCTGCCCTACATCACGGTTCTCACAAACCCCACCACCGCGGGTGTCATGGCCAGTTACGCCTCGCTCGGCGACATCATTATCGCGGAGCCCAAAGCCATGATCGGCTTTGCCGGGCCTCGCGTGATCCGCGAGACCACGCATCAGACGCTGCCTGCTGATTTTCAAACCGCCGAGTTCTTGGAAAAGCACGGTCTGGTCGACCTCATTGTCGAGCGCGCCAAAATGCGGTCCACCCTGAGCGATATCCTCGGCTACCTCGTTTCGAAGTGACGCCCGAAGAGGCTCTCGACTGGCTCTACGCGTCGGAGTCGATTGGCATCAAGCTCGGCCTCGAGAACACCAACCGTTTACTCGCAGCTTGCGGGCATCCTGAGCGAAAAACTCGTTTCCTTCATGTCGCGGGAACCAATGGCAAAGGCTCCACCTGCGCGATGCTCGACTCGATCTTGCGGCGGGCAGGTTATCGCACGGGTCTTTACACCTCGCCGCATCTGGTGAACTTCCGCGAGCGCATCCGTGTCGATGGCGAAATGATTTCGAGGGAGGATTTGGCCGCAGGAATTTCCAGGCTTCGGGATGCGGTTTGCGATTGGGATCACGCCCCGACTTTTTTTGAAATCTCCACCGTTCTGGCTCTCGATCACTTTGCGCGTTCAGGATGCGATTTGGTCGTTCTCGAAACCGGCATGGGCGGGCGGCTCGACTCAACGAACGCCGTGACTCCCTTGGTATCCACGATCACGCCGATCGACATGGATCACATGCAATGGCTCGGCGACACGCTCTCGAAAATCGCCGCCGAAAAAGCCGGCATCATCAAGCCGGGAGTCCCCGTGGTTTCCGCTCCCCAGCAACCCGACGCTGCCGAGGTTTTGGGCAAAACAGCCGCCGAGCGTGGATCTGAGATCCGATTTGTTTCCGAGCCATGCCTGCATCCGCTCGCTCTGGCAGGGGCTCATCAAAAGTGGAATGCCGCCTTGGCGGTGGAAACTCTTCGCGCGAGCGGCCTCGGGATTTCTGATGCGGCTATTCGAGAAGGCCTCCTTCGCACGGAGTGGCCTGCCCGTTTTCAGCGAGTTGGCGAACGATTCGTGGTGGATGGGGCGCACAATGCCCACTCCGCCGACGCTCTCGTCCAGACCTGGCGTGAGGTTTTCGCCGATCGAAGAGCCACTATCGTCTTCGGCGCTCTCGCGGATAAAAACTACTCCGAAATCCTCTCGCGGCTGGAACCTCTCGCCGAGCGATTTATTTTTGTGCCGGTGGAAAATTCTCGCTCGGAATCGCCCGCCACGCTGTTCCCCTTGGTTCACTGTTCTTCCCAAATTCACCTCTCGCTCGAACCCGCCCTTCGCGCCGCTCTGGATTTTTCGGAACCGGTCCTCGTCACCGGATCGCTTTTTCTCGCCGGCGAGGCGCTCCGGATTTTCGAGCGAAATCCTGCTCTGAGGGCTTGTGATGCCTCGGCGCTCCGTTAGTCTTTTCGTTCTTCTCGGCGCTGGATTGCCGGGCCATTTTTCCACATGAAAATCTACATAGACGGTCAATTTTACGACAAAGAGAACGCGAAGATTTCCGTGTTCGACCACGGTTTGCTCTACGGTGACGGGGTTTTTGAAGGAATCCGGTTTTATAATGGACGGGTCTTCCGTCTCGAAGAGCACATCGATCGCTTGTTCGATTCCGCCCGTGCGATCGCCCTCAACATTGGCATGGATAAATCCGCCGTCATCGAGGCGACGCTCGAGACGATCCGCCAAAACAAACTCCAAGATGGCTACATCCGTCTCGTCGTCACACGCGGGGTGGGGGATCTCGGCCTGAATCCCATGCTTTGCCCGAAGGCTTCGATCTTCGTCATCGCTTCGAAAATCACGCTCTACTCCGCCGATAAATACGAAAACGGACTCGATGTGGTGACCTGTGCGACCCGCCGAATTCCACACGGTGCGCTCAGCCCGATGGTGAAGTCGCTGAATTACCTCAACAATGTCATGGCCAAGATCGAGGCCCAAAATGCCGGCGCAGGCGAGGGTCTCATGCTCAACGAGCAAGGCTTCGTCTCCGAGTGCACGGGTGACAATATTTTCATTATCAAAAATGGAGTTATTACGACGCCGCCCATCTCCGCAGGCGCGTTGGCGGGTGTCACCCGTTCAGTAGTTTTTGATCTCGCAGCGGAGTTCGGCATTCCAATCCACGAGCCGATGATGACGCGCTATGACATTTTCACCGCCGATGAGTGTTTCCTCACGGGCACAGCCGCTGAAATCATCCCCGCTGTAAAACTCGACACCCGCCCGATCGGTGACGGCAAGCCCGGCCCGATCACGCGCCGCCTTATCACGCGTTTCCGTGAGTTGACAGCCTCCACCGGCACACCGATCTATAGCTGACCAAAACGATGCAATGTGATGTTTGCCACGCCAAGGAAGCGACGGTTTTTCTGACCCAAATCGTGGACGGGAAGATGCAGAAAGTGAACCTCTGCGAATCCTGCTCCAAAGAGAAAGGCGTCAACGACCCAACCGGTTTCGCTCTAGCGGATCTGCTTCTCGGCATTGGCGACTCCCAGCAAATTGAAAAAAATCCCGCGAGTGTGAAATGCCCTGTCTGTGGCTTCACCCAAGCAGACTTCAAAAAAACCGGCCGCCTCGGTTGCAGTCATT
>JBILML010000037.1:0-23361 GCA_044375555.1 Terrimicrobiaceae bacterium
CAAAATCCAATCCCTCAAGGCCGATGCCCGTGGTTTCCGTAACGCCCTCAACTACCGCACCAGAATCCTCTTCTACTGCGGCAGACTCGATCTTTTCCCCTCTACCCATGAAATTCCGTGAAGAACCCATCAGAATCATGTTCCTTTAATTGCCCGTAGTTTTGGCCTTGGATGATTATTTCATAATTTTGAGGAAGCCAATGAGAATAAATTAAAGGCGTAGACACACCGTTTTGCATACCAGCGTAATTAATAAGAGTATTAATTTCGCCTCTAAAATTATTTATAACTCCAATGTATCCATTATTATATATATAATTTATATTTCCATTATTTAATAGAATTTTGTCAATTTTCCCATAGTTATTCAATGACTCTAGTGAACCGCCATTCAATGCAATGCCGCCCCAATCCCCCGACAAAGCCTGAGGGGAGCTTTGAATGGTTCCGTAATTGTTAAGTGTTGCAATATAGCCTGATGCATTTATATTTATACCATAAGCCTTCCCTGTCTTCCCCTCTTTGTTGGTTTCTGGCTGCTTGATGGCTTCTATTTTTCCATAGTTATCAAATTGATTTATCACCCCTTGGACCAAGATACCAGTTGATTGCCCTCCTGCATTTATAATTTCTGGGGTAATTGTTGCATTGGAATTATTTATTATATTTGAAACTACATTTTCCCCGATGTAAACAGCCGTTAGCTTGTCAGCATACTTTCCAGCAGAGATGGAGATGTTTCCGCTATTAGTAAAGGCAAAAACGCCATTTGTTATGTTACCAACTGTTACATTATTTGTTACTGCCAAGAGCACCGAGCTAAACGGGGGAAGACCAAGTAATCCAGAATTTTGATTAATTTTTAATGAATAATTTTCAAAACCACCACCGAAATTCACCCCGATCCCCATCAGAACTTCATCAAACAAACCATTGACTGCATATGGGGCAACACCAAATACTGTCGAGTTGTTGGTTATGGTTAAACTCCCATTATTATACTGGGAGCCCTCTATCAGATTTTGGACATAACAATCAGATTCTACCACAGCATTACCTGGCTGCACTACAAATGAGGGAATAAATGGCGTCGGCGATGGCGTAGGCGATGCAGTTGTTTGTGAGTGCCCTAAACCAATCATGTTCATCAAGATTGCTAAACCGAGAAAAACTTTGGTCAGCCGCTTGTCATTTCCACCTCGGTAGGTTGACAATGGCGTTACGGAATTATGGGTTGAAATCATAGGAACAAGAGATTGAAAATCTTTCGAAAAACAGTGGGATACAATCGATCTGGGTGGGTCAACCACCAAGATCGAAAGTGATTTTTTATTAGTTGATAAATTTGAATGGTATGTGGGGCTAAAGAAACAAATAGGTGAACTCGCGATTTTTCGAGAAAAAGCGAGCGGCTATGAAATTGTTTTCAAGAGCCAAGCCAGGCGACTCAAGGCCGAGGCGCCCATAAGAGAATGTTTTTCGAAGGACATATCGAGCGGGGCGTTGCGGGAAAGTCTCGAACCCATTGTGGATTAGTCCGGCACCGGTTTTGGTTCGAGCAGTCATGAGCTAGGCAGCAACGGGTGGGGCCATCTTCGCGGCCTTGCGGCGCTTCATGAAGACATACCCGCCGACACCGGCAAGGAGGAGGAGCGAGGCGGCGACTTGGCCGGGCTCGGGAACTCCGGCTGGCCCAACATTCACTGTGACGGTCTCTCCATTCGTGAGAGTCCCCGCATACGAGCCGGAGGTGAGTAGCATCGAGGCAAATGTTTGGCCCGACCAGGTGGCGTTACCCGAAATCGAGCTGCCCAGAGTATAGGTATCTGGCAAGTAGAGTTTGTTCAAATCCACTATAAACGAAGTGGCTCCACTGTATGTGCCTGCAACAGGGGCGCCAACAAGCGAGTTCCTCGAACCGAATGTCGGGAAATTTGATGTGAAATCATACATCCAAAAACCACCACTGATGCCGGGAGAGCCGCTCAAGTAGATGGCCGGCACCCCTGAGGCAACTTGGTTATTCGAAGTCCGGGAAGCCCAACCACTATTAGCCGGCAGGCTCGCAAAGGATCCCGAATAGGTGGCCGCGACATCCGCGCCGACCTCGTTGAAATTGATGATAAGAGCTGCCGGGGCGATGTAAGAAAAAGCTAAACAAACCCAAGCGACGCAGACACGAAGGAGGTTATTTTTCATAGGCTATTTTCGATGCTGAATTAACGGCTCTCGGTTAACAAGGGAACGGCTCTGCGCGGAGGAGAGCGAGAAGATTTCCCAAACATCTCGCGATGATGGCGACGGAAGTTTTTTCATGTGGTGATGTGTGTGCTACGGAACCAACAATGGCAATACTCTGAATCGGATTTATTTTGGCGAACTCAAGCCCGATCGCTCAGATTTTTTTTGAAAAGGCAAGCCGGGCGACTCCAGACCGGGGCGCGATTTTTTCGAAGCGAATGTCGAGATGGGAAAAGAGAAGGGTCAGTCCCACATATCATCATATTTTCAGAAAGTCTTACGTGTGGATGCCGCGCAGTTTGCCAAAATTCCGGGTGTTTCAATAACTCCCTCCTCTGCGTCCCGGCGGCCCTGCGGGAGGATTTGGTTTGTGGGATTCGGCGCTTTCGCGCCTGAGTCTTTGGTCCGCTCGGCGAGCCGCCCCTACCCTGGGCCTTTCGATTCGCGTTCATCTTCCGGCATTCGCGGGCTACTCCCAAAACGGCAGAGGACTGCCGTTGCTACAACGCCCCCTCCGTGCCTCCGCTCCGTGAGAGTCCCGAAAAAGAAAAATGGCTGACTCAAGGCCGGGGCGCGAGTTTTTCGAAGGAAATATCGAGCGGGGCGTCGTCCTGACAGCTTTACCTGCCCTCGGCGCACCTCACACCGGATTGAAATCGGCGTAGGCGATGCATTGCCAGTCTGGTCCAACCCGCTGCCAGACACTCAAACGCGGCGAGAATTCCTTGGAGAGCAACTTGCCTCCGACCATCTCGGAGGCGCTCAGCCAGAAGCTGACGATGAGGTTGGGGCCTGCTTGGGTGACCTTGAAATCCTTGAAACGAACTTCGCCAAGATTCATTTCCTTCATCAGCTTCATGGCTTCGGTGCGACCAATCGAGCCATGATCGGTGACGAACTGGCAAGCGGGGGACATGAGTTGCTCAAGGGCTTGCCAGTTTTTTTCCTGGATGAGCGCGATGGATAATTCCTCGAGCCGTCTTGCCTCCTCTTCGAGCGCAGACCCCGCGATGGATTCACTCATCCCGTTATCTCTAACGACGCCGATGGCTGGCCGCAAACCATTTATCCCACGGGGAAGGCGCCGGCGCGGTTTTGGCCGTAGAGTTGGCCGATCCTCTAAAATTTACAGTGTTGCAAAAGGAAGTGTGGCGAATAATTTTACTACATGACTGCAATCGCCTTGGAGTTGGACAGGAAGCTTCAATCGCTTGATGCGTCCACCGCCGCCTCTGTCGAGCGCCTTGTGCTGGACGCATTGGAATTGGTGGACCAGCGAGAAAAATCCACCGCGTCGGTTTGGCCCGATGGTTTTTGGAGCCAAATCCGCGATGATTTCGGAACCGAGGGAATCGAGCGTCCGCCGCAGGGAGAATTCGAGAAGCGCGAAATTTGGTGATGGGGTGGTTACTCGATACCAACGCTTGGATTCTCCATCTCAAAAATCCCGGAGGTCCGATTGAACAGAGATTGAACCGTCTGCAGCCTTCGGATGTTTTTTTGTGCTCGGTGGTGAAAGCTGAACTCTGGCACGGCGCTCACAAATACGGAAACCTCGAAAAGCGTCTCAATGCCTTGAGGAAAATGTTCCGACCGTTTGTTTCACTGCCATTTGATGATGCTGCCGCGCAATATTACGGCGACATTCGGCATGGGTTGGAAATTCATGGCAAAACGATAGGCCCGAATGACCTGAAAATTGCCGCAATTTGTATGTCGAATGGTTTGACTCTCGTCAGCGGTAACATTTCGGAGTTCGGTCGAATTGCAGGATTGGCTGTGGAAGATTGGACCCGCGCCTGAAGGGACTGCCCATCTACCAAGCAGAACCATCCGGCGCCCCTCGCGCAGTGGGAGATTTGGGCTGGCGCGGAAGCCGATCAGAGATTGAGCGTGACCTGCAGGCCGAGCACGAGGGCGTTGGCTGATTGCCCGAAGCCGCCTGGGCGGATGATGTATTGGATGTCGGGCTGCACGGAAAACTCTTCGCTGAGTTGGAAGATGTAGCCTGCGTTGAGCACGGACTCAAAGGCGCCAACGGCCGATTGGCCGAGGCTCTTCGCATAGGCATTGCCAAAGTTTCCGATCTGCCAGGATGTATAAAAGTGGTCCCCCGGGCGCGTGGCGAATGGCCCCCTCCAATCGGTTCCGAAAAACCCGCTCCATGGCATTTCCGCAGCACCGTTCGGCATGGACCACACGGCTCCGCCAAAAAGGGAAAACCGACTGGGGATTTTTGCCCCAGGACCTTCCTCCCAGACGGCTTGTTGGGCGAGCGCGTAGAGCCCCATGGGATCGCTGCCCGAGCCGCCCGGATAGTCTGCGAGCGATCGATTCGAGGCATAGGCGCCGAGTTTGTAGATGCCGGGCAGCCCCTGTTTGGAACCGGCGGTTGCATGCGGGCTGGTTGGCGCGTCCTCCTTGTTGGGCGTCCATCCGGCTTCCGCAACGGCTAAAACGCCCTCATCTCCCCGAAACCCGAAATCGAGCCCTTTGTAAGCCGATCCGCTGGCCAAAGGCGCAGTCGCTTGGGATGCGCCGATGGTCAAAGAAATCTCCTCGGTCTGGTGCCAGCGCGCGCCGGCGGCCCAGGAAGCGGAACTGCTTTCGGTGAATGGGGAGTTGAGTCCCAAGGCGATCGGGATGGCGTTGAGGCCACCGGTCACGAGCAGATCGAAAGCCGGCAGGGTGCCGAAAAATTCACTCGCGGCCATCCGCCCGAGGCCCAACTCCAACCGGTCGTCGAAAGCTCTTTGTGTGATGAAGCATTCGTAGAAAAAAAGGGAGTTGCCGGCCCACGCTTGGGAGACTGTGAAGGCATTGCCGATCTCCTCGGAAAGATCCCGGCCTGCGGCGGAAACAGCGGAAATTTTAAAACCTCCCCCGCGCCAACCGAGAGGCTCTTTCGATTTCATGCCAAAAATGAGGTATTGGGAGTAGGCGAAATCCTGCGACAAGCCGCCGACGGGGTTGCCTTGGAAAACCCCGTAGTAATCGGCGAAAATTTCAGCACCGAAAGGGTTGGGCGTTTGAAAAAGCGAAGAAATCTTCGGGAACGCGGCGGCCGGTTCTCCGGCGTCCTCGCACCATCCGGTGAGGGACCCTGCCAAAACAAGGGCGGCCGTCAGCAGGCAGTTGCGGAGGTGTTTGGACATGGCTCCGGTTCGCTCTCAGGGCAACGCCTGTTCCTTCGCGCCCTGCTCGCCGCGCTTGGTCCATGCCGCCATGAGCCGCTCGAGTGGGCCCGCATTGTAGCGCTTCAGCCAGCACTGCGCCGCGAGCGCCAGCGCCAGCCAGATTGCAATGCCAATCGCGATCGTCACCAGTGTCGGAAGCGAGTTGAAAAGCCCGCAAGCCCATTTGCCGAAAAGCAGCAGCAACGTGAGGGACATCGAGAGGTAGATCGTCAACGAGCACCGCCCCGCCGCTGCGACGAACCCCGGCAGGGAATATCCCGAGCCCAGCGCGAGGCCCAAGACACAGACATACGAGGCCGCCAAAAAGAATGCGCCCACTCCGTTGATGGCGATGAAAAGCGCGCTCGACCAGAATTCCGACAGGCCCGGAGCGAGTTTGCCGGATTCTAACAATGTCCCGAGCACCGCAAGGCCCAACCCCACCGGGGCGGCCACGGCCAAAATACGCCTCGCACTTCCCATCCAGGCGGCGGGATTTTTCAGCAACTTCGCCCGGCCCGCGACGAGCCCCGCAATCATTGACGCAAGGGCCACGCCCCATTGGGTGATGACATCGTCCAGAAGCACCCACGGGTAGGCATGCATACGGGCCAGATTCGCCTCAAGAAATCCCCCCGAGTAGATCGGCTCGAGCGAAGGCATCCGCGCATCGACCAGCCCATCCAAAAGCGCGGCCGCGATATTGAAAACCACAGCAAAAACCACAGCGAGCCGCACCAACGCCGCCGAACTAAACCGCATCAGCCAAAGGAGCACAAACCCAAGCACCGCGTAGCCCAAGAGAATATCCCAAGCAAAAAGGAACTGCCCGTGCAGAAACCCAAGCAGCGCGAGCACCATCAGGCGGCGGCGCTGGACCCGTTTCCGCCACGGAGCGCCATCCCCGACGATGAAATTCGCGCTGTATCCGAAGAGAAAAGAAAAAATCAGGAAGAACTTCCCGTAAACAAAAACCTCCACCGCCAGCTTCGCATCCAAGTTCGCCTCACCCCTCATTTGGGATGCGCTGAACGACCCGTAGGAAAAACAAAAAATGTTCACCAGGATGATACCCAGCAGAGCAATGCCGCGCAGTTGGTCTGGCATGGCTTCCCGCCCGCCCGGAACTTGGAGAGGTCGTTTCAGCATGGTCTAAAAGGTCTGGTTGGCATGATGGATAAGATGCGACTGGGAGCAGCGAACCTAGCAGGTCGAGTAGCTATTTTTGCGAGCTCAAGCGCCAAAAGCTAAGATTTTTTGAAGAGCCAAGCTGGCCGACTCAAGGCCGGGGCGCGAGTTTTTTGAAGGAAATATCGAGCGGGGCGTAGTCCTGCCAGCCCTTCCAATCGAAATGCCACCATTCATGCGGGAAGGTCTCAAACCCATGGCGGGTCATGATGGCTTGAAGCTTGTCGCGGTTTTGGCGCTGCTCCTCGCTCCCGCCGGGATAATCTGCGGCGGCTTTTTCGGAAAAATCGTCGAAGTCGCTGGGCATGGGGAGTTCCCTGCCGAGCGAAGCCAACGAGGACGTTGGCATTCCCGAGCGGGGCGTCAGCCGAGGGTTTGGGATGGCATCGGAGCCTCCGGCTTTTTAATCGAGGATTTCCGGACGCATTCAAGAGACGAGGTGATTAAAATTTACCCCTTGAATCGCGTTGACGGGAGTATTCCCGCTTGCTTCGTATTTTTGGAATCTGCGAGTCTGCGCCCCTACCTATGATCGTCGCACCCAAAATCCGTGGATTCATCTGCACCACCGCCCACCCAACCGGCTGCGCCAAGCACGTCGCCAACCAGATCGCCATCGTCAAGAATCGCGGCCCGATTTCCAACGCGCCCAAGAAGGTTCTCGTGATCGGCGCCTCGACCGGCTACGGCCTCGCATCCCGCATCGCCACGGCGTTCGGCGGCGGCGCGGCGACGATTGGGGTGTTTTTCGAGCGCGGCGCCGAGGGCGACCGCACAGCCACGGCTGGTTGGTATAACACCGCCGCCTTCGAGCGCGAAGCCGCTGCCGCCGGACTCTACGCCCGTTCTTTCAATGGCGACGCCTTTTCCGACGAACTCAAAAAAACCGTCGTTGAGGCCGTGAAGCAGGACCTCGGCCAGGTCGATTGCGTGGTTTACAGCCTCGCCTCCCCCCGCCGCCAGCACCCGCGCAATGGCGAGGTTTTCAAATCCGTCCTCAAGCCGATCGGCCAGACCTACTCGAACAAAAACCTCAACACCACCAACGGCCAGGTCAACGAAGTCACCATCGAGTCCGCCAATGACGAAGAGATCGCGCACACGATCGCCGTGATGGGTGGCGAGGATTGGGAAATGTGGATGGATGCCCTGCAAGAAGCCGGCGCGCTCGCTCCCGGGGTCCGCACGCTCGCCTATTCCTACATCGGGCCATCGCTTACTTGGCCGATTTATAAAAACGGCACCATCGGCCGCGCGAAGGAAGACCTCGAGCGCGCCCAACGCGACATCGAATCCAAGCTCGCCCCGCTCGGCGGCAAGGCGTGGGTCTCGGTGAACAAAGCCCTCGTCACCCAAGCCAGCTCCGCGATCCCCGTGGTCCCGCTCTACATTTCGATTCTCTACAAAGCGATGAAGGCCGCCGGCAACCACGAGGAATGCGCCGAGCAGATGGACCGCCTCTTCCGCGAACGCCTCAACTCCCCCACCCCGGCCGTGGACGGCGCTGGACGCATCCGACTCGACGATTGGGAAATGGCCGACGCCCTCCAAAACCTCATCGCTGAGCGTTGGAGCACCGTCACCACCGAAAACCTCGCCGAACTCGCCGACTTCGCGGGCTATCAGGAAAGTTTCCAACGCCTCTTCGGCTTCGGCCTTCCCGGCGTGGACTACTCGGCGGATGTGGAGGTTCAGGTCCCCATCCCGTCGATCAAAGCCTGACCGAACTTACACCAAAAGCAGTGTGCTTTATGACACTCTGAATGTAGCGCGGGCGTCTCGCCTGCGATCGTAAGCCGTTCAATGGCAGGCGATACGCCCGCCCTACGACAAGCCGGTCAAAAAGCCGGGTTTCCGAAGAATATCGAGCTCAGGCCTCGCGCTCGATGAGCACGGCGGCGGCAGCGGTGTTTCCGTGGAGGGCATTCAGGCCGCGCACGGGCGCGATCTCGCCGTTGCAGAAAAATCCCGCGCAGGGCTTGTCGCCCAAAGCCTCGGAGAGCGTCACGGCATCCTGGTCCTTTTTCCCAAAGAACCGCGAACCGCGTCCCAGACAGGAAAACAACAGGGCGCCGAAGGCTTGATCGCTCACGGCGCGGGCGGGTTCGAACGCCCGGCGCAAATCTTCCACCGCCGCCTCGCGGTCGCGAATTTGGTATTGGAGGGTTTGGCCCACGCGGGGAATTCCGCCGATCACCACCGCGCCAGAGTCGGGATCCGCGCCGAGAATATTTTTGATGAGAAAATCCCCCGAGCCGAAATCATCGAGGTATTCCGTGCCGGCGAGGCCCGCGAAGAGATTGCCGCGCGCGTTGGATTTTTCGCCCTCCGAGAGCGTTTCGAAGGCACTCTCCAAAACCCGGTAGGCCGACTGGCTGCCGAGCGCGTAGAGGATATTGTGGTCGGCGCGGGTGACTGTGAGCGGTTCGCCAATCGGCCGGCATCCCTGGCTCACCACGGGAACAATCTCTGTGCGCCCGATAGCTGGCACCGCCACCGCATCCACGATCCGGTCGTTCACAAAAACCACGGTGTCCTCGAACGACCCGCCGCTTGCCAGCCCCCCCACGGTCGGGATACCACGAAAACGGCGGTTCCATTTTTTCAACCAGTCCTCGACCGGAAACGAAAAGGGATTCGAGAGCGTGATCCAGCCATTGGGTTCGAGGATTTGATCTGGCAAAACCGCCTCGCCCTCCTCGGTGGATTCGAGCACCACGGGGTCGCCAAAATCTCCGCTCAAAGCGAGCAGAACAAAGCCCGAGCCGCGCTCCATCTCGCGCCGACCCTCGATCCGACCGCCGCAGGTGCAGCCCACGAGATCGCGGATATGACCATCCACGCGCAAAATTTCGGAGAGTTCGGCAAGGTGCGCGGCGTAGTTCGCGCTGAAAAACAAAAACCCGAGCCGCGCCGGCCCGCCGAGGTTCTTGCGAACACGCCGCGCCGCCTTGAGCGCGGTTTCGGGTTTGTAGGGACCGGGAATCTCACACCCGAACGCTTGGAACGAAGCCATACCCAAATCATCACCAACGAAACCTCCGGAGAGAAGAAAGAAGTCGGCGCAGTTTTCCCTCGCCCGCCTTGCGGTGGCGCGGCGACGCTGGCAATGTCCCACTCCTTCGGATGTTTGAGATTAAGGAAAAGCCAAAGATGGTGGAGCGCGCCCTACTCGTCGGGGCCTACACGCGCGACGAGGAGCGGGCCGAGGCGGACAGCCTGCTCGAGGAACTCGCGGAACTCGTCAACACGCTCGGCATCCCGATCGTCGGCCGCGAACTCGTCCACCACCGCGAAAACCATGCGCGCTTCCTGATGGGCTCCGGGAAGGCCGAGGAGGTCGCCGCCCGCGCGAAGGAGGTCGCGGCGGATGTCGTCATTTTCGACAACGAACTCACCCCCTCCCAGCAGAGGAATTGGGAAAAACTCACCGCCGGCCTCGTGATCGACCGCCAGGAGGTGATTCTCGACATTTTCGCCAAGCGTGCCCACACGCGGGAGGCGCGGTTGCAGGTCGATCTTGCCCGCATGGAATATTCTCTCCCCCGGCTCGTCCGCGCTTGGACGCACCTCGGCAAGCAAGGCGGCGGCATCGGCTCGAAGGGCGAGGGCGAATCCCAGCTCGAGCAGGACAAACGCAAAATCCGGGGTCAAATCGACCGCCTCAAGCGCGACCTCGCCGCCGTGAAACTCCAACGCGCCACCCAGCGCAAGGACCGCAAACGTGCTCCTGTCCCAAACGCCGCGATCGTCGGCTACACGAACGCCGGCAAATCCTCCCTCCTCCGAGCTCTCACCGGCGCCCAAGTCCTCGTCGAAGACAAACTCTTCGCCACCCTCGACACCACCACGCGCAAGATCGAACTCCCCAACAACCAACCCCTCCTCCTCACCGACACCGTGGGCTTTGTCAGAAAGCTCCCGCACGGTCTCGTCGAGGCCTTCAACGCCACGCTCGAGGAGGCCGTCCTGAGCGATTTCCTCATCCATGTGCTCGACGCCAGCCAGCCCGAGGTTTTGGAATTTTACGAAACGACCCGCTCTGTCCTCGCCGAACTCGGAGCCGACTCGCGGCGGACGCTGATTGTTTTCAACAAAATCGACGCCATCACCGATGCCGACTCGATCCCCGCGTTGCGCGACCGGTTTCCCGACGCGGTCTTTATTTCTGTAAAATCCGGCGCCGGTCTGCCCGAACTCATCGCCCGTATCTCCGAATTTGTTGCCGACGATCTGATCACGCTCGAACTTCGCATCCCCCAATCCCGCGCCGACCTCATCGCCCGCCTCCACCGCGATGCGGACATCCGCCACACGGACTACGAGGGAAACGATGTTCTCCTCCGCGCGCGCCTCGCCCCCCGCGCCGCCGCCGCCTACGCCGAGTTCACCCAAAGTTGAGCCGCCGGGCCGCTAGCCTTTTGTCTAGACTTTGACATCTCCTCACCGCTGACGCAATTTTCCCGGCGTCATGCCCTATCGAGTCGGGGAGTCCAACGCGGTCGATGTCCTGCAGGTCCAAGCCGGGGATGCTCTCAAGCATCTCCATGAGTCCGAATACTCCCAAACTTCCGCGACGACCGCGAGCGTGGCGGGGGCTTTGTGCATCAGCCTCCAACGGGCCGGCGAGATCGTCGGGGAACTCGCCCGCGCTGGCCTGGCGGACTCGCACGGACCAGCGATTCAACTCACGGGGGCTGGACGCGAGGAGGCCCGCCATTTGCTACGCGCCCACCGACTCTACGAAACCTATCTTGCCAACGAGACGGGCGTGGCGACCGAGGATTGGCACCGGCGCGCGGATTTGGTGGAGCACACCCTGTCGCGCCAAGAGGTCGATGCCCTCTCGAACCGCCTCGGGCGTCCGCACTACGATCCCCACGGCGACCCGATTCCCACGCGCGATGGCTCACTGCCGCCGCGGCGTGGCCGACCGCTGCTCGAAATGCCGGAAGGCTCCTCTGCCGAAGTCGTCCACCTCGAGGACGAGCCCGCGAGCGTTTATCGCCAAGCGGCCGATGCAGGGATTCTGGCTGGCGCGCGGATGCGGATTTTGCGGCGCGGGGCGGATTTTTTGCGTGTCGCCGTCGAGGACCGCCAGTGCCAACTGCCTCTCGCCGTCGCCGCCGCGATACAAGTGGAACCCTGCGAGGCTCCGCCCGTGGTGAAGCCACTTTCGTCGCTGAGCCGGGGAGAATCTGGCCGCATCGCGAGTCTTTCGGCAACGCTGATTGGCGGGGAGCGCCGACGAATGCTCGATCTCGGGCTCGTGCCCGGCACGCGGATCGAGCGGGATTTCGACAGCATGTTTGGCAGCCCCACCGCCTATCGCGTGCGCGGCGCCGTGATTGCCCTCCGACGCGAGCAGGCGGAGCGGATTTTTTTAGAGGCCTAAAGGAATGTCGAACTGCGCACCCACAACCTGCGAGACCTGCCCAAGCCCTCACGCGGAACTCCGCCGACTGGGCTCTAAATCGGACCGCTGGGACCACACCGTCGCCCTCGCCGGAAATCCGAATGTCGGCAAAAGCACGGTCTTCAATCTTCTCACCGGCCTGCGTCAACACACCGGAAACTGGCCTGGGAAAACCGTCTCCCGCGCCGAGGGGGCATTCGATCTCGACAGCCGACGCTACAAAATCGTGGATCTGCCCGGCACTTATTCCCTCCTTGGAACCACGCCCGACGAGGAGGTGGCACGGGAATTTCTGCTCTTCGGCAAACCGGATGTGACGCTTGTCGTGGCGGATGCCACTTGCCTCGAACGCAATTTCATCCTGCTCCTGCAAATCCTCCAGATCACTCCGAGAGTCGTTCTTTGCATCAATCTCCTCGACGAGGCGCGCGCCCATGGGATCGACATCGACACGCGAGGACTCTCGCGCGAGCTGGGGATTCCGGTCGTCGGCACGGCCGCGAGGCGCCGCGAGGGTTTGGCGGAATTGCTCTCGGCGGTGCGCGATGTGGCTACCGGAGCGTTTGTTTGCGCGCGGCAAGCACCGGAATTTGTTCCGGCCACCCTCCGTGACGCGGTGGGGAAACTTTCTCAAAAACTCGGCGCCACCTATCCCACGATGGAAAATCCTTCATGGATCGCGCTGCGCCTTCTCGAGGGCGATCCCCGCATCATCGCCGCGCTGAAAAACGGGGAGTTCCGTTCCACACCATGAGCCCGACCGAAGAAATCCTCCGCGACGCCGAGTCGGCCAGATGGGAGCTAGGCCCCCGCTTTCAGGATGAAGTGGCGGCGCGCGTGAGCGAGGAAGCCTCGCACCTCGCCTCGCGACACATGCACCGAAAGGGGGATGGTTCGCGATTGCGTTGGCAGCGCGGGCTGGACCGGATTTTGACCAGCCGAATCACCGGGATTCCGGCGATGGCGTCGATCTTTGCGATCGTGCTCTGGCTCACGATCGAGGGTTCGAATGTGCCCTCCGCCATGCTCGCGGAGCTTTTGGTGGACTGGATGCACCCCTGGCTGAAAGCCCATGCGCTCGCGCTCGGCATGTGGCCTTGGCTGGCGGGCTTGTTGATCGACGGCATGTATCTCTCCGGCGCCTGGGTGATCAGCGTGATGCTTCCACCGATGGCGATTTTTTTCCCGCTCTTCACGCTGCTCGAGGATTTCGGATATCTGCCGCGGGTGGCGTTCAATCTCGACCGGCTTTTTCAAAAAGCGGGTGCACACGGCAAGCAGGCCCTCACGATGACGATGGGCCTCGGCTGCAACGCCGCCGGCGTCGTGGCTACGCGCATCATCGACTCTCCGCGCGAACGCCTGATCGCAATTCTCACGAACAATTTCTCCCTCTGCAACGGCCGCTGGCCTACCCAAATCCTCATGGCCACCGTCTTCCTCGGCGCCGTGGCCCCGCCGGCGCTCGCGGGCGTGGTTGCCGCCGGTTCTGTTTTTTGCGTAGCGGTGCTCGGGTTTCTTTTTGCCTTTGGGAGTTCTTGGCTCCTCTCGCGCACGGTGCTCAAGGGCGAGTCCTCCACATTCAGCCTCGAGCTTCCGCCCTACCGCCCTCCGAACCTGCTTCGCACTCTGCACACCTCGCTCGTGGACCGCACAATCATCGTTCTCTGGCGCGCGGTGGTTTTTGCGGTTCCCGCCGGCGCGGTGATTTGGCTCTCGGCCAATGTGAGTGTCAGCGGACACAGCGTGGCCTGGTGGGCGATTGGAGCCCTCGACCCGCTCGCTTGGGTGATGGGCCTCACCGGCGTGATTCTTTTCGCCTATGTGATCGCTATTCCCGCCAACGAGATTGTGGTGCCGACGATTTTGATGCTCACGGTTCTGGTTTCGGGAACGCCTGTGGCCGATGCGCCGGGCGTGGGAGTGATGTTCGAGGCGGACGACAGCACCCTTCACACAATGCTCCTCTCGGCCGGTTGGACCACGCTCACCGCCGTGTGCCTGATGCTCTTCAGCCTCCTGCACAACCCCTGCTCCACCACGCTCTACACGATCCAAAAAGAAACCGGCGACTGGCGCTGGACCACCCTCTCCGCCGCGCTCCCGCTCGCACTAGGCTTCCTCGTTTGCACCGCCGTGGCCTTCGTCTGGCGCCACCTCGCGGGGTGAGTGGAATTGACACCCTTTCGTGGAGCGAATAGTCACACGCTCTTCGAATGCTGAACCGGTTTTCCATTTTTCGAGCCATGGCCTCCGTGATGATCGGGCTGGCCTTGTTTCTGACGACTGGCGGGCATTTGGCGATTTTGCAGGGTGTCGCGTGGACCAACATGGTTCGCGATTTTGCAAAAACCGAATCGATCGGAACCGCGCTTGAGAAAACTTTCGACGGCCAGCATCCCTGCACGCTCTGTAAAAAAATCACCGAGTCCGGGTCAGGCAAAAAGGACGACGCCTTGACCTCCGCAAAGTCCAAGCTTGGCGAATACCTCCCCCAATCCCACAGCCTGCTCGCGCCTCCCTGCCCCAAGCCATTTCATTTTCCCACGGCGCTTCAGAACAAACCCTCTGAAATTTTTTTCGCCCCCCCGGTGCCGATTCCCATTTCGGTAGGCTGACCTCGACTCCGAGGTTTTTCCTGACTTAGCCGCCATCCCGACGATCCGTCGCGGGTTTCACCTCACCGAATCGACACACGCTGTCGAAGTTTTCTCAACTCAATGAATTTCTATAAATCTATCGCTATTGCATCGGCGCTTTTTTGCGCCACGGCGGGCGCTTTTGCCCAAGCCGTTTCCCAACCCTCCCCGACACCCACGCCGGAGCCTGACTCTCCCCAAGTCCTCCCCGAAACCGTTGTAAGTGCCAAACCCGAATCGCTAACCAACCCATCCATCCGCACCCTGCGCGAGCAGATTGCGGAAATCCCGGGCGCCGGCGAGGTCATCGATGCCGAGTATTACAAATATGGCCGCTCCACCACGGTGAAGGATGCCCTCGATTACGCGCCGGGCGTTTTCGTTCAGCCGCGATTCGGCGCGGAGGAGGCGCGCATCTCGATCCGCGGATCGGGCATCCAGCGCACCTTCCACGGCCGGGGCCTCAAGCTCTTGCAGGATGGCGTTCCGATCAACCTTGCGGACGGGAGTTTCGACTTCCAAGTGATCGAGCCTCTGGCTGCCAAGGCCATCGAGGTCTTTCGCGGATCGAACGGCTTGGAATACGGCGCAACCACGCTGGGCGGCGCGGTGAATTTCATTTCCTACACGGGCTATGACGCCCCGCTGCTCGATGCCCGCTTCGAGTATGGCAGCTACAACACCTACCGGGCCCTGCTCTCCAGCGGCGCGGTCGTCGGGCCGTTCGACTACTTCGTGAGCCTCTCGCATTTTTCGACGGACGGCTACCGCGAGCACAGCACGCAAAACAACCAGCGCCTCTTCGCGAATCTGGGCTACAAAATTAATCCCGAGCTGGAATCCCGATTCTACTTCGCCTACGCGCAGACCGATTCCGAGCTGCCTGGAAATCTCTCCGAGGAGCAGATGGACATCGACCCTCGCCAAGCCGCGCGCGTTCCCGCGAACCTGCGGACCGTGCAGCCGGTGGCGCGTTTCGATTATGTGTCCAGCGATTGGAAGCGTGACTACACGCTCCTGCGCGTGGCGAACAAGACGACTTGGGAAATTGACGACAATCGCCTGAGCTTGAGCGGATTTTGGTCCAGGAAAGACCTCGACCACCCGATTCTTTTCGTGATCGACCAGCTGACGAATGACTTCGGTGTCGGCTTCCGCAATGACTACATGGCCGATCTTTTCGGGCATAAAAACAACTTCACCCTCGGGTTCACGCCCACTTGGGGTTATGTGAGCGATTCGCGCTATGTGAACAATTTCGGCTCGCGTGGCGCGAAATTCGCGGACACCGACCAGTTCGCCCTGAACCTCGACGCCTACGCGCTCGAGCAATTTTGGATCACTCCCCAATGGGCCGCGCTCGCGGGGTTGCAGGTCAATTATGTCGAGAGGACCAGCACGGATAATTTCCCAACCGGCCCCGACAATAGCGACTCGCAGAACTGGTGGGGCTTCAGTCCCAAGCTGGGCGTTCTCTACCAACCGGTGGAGCAGGTCCAATTTTACGCCGACGCGAGCCGGAGTTTCGAGCCGCCGACCTTTGGCGAACTCGTGGAGGCTTCGGACGGCCAAGTCGGCCTCGTTCAACTCGACGCCCAGACCGGCACCACAGTGGAAATCGGCACCCGCGGCCGTTTCAATCACATCACCTGGGACCTCTGCTACTACTACGCATGGCTGGAAAACGAACTCCTCGCCTACGAGATCCAGCCGGGCCTGTCGCAGACGGTGAACGCCGGAAATACCCGCCACCAAGGCATCGAGTTCGCCGCGAACTGGGATGTTTTTTACAATATTTTCACCAACAAGACACCCGAGGAAAAAAGCTTCAAGGTCGAATACGCCTCGGAAAAACCGAACTGGGACCGCCTGCTCCTGCGCGTGAATTACCTCTGGAACAACTTCCAGTATGTGAACGACGCGGTGTATGGGAACAACGCCCTGCCCGGCATCCCCGAGCACTACATCCGCGCGGAGCTTGTCTACGAGCACCCGTGCGGCTTCTACATCGGGCCGAATTTTGAATATGTGCCCGTTGGCTACAGCATCGATTCGGCTGGCACCGTCTTCACCGACAGCTACGCGCTGCTGGGAGCAAAGATCGGCTGGCGGTCGGCGAAGGGCCTCTCCGTCTATTTCGAAGTGAAGAATATCGTCGATACCACCTACACCGCGACGAGCGGCGTGGTTGCGGATGCGGGCGGCGTCGATGTGGCCCAATTCCTGCCGGGCGAAGGGCGCGGGTTTTATGGAGGAGTCGAATGGCGCTGGTAATGAAAACCTCAACGATCCGATTCCTTCACCGCTGGCTCGGGCTGATCTTCAGCCTCGTTGTTCTCACCTCCGCGCTGAGCGGCTTGCTTCACACCATCATGGCCCGCAAACAGCCCCCGCCACCATCCGTTCGCCCGTCAGGCAATGGCATTGTCGCGGGCGAGATTCAAACTGGAGTCCAGGAGGCTCTCGAGCGGTTGGGTCCAGACTTCGGTCAGGTCAGCGCGGTCAACCTTCGGATGATTGGCGGCGAGCCGTGGTATCAAATCTACGGCGCGCCCACCGCCCCGGCTTATGTCAGCGCCGTGGATGGAAAGGTCGATCCCACGCAGGATGCCAAGTTCGCAGCCCAGATCGCGGCGTCATTCCTGGGCGGCGCGCAGGTTCGGCAGACCGACTACCTGACGGCGTTCAACCACGAGTATGTGAACATATTTCGGATCCTTCCCGTCTTCCGCTTCGATGTGGATGACGGGGCGGGAACCCGCGTTTATGTGAGCACCACGACGGGCACGGTCACCCGCCACACGGACAACGAAAAGCAATTCGAGGCGAATGTGTTTTTCCTGTTCCACAAATTCGGCTTCATCCCGGATAAGAACACCCGCGACACCGTGCTGGTCTCGGCCATGGTCGGCATCTCGCTGGTGGCTCTCGGCGGCGTGATGCTGTTTTTCATGACCCGTCCCCGCCGGAAAACCTCGCAAAAACCATGATTGAAATCTTCATCAAGGGCGGCCCGATCATGTGGCCGCTCCTCGCCCTGTCCCTCATCGCCTTCACCGTCGTGCTTGAGCGTTTGGTTTTTATCGTGATGGAAAAATGCCGACGCCGCCCGAACCTCGTCGGCGAAATCCTCACGCTCGTCGAGCGGGATGATCCCGACGCCGCCGCGCGGCTGGGAAATGAATCGAACGACTTCGTGGCCCGCGCGTTGGGGTATGCGTTGTCGCACCGCGAGAAATCCTTCAGCGAGGCAATGCTTCGCGCCGCGAATCGTGAGCTCAAGCGCTTCAACCGTGGCCTCACGATCCTCGATACCGCCATCACGTTGGCGCCGCTGCTGGGTCTCCTTGGCACGGTGATTGGCATGATCAGCAGCTTCAACATGCTCGGCGGCGAGGAACTCGGCGCGCCGACAGCCATCACCGGCGGGATCGCCGAGGCGCTCATCGCGACAGCATTCGGCCTCGGCATCGCCATCGCAGCGCTGCTGCCCTTCAACTACCTGAACGCCCGCGAGGAGGAGGCCCGTCTGGAAATGCAGGATGCCGCGAGCCATGTGGAACTCCACCTGCGGGACAAGGCCTGATGGAAATTCCCCGCCTCCAAGCCAAGCGCCGGGCACGCCTCGAAATCGTGCCCCTCATCGACATCATTTTTTTCCTGCTGGCCACCTTCGTTCTGGTCTCCCTCTCGATGGTGAAAAACAAAGGCATCCCCGTGGTTTTGCCGAAGGCCGCAACAGGCGAATCCACCGAGAGATCGGAGCATGTCGTAGTCGCGATTTCGGAAGCAGGGCAATTCTACCTCGACAAGCGGGAACTGCCCGAGGCCGAGCTTTTCGCCGAACTCGCCCGGCTCAAATCCTCGAATCCAGAACTCAAGGTCTTCATCCACGGCGACGAGAACGCCCGCCTCGGCCTGGCCATCGCCGTGCTGGATCAGACCCGCCGGATCGGAATCACCAAGGTGACCTTCGAAACCAATCCCGCGAAACGCTAAGCCATGGCGCGACTCGCCGACTCCAGAACCATTCTGTGGCTCAGCGCCGCTGTCGTCGCCGCCGCCCACGCTGCAGTTCTTTTCGCATGGTCGCCATCTTCAGAAACGCCGGGCGTGCTTTTGGAAGAGGAGTCGCCGGGTGGCGTGGAGGTCGAAATCGTTGCCTCAGCAGAACAAGCCTCCGAGGAATTCCCCGCACCTGCCGAGGAAACTCCAGCACCTCCGCCTGAGCCAGTCGAGCAGCCCACACCAGTGCCAACACCTCTCCCCGAAGAACCTACCCCCTTGGAGGAAAAGCCCGAGGTTTTGCCTGAATCCCAACCAACTCCCGCACCGCAGCGTCCCGCGCCAAAACCTCCGACTCCAAAACCCAAGAAGTCAATCGCCTCGCCTGCTGGAAAACCCAACACCAGCCCCCAAACAACCGGCCCCATCGGAAGTGGTTCTCCGAATGTGAATGCCTCGCAGGCATCCTTCGCCAAAAGACCCTCCCTCATTTACCCGGTCGAATCCCGCCAAGCTCGCGAGGAGGGAACGGTCGTTCTGCGCATCACCGTGGACGCCCGGGGCCGCCCCACGAATGTCGCAATCATCAAGGGCAGTGGATTCCCACGACTCGACCGCGCGGCGATCGAGGGCGCATGGCGTTGCCGAATCCGAAATGCCAAGGCCGGCGCGACGCTGGATGTTCCGCTTCGATTCAATTTTGAAGAGTAACTCACGGGCGAGTTGCGGATTGATTTCGGGATGGGGAGACCGCATGAAAGCGGGATGAGCAAGCGCGAAAACAAACCCAATCCCATGGCGGGGGTCATGTCACCCGCAGTCGTTGGGATCGTTGATTCGCCAGCAGCTCTCCGGACGGCGGGGCGCTTGCGGCGTGGCGAGGTCGATTTCCTCGAATGGCGCGCGGACTTTCTCGGCACCGGAATCGTGAAATCAAAAATCCCGTGGATCGTCACGGCGCGGCATCCAGCGGAGGGCGGGCAAAATGCAATGTCGGCCGCCGCTCGGCGAGAGGCGTTGCTCGAGTTGCTCCCCGCCGCCGCGTTGGTGGATGTCGAAATCCGCTCGATGGGCGGGATGGCGAAGGTTTTGAGCGAGGCGCGAAAGGCCGGCGTGGGAGTCATCGCCTCGTTCCATGATTTTCAAAAAACTCCATCGACCGCGCGGTTGCAGGCTTTGGTGAAACAAGCCGACGACGCTGGTGCGGATGTGCTGAAAATCGCCACGCACACCAACACGCCGGGTGATGTCGCGCGGCTTCTAGATTTGCTCGAGACGGCGCCACGGCCTCTCGCGGTGATGGGAATGGGCCCGCTCGGAATGGCCTCCCGCGTGATGCTCGCGGCGGCGGGTTCGGTGTTGAACTACGGCTGGCTCCACCAGCCAAATGTCACCGGCCAGTGGTCCGCAAAAGATCTCCGAGGAATCCTGAAAAAGATCGGCTAGCAGAAGGCGGAAGGCTGCTGCAGAACCGCGAATCGAAAAAAATGGGTAGGGGCGGTTCGCCGAGCGGACCCAAGATTCAGGCGCGAATGCGCCGTCTCCCCCAACCCAAATCCTCCCGCAGAGACGCCGGGACGCAGAGGAGGGAATTTTGGGAATACTCGGGATTCTGCCACGCCGCGCTGAGATACGAGTAAGCCAAGGACTCACACGAAGGCACGAAGCCACGAAAAAAATCCGTTGTAGAAATGGCAGTCCTCTGCCGTTTCAGAGCGATCCTCCAATCACGCAAATCGAAAAAAATGGTAGGGGCGGCTCGCCGAGCGGACCCAAGCCTCAGGCGCGAATGCGCCGTTGCCCCCAACCCAAATCCTCCCGCAGAGTCGCCGGGACGCGGAGGAGAGAATTTTGGGAATACTCGGGATTCTGCCACGCCGCACTGAGATACGAGTAAGCAAAGGACTCACACGAAGGCACGAAGCCACGAAAAAAATCGTTGTAGAAATGGCAGTCCTCTGCCGTTTCAGACAGGCCCGCGAATCCACGCGAATCCACGCGAATCGAAAAAATGGTAGGGGCGGCTCGCCGAGCGGACCCAAGATTCAGGCGCGAACGCGCCGTCTCCCCCAAACCAAATCCTCCCGCAGAGGCGCCGGAACGCAGAGAAAGGAATTTAGAAATCGCCCGGGATTTTTCCAAGATGCACTACCGCTCCTCATCACGTAATAAATCAAATATTTCAATATGTTTGACTTATGTTTCTTCAACATGCTTCCTAAAAAAATCCATGCAGAGAATTTTGATGACCAGGTGGCACTATGGAAACAGTGCGCTCCAAGGAATCACCATCGGATAGAAAATGACGATAAGCAGGAATGAAACTGCAATACCCCAGTGGATTTCTTTTCGGGAAGCTGCATTTTTTAAACGCGGTAGGACATAGAAAACCAGCCATATAATCTTATAAATAACTTGTAGAAAAAGAATGGGCGCAAATATAATAGGATAAAATAACCCCGCGATTGAGCAAGCAAGAATGCCTGTCCAAAGGGATCCCGTGATCGTTCGCCATCCAGGACTCTCAGGAAAGTGACTTCTGGATATTGGCAATAATCCAGTCAGAGATCCCAGAGCGACTGGAATAAGAATCAGGATATTGGCGAAATATGGAATCAGGAGATAGTTCATCTCGGTTGATCTTGCCAAAGAATCCTCTAAGAATCAAATGGCTATGCAGCTGTGGCAATGCGTCGACAGCAAGGTGATGCGGCGCGCGGCGAAAAGGAAAAGCCTCAGTCCCACACTTTCACAGATCCAAACAAGCAAGGATGAAGCCGCAACAAACTGATAGCGCCGATCCGCAACAGCGCTTTCGCGCCTGAGGCTTGGGTCCGCTCGTGCCTCCGGCTCGTTGAGCCTACGGATCGGAGAGCGAGCCGCCCCTACCATTTTTTGATTCGCGTGGATTCGCGGCATTCGCGGGCCTGTCTGAAACGGCAGAGGACTGCCCTTACCACAACACCCCCCTCCGTGCCTCTGCGGCTCCGTGAGATGCCCCCCGTGTTTACCCTTTCGCGGCTTTCCTCTTTCAGCTTCCACGGCTGGTTGATATACAAACCCCCATGCCGCGACCCGATGCTCCGGAACTCCCCCTCGTGCTGGCCAAGCCGCCCCTCGCCAGGCGCGGCAGGCGATCCCGCGAGCGCTCCCGTCCGCCGGTGGCCCGCATGCTGCGAATCCACGAGTTGATCCAGGATGGCGGCCACCCGAATTGCTTCTCACTCGCCGCCGAGTTCGAGGTCTCGCCGAAAACCATCCAGCGCGACATCGACTTCATGCGCGACCAACTCCGCCTGCCGCTGGAATACAGCGCGCTGAACCGTGGTTTTTACTACACGCGCAAGGTTTCCTCGTTCCCCCGAATCGCCATGACAGAGGGTGAGATCGTCGCCCTACTCGTGGCCCAAAAAGCCCTCGAGCAATACAAGGGATCGGCTTTCGAAAAACCGCTCCAAGCCGCGTTCGATAAAATGACGAGCCAACTCGAGGACGAGGGCACTTTTTCATTCAAGGAACTCGGCCAGGCGATTTCCTTCCGGCCGGTCGGCTTCGCGATCCAGGCGTTGAAGGTTTTTGAAACGCTCTCCCAAGCCCTCCTGCACGGGCGCGTCGTGGAGTTCGACTACCACAAACTCCAAAGCACAAAGTCCGAGCGCCGCCGCATTGAGCCCTACCACCTCGGCTGCATCGACAACCAGTGGTATCTGATCGGCAACGACCTCGTGCGACGAAAAATTCGCACATTCTCCCTTGCCCGCCTGAGCCGCCCCCGAATGATGAAGCAAATGTTCACGCGCCCAGCCGATTTCTCGGTCGCCAAAATGATGTCGGAGAGCTTCTCGGCTTTTGAAACGCCGAAGCCCTCGCGTGTGATCATTCGCCTCGATCCGTTCGCCGCTCGCCTCGCCGCCGAGCGGGTCTGGCACAAATCCCAACGCATCAAATCCCTCCCCGGCGGCGCGGCCGAGCTGACCCTCGAAGTCGGCCTCGCCCCCGATCTCGAAAATTGGATTCTCGGATGGGGAAACCATGCCAAGGTCCTCGAACCCCACACGCTTTGCGAGCGGATTGCCGCGATCGCCCGCTCCATGGCCCTCCAATACTCCGTGTAAATCATGCCCCGGATTTTTTATCTCCTCACCTTGGCGCTTTTCCTGACGGCCGGCCTCTCCCGCGCCCGCGAGTTTTCCGTTGTCACCTACAATGTGGAAAACCTCTTCGACGCCGATGGCATCTCGAATTACGGCGAGTATGTCCCGAGCGAATACACCCCGAAGCACCTCCTCGCCAAACTCCAGAACATAGCCAGCATTCTGGCCAAAGCGGATTCGCCACACGGCCCGGATGTGATCGTTTTCAACGAAATCGAAATCGACCAGTCCCCCGAAACAACCGTGAGCGACTATTCGGCGTGGCTCGAATCCACCAAGGGGAAACCCCTCGCCAGCATCCTCTCGGAAAAACGCCTCGCGCCCGAGTTCGCCGGAATCCCCGCCGAGGCCTGGCTGCTGAAAGCCTGCGAAGAAGCCGGCCTCAAAGGTTACCATGTCATCATCACCTCGGAGAAAAGCGGAGATGCCTACAGCGGAGGCCGCCCGCGCACGGTGCGGAATGTCATTTTCTCCCGCTTCCCGGTTCTCGCCACAAAGTCCCACCACTCGGCGACCGCCCGCGACCTCCTCGAGGCACGCCT
>JBILML010000001.1:0-207655 GCA_044375555.1 Terrimicrobiaceae bacterium
ATGTAGTTTTCATGGCATCTTGAAGATGCCATTGGGGCAGCCTCAACGCGCCTCCGAAGCAGTCCGGCGAGCTAGAGCCCTACGGGCTCGCCCGCCTGCTTCGGAAGGCTTGTTGAAAAGATACCAGGTCCACATATTCACATGTCTAATGGCAGCGATCCGCAACGGCGCATTCGCGCCTGAAGTTTGGGTCCGCTCGGCGAGCCGCCCCTACCTTGGGATTTTCGATTCGCGGAGATTTGCTTCATTTGCGGGTGAACCTCTTTCACTCGGCTGCGGTTGGAATTTCGTTCGAGAAACCCTGAGGGTCAGTCCCACATGTTCACATATTTCTAGGAGCACGCCCGTGTAGCGAGGCAATTTCCCGAATGTTTCAGAAATTCTCTCCTCCGCGCCTTGGCGCCTTTGCGCGAGAATATTCCGGTCGGCAGGACGGCGCATTCGCGCCTGAAGTTTGGGTCCGCTCGGCGAGCCGCCCCTACCTTGGGATTTTCGATTCGCGGAGATTTGCTTCATTCGCGGGTGAACCTCTTTCACTCCGCGGCGGTTGGAATTTCGTTTGCGGGGGTCAGCAGGGAACGGTGAGTGGGCGTCCGTTGTCGCGGGGGCTGATTTTTAGGAGGAATGGGCCGGCGGTTTTGATCCACTCCTCCGGGGTGGGATACTCCGAGGCGGACTCGGCGAAGCAGGAGGCGAACATGTCGGTGAGTTCTCCGTTCGCATCGTAGCGCCAATGGTTGTCGTCATCGAAGGCAAAGGTCCGGGCTTTCGTTTGATTGACGAGATCCATGAGAGGGTTGCCGCTTTGACCGTGAATCCATGAGGCCCCCAGATGGAAACCATTCTCATTCGTCCAGACGCGACCTCCCAACCTCTCTCTCTCGCCTCGATGATAACGGGATGGAATCCGGCGTTGCGAAGTTTGTGAGCCGCAGTCAAACCGGAGAAGCCGGCACCGATGATCATCAACGCCGTGCAGGCCGAAGAAGCGGGAACGGGCAGTGGCGATGATGCCGACGAGGACGTCGGCGTTCCGAGCGGAAACATTCCCGCGTTTTCGCGAACTGGGTGCTATGTATTAGATTTTTCGAAGTCTTCTGCGCACCATAAACTCGAAATTGCCCACATTGAATCTTGGTAAAACTCTGTCCTTGATCGAATTCCAGAGATGACTGTGTTCAAGCGGAAGAAGATCTTGTTGGGTGGTCTCCCCGCTGAAGCCGACCTTGCAAAGGCGGCACATGTAGCGGGCTATGGCCACCACCGACACAAGATCGAAGTCCTCGGTTGCTTTTTCTGGTTCTTCCACCCAACGGATGACATTTTTGCAGCTGGTTGGAATGCTTTTGTTTTCGACAAACTGGATAGCCATCTGGCGGGAGGAGATTCCCATGTGGAGCATCTCCGATTCCCTGATCGATATATTATGCTCTTGAGCATGCAGATAAACGGGAATGCAGCCCGCCGGCTGGACGCGCAGGAAAAGCAGCTTCCCGATGTCGTGAAGCAGGGCTCCCAAAAACGCGGCGCGTTCGATGTTTAAAAGCTCCATCTCTGCGCAGGTGAACCGAGCGATGTTGGCCGTTGCGAGCAGGAACTTGACGTGGCTGGCCCAGTTTGCACCCTCGTTGAGATACATGAAACTCTCGCAGCAGCGCGGAAATCCCTTGGTTACTACGCTGAGCCGTTTTTCTCCCAGAAAGTTCACGCACAACCGGGCGTCATCAATAAAAGACTCTAAATCCTTCGTCTTGGCCTGACGCAACGCATTGGCATTATGGAGCATCTGGAAGGCCAGCCCGGGATCGTGTTCGGCCAAATCCATCAGCGGATGCAACGAAGTCACCATACCCCCGGTCGCCAGCGTAAAGGCGGCGGCCGCCGACCCGACCACCGGGCAGCCTTTCAGCGCCGCGATATCCCTCTTGAGTTTCGCATCGGAAACCACCGGGAAGGTTTGGCTGTCGATCATCTTGTTCCAATGATCCATGCTTTCCGCCTCCCGTTTGATATCCTCCGATTCTTTTTCGTCCTTTCTCAGGAAGCCATTTGGAATCCGCTCACCCATCTTGCGCACGCCCTCGCTGGCGGTTTTACTCCATGCGGAAATGTCGATCTCGCCGGCGCGCTTATTGATGCTGTCCATCGAACGCTGCGCGGCGAGGGCCTGCACTGCCAGTTTCATTTGAGGCGATTGGATAGTGGCCCGTGTGAAAGCATCCTTCTCCATACGCATCATTCGAGTGTCTTTCAGAGCGATGATCGTAGCACTGCGCGGCGCATTCTTGATCAAGGCCATCTCTCCAACAATGTCTCCATCCCCGATCTCGCCGATTTTTTTCGGTTCGGGATCATCCTCCATCGCCACGTAAATCCCGAGTCTCCCTTCATCGATCAGATACATCGCATCGCCGACATCGCCCTGTTTGAAAAGGGTGGCCCCTTCGTCAATTTCGTAATCCCTCAGGTGGGGAATGAGCGCATGCACCTCGTGCGGCGGCAAGGAGCGAAGCAAAGCATTTTGGGCCAGTCGATCCAGCACGGCACTCGCCTGCTTGGCTTTCCGTTCCAGTTTATAGATATCCGCGCGGTAACTGCAAAGAAACGCGTAATATCCCATAAGGGCCGCAAACTCCTTGAATTCGTTCCAGTCGGATTCCTTCGCGAAAGAAGCCAGATAACTCAGATACTCCTCCAAGCCTGGCACGGCCGCCTCCCGAACCTTTCCGCGAAACCCGGAGATTTCTGAGAGAATCTTCTCTTTCTCTCCCTCCGCGAGTTCGATGTTTACATTCTTGTAGGTTTGCGCAGCGGATTGGATGACAGGCGCGAGTTCGTCCAAAACCGCCCCTCGTTCATCCAACGAGCGGCCCGTGCGCCGGAAAAACGCGTCGTCCGGCTCAAAAAAAGACCAATACCAAGCCTTACCCTCAAGCTTTGCGACTTCGTCCTCAATCGACTCTTGGAGATAGGGCTTTCGATGAAAACTTTGCACGCCCAATTCGTAGGCTTCGTGGATTTCCGCATGCGTCGTTTTGGAGGCATAAAAGACGACCGGCACATGTTGAAAGAAATAGTCCTCTCGGAGGGTCCGGAGAAAGTCCAGTCCGGTGGAGTCTGGGAGCTTAAGTTCGATAAAAATCAAATCCACCAAGATATTCTCACGCAAAAAAACCATCGCATCGCGGGCATTCGAAACGGACGTGCTCCGGTGGTCACCACAGGCCAAAAATCCCTTCAGCGCCAAGAAGGCGTTTTCATCAGGATCAACTAATAAAATGTTGGCCATTGTTAGACATTAAAAACAACCCCTTTTGCTCTTTGTTTTTATGACTGGGAGCACATCAAAAAAATCCTTTCAGCGCCAATAAGGCGATGACATTTCGGTCTGAGAAAAATTCATTGTTAACAGTTGCATGTAAAATCCAAGATTAATTTGCCAATTTTTGTGACTACTCCGGTGCCTACGCCCAAAGGAGAATTGTGACAATTTCGTAACAGCGGCTTCGAGGTTTAACGCCAAAAAAGAAAAAAGGATTAGTCCCGCATATTCACATGTCTAATGGCGGCGATCCGAAACGGCGCGTTCGCGCCTGAGGCTTGGGGCCGCTCGTGCCTCCGGCTCGTAGAGCGAGCCGCCGCTGCCATTTTTTTATTCGCGTGGATTCGTCATTCGCGGGACTGCTCCAAAACGGCAGAGGACTGCCATTTCTACAACGGATTTTCTCCTTGGTTTTGTGCTTTTTGAGAGTTTACGCGGTTTGCTGATGCCGACGGGGGCGTCGGCGTTCCGGATTCGCGGTCAAAACATCTGACGTAGAGGGTCAGCAGGGAACGGTGAGTGGGCGTCCGTTGTCGCGGGGGCTGATTTTCAGGATGAACGGGCCGGCGGTTTTGATCCACTCCTCCGGGGTGGGATACTCCGAGGCGGACTCGGCAAAGCAGGAGGCGAGCATGTCGGTGTGGATGACGCCCGGGTTGAGCGCGACGGCGGCAAGGCCAGGAGGGAGTTCTTGGGCGAGGGCGGCGGTGAGGCCTTCGATCGCATATTTGGTGGCGCAGTAGGTCGCGACCTCGGGCGATGTGGAGCGGCCCCAGCCGGAACTGAAATTCACCACCCCGCCACGACCGCGCTCGATCATGGCGGGGAGGAAATGGCGGATGGTGTGAATGGTTCCCTTGAGGTTGATGTCGATCACCGGATCGACCTTCGAAGCGGGGAGTTTCCAGAGCGGCGAGTTCGGCGCAATGACGGCGGCGTTGTTGAGCAGCAAGTCGGGCGCGCCATTTTTCAAAGCCTCGCGGGCCCAGTTTTCCACTGCGGCATCGTCGGAAATATTGATCGTCGTGAAGCTGTGAGGGCGGGGAAATTCCTTTTGAAGAGCGGCGATGGCGGCTGAATCGCGTCCGCACCCGTGGACCGTGTGGCCCTCGGAGGCGAAGTAGCGGGTCATGGCCAGCCCCAGCCCGCGAGTGGCTCCGGTGAGAACGATGGATTTGGTCATAGATGTCGCAGGGATGACGAATCAAAATTCAACTTCGCCGATTTGCCAAGCCGTTCGCACGTCGAGAAAGCGAGGATTTGCGGTTTCCACGCAATCTGTTCAAGGTTCCCGCTCCACCGACCGAATCACTTTGAATACCGCGCGTAGAGTTTTCTGGATCTGCTTTCTGTGCTCGTTGCTCGCGCCTGACTGCGCCCAGGCGAAACCTCCGTTGACGGGCGGTTTTTCGGAGGTGAAACCGGATCAGCAGACCCAGGTTGCGGCGAATTTTGCCGTAAGCGAGATTTCCAAAAAACTGAACCAACCGCTTGCACTGAAAAGCATCGTCTCCGCCGAGAGGCAAGTGGTCGCGGGATGGAATTACCGCCTCAAACTGAATTTAACCAAAAACAACCAGCCGTATCGTGTTCGCGCCATTGTGTGGCGCCGACTCGATGGCGCCATGGAACTCACTTCCTGGAACCCAATTTAAACCATGCCAGACTCCGTCATCACTGAACCTCAGGAAAACCCTGCCACGCCAGCCGCTCCGCAAAAATCCACCGTCGATCTGGAGGTGAAGGATGCGAACCTTATTTTTACTGCTGCGTGGAACGAGTTGGAGCAGGAGGTCGGCATCGAAGGGCTGCGTTTCCCAAATGAAGTCGTCTGGCTCAACGGCGCGCCCGGCGCGGGAAAGGGAACACAAACGCGTTTCATCCAATCCTACCGCAGCTACACCGCCCAACCGATCGTCGTCAGCGATCTTTTGAAAAGCCCGGCGGCGCGGAAATTGATCGATGCGGGCATGATGGTGGGGGACCGCGAGGTGACGGGTTTGCTTCTTCGAGCCTTGCTTGATCCTGAAAACCAAACCGGCGTGGTGGTGGATGGCTATCCCCGAACAAAAGTGCAGGTGCTGTGCCTGCGCCTGCTCCACGAGAAATTGAATGAACTCCGCAACCGCTATGCGGGAACCCCGCTCGCTTCGCAGTTCCGCAAACCGATGTTCCACATCGTCGTGCTTTTCGTGGACGAGGCGGAGTCGGTGCGCCGCCAAATCCTCCGTGGTCAGCGCGCCCGTGCACACAATGCGGCAGTCGAGGCCTCTGGCGTCGGAGAAATGCTCGAGACCCGTGCGACCGATTTATCCGAAGACTCCGCCCGCAACCGCTACCGCACTTTTAAGGAACTCACCTACGAGTCCCTCAAGACACTGCGCGAGGTTTTCTTCTACCACTATGTGAACGCCCACGGTTCGGTGGATGATGTTCAGCGCCGCATTCAGGATGAGTTGCGCTACCAGAGTTCGCTTGAGTTGGACCACTCGACCTACGACCGCATTTCGCGGATTCCGATCGCTCGCGATCTGAGTATCCACGCCCGGCAGGAACTCGTGAACCGCCTCGACTCCTACAACGCCGAGCATCCCGAGCTTTTCGAGCAGGCTGTCCAGTTGATCCACGAAAAATTCATGCCAATCATCCGCCGCCATACGATGTCTGGCCGTGCGCACATCAACTCGGAGAGTCCAATCCTGGCCGACCCGCTCGCTCTGGCCATGATCATCGATGTTTTCGGCGACCGCGGATACGATGTGGTGATCGACATCCGGCGCTACGATGAGCCGTTCAAAATCAATCCCGAGACTTGGGAGATTGAGAACCGTGAGAAGATCGTCTGGCGCTTCATTGTGAACTTCCCCGGCTCGCGTGTGCGTCGCGGGCAGTAGCTCGCGAGCGACCGATTGACAGGTCGGGAAAAGCTCCCCATTTTCGCGCGGTGCATTTGTTTTCTTATGTCGATGGCTCGCTGCATTGCGAGGGAGTGAAACTTGATGAAATCGCGGACCGTTTCGGAACGCCGGCTTATGTCTATTCGGCGAATACGATTCGGGAAAACTACCGCCGCCTCGACTCAGCGCTGGCGCCGCTTGATCACCTCGTCTGCTTCGCGGTGAAGGCGAATTCGAACCTCGCCGTCCTCCAAATCCTCGCTCGCCTCGGCTCGGGATTCGACATCGTCTCGGGCGGCGAGTTGTTCCGCGTTCTCAAAGCCGGCGCCCGCGCGGATCGCTGCACTTTTGCCGGCGTCGGTAAGACCCGCGAGGAAATCGCCTACGCGCTCCGCGAGGGCGTTTATTCCTTCAATGTCGAGAGCGAGGGCGAACTCGAGCGCATCAACGAAGTCGCCGGTTCGCTCGGTGTGAAAGCGCCAATCGCCATTCGCGTGAATCCGAATGTCGATGCCAAGACGCACAAATTCATCTCCACCGGCAAAAGCAAAAACAAGTTCGGCATCGGGCTCGACCGCGCGCCAGAGGTCTACAAAGTCGCCGCGTCGCTGCCGCATCTGAAAATCCGTGGCATTCAGACCCACATTGGTTCCCAAATCCTCGAAGCCGCCCCCTTCGCCGAGGCTGCCCAAAAGCTCGCCGATCTCGTGAAGCAAATTCACGCCGAGCACGGGCTCGAGTTTTTCGATTTCGGTGGTGGCATCGGGATTGTTTATGACGAGGCGCTGAAAAGCGGTTCGCCCGATTGGTGGCTCGCCCAGAAGCCTGGCACTCGCATCACGCCCGAGGATTACGCGGCGGCGATCATTCCGATCCTCAAGCCCCTCGGCCTGCGCATTCTTTTCGAGCCCGGCCGCTTCCTTGTCGGAAATGCCGGAGCGCTCCTCTCGACCGTCCAGTATGTGAAGGAAACACCCGCCAAAACTTTCACGATTGTGGACGCCGCGATGAACGACCTCATTCGCCCCGCGCTTTACGAAGGCTGGCACGAAATCGTTCCGCTCACGGAATCCGCCGCTTCGATCAAACCGATGGATGTCGTGGGTCCCGTTTGTGAGAGTGGGGACTTCTTTGCGCAGGATCGCGAGCTCCCGCCACTCCATCCCGGCGACCGCCTCGCGATCCTCAGCTCCGGCGCGTATGGCTTCGTGATGTCTTCGAACTACAATTCCCGCCCGCTCCTGCCCGAGGTTTTGGTCGATGGCACCGAAATCCACTTGGCCCGTTCGCGGCAAACTCACGACGACCTCGTGCGGGGCGAAGCCCTCCTGCCGGCATAATGCTGATGTCTATCAGAACATCGTCTTTCGATTGTTTATTGTAGGGCGGGCGTCTCGCCTGCCATCGAAAAACTAATGCTCGCAGGCGAGACGCCTGCGCTACCTTCAGATTCCAAAATCAGGCGGCGGGCGAGATCACAGGGGCGATCGCAGGGATCACTCGGGTGGTCTCAAGGCGCGAGAGGATTTTCTGAACCGTGGCCTCGACGGTGAGGCCGTGCTTTTGACGCAGGATCGGGACGGTGCCGTGCTCGATGAATTCATCGGGCCAACCGATGCGGACGACGGGAGTTTTGATTCCCTGGTCGGATAAATGCTCGATGACGGCGGAGCCGAAGCCGTTGTGGAGGACATGGTCTTCCATCGTGCAGAGGATTTCGCAGCCTCCGGCAAAAAACTCGATCGTCGCGGTGTCGAGGGGCTTGATCCAACGGGCGTTGATGACTGCCGTAGAGATGCCGAGTTTTTCCAATTCCACGGCGGCGGGGAGGGCGAGTTCGCACATGTTGCCGAGTGCGAAGATTGCCGCGCGCGTGCCGTGCCGCAAAACCTCGGATTTGCCGATCTCCAAGAGCTTCGGTTTTTTCGCTGGAATAGCTCCCGTGCCGGCGCCGCGCGGGTAGCGGATGGCGGCGGGGCCTTCGTGGTGGGCGATCGTCCAGAGCATGTCGGCGAATTCGGCCTCGTCCTTGGGTTGCATGTGGATGATGCCGGGGACGGGTCGCAGGTAGCCGATGTCGAAGAGGCCGTGGTGCGTGGGGCCGTCGTCGCCGGAGAGGCCGGCGCGGTCCATGCAGAGGGCGACATTGAGATTTTGCAGCGCGATGTCGTGAATGATCATGTCGTAGGCGCGCTGCATGAAGGTGCTGTAAATCGCAACGAAGGGTTTCATGCCTTGCGTGGCGAGGCCGCAGGCGAAAAGCGCGGCGTGTTCCTCGGCGATGCCGACATCGAAGAAGCGGTCGGGATGGCGCTTCGCAAAATGGATGAGGCCGGTGCCGGTGGGCATGGCGGCTGTGACGGCGGCGATCTTATTGTTCGTGTCGGCGAAGTCGGCGAGTTTTTCGCCGAGGAGTTCGGAGTAGGTCGGGGTGGGGGAGGCGACGGTCTCGCCGGTATCGAGGTGGAATTTTCCAAGGCCGTGGAACTTGTCGGGCTTCTCGAGCGCGGGCGCGTAGCCTTTGCCTTTGGTGGTCAGGATGTGGAGCAGGACCGGCTCGTTCTGGGTTTTTAAAAACTCGAAGGTCTGCGTGAGCAGCGCGGTGTCGTGGCCATCGATCGGGCCGTAGTAGCGGATGCCGAGCTCGTCGAAAATGACGCTTGGCGCGAGGAGGTTTTTCAGGGCGGACTCGGCCTTGTGCGCGAGTTTGCGGGCGGCTTTTCCGCCGATCCACTCCAGGAACTTCGCGGCGTTCTCGTGCAGATGCGCGTAAGCGGGGTTCGTGACGATGCGGTTGAGGTAGTCCGCCACGGCGCCGACATTTTTCGCGATCGACCACTCGTTGTCGTTGAGAACGATGATCAGGCGTTTCGTTGTGGAGGCGACATTGTTCAGCGCTTCAAAAGTGACGCCGCAAGTGAAGGCGGCATCGCCTGCCACGCAGACGACATGCTCGTCGGAACCGAGGCGGTCGCGGGCTGCGGCCATGCCGAGCGCAGCGGAGAGGGCGGTGCCGGCGTGACCCGCGCCATAACAGTCGTGCTCGCTCTCGCTGCGGAGCAAGAAACCATTCAGGCCCTCGTATTGGCGGATGGTGGGAAATCGGTCGAGACGGCCGGTGAGGAGCTTGTGGACATAGCCCTGGTGGCTGACATCGAAAAGGAACTTGTCGCGCGGTGTGTCGAAGACTCGGTGCAGAGCGATCGAGAGTTCCACGACACCGAGGTTCGGGCCGAGATGGCCGCCGGTTTTTGAGAGGACTTGGACGAGTTCGCCACGAATCTCGCTGGCGAGTTGGGGGAGAGCTTCGGCGGGGAGGGCCTTGAGGTCGGCGGGAGATTTTATGTTGGCCAGAAGTGGGCCGGGGTTTGATCCACTCATTCAGTTCGCTTCCGCGTCAAATTCCTCAAGCGATACTTCGCCACGCGCGTTGCAGGCGATGATTTGGATGCGCTTCTCGGCGGCATCGAGTTTTTCCTGACACATCTTCACGAGAGCAGTTCCTTCCTCGTAGGACTCGATGAGTTTCTCAAGAGGCATGTCGCCGCTCTCCATCGAGGAGACAATCTCGGAGACCCGCTGCATCGCGGTTTCAAGGGTTGGTGGATTTTTTTCGGTCTTGGTCGGCATGGTCGGGCGGCCGTAATGGGAGGACTACAACGCAGTTTGCGATCCGGCGCAATCCGCGATTGGGCACTAGATATAAAAACGAGGATTGGGTTGCACTCGGTCTGTTCATGCACTAATGCCAAAGAACCATGAGCACTCCAATGTTTGCCCTCTCTATGCCGGGTTGGCCCGAAATTGTTTTTATTCTGGTGATCGTGTTGCTCCTTTTCGGTGCGAAAAAACTACCTGAACTCGCTCGTGGCATCGGTCAGAGCCTCGGGGAATTCAAGCGGGCCCGCGATGAATTCGAGCGCGAAATCCACAAGACAGCGGCTCAAGTCGAGGTCAAAGAGGCCGCGGACAAAGAGCCCCACAAGCCCGCCTGAGGCGGCTCGGTTTTCCCTCCATGAGATTGGGAGCTTGGTTGCTGGCGGTTGGGATTTTCTGCATCGCCAACGCTGGGGCCCGAGAGGTCGTTTTCGCCTGCTACAATGTCGAAAATTACCTGCCCATGTCGCGCAAGGTGGGCGATCGGTTTGTTCCCGACGCGCCGAAGCCCGACAAGGAAATCCGCGCTCTGATTTCTGCCATCAAATTGATCAAGCCCGACATTCTCGGTGTGGCCGAAATGGGCGATCAAAAAATGCTCACTGACTTTCAGAGACGGCTTCGCGAGGCCGGGATGGATTTTCCCTATCTCGAGTGGGTGAGGGGAGATGAGGGGAGCGAGAGGCATCTCGCGCTCTTGAGCAAATTCCCGATCGTCGCTCGTGATTCGCAGTCGGATGTGCCCTTGGAGTTGGATGGTCGCCGCTACCGGATGGGCCGGGGAATCCTCGATGTGACCGTGCAGGTCACGCCTGACTACCATCTCCGCATGATTGGCCTGCACCTCAAGTCCAAGCGCGCCGTCCCGATGTATGACCAGCAGAAATTCCGAGCCAAGGAGGCCTTGATCGTCCGTTCCCGCCTCAACCAAATCCTCGCCGCCGATCCCAACCAAAATCTCCTGCTCTTCGGCGACCTCAACGACACGAAAAACGAATTTCCCATCCGCGAAATCCTCGGTCCCTCGAACTCCCCCGCGAGTCTTCGCGACCTCCCGCTGCGCGACCGCGACGGCCTCACTTGGACGCATTTCTGGGACAACGCCGACCTCTATTCGCGCATCGACTACCTGATGGCCAGTCGTGGTCTCTGGCCGGAAATTCGACTCAACCGCAGCGGCATTTCCAGTTCGCGCCATACCCGTGAGGCCAGCGACCACCGCCCGATTTACACAACCATCGACGCCAACGAATGAGGCAGTTTTTTTTCCTTCTTCTTACCGCCGCCGGATTCGCCATCGCCACGCCCGATGAGGATTGGAATGCGGTCAGGGCCTTGGACGCGGGGCCTAGCTCGAAGCCGAAAAACCTCCAGGAAGCCCGAGCCCTCGCAAAAAGCCACCTCCAGCAGCAGGAGAAATTGGTTTCCGAGTTTTTGGAAAAGAACCCCTCCGATCCGCGAAGCCACGAAGCCCGCATGCGACTCGCCTCGCTCCTTGCCGCCATCGGCAAAATGGACAGTCGCCAGTCCCAGGTCGATGAGGCCATGCGAATGCTTCAAGCTCTCGAAAAGGAACCATCCGCCCCGCGCGAAGTCCGTGCCGAGGCAGGATTCCGCCGTGTTTCGCTGCTGATGCAAAGCCTGCAAGGGCAGGAAAACGAACGCCGCCGCGACATCGTTGCCGCCGCCCGAAATTTCCAAAACCGCCACCCCGGCGACCGCCGCGCCCCCCGACTGCTCGTCGAGGTCGCCACCATCTGCGACAACAACCCTCCGCTGAAACGTGAACTGCTCGACGAAGCCCGCCGCCTCTCCAGCGAGCCTGCCCTGAACCGCCGCATCGCTGACGACCTCCAGCGCCTCGAGCTTTTGGACAAGCCCTTCGCGCTCGAATTTTCCACGGTCCAAGGCGGTCGTTTCAACATCGCCGCCTGCCGTGGCCGGATCGTCCTGCTCGTTTTTTGGTCCACCGAATCTCTTCCCAGCCTGCTTTGGATCGAGGATTTCCGCCGAGCCCTCGCCAATCTCCCCGCCGACAAACTCGCCATCGCCACCATTTCGCTCGACCAAAACCCCGCCCCCGTCCGCGAGGTCATGGAAGGCCTCGGCATTTCCCAGTGGCCCACCGCTTGCGATGGCCAAGCCTGGCAAAGCCCCCTCGTCCGCCCCTACGGCATCAACGCCCTCCCCACCGTCCTCCTCCTCGACCAAAAAGGCACCCTCCGCGCCATCAATGCCCGCAACAGCTACGAATCCTGGATTCGAAAATTGCTCATGGAACGGAATTGAAATAACACGGCCCCATGCCTTCCGATTCATCCCAATATCTTGAAAAAATGGCCTTGGCCTTTACTGAGGATGCCGACGCCGCGACTCGTAAGCTGGCTCTGCAAATCGATAAAGTCCGCACCGATAAGGCGAGGGTTTTTTTATGTGGAAACGGCGGCAGTGCGGCGAATGCCAACCATTGGGCGAACGACTTGATCTACGGAGCCGCCAAGGGAGGTCGTGGCGGGGTTCGTGCCCAATCGCTCTCCGCCAATACTTCGGTGCTCATGTGCCTGGCGAATGACACGGGCTATGAGAATATTTTTTCGGGCCAGATCGAGGTGCTCGCATCCCCAGGCGATATTCTGGTGGCGCTCTCCGGGAGCGGAAACTCGCCGAACATCCTGCGCGCGCTCGAAGCGGGGAACCGCCTTGGCATGGAGACCTGGGCGCTCGTGGGCTTCGATGGCGGAAAGGCTCTTGAAATGGCTCGTTATGCGATTCATTTTCCGGTTCACGACATGCAAATGGCCGAGGATCTCCAAATGGTCGTTTGCCATATTTTGACAAAGGAAATCGCGCGTTCGCTGGAATGAAAAAAAATAAAATCCTGAGTTTTTCCGAGGCGGAATCCGTCTTGGATGCCGAACGCCAGAGTGGTCGGCGTCTCGTGCAATGCCACGGCACCTTTGATCTCATACACCCGGGCCATGTTGTTCATCTCGAGGAGGCTCGCGCTCTCGGTGATTTGCTGATTGTGACGGTGACCGACGAGAAGCATGTCAACAAAGGCCCGGGACGGCCTTGCTTCAATGATGCCTTGCGGGCCCGCGCCCTCGCCGCTTTGGAGTGTGTCGATTATGTTGTTCTCATCCCATTTGTCGCGGCCGTTGAGGCGATCCGGTTGGTGAAGCCCTCGGTTTATTGCAAAGGCACCGAATATCAGGACGCCTCGAACGATGTGACCGGCAACATCCACGACGACCTCGCCGAGGTTCGCACCCATGGTGGCGAGGTTCGCTACATCGGTTCGGTAGTTTTTAGTTCGACGAAAATCCTGAACCGCCACTTCGACCACCTGCCGCAGGCCGTGCGCGACTATTGCTCCGCGCTCTCCTCCAAAACCTCGCCCGCACAAATTCGTGAAATGGTCGATGGGTTTGAAAAACTCCGCGTTCTCGTGGTCGGCGACACGATCATCGATCAATACGCCTGTCTGAAGGTTCAGGGACTCACTTCAAAAAACCGCATCATTTCCGGTCGCTTCCTCTCACAAGAAACCTACCTCGGCGGTGCGCTGGCGATCCTGCGCCATGTCCGCCAATTCACTCCAAATGTCCGCTTCGTGAGCCTCCTTGGCAACGAACCTTGGGTTGACGAGCTTCTCGCAGGTGCGCTGACGAAGAGTCAGGATGCCACCATTCGCGACGATGCATTCACGACCATCGTCAAAAAGCGCTATGTCGAGCCGCTGCTCGAGGGTAACGAAATCTCGAAGCTTTTTTCGGTGAACTTCATCAACGAGGATCCGCCTTCCGAAGAAATCCAAGAGCGCATCCTGCAAAACCTCCGGCGCGAAATGAAAAATTGCGATGCCGTGCTGCTGGCAGATTTCGGTCATGGTCTGATGCAGGAAAAAATCCGGGATCTTGTGCAGGAGGAGGCTCCCTTTTTGGTTCTGAATTGCCAGACGAACAGCAATAACCACGGCTTCAATATCATTACCCGCCAATACCGCCGTGCGGATGCCTTCTCGCTCGATAACCAAGAGATGATGCTTTCTTGCGGGAGGCGGCAATTTGATCCCGACCATGAACTCTCCGCGATGGCCAGGGCGTTTGGTTCGGAATTCGCGTGGTTCACGCGTGGAAGTGTGATGACCCATGGATTTTCGAAAAATACCGCCCCGGTGCGAATCCCGCCGCTTGTTACGGATGTCACTGATACCGTCGGTGCGGGCGATGCATTCTTCGCTGTGGCGGGTCTGGCTGCCGCGAGTCGCCTTCCCGTCGAAATCTCCACCTTCCTTGGCCAACTCGCCGGAGCTCAAGCTGTGAACATTGTGGGTAACGAGCATCCCGTCTCCAAAGCCACTCTGCTCAAGGGAGTGCAATCCCTGCTCAATTTCTAAAACCATGCGTTGCATTGTCACCGGCGCCGCCGGATTTATCGGAAGCCACCTTGTTGACGCCCTTCTTGCGGAGGGTCATTCGGTCCTTGGAATTGATGACCTCAGCACCGGTCGCACAAAAAATCTCGCCGCTGCCTCGGCAAATTCCGCCTTTCAATTCCTCGAAAAAAACATCCGGGATCTTTCCAAGAGCGACCTTGCCTTGGAATCGTGCGATTGGTTTTTCCATCTCGCTGGCCGTGCCGATCTGGTCCCTTCCATCGTCAATCCCGAGGATTACTTTCAAGTCAATGTGGAGGGCACCTTCCGCGCTCTGCAACTTGCTCGTGAGCTCGGTGTGAAGCGGTTTCTCTACGCGGCCAGTTCGACTTGCTACGGTATCCCCGACACCTACCCGACGCCGGAATCCACGCCGTGCAAACCCGAGCATCCCTACGCCCTGACCAAACTCATGGGCGAGGAAATGGTCATGCACTGGTATCGTGTTTACCAACTTCCCACTGTCTCGCTGCGCCTTTTCAATGTTTACGGTCCCCGCAGTCGCACCACGGGGGCCTACGGCGCGGTCTTCGGTGTCTTCCTCCGGCAAAAACTCGCCGGCGTGCCGTTCACCGTGGTCGGCGATGGGTCGCAGACGCGCGACTTCACTTTTGTTTCCGATGTTGCCTCGGCCTTTGTGGCAACCGCAAAATCCAACATCTCCGGCGAGATCATGAATGTCGGCTCCGGCCACACCTATGCGGTGAACCGGCTTGTCGAACTCCTCGGAGGCGAGAAGACCACCATTCCCCGCCGTCCCGGCGAGCCGGATTGCACCTTTGCCGACACCGCTAAAATCCGTTCACTCGTTGGTTGGCAGCCGTCCGTTCCGTTGGAGCAAGGCGTTTCCCGCATGCTCGAAGTCATTGACGACTGGCGCGACGCCCCGCTCTGGAATCAATCCACAATCGCCGAGGCCACGGCAGACTGGTTCAAGCACCTCGGTCATACTTCATGAAAAATGCCCCGGCTTGCAGATTGACTTTTCGATGTAAGAAACAATCTTACCTTTTATGACAACCATGCTTTCCAGCAAGGGACAGCTCGTTCTTCCATCACCTATCCGCCGGCTTGACCGACTCCGCAGCGGGGAGTCGTTCGAAATCGAGCGTGTGGAGTCTGGAAAATACCTCCTTACCCGCAAATCCCCTCCATCCAATCAAGGCCTGGTCGATCTTCTCGCATCCTGTCCGGTGAAAGGCTGGTTTGAACCGATTCTCTCCGAATCGACGGACACGCTGTGAAATTTATTGCCGATGCCAACCTGCTGAGTGAGCCCACCAAACCCGAGCCCTCGCCACGGGTTTTGGAATGGCTCCGCCGCAATGAGGAGCAGCTCGCCGTGACACCGATTATTTTGGGGGAACTTGAATACGGGATCCTGCTTCTTCCCGCGAGTAAGAGGAAAAAACAGCTCGAGGTGTGGTTTGAAAAAATACGCTCCACGGCTCACTGCCTCGACTTCGACAGCAAGGCCGCCTCATCGTGGGTCCACCTGCTGGCCCACCTCAAATCCCAAGGGCATGCCATGCCAATCAAAGACAGCCTGATTGCCGCATCGGCGATCGCCCACAACCTCACCGTGGCCACGCGCAACACCCGAGATTTCAAAAACGCCAAAGTGCCATTGATAAACCCCTTCGAAAACAATTGATCCTCACCCCATAAGGCATTCCATTTTTTAAAGTCCGATCATGAAAAATCCCGAACTCAACACCATCCTCGTCACCGGCGGAGGCGGCTATGTCGGCTCCGTTCTTGTCCCGCTGCTGCTCGAAGCCGGCTATAAAGTCCGCGTCCTCGATCTCTTCATTTACGGCAAGCAGGTCTTCGACGGTATCCCCGCCGCCCATCGCCCGAATCTGGAACTCCTCGAAGGAGATTTGCGCGATACCGCGCTCCTCAAAAAATCGCTGTCCGGCTGCGATGCCGTGATCCACCTCGCCTGCATTTCGAACGACCCCAGCTTCGAGCTCGACCCCGCCCTCGGCCGCTCGATCAACTACGAGGCCTTCATGCCGCTTGTCGACATCGCCAAGGACAGCGGCGTCCGCCGATTCATCTACGCCTCGTCCTCCAGTGTCTATGGAGTGAAGGAGGAACAAAATGTCACCGAGGACCTGCCGCGCGAACCGCTCACCGACTACTCCCGCTTCAAAGCCATGTGCGAGGACGAACTCGAAAAACGCCGCTCTCCCGGCTTCACCACTCTCACGCTCCGTCCCGCGACCGTCTGCGGTTGGTCACCGCGCCTGCGCCTCGACCTCTCCGTCAACATCCTCACCAACCATGCCGTCAACAAAGGCAAGATCACGGTCTTCGGCGGCGCCCAGCTCCGTCCGAACTTCCATGTCCGCGATTGCGCCGAACTTTATGTGAAATGCCTCGCCCTGCCTGCCGCGCAAATCGATGGCAAGGTCTTCAATGCCGGCTACCAAAACCTCTCGCTCGACGCCATCGCCGACAAAGTCCGCGACATCGTTGGCCCTCTCGTCGAAATCGTCCACACGCCAACGGACGACAATCGCTCCTACCACATCTCCTCGGAAAAAATCCTACGCGAACTCGGCTTCACGCCCCGATTCACAATCGAAGATGCCATCCGAGAGCTCGTGGAAGCCTTCGGCGCGGGCAAGGTTCACGACCCGCTCACAAACCCGCTCTATTTTAACATCAAGCGAATGCAGGAAATTCATCTGCAATAATCCCATTTTCCTTGAACGAAGACCTCGAACATATCGCCCGCGAAATCCGCTTCCGCCTGATCCGGCTTTCGCACGAAGCGCAAAGTGCCCACCTCGCTGGAGCGCTCTCCAGCGTCGATATTCTGGTGGCTCTTTATTGGAGAATCCTCCGCATCGACCCGTCAGACCCCTTGGCCCCCAGTCGTGATCGCTTGGTTTTCAGCAAGGGCCATGCCGTTGCGGCGCTTTATGCAATTCTAGCCAAGAAAGGATTTTTCCCGGAGCAAAACCTCGCTCGTTACAATCAGCCCGGCGCAGGCTATCCCGAGCAGCCTTGCCCAGGACTCACTCCCGGAGTGGAATGGGCAACCGGTTCACTAGGCCATGGCTTGGGCGTGGGTCTTGGCATGGCGCTCGCCTCCAAAATCCAAAAAAATCCCCACTCCACTTTCGTTGTAATGAGTGACGGCGAATGCCAAGAGGGGAGTGTCTGGGAGGCCTCGATGCTCGCCCCGCGCCTCGACATTTCACCACTCACGGTGATCGTGGATTTCAATGGTTGGCAGGCCACAGGCCGCTCCCGGGAGATCATGCAAATGGAACCCCTCGCTGAAAAATGGACGACTTTCGGCTGGGATGCCTGTGAGGTCGACGGCCATTCCATGCAGGAAATCCTTGCAGCCTTGGAATCCCCGCGCGACCACCGTCCCCGCGCCATCATTGCGCGCACCATCAAAGGCAAAGGCGCCTCATTCATCGAGGACGACAACAACTGGCATTACCGCTCACCCTCAGCCGAGGAAGTCAAACAAGCCGCACTAGAACTCGGCATTGCTCAATAACACTTCGCCCTCTCACTTTCACTTTCACTCTTCCCTTCCTATGCGCAACGCTTTCGCCGATGAAATTCTGAAGATTGCCCTCGAGGATGAGCGTATCGTGGTTCTCAGCGGAGACATTGGGAACCGCCTTTTCGACAAATTCAAGGCCGCCATGCCCGAGCGCTTTCACAACTGCGGCGTGGCGGAGGCCAACATGATCTCGCTTGCCGCAGGCCTTGCTTCAAGCGGGCTCCGCCCGGTCTGCTACACGATCACCCCGTTCGTCACCACGCGCTGTCTGGAGCAAATCAAACTCGATGTCTGCTACCACAACATGCCGGTTACGATTGTCGGCACTGGTAGTGGGCTGTCTTACGCGGCACTAGGTTCCACCCATCATTCGTTTGAGGATTTGGCCATCATGCGCAATCTGCCCGGCATGCATGTTCTTGCTCCGGCGGACGCTCCGGAACTTCGCTCCGCCATGCGGTGGGTATTTGGTCAATCACAACCCGCCTATTTGCGTATCGGCAAAAAAGGAGAGCCTGTCTTGACGCCGGAATCCACCTTCGCCGCCGGTCACTGGCAACTTCTTCGCAGTGGTTCGGACGTGTCGATCCTCGCCTGCGGCACGATTCTTGGGGAGGCTCTCGAGGCCGCTGGTATTCTTGCAAATGCGGGCATCCAAGCGGCGGTCTGGAATTGTGCCAGTGTGAAGCCGCTGGATTTCCAGGCGCTCCGAGGACTCTGCGGGGATGTGGTTTTCTCCATCGAAGAGCACTCTATTGTCGGAGGATTTGGTTCCGCCGTGGCCGAATTTTTATCGGCTCAAAAAAATCCGCCACGCTTGATCCGCCTTGGTATCCCGGACGAGTTTTTGCACGACTGCGGTGAGCAAGAGGAGGCGCGTTCGCACTGCGGACTGGATGCGGCGAGCCTTGCCCGCAGGATCGCCGACGAGCTGAAATGACCGCTCTCGACCTCGACAACACGATCATTTGTTATGACGAGGCCTTCTGCTCCGCTGCGGCCCGCCTGGATTGCCTGCCGGACGGGACAGGTTTCAGCAAAGCTCAGATCAAAGCCAGCGCCCTTGACAAGGGTGGCAATGAACTTTGGACGCGACTTCAGGGTCTTGCCTACGGAGAGGAAATCACGAAGGCCTCTCTTTTTCCCGGATGCGTGGAATTCGCCAGCGCCGCACCGCGCGGGGAACTTGCCATTCTCAGCCACAAGACCGTCTTTCCTGTGATCGGTCCCCGTATCGACCTGCGCCAAGCCGCCTTGGATTTCCTGGCGGGCACCCCCCTTTGCGACATTCCGGTTTATTTTTTTGCAACCCGTGAGGAAAAAGTCGCCAAACTTTCCGAGCTGCAAGCCCGCGCCTTGATCGACGATCTCGCCGAGGTTTTTGAAACCCCGGGCTTCCCATCCGAAACCATTTTCCACCTCTTCGATCCCGAAAACGCCCGACCGGACTGGACCGCCAGCCCGCGCCTCTGCTCATGGCACGAAGCTCGGCATCTTCTGAAAGAAGCCCCTGTCGAATGACCCCTGAAGACGCCGCTGTTAGTCTTCTCGCGAGTATTGGCAAATCCTCGCCGCAGAGCGTTGCTCCGCTTCCCGGCGGCAGGAACAATCGGGTTTGGCGCGTCGATTGCGGGGGAGAGGCCTTCCTCCTGAAGCACTACTTTTGGAGTCCCTCCGACCCTCGGGACCGCTTGGGTCAGGAATGGGCTTTCCTCGAATTTCTCAAATCCATCCCGAACAACAAAGCACCGGCCCCGCTGGCCAAAAACTCCGCCCAGCGCTTCGCCCTTCTCGAGTTTATTCATGGCGAGCCTCCCAAGCACATTTCGGAGAGCGAGATTCTCGACGCTGCCGAGTTCCTGAATGCCATCAACTCCGCCCGCAGCCACGGCGGGCATTTGCCCGTAGTCTCCGAGGCCTGTTTCTCGATCGACTCGCACCTCGCCACCACAGCGCGCCGGGTGGAAAACATCACCCGAATTCCATGTGCCACTCCGGATCACGCCGAGGCGATCGAGTTCGTTAGAACAACCCTCGCCCCCCTCTGGCACGAGATTCGCAGCCACATCGAAAAAAATCCCGCACCCTTTCGTGCCTCGGAGTTGCCTGCTTCCAGTCGTTGCCTCTCGCCATCTGATTTTGGTTTCCACAATGCCCTGCGCCAACCCGATGGCTCCCTCCGCTATGTGGATTTCGAATATGCCGGATGGGACGATCCCGCCAAAACCCTCATCGACTTCACCAACCAACCCGATCGCATTCTTCCCGAACCGCTCGCCAGCCTTTTTCTGGAAAAAACCATTCCCCAGCTGCCCGACCCGTCCGATCTTCGCCAACGCATTCAAATCCTCACGCCTCTCTACCAACTCAAGTGGGCCTGTATCTGTCTGAATCCCTTTCTGTCGAACCGCCCCGTCGATCCCGCCCGTCCTCTTTCCAGTCAACTGGCACGCGCGCACGCCTGTGCGCTTCGCGCAGCAGGAAGGGAAGAATGAAAGTGAGAGTGAAAGGGGTTGAAAAAAAGAGGTCTTCTCCTCCACTCTCACTTTCACTTTCACTCTCCTCGCTCCATGTCCCAACTCCGCCACTTCGTCACCCCACTCCATAAAGCCACAGCCCGCGATGTCCTCGCCCGCATGATCGACGACAAGGTCGCCTGCATGCTCAAGGCCAAGGAATACGAATTCGACTACTGGGATGGCGACCGCCGTTTCGGCTATGGCGGCTACAAATACCTTGCCGGCCGATGGAAACCAGTTGCCCAGGCTCTCATCGACACCTACGGCCTCAAAGCCGGTTCGCGAGTCCTCGATGTCGGTTGCGGAAAAAGTTTTCTCCTTTATGAACTCCAACTCCTCGAGCCCGGACTCGAAATCGTCGGGTTCGACATCTCCAAGCATGGCCTCGCCAGCATCCATCCGGAGCTCAAGGCCAACCTCTTCCTCCACCGCGCCCAAGATCCCTATCCCTTCGAGGACAAATCCTTCGATCTCGTCATCTCCCTCGCCACGCTTCACAATCTCCGGATTTTCGAACTCCAGGCCGCTCTCTCCGAAATCCAGCGGGTCGGCAAGCAAGGCTACATCATGCTTGAGAGCTACCGCAACGAACAGGAACTCTTCAACCTCCAGTGCTGGGCCCTCACCTGCGAATCCTTCTTCGATGAGCAAGAATGGATTTGGCTCTACAATCACTTCGGCTACGCCGGCGATTACGAGTTTATTTATTTTTGAATGAGAGTGAAAGTGAGAATGAAAAGGGAGGGCGCGTTGTGCTGTGATGAATGAAGCTGAAAAAGGGCTTCATCGCTTTGCTGCCCACACCAAGGCGCTCGAGCTTTTCGATTTTGTCGTAGGGGATCTGACTGCTCTGTCTGGAAAAGGTGAACTCTCTCGCATGATCTCCCAACAACTCGCCAGCTCGGACTCCATTGCCTCAAATATCGAAGAAGGCTACGGCCGAGGTAGCAAAAAGGAATATGTGCAGTTCCTTATCATCGCGAGGGGCTCGGCTCAAGAAACCATGGGGCGATACGGGCGCTTCAAGCATTGGCTGTCACCAGCAACGGTTGACTTGCGGATTCAACTCTGCGGCGAAATCATCGCCATCCTTACCGCAACCATCAAAACTCTCCGATCCCGCATCTCTGCAGAAAAATCCTCTCAATAAATAGCCCCTCTCACTCTCCCTTTCATTTTCACTCTCACTTTCATTTCCACCCATGCTCGCCGCCATCCTCACTCAAACCCGCGCTCCTCTTGAAGTTGCGGAACTGCGTATGCCGGAGCGCCTCTCCTTCGGCCAGGTCCATGTTCGCATTCACTACAGCGGCATCTGCGGGGCGCAGCTCAACGAGATCGAGGCGGCCAAAGGCGAGGACAAATTTCTGCCGCACCTGCTCGGGCACGAAGGTTCAGGAACCGTTGTGGCCGTGGGCGAGGGGGTGAAACGCGTCAAGGCTGGCGACCGTGTGGTTCTTCATTGGCGCCAAAGTGCCGGTCTCCAGAGCGAACCCCCAAAATACGACTGGAACGGCAAAACGGTGAATGCCGGATGGGTCACCACATTCAACGATGAGGCCATTGTTTCCGAGAATCGCCTCACCGTCATACCCCCGGATTTCCCCCTTCATCTGGCTCCGCTTTTTGGGTGTGCCGTCACTACCGCTGTCGGCGTGGTGAACAACGACGCACAAATCAAGATCGGACAAAGCGTGGTCATTTTCGGTGTGGGCGGCGTTGGACTCAACATTGCCCAAGCGGCCCAAATGGTTTCGGCGAACCCAATCGTGGGCGTCGATCTCCTTGATAGCAAACTCACCATGGCCCGCGAGTGGGGACTCACCCATGCTTTCAATTCCCGCACCGAAGGGGATGCCCTGGCAGCAAAAATCCGCGAAATCGTCGGTGCTGGCGGTGCGGATGTCGTCGTCGATACCACCGGCAACGCTCGAGTCATCGAGGAGGCCTACAATCTCACCCATGCGGATGGTCGCACCATCCTCGTCGGCGTTCCTCGCAAAGGCGACAACGCCTCAATCTACACGCTACCGCTCCACTTCAAAAAAATCCTCAAAGGCTCCCACGGCGGCAGTGTTTCGCCCGATATCGAAATCCCCCGCCTCATCAAGCTCGTTGCGCAAAACAAAATGCGCCTCGAAGGCCTCGTCACCCACACCTTTCCCCTGCACCAGATCAACGAAGCCATCGCCGCCCTCCGCTCCGGGGAAGCCGCCCGCGTCATGCTCAGCATGCGGAAAGAGTGATAGGAAAAAGTGAAAGTGAAGAGTGGACATAAGTTGGTCACATTGCTGGATCACCCTCACTCCTGCCTTTCACTCTCACCCCACACTTTCCCCTTCCCACTTTCCATTGGCAAAAGATTTGGGAATTGGCATATTGATTACCAATGAAAGCTACTGTTTCTATTGACGATGTCGGGCGCATGGTCTTGCCGAAGGCGATTCGGGAAGCCATGGGCGTTTTTGGGCGAGGTTCGGTCATTTTAGAAGTCCTTGCCGGTAAGACGCAGATTTCCGTCGCTGAACCGCCTCGTTCGGAAACCCAAAGAAAAAATGGGCGTTTGGTTTTCTCAGGCGCCTTGCCAGAGGAGTGGAACAGCGGAAATGCAGTCAATGCCATGCGACGCCAGCGGCTCGAATCATGAAAGTCTTCTTGGACGCGTCTGTTCTCGTAGAGGCCGCTCTCTTAAATAGCGATAAATTCGAAGTCGCCGATACCCTTGTCCAGTCCGGCGCTTGCACTTCCATTCATGCCCTTGCCGAGGCCTATGCCACCTTGTCCGGTGACAAGCGCCTCAAGATTAATCCCCACGATGCCGCTGAGATGGTTTTGAATTGTGCAACGAAACTTCAAACTGGTTCCCTCAGCGAATCGGAATCGCTTGCTCTCATTAAAAATGCACCTTCGCGCGGTATCACCGGCGGGTCATTTTACGATGCCATCCACGCTGAAACCGCGCGAAAAATGGGATGTTCAAAAATACACACACTCAACGAAAACCACTTTCGCCATGTCGCACCAGACCTCGAAATCGCCCCATTATAACCTTCTTCTTTCAGGTTTCAGGTTTCCACCCTTCACTTTCACTTTCACTTTTTTCCAGTTTGCCTCCTTCGTTCCCACTCATGTCACCCTTCGGGCTGCCTTTGGCAGGCTACCCAGCCAGCGCCCGCTGTCATGTGTTCAGGTTTCAAATCCCACTCCACACTTTCCCTTTCACTTTTCTCGTTTTGACACTATGCACACTTTGTGTATTTTTTAAAATATGCAAGCCACATTATCCCAATTGCACCGCGAGACTCGTCGCATCATTCGTCCAGTCATCCATGGCGGCGAAGAGGTTGTGATCACTGATTTTGGAAAACCGGTCGCCCGAATCGTGCCCTACATGCCGACTGTAACCGTGAGCCCTTCGCAGGCTAGGGAAAGTGGATCCTTGGATGACGTTAGTATCTTGGCAGCCGTAATCGAAGCCCGTGAGGACGAATTGGAACGCCTCGTCGCCCCGTGAAGTATTACGATACATCCGCCCTTCTGCGGGCGTGGAAAGAAGGCTGGATGCCGATTGAGGGTATGACCCGCTCGCACACGGTCGCCGAGTGGATTTCTATTCAGACCGGTCGCGGTTTGGTTTACCGCGAACTAGACGGTCAATTGGTAAAACGAAATCTCTCGCCGATCGATGCCGCCCGTGAAGCGCAGCGAGTCTTCTCTGGTCTGGTCTTTAGGGATTTATCAGGCCCGCAAACCCTGGAAGCCGCCGTCTTGGCCTCCGCGCGGGATGGTATTCGTGGAAGCAATTTCCACGACTTTTTGCATGCGCGCACGGCCGAAGCCTTCGGAGCTACAACCATAGTGACCTTAAATATGGCTGATTTCCGTAAGATGACGAACTTGCCTCTTGAACACCCGATTCAGCCTTAAGCCAGCTATTACTTTTTCCACCCAACCGCTAAAAACACCCACCCGCTCCATACTTTCACTCTCACTGCTCACTTTCTTCCATGCCTCCCTTAATCACACTTTTCGTCGCCTGCTATAACGAAGCCGGCAACATCGAGGGCACTCTCGATGTCATCGCAGCCGCCTGCGCGGAGGCCGCCATCACCTACGAGGTCATTGTCATCGACGATGCCTCAATTGACGGGTCTCCCGAGATTATCCGCCGCTACATTGCCTCCCGCCCGGAAATGCCCATCACCCTCCATGTGAATGAGAAAAATGCAGGCTTCGGCGAGAACTTCGGCGAAGCCGCCTTCATGGGCACCGGAACCTATTACCGCGTCGTCTGCGGCGACAACACCGAACCCGTTGAAACCCTCGTCAAAATCTTCCGCGAAATCGGCAAAGCCGACATCATCCTCAGCTACCGCCCGAACGATGTAGAAGGCAAGGCCTTGAGTCGCCGTCTCCTCTCAAAAATCTATACCTTCATCGTTAACACTATTAGCGGCTACCATCTTCACTATTACAATGGCCTCCCCATCTTCAAACGCCGCGATGTCATGCGCTGGAATCCCAACTCTCACGGCTTCGGCTTCCAAGCAGATTTGGTGACTCGCCTCCTCGATCGGGGGGCCACCTACATCGAAGTCCCTGTTACAGGACAGGAGCGCCAGACTGGAGAGGCAAAAGCCATCCGATTCCACAATTTCTGCTCCGTAGGGCATTCGCTTCTCAACATACTCATTCGCCGATTATCCAAAGGAATGTGGGGTCATGCGTAGAAGCGAAGCTGGGAAACTTCAAATTTAAAGACAACTCAGTTCCATGAATGCTCAGATTTCCGACTCCGCCCCCCTCCTCATCGTAGGAATGGACGGCCTTGTTGGCTCGAGTCTCGCTCTGGAGGCAACTCGTTTGGGAATTCCATGGAGTGGAACCTCGCGTCGCCATGGAGCGCCCTGTCACCTCGACCTTACCGAACCACACGCAAAGTGGCAGATTCCTACATCCTCCAAATCAGTTGCAATTCTCTGCGCTGCTGTGACTGGGATGGAGGCCTGTGAGTCCGACCCGCAAGGCACAGCTTTGATCAACACTACTGCCACCATTGCACTGGCTGACAAGTTAGCAGACCAAGGAGCGTCCTTGGTTTTCATCTCGACCAGTCGGGTCTTCCCTCCCTGGTTTGAAAACCCTTCCGAAATAACTCCGCCCGCCCCCAATACAGAATACGGTCGCCAAAAACTTGCAGTCGAGAACCACCTCCTCGCCAAATATCCCACCGCCAAAATCATTCGCCCTGCAAAGATCATTTCACCACACCTTCCGCTTTTCAAAAATTGGCTCCACTTGCTCACCGCCAACCAACCGATCCATCCTTTCCAGGATTTGTTCCTCAGCCCCGTTGCTCTCAATTTCGTAACTCGCACCATCCTCGGTATCGCACTTGGCACCGCCTCCGGCATTTTCCACATTTCTGCCAGTGATGCCATTTCTTACCACCAAGCTGGACTCCACTTCGCCAGCAGACGCGGCTTAGATTGCAACTTGGTAGAGATGTCCAACGCGCCTCACCCCAATACCCCCGGATCCGCTATCCTGTCCTGCACTCGCACCATCGAGTTTATTGGTTTCAGACCGCTCAGTGCTTCCGAGAATCTCGATGCAGCCCTTCTGCAAGTTGAGGCGGCAAGCTGGCCCCGCCCCGTCTACATCCTCGGAGCCTCCCACCCGCAGACCAACTTCGTCCACTTTACTGGGCTTGAAAACTCGATCGACGCCTTCATCGATGACAATCCTGCGAAAGCCAACCTTCTGATCCCCTTAGCATGCCCCGTCCCGATCTTGCCAGCGTCAAAATTGTTGGAAGGCCCCGCACCCGGCACCATCCTGCGCGGCGCCTTTGGCTATGAAGACTGGATGGACCGGGCGACCGCGCCACTTGCCGCGGAATCTACAACCATCGTGAAACCCTACGAGCCAAGAATGGTTTTTCCTCAATGACTCTCGCCTAAGCCAAAACAATTTCATGCATATTTCAAAATGAACCCTAAATCCATTGCTTCAGCTCGCCGCCGCGATGTTTGCAGGCTCTGCAGCTCAATGAATCTGGAAATCGTGGTTCAAATTGACCCAACTCCAGTAGCAGAAAAAGCCCTTGAGAGTCTGGAGAAGGCAGATCAAGTCCCAGTTTTTCCTTTGGATCTCTACATGTGCCATGCCTGTGGTCATGTTCAAATGCTCGATATTGTAGATCCAGAATTCCTATACCGGGATTTCAACTATCGTAGCGCCGGAACCATATCCCTGCTTCAGCACTTCGACCGAACGGCCGAAGCGGTTACCGGCAGCTACAAGTTCGATAGTAACCAGCCGCTGGTTGTGGATATTGGTAGCAATGATGGCTCGCTTTTGAAGTTTTTTCAAAATCGTGGCTTTGTTGTCTTGGGGGTGGATCCAGCCAAAGAAATCGCAGCGGAGGCCTCCTCGGCGGGAATTCCAACGCTTGCTGAATTTCTAACCCCCGAGGTGGTCAAAACAATTCTTTCCACATCCGGACACGCCTCGGTTGTTTGCGCTTTCAACGTGTTCGCACACACCGATGATTTGGAAGGCATGACGAACAGCATACGGGATTTGCTGTCGCCTGATGGCGTCTTCGTGTTCGAGTGCTCATACCTAAAAGACATTTTGGAAAAAATGCTTTTGGGAACAATTTTTCACGAACACCTGAGTCACCATTCCATTGCCCCCCTTAAGGCATTTTTGGAGCGATGGGGGTTGGAATTGCTGGATATACAACATAATCAAATCCAAGGCGGTTCCATTGTGGGTATCGCTCAAAGAAAAGGCGGGCCTCATCCAGTTCTTTCATCGGTGGAGCAATTTCTCATCGAAGAAAAAAGGGCTAAACTCGACTCGCCCGAGACGGTTAAGGAATTCAATAAAAAAATCCTTTCCATTCGCGATAAAATTACCCGTTTTATTCAGTCTGAAAAATCAAACCAAAAGCGCTACTGGGGCTTTGGTGCCGCTCGAAGTGGACTAACTCTAATGACCCAGCTTCACCTTGGGCATGTGATCGAGCGCATCGTTGATGACAATCCTTCCAAGCAGAACAAGTTTACGCCGCTTTATGGAACTCCGGTGGTTACAACCGAACTTCTTTACCGGGAGAAGCCGGACTTTGTTTTCATCCTTGCTTGGATTCACGCCTCAACGATTGTATCCAGACACAAACGCTACCTCGAAGACGGTGGGCGTTTCATCATTTGCTTTCCGGAACCACGAGTCATCGCGGATTCAGGGATGATTCCCATATGAGTCAGTGTAGCGCGTGCTTCTCCGAACTGCTGCGTCCAGGCCTCGACCTCGGCACTATTCCGCTCAGCCATGATTTATCGGCTACGCCTGCCGACTCCGATTTAGGCCGCAAGATTTCATTCCATCTTATTCAGTGCAAAAATTGTGCGCTTGTTCAAACTATTGAAACTCCCAGTGCGGCATCTTTCATTCCCCGCGAAGAGTGGGTGCGATTTAACGAGCCTGAAAACCACTTGGATGATCTCGCCTCAAGAATTCTTGCGCTGAGGGATTTCTCTTCTAGCTCAAGTTTTGGAGGCCTTTCTTCTAAAGATGATTCATTGCTGAAAAAATTATCCGCCAACGGAATAAAGAATATTTGGCGTATTAACCCTGAAAAGGATGTTGGATTCTCGGGAAACAGTGCAGGAGTCGCGTGGATTCAGGAAGCGCTGAATTTCTGTTTGGCAGGCCAAATCCGCCAGAATCGTGGGCGTGTGGACGTTCTTTTAGCTCGACACTTTCTTGAGCATGTTTCGGATATCAGAAGTTTCACGGAAGCGGCACGCGAACTTCTGAATCCCGGCGGGTTATTAGTCCTTGAGGTTCCAGATTGCGAAGAAGGTTTAAAAATCGGGGATGCTTCGATTCTTTGGGAGGAGCACCACATTTGCTTCACCTCTGCTACGCTGGAGCGTTCCCTCCTATTATCCGGTTTCGATATCGTGCTAAAGCACGAATATCGTCTTCCCAATGAAACTTGTCTCGTCGTCATTGCGACACCAATGGAGGCAGGCGAGTTTCATGCAGACCAATGCTCCAGTCCGTGCGCCTCTGAATTTAAGTGCTTTAACTCTTATGTTTCCCAGTTTTCCTCCCGGTGCTTGAAACTGCGAGGTCTTCTGGAGACTTGGCGCAAGGCAGGGCCGATTGCAATATATGGAGCTGGGCACCATGCAAATACATTCATACACGCGCTGGGTGTTGGCGACTTGATTGCATTTGTTATTGATGACAACCCGCATAAAGCCCATAGATTCATAGCAGGTTCCGAAATCCCGGTTTTTCCCTCCGCATGTTTGAAATTCCCCGAGGTTGCAGTCTGCCTCAGTTCCCTCGGATTCGCTGCCGAGCAACGGATGCTTTCGACTAATGCGGCATTTAGCGAAGCCGGCGGTTCTGTCTACTCCATGTTTCCCGACGAGGCAGGAATTCCGCTTCGCTGGCTCGCCGGAAAAAAAATGCCATCCACATTGTGAAAAAATTCAACGAGATCGCCCCAAACATTCTTTCATCCACTTCCAATTCTTTGGTGATAGACCCAATGGAATTAGAGGATTTAAAAAAACGCGCAACCGCCTCACCGCTTCAGCGCTCCAGAATTCTCGCCCACGGCACTCCAGATGCGCCGCTTCACGAAATGCTGATCGTTCAGACCGCCGCCGTCTATGTGCGCCCGCACCGCCACCACGGAAAATCAGAGTCTCTCCATGTGATAGAGGGGGCCGCAAAAATTGTTTATTTCGACAATGACGGGGGGATTGAAGATTGCGTGGATGTGGGGCCGCCTCAATCAGGAAAGCCTTTCTATCTTCGAAACGATTCACCGCGATGGCACACACAGATTATTCTCTCACCCTTCTTCGTTTTTCACGAGGTCACCAATGGGCCGTTTCGTCGAACGGACACGGAATTCGCGCCTTGGTCTCCGGAAGAAGATGACTTGATCGCAGCCGCCGCATTCTTTCGCACTCTTCTGGAAAAACTAGGAATCGCCCCGAGCACCGCAAAGTGAAATTCCTTGTCATCGGCGGCTCTGGATTTATCGGCACCCATTTGTTAGCGGATTTTCGCAAGGCTGGGCATCTGGTAATTGGCACATCATCCCGCCCGAACTGCCCCGGGTTTCTTCAATTCAATCTTTTGGAGGACACCTTGATGGAGTCTGTTCCAGAAGAATTTTTTCAAGGAGAACGCCCCTGCCTCGTTTTGGCTGCAGTGCAGGGAAACATGGATCAATGTCTTTCCCATCGTGAACTCAGCTATCGTATCAATGTTTTCAAAACCATTTCCTTGATCCGCGAGGCGAATTCGCTCGGTTGTCCTGTGGTTTTTCTTTCCACCGGCCATGTGTTTGATGGAACGCTCGGCAAAAGACTTGAGAGCGACCCCGTGCGACCGGCAAACGAATACGGCAGGCAAAAATTGGAAGTGGAAAACTTTTTGATGAGCGAATTGCCCGATGCCCTAATTTTGAGATTGGACAAGGTGGTGGGAGATGACTTGCGCCACCATCATTTGCTTTCCGAATGGTGGTGGCAGGCCCAAAACCGCAAACCAATTCTATGTGTGAGGGACATGGAAATCTCACCCGCTTCGGTATGGGATATCGCTCGAGCGCTAAGATTTGCGGTCGAGCGAGGCTTGAGCGGGATCTACCATCTGGCAGGCCCAGACCGCCTCACCAGGGCGGAATTCGCAAAGAGCTTTTGCGCTTACGGTAATTTTGAAACAGAAATTATCGAAAAACCACTGGGAGAGTTTGATTTCCTTGATGGTCGAGCACTCAGATCCAGCCTTAGTGGATTGAAATTTACAGAGGTTTCCAGCATTTCATTTTCCTCAGCAGACCAAATTATAAAAAGATTTTTTTCGAATATCGGCCAGGCTTCTTCACCAACCGATCACTGAACCATCCACATTTAAAAAAAGCCCGTTACCCTCGGGCGTAGACGCTTCGATTATCTTCACCATGGCTTCAACACTTTCTTCAGGCGAACCTGGGGCATCCCAACCACCGGTTTCGGTCTTTACCCAACCAGGGTGCAAGGCGACGACAGATACACCTTCTGCACGAAGGTCGAATCCTATGGCTTTAACCGCAGCATTGAGCGCAGCCTTGCTGGTTCTGTAAATATAAGGTCCACCCGTCTTGTGGTGAGGTTGCGAACCTCTGAGCGAAATACTTCCTGCCATACTCGAAATAAATACCAGCTTCTTCTGAACACTCTGCAGCACATTTGGCAACAATGCCTCCGTCACCTTGATCGGTGCCATGGCATTCACTTTCATGACTTCAAGCCAAGCATCCAGATCGATTTTCCCAAAGGTTCCAGAATCATCCCGGGGGCCGTGGATCGCAGCGTTGTTAACCAAAATGTCGATGGGCTTTCCTTTCATGGTATCCACCAGTGCAGCAATAGATTTCCCAGAGGTAACATCCAAAGGCAAAATGGAAACATTCCCTGAGAGATGCTGGAGTTCATTGGCACTCCGGGGATTTCTGCAGGTTGCCACCACCTCCCACCCCAATTCGGAATACATGCGGCAAAATGCCAAACCGATTCCACGACTGGAACCAGTGATCAAAACAGCAGGCATAGTCATTTCATAATCAAGATTGATGAAAAACTAAAGAACAATATAAAAAATCTTCCCCACATCACTCCATTAGCATAGAAAGCTTAATTTTATGGCCTCGCCAAGCATTTCATTCATCGTCCCAGCTCTAAATGAAGAACAACACATCGAAGGAGCTGTATCCACTATTCACCGTGCTGTTGCAGAATTCACAAATTTAGATTTTGAAATTGTCCTTGTAAACGATGGAAGCTCCGATTCTACGGGCGAAATTATGAATAGGCTTGCGTCTAGCGTTTCCAAGATTAAAGCCGTTCATAATCGCAGTAATCTTGGACTTGGCGGCGCATGGAAAAGTGGCGTTGCCGTCGCTGAGAAAGATTATGTGATGATGGTTGTCGGTGACAATATCATGCCCGTAGAAGATATTGTCAGCGTCGTAAAAAAAATAGGCCAAGCTGACATTATTTTGTTCCATCTAACGAATCCCGAGTTAAGAACTTTAGGAAGAAGGATTGGTTCTGCTGGTTTTGTAAAAGTGATTAACTTTCTCTTCCAACTAAGAATCACTTACTATCAAGGTTTAGTTCCAAGAAGGGAATTACTAAAAAAAATTACCATTAAAACGGATAGCTATGCATTCCCGGCGGAAGTTGTTGTAAAATTAATCAAGTCCGGGCACTCATATACGGAGTTGGGTATATCTGGAACGCCGTGTCGCAAGGACAAATCCGTTGCACTTCAGCCAAAAAGGCTGTGGAAAGTTCTTTTAACCATTTTTGATCTTTTTGCGGAGATTAGAATGTATGAAAAAAGTTTAAAGGAACCTTCGCGGGGGATCAAAGGCAAATCAGCTTTGTAAAACATTTCTCAAAATAACTGGAACCTTTTCACGAATAGAAACGATTGGGTTCCAGCCAGTCAACTTAAAAGCTTTGGAATTGTCGAAAGCAAATCCGTAATCATTGCCTGGCGCTGTCTCGAAATTAACTTTATCATCGACTAATTGAACAAATTCTCTTAAAGAAATAAGATTGGTTTCACCTCCGCCGGCATGGATTTTCTCGCCTGCAACTCGGCATTCGTAAAGAAGTTCAATGAGAGAACCTAAGTCATCTGTGTGTAAAGGGTCACGAAATTGATATCCGCCGGAGTTTAGTTTCAAAGGGTTGCCCTTGGCGATGGATTTGATTAATCTCAATACCCAACCCCCAGCTGCATGGTGGTGATCCGTATAAGGCGAGGTCAAGCGGATCACATTGCTGAAAGGGTGCGACTCCGAAATGAATTCGGCAATGACCTTGGATTTTCCGTAAAAGTTTTGGGGTGAGTAAGGTTGGTTTTCTCCAATGAAAAATTTGGGCCGATAACCTTTATCAGTAAATATTACATCATTTTCACCGTAAATATTGTTAAAAACTTCCCTTGTGGAAAATTGAAACCAAAAGATTTCCGATCCTTTTAATACCCTGGCGAGGTGCTTGGCTCCCTCCACATTGATTGTGTCACCAGGTGTATCTACTTGAAATTTAGGTGAGGCCAAATCGGCCACAACGGAAAGGTTGATGATGGCCTCAATGTTATTTTTTGAGAGCATTTCAGAAGATATTTGAAAAAGGTCTTCCTCTTTATCCCATCCCATGACATCGTTTTTTCTACTTAAATATTCCAAAAGCCCCTGCCCAAGATATCCTCTGTGTCCAATTAAAAGAATTTTCATATTTTTACATCCCTGCTCCGTCAACTCCTACGATTGACCCAGCCATGAATGATGCCTTTTCGGAGCACATAAATGAGATAACAGAAGCCACCTCAGACGTTTCAGCAAGCCTGTTAATTGTTTGATTGTTTTTGAAATAATCCTGCAAAGCTGGTGAATTCTCTTTTTGAAGTTTCGCCAAGTGTCTTCCGTCAATAAAAACGGCTCCCGGTGCCACAGCGGAAATGATAACATTGTCCTTTGCGACATGACGAGAAACAGACTTTACATATGCATTCAGCGCACATTTCGCAGAAGCATATGCTGCATTTCCTTTAAAATTATAAGTTGCGAGAGTTGATAGGTGCACGATTCTCCCCCATCTGCGTTCCACCATTCCCGGAATAAACGCCCGGTTTAAATTAATACCGATTCCAAGGTTAAATTGCCAAACCTTGGCCCAGTCTTCGGATGAGGCAAAAGGATCGCTCACACCTCCGGAACCACCAAGATTGTTCACCAATATATCAAGGGGGCCAATTTGATTAACAGCATCAGCCAAGCGCTCCGGAGCATCTGCCTCCATAAGATCCATCGGGAAGGCATAGTGGGCTTCGGGATTGTGCAATTCGCTTTTCAGTTCGTTCAAGGCGGCGGTAGATCGAGCCACCAAAACCAGTCTCACGCCCTCCTGAGCAAGAGCCTCAGCGATACCACGCCCGATTCCTCGACTGCATCCCGTAACAAGCCCAAGCTTTCCTGATATACCAAGTTCCATAGATGTTTTTAGATTTTTGCTTTGTGAATAGTCAATGACTCAGCCGATGAAATTTTTGCCAAGTTCATTCTGAAGCTATCCAAATCAATCTAGAATTGGCGTTTTTCGCAATGATATTCCCCTGGGCAAGCGTATCTATATTGTTAAAAAAATCCACAATAAAATTTTTGGAAAAGTCGCGAAATTCGGACCGGGGATGGTTCTCCATGACCTGTCGATTGTAAAGGAAGATGGCTTTGTTAAAATCGACAGCTAAAAGATATTTAATACCGAGATTTCTCAGATATTCTTCAAGAGCTGGCGCACCTTTATTAAAAGGCATTCCTGGTGGGGGACTGGCACAGGCGATATTGTCCACATTGAAAATAGGGTTTCTTGAGTAGTCCAACAAATACGGGGCATCCACTATAGCAAAAATTTTTTCTCCGGCAGGAACCAAGTTTTGTAAATCTTTGTAGTAGGATTGAAGGGGCGAGGCTTGGAACTTGAAACCATGCTCTTGGAGTTTCAGCACCTCCATCTGAACCTGGAGCTCTTGCGAAGTTGCTTCGGCTTGCGGCCAAAAGAAAACCATCAAAGCAACAAATGCCATGCATTTTTTCCAAAAAAATCCCTTGCCATTGATGCTATCAAGGCACATTGCTAAAATCCAAAAGAAACTGGCCGCAAGAATGGGAAACACAAGGCGGTAGAAATCCATGTTCCACGTGGCGGCTGTTCCTGTGGTATTGATGGCAATAAGAATTCCTAAACAAATTCCGACTCCAGATGCAGCTGCAGCAAGCTTTTGTGTATGGCTTTGCAGAAGAAAAACAAGACTCATCCCTAGTATCACAGTCGCCACTTCTGGCATCGAAAAGAAACTTAGAACCACCTTCGCATCCTCAAAAAATCCCATGCCCGTTTTAACAAACTGCACATTAGGCATCAGATTTCCGTCCATTAGCGGATATATCGGTGTGCGGGAGGACTCCCAACTCACCACCATGCTTGGGGCTAAATAAAGAAAGGTCAGGAGACCGGTTTTGAAATAGTTTTGCAAAAGATTCTTCCAGTTCCCGATAAAGTTTTCGATCAACATCAAAATAAACCAGACACCCAAGGCTCCAGCACAGGCAAGAGCGTAGGTGAACCTCAAGCTAGATGCTCCAGCAAGAACTAAGGCCGGTATGATCCAAACTTTCCAGCCGGTGACTTTGCAGCCCTGAATTTTGCTAATGCAAAGGAAAAATGCGAAAATGAGACACACGCCGACTACCGTGCTGCTGGTGTTGATCCGGGGAACCGATACAGTAACTGCAGCCAGAATGAACAGAGCCCGCAGCCACTGCCAATGCGGTGTCGTTTTCCTTGTGGCCTCTACAAGGAGACCGAAGAGCAGGATCGCTCCAAATCCGCGGTCCAACAGGTGCGCGCTCTCAGGTTCTGCAACGATCATAATCTGGGCAAGTAAAACCGACTGACCGCAAAGGCTGAAAATTCGCCTTTGGCTGAATGGTTCGATAAGCGTGCCGGTCTGCAGGATTTTTTCAGGAAAGGCGAGATAGGCCACCCAATCGTCGTTGGGATCGTATTGGAATGGCCAGTAAACCGAAGTGGCAAATGTCAGTAATGCAAACGCCCCGGGAATGACCAGAAACAACCACTGATAATTGACTTTTTTGGCAACCGGAGATTTGCCTTTGCTTTTATTGGAGGTCGATATGGGGGGCTTGTTAAGTTCAAGATAAAAAAAGTAACACGCTAAACCAAAGCCCATGACAGCCACCGAAGTCAGCCCCGCCGGCGTCGCCGCCTTGAAAACCATAAGCACCGAACCCAGAACGATCGAAGCAGACATTCCCACAGCCGCCTTCGCCGCCCAACCAAAATCATTGAATTCCGCCAGCTTCAGCAAGCGGACTATAGCCGCCCCATAGCCGATGTAGCTCAGAAAAAGCAGAACTGCCCAGAGAATGACATTTGCGTAGATGGGTTCCATGGATTTTAAAGCATTTCAGGGGGCTGGCACATTGTGTTCATGGTTTCAAAGTTCCGAACGCCTGACGACCTCCTCTGCGGAGACAGCCTCCACAGCGCGGTTGGATCGAAAATCGGCCAGGTTCTTTGTTGCCAGAAAGGGAATTCCGTTTTCCTCTGCCATGGCCATTTGAAGGGCATCCTCGAAATCCTCCCAGCCCAATTCCGACGCCCTGTCAATGCTTGCGGGGGTCAGCGCGGCGAGGCGGAATTTGGATCGCATATAGGCGAGAGGGCCCTCGATGCGTCCGGCTTTCGACCGCCCGACGATGTAGAGGATGTTCGCCAGCGAAAGCGTGGACAACCACGGCTCCGGCACCTTGGCAATCGCCATGGCGGCTTGGGAGAATCCGGGCCGTTTCAACAAAACATCCAGCACCACATTGGCATCGAAAAGAACTTTCACCGCAGGTGTTTTTCCGCCAAGGCCCGCCAGCGGGGATCGTTCCAGTGCTCCTCCAGCGGCAGGGCAGACCCCACTGCGGCCGCCGTTTCAGGATCGATAGCGGCAACGCGCCCGAGTTCCATTTCCTCGGACTCCCGCGCCACTTGCTGTCTGAACCAAGAGGATAGCGTCTCGCCCTTGCGGGCAGCCACCAGCTTCGCCTGCGCGGCCACATCCTCCGGCACTGACAGTGTAATATTCATATGTGAAACATTTCTCGGATCACATATCGAATCAAGTCGAAAAATGGGAAGTTTTCAGTTTGGAGTTTTCAGCGGCTCCCACAGAGGCGCGGAGACACGGAGAGAGCGGAGGTTAGGCAGTATAGGCGAAATCATTTTCAGAAGGTTGGGTCTTGGGTTGAATGAAGGGTAAATGGAGCCCGGTAAATGGGAACCAATTACTTATGATTCAAAGCCAACTTTTGTTTATTAATAACCTGCCAGCCTTCTGATTTGAGTTTTTCTGTATCAAGTCGCAGTTGTTCGAAAATTTTATGGACGCTGTAGCCATGCTCTTTCGCATGTTCATCCCGGGTTTTGCGGATTTCCTTTAAAATAGTATTTTCTTTCATAATTCAATCTCCATGAGTTCGGTAGGTGTCGCGATAACAGGACAGGTGAAGCCCATCTTTTGGCAGCATTCTTCAATTTTCCTGGTAGTGTAGCGATTATTGATATGCTTGCAATTCCATGTGAGTAAAAAATCGATTCCATGCACTGTCGCAATGGCAATGTGAGCAGCATCATCCGCAGCGTTTGCCGGAACGACTTCTTCAAGCAAGCGAATCGTTAATTCTTCAGATTCTTCGGTAGGGCTCAAAAGAGGAATGCCGGAAAGGGCATCAATCCGCTTTTGGGACATTTCCGGATTCCCTTTGGAAACCTCGCGCAAGACAACAGCAGAAACGAAAATCTCAAAGCGACCACGGTGCTCCTCCCACCATTCGACAGTTTGCTCTTGATCTGCGGCTAATCTTAAATCCCGGCTGGGCTTGGATACCAAATAGCTTGGAATAGTTGTCTCAAGGTAAAGTTTGGGCTTTGTAGGCATAGATTAAAAGTCAATAAATATCAGAATATTAGAGATCTGTTAATGTCGCCTGTGAATTCTCTGGATAGACCTTTGCGGCGGGCGGTTTGCGCCAAAGCAGGACGGGGAAATACATGGGTAGATTTAAGGCTTCAGGGGTTCTCACAGAGGATAAGTGGTTTCTACCAAGCGGAAGCAAATGGAAATTCCGTGTCGCCCGGATTTTCGCCTGGCACAATTGCCCACGAAATTGTGTGGACGACTTCTTTGAGTTGTTCCGAATCTAAAATTTCAGCGCCTTGAGCCATAAGCCATGCATCCATTTCCTCAATAGTCGCAGTCGCTGGGGTGATCTGTGGAATATAAGCGATCTCGGTCACTACTTTAGTTTCTTTTGAAGGTATTAATAATGAGCTCATAGTCTTTTTGAAATGTTGTTATTGCTAAATGGAATACTTCCTTCGGAGATATATCATCATACCATATTTTCTGCAAAAGGCCTGCTTTTTTACCAAGGACATCCTGATGAGGGATGCCATGCGCCGTATCAAATCGCGCAACATCTATCCAGCCCTTCTCAGTCTGAATTGTAAGAACCACAGCAAAAGAAACATATCGTCCTTTCTGTGTTGAGCGAATCACGAGGATTCGCACATCATTTTCTAACCAAATATTAAATGCGGAATCTGGCATAAGACTCAATATAGAAAAGACCGTTTGTGTTTATTAAGTTGAAGTGGCAAGGAAGCAAGAAAAAAATTCAAGGATTCTCGCATAGTCTTGGAGCAAATGAGGTTGAGAAGGATAGTCAAATCTTTTACTGGTAGTCAGCCATTGGGATTTTCCAATCGATGCCTTTGCGCTGAATGTGATCACAAAGCGATTGCTGTTTGATGGATTCGAAAGCTTTCACATCGAATTGGTAAGGGAGTGGAAGTTCATTAAGTTCTGCGGCAATGGACTCCGCTTGCAGGGCATCGACTCCCCAGAGTGCGAGGTCAATATCCGATGCAGGAGTGTGACAACCTTTGGCACGAGATCCAAAAAGTTTCACCTGCGAAATCTCTGGGTGCCGAATGAGGACCGAGTCGATGAGGGAGGTTTCTTGATCGGTGAGCGTGGTCATTTTTGCAGTTCCTTGCATAAAAACTGATGAAGTGTGTGACTGAAGGGATGGAAGATACCGTTCTACCGTGGCGCGAATAGCGTCCTCAAAAATTGTGAAATCGTATGTGTGGGAGAGGAGATTTCGGTGGTTGAGCATATCGATCCAAACTTGTCCATTGCTGATGATTTTTGCAACGAAAGCTTCTTTAATCACTTGGCGGGGAGTTGCCGGAGAGACCGACACGCCGCTGTTCTCCAGATAGTCTTTCATGCATTTCTAGGCCAGCTCGAGTGTGTATTCCATTCGCTGAGGGCACCTTCCTGTTCCAATGGAGAGAGGTTCTCTTGGGAATTGTGAAAGCAATGTCTACTCTCCAAGATTATCTTGAATAACTTGATAGGAGGAAATTCCGCATTGCAATAAACTGGGGTCGATTCTTTGGTCGAAAGTGACGAGTTTTCCACCATTTTTGATTGCGAGGGCGAGGAGGTAGTAGTCTGTGAGATTTTTTGAACCGGGTAGGGTTGGGAATTTTCGCGAGTCAACAAGCGAAATGGTATCATCCCAAAATTGGTGTCCAGGTTGGCAGATGAATTCTTGCAGGAGAGTCCTGGCAGCCGATGGGGAGCCAGGGCCTTTGGGATAATTGGGATGACCGAGGATGCGGAGGAAGGCATTTTCCGTGAGTGGGCATGTGGCCCAGCCATCTTGTTTCTTGGTTGCGAAAAAAGCCTGGGCTTTCTCATGGTGAACATGATCTGCATCCCCTAGTGCGATGAGAAAATTGGCATCAAAAAGGAACATGCGTTTTTAGGCGTCTTCGTTTTCCAGCATTTGATAGACGAGGTCGGAGGTGATTTTTACGCCTCTTTTTTTCAGATGCGGAGCCTGGCCCTCGGAATACTCTATGAAATCGGACTTTGGACTGTCTGCGAGAGTTCTTTGTTGAATTTCTCTGCGAAGAGCCGCCTCAGTGAGCGCACGGAAGGTGATTTTACGCTTTGCCGCAATGGTTTTCGCCTCGATCATTAACTCATCAGGCAGCTCCAGCGTGGTTTTCATATGGGAGACGATATGGTTTTACGGGCAGGCGTCAAAGGGAAAAATCCAATAGGTCATCCCCCGGCTATGCTGGGGGGTCTCTTTCCTGATTTTGCGGGATTCGGGTTTAGCGCGCCCTGTGAAAATTACGAGATTTCCGGGTTTTCAAAAAATTTCTCTAAGGGAATTCCGCCTGACCCGATGATTAGAGGGGGGGACTTGGGGTGTTACTTTTTGAAGGCAGATAGGCTGGATGTTTTTCCGGGGCGTCCGCTTTTGACTTCAACCGCAATGTGGCGCGGCCTACCTGAGGCGTCAGCATCGTCCATTAGCAGTGGCTATAGCTTTAATATTTGAATGGCGGAATGGGATTTGTTCCACTCGATGATTTTTTTATCTGCAGTGATCAAGGGAAGACCGAGGGTGAGGGCGGTGGCGACGATGAGGCGGTCTGCTGGGTCGCCATGGAATTCCGGCAAGCGGGAACTGGCGATGCAAATGGCCGGGGAGATGGCTTCAAGCTCGACGGGTCGTTTGAGGTTGGTGGAAATCCAAGTCTCGATATCGGGAGTCAAAACCAGGCGGCCTTTTTGGACGAGCATGGCCACTTCCCAAACGGAAATCGCGGAAACAAGGGCCCGTCCATGGAATGTTGACGCCCGGGATGCTTCAGGTGCCCCGGCGCTCATCCAAACCCAGGCGTGGGTATCAAGGACGGCTGCGCCTATTTGCTCAAGACTCGGCATTCCAAGTTTCTCCTGTCGAGGTTAGGTCGCCAAGAATCTTGGTGCAGTGAGCGGAGCGGCCGAAAAATGATGTGGAGTTTCCTTCAAATGCAATGACCTCGGCCGTGGGGCGCCCATGCCGAGTGATGACAATTCGCTCTTTGGTGTGAGCGATATCTTCAATGATGGCGAGACACTTGGCTTTGAAGTTCGAAACAGTAAGTTCCATGCTTTGACTATATAGTGACCACTTTGAGTCGCAATAGAAATCGTGGTATAAATTTTATCAGGAGTCTTGGGAAGGTCGATACTCTCCCCCATCACACAACTCCTCAACAATCTTCCTCTCAAACATATTCAGAAAAAATACTTTATCAAAGGCATCCTAATTTTACTCAATGAGTGAGTATTTTTACTCGATGGGTGAGGTTGCGCAAAGGGAAACGCCGTTTCAGTTTTCAGCAGAAAACTTCCACTTCATACTGGGGGAAGTTTGCATCGGCGGTAATGATTGGCATGCGGTGTAGAAGGGCTGTGGCGATGATCAATCGATCTGCTGGATCGCGGTGATGCCAAGGGAGGCAGTTGGCTTTAAAAGCGATACGCGTGGAGACTTCATACACTCGTAGGTCATGGTGAGCGACGGCCTTCTCAAACCAAGTTTCGGGTTCATCTGGAAGCTCCAATTCACCCTTCGCTGCCTTGAGGCCAATCTCCCAGGCACTGATCGCCGAAACGGCGACGACATTTGCCCGGTTGATTCGGGTTTTAGCATTCTCACTGAGATTTTTATGGCCAGTTGCGAGCCATAGGAACCCGCAGGTGTCGAGTAAAAGGCTTTCAGACATGAGACCATTCATCGGTCGTTGGTTTTGTGAGGTCTCCATGAATCTTAATGCGGGAAAGCTGCTTGTGAGGAACGCAGCGCTCGCTGGAAGAAAGGGGCCTGATTTCGGCAACCGGATGACCGTAGCGGCTTAAAATGAAGGAGAGGCCATTTTCTTGAACCTCGTTGAGCAACTCCGAAAAATGGGCCTTGGCTTCGTGGATACTGATTGTTTTCATGACCTGTTGGTCATAATTTTTAATCCAGATCAGACGATGATGTCAAGTGCCCACGAGCAGTTTTCAGCAAGCGCCAACGCAGCATCTCGCGACATGGCAACCTTTGCTTCAAAGGTGGAGACGCTGCGCCGTCGGGGTCTGGTTCAGGATCACTGCTTGTCAGCGGCTTTGAGAATCTCGTCGGCTTGGGCGGTGGCGCCGAATTGGCGGAGGGCTTCGGCGAAGTTTTGCAGGTTTTGGCGGCGGGCTTCGGGGGGGGCGTCCTTCATGGCTTCGAGCGCTTGGTTTTTGGCGTCATCGAAGCGTTTTTGGTCCAAGTAAAGCGTGGCGAGTTCCATTCGGACGATGGCGGCTCCGGGCGAGCGGTCGAGGATGCTCTTGAGGCGAATCTCGGCGGCGACGGGGTTGCCTTCGGAGAGTCGTTGATAGCGGGCGAGGTGGAATTCGGCCTCGTCGGGGCTTTGGTCCGGGACCACTTCTAGCAAGAGGACATCCTGCTGGAGCGCATTGGAGAGAAAGTTTCTTGGATACGGGATCGGGCGTGCCCAACGGGGGAGTTCTTTTTTGAAGAGAGCGCGCTGACCGAAGGAATTTTCAAGCGATTTGCCGGGAATGGGATTCGGGTGGATGATTTGAAAGTATGGGCCGATGAAATTTTCCCATGTCATCAAGGCGACATGCGTGATCCCTCGCTGTTTGATCATTGCGAGTGCCTCTTCATCAGACTGGGCGTTAAGGATATGTGCTGCGGTGTCAAGACCCTCGACATTTTCCCAATAGAGCGTGCCGATGGTTTTAAATCCACCGAAAGTGGAAAGCAGGCAGGAGCTATTCGGGCTGCTGAGGACGGTGATTGGTTTCCCGTTTGCATTTTGTATGAGGGCTTTGGCCATGTCGCGGTGCAGCAAGGCCAGCAATTGCCCCGCTCCCACCTCGACATTTTTCTCACTGGAGTATTGTTTCCAAAAAGGGATCAACATTCCGCGAACGGTATCGACCGAGAAAAAATAGACCATTCCCAACAGGCAAAGTGTTCCGAAAACCCTTGCAGCCGGCTTTTTTGGCAACAAGTTCCAAACTTGAGGGATGACTAACCCTGCAAGCGCAATGTAGATAGGACCGTTGAGCATGCCCCAACGCACCTGCAAAAACTGCATGATCGTAACAATGATGATCGGGCAGATCAAAAGTAGATAAGCGCCTTTTGCCGCCGAACACACCTGCCGCATAAAAATCAAAATAATCGCAGCCATCACAAACAAGGGAAAATAGCCAAAGGCTACCTTCCAAGTGATCGCCCCCATTTGAATGCGTGTCATCAATGGTAAAACCTCGGCAATATTTTTCATCAATCCGATGAGAAACTCATGGCGAATTGTATAAACATCCGGACCTCCGATGAAGATTGCTGCCGGGAGAAGACTAATCGCCAATAAAGGCAAAATGAAATGCGACCATGGAAAGGAAGCGGTGCCGCACTGGTTGGCGCGGATCCACTTCGTCATCTCATAAATAATCCAACCGCCTCCGAGCCAGGCCAGAGCATAAAGAGGATGGTTCACCTCGAGGCGCATGCCCATGTGGTCCGGGAAATATTCCAAGAGGTAAAAAAAGAGGCTGCCAGCCGCGGTCACAAGGGCCCAGAGTTTCCAAAGCTCGGGGTGGTAATCACTGCCTTCGGCTGCCGCTTTTTTGGCGAAAAGCCAAACAGAAAGCATGGCTCCTATTCCTATTCCCAAAGCAATCACCGCGGCCGAGAATCCACTGATCCACAATGCTGCAGCCGCAGAAATGCCCGAGAAAATCATGCCGTGTTTCGCTTGTTTCAGCGAGCGGGGAGGAAGAAATGCATCCCCATCCAGTTTTTGAACCCATCCAGCACCGGCCCAAGCGATGCCGAAAATGATGCCCAAGAGGGCGAAGCCGGTGATGCCGTGGTGGTCGGGGTAGGCGGGCAGGAAGCCTTCGTAGAACGAGGCCGTCGTAACCATCCCAATCGCAAGGACCGAACCGCACAGTGGGCCGAATCGCCGCGCGGAGAGAGTGGCAAAGAGGGTCAGGGCGAGGACGAGCAGGATCGGATTTGCCCAGATGGACATCCGGTAGATGCTGTTGCGGAGCGTGTCTCCGGTGTAGTGGCGATAGATTTCTCCTAGGGCGCGCAGATACCACGCGAAGCCGGAACTCCAATGCACCTCGCGGCCGTAGGGGGCGTTGTCCATGTCCGTGAAGCGCACGCGCCATTCGCCGTTCTCGCCGAGTTTTTCGGCATGGTGGTTCCAGACATAGCCGTCGAAGGCAATTTCGAGAAGCGGGACGGGGAGGACTTCGGTGGGCTTGGCGTTGGGGCCGTCGAGTTCCTTGCAGAGGCGCACGGTGACGCGGTCGATCAGGAAGGCATGAAAAAGCACATACCCCATGCAGGCGATCAGGATGGCCGTGAAGCCGCACCAGGAGAGGATTTCGCCGGTCGAGGCGCCGGGACGGGATGGAACGACGGGCTCGGTTGGCGAGGGCGGCGTTTTGGATTTTTTCTTAGAGGAGGCCACAGAGTGAGAGCCGCCTACTTAGATTTCTTTCCTTCAAAACAAAAGGCCAAAAGCTCGTGTCACACACGAGGGGTTCGACTATCAAACTCTCAACTACGGTCCTCTCGAACTTCATCGAGGGCGGTTGAGTCCCTCAGAATCCAGCTTTTTCTGAGATGCGAGCGGAGTTTCGATAATTCGCCAAGCCACGCCTTCCTGCTTTCTGTTTTTTCTGCAACTCTCGACGGAAGGTCTTTCGGTGAATCGTGGGTTTTAAAAATCACTTTTGGCGCCTCAGCTTCCGGTGCCGATGTAGCGGGCGTGGTAGCCGGCGAAGTCGCCCATTTCGCCGACGGGCGGCACCGAGTGCATGTCGTAAACGGCGTTGCCGACGATAGTCCCGGTGTGGATGTCGTAGATCATCACTTGTGCTTTGCCCTGGGCGCGGCCGCCGTCCTCGGTGCGAACGGCGATGTAGCGGGTCGAGCGTTTCGAGAACTCGCCAGTGCGGGCGGCGTAATTTCTGGCGCGGTCTTCGGCGACCTGGCGTTGGCGTGCGGAGGCTTGGTTTTTTGAAATCAAATAAGAGCCGCCACCCGCGAGCAGAGCGGCTCCGGCGGTGACGGGAATGGTGACAGCGGGGTTGACCCCCGTGAGCGCAAGCGGCAGGCCGACGGCCAGGCCGGCGGCTCCAGCGGCGAGGGCGGCGTTTTCACCAGGGGAGAGGTTCGAGCATCCAGCCATGGCCACGCAGGCGGCGAGAGGAAGAGCTGTGGAACGAATCAGGATCGATGGGTTTTTCATGCGAGGTAAAATGAACTGCGTGCCCAAAAAAAACAAGATGGGGCGTTACTCCAAGGCCGGAGAGCAGGGGGCGAGGATGGCGTCGCGCATGCCGTGGAGGAGTTTTTTGTCGTCCGGGCAAATCGTGGCGAGTGCACCGCCGAGGGTGGTGGATTTTTCCCCGACGAAAAAATACGGGCAGAGGCGCACGCGGCCGCGCATCGGTTGCAGGTGGTCCGTGCCGGGGAGCCAATACTCGGTGTCGAAGAGCCTTCCGTGGTGGAAGACTTGGAGGATGTGGGGGTGGGAGGGGAACTCGGCGAGGGCTTGCTCGAGGGCGGCCTTCCATTCGCCCTGCGGCATATCGGAGCCGATTTTGACGCCGCGCGAGCCCCAGGCGCGCTCGGAGAAGCCGCTGATTTTTAGGACAAAGTCCCGGCGCTTTTGGCTGAATCCCGCGACCTCGCTCCACGAATGCGCTTCGAGTTTCGGCAGCACCGCATGGCGGGGCAGGGGAGTCGGATCGACGAGCCAGGTGTAGGGGATCGATTTTTGCAGGGCCAAAAACGCGCGCTCGCCCATTTCCCTGCGCCAGAACTCCTCGAGCGGCTTGAGCCAGAAGAGCGCGAGCCAGAGCTTTTCCTCCAAGGCTGGTTTGAAGGGCGGGGTGACTTGGAGTGATTTCGTGCGAAGAAGCTCCATCAAGCCCGGCGCGGCGGGGACATTGGCCAAATCGAAGAGTTCAAAAAACCGGTAGACCCTCGCGGGCCAGTCGGTGCGGGCCTCCGCGCCGGTGGCGCGCCAGGTTCCCTTTTCTGGAAAAGCCCCATTCAGCCGGGCTGCGAGCCATTCCATTTCGGGCCGATAGGTTTCGGCTTCCTCGGAAACCACGATGTCTCCGCCGGGGAAAATCTCGGCGAATCCCCGGAGCATCCCGTCCGCGCCACCCAAAACCTCGCTGCCTAGATCCGAGTAGGTTTTGTTGAGCCAATCGGTGAGGCCAATGCCTCCGGGCACGCTGTCGATTTCGGCGATGGTGAATCCCTCGTCTGTCAGAACAAGATCGGGGCGGATGACCTTTGGAATGTCGCCGGCGAGGCCGTGCTCGCGCTGAAAAGCGACAAGCTCGGCGGGCTTGCCGGAGTCGAGGAGATCGGCCACCCAAGCGGGTTGGCGGCCTTTGACACTCTGGCGATAAAGTTGGTCGCAGGCGCGCAGGAAGAGGGTGAGGCGGTATCCGAGTTTCTCGAGTTCGTCCGTCAACCCGTCTGGCAGACAGAAAGGCGCTGGGGCGATGCGCCATTCCTTTTCATGAAAAAGCCCGCCCGTCGGCATGGCGGCTTGGACGGCGCGCGCCGTTTCCAAAGGACTCATGAAAGCACCTTGAGAGCTTGGCGGATGAGTTCCTCGGAGGTGGGCGTTCCATCGCCGGTCTTCAGCACAGCTCGGATCGCCTTGTGCGCATCGACTTGTTTGTAGCCGAGGGAGATCAAAGCCAGCACGGCGTCGTGGAGTCGGATGTCGTCCTCGCTCGGAGCGTTCTTGGAGCTCGAGGCTTCCCACTCTGCGGCCACGCCCACCTTGTCTTTCAACTCCAGCACGATTCGCTCGGCGGTTTTTTTTCCCAGCCCACTGATCTTGGAAATCGTCCCCGTGTCGCCTGCCACCACGGCGGATTTGAACATTTCCACCGACAATCCGCTCAGCACAGCGAGCGCGATTTTTGGGCCTACGCCGGTGACATGATTCAGTAGAAGCCGGAAGAGGTCGCGCTCGCCCGCCGTGCAAAAGCCGTAAAGCACATGCGCATCCTCGCGCACGGCGAGGTGGGTGAGGATTTTTACGGACGCCCCGACCTGCGGCAGGCGCTCGAAACTTGATATCGGGATGAGCACTTGATACCCGACGCCGTGGACATTCACCACAATCTGGGTCGGTAGCGACTCGGCCAGGATTCCTTCTAGAAATGCGATCATGATGGCAGACACCCTTACCAGAGCTTTTGCAAAAACCCCAAGCGCGTTGTGCGTTTGGGCGGTTTTGCTTCTGGGGTCGACCATCGCGCGAGCCGACCAATGGATTCTCGCGGTCGAGCCGTCCTTCATGGATCACAAGATGCGGCGGCCCATCGAAGGCTCGCAAAGAACCACTCTCGCCATCGCCCGGGTGGTGGACGGCGGGATCGAACCGCTCACGCGCGAACAGAAGAAATCGGTTCACATGACCTTTGACCAAATCCGCGCCGAGGCTCTGAAAACGGCCTCCGCCACGCTGGCGCAGATGAAGCCCAAGTTCCTCCGCGACAAAAACGGCGTGATCCGCCACGCGGCGATCGAGTCGCCCGACCCGCTCACCGCCTCGTGTGTGCTCGCGCCGGAGTTCGGCGAGAAATTCCGCGACACGCTCGGCCCTGACCTCCTCGTGGCGATGCCGACGCGCTACCAAGTCCTCGTTTTTTCCCGGCAGGATGACACACACCTTCGCCTCGCCGAGACGATCATTGGAAATTACCTCAACTCGACCCATCCGGTCAGCCGCGAGATTTTCGCATTGGAGGGCGGGCGGTTGCGTTCACTCGGCGCGCTTCAATAAAGTCCATTCGTTCGCGGTCTCTCCGCCACGAACAGAACTAAATTTTTCAAATCCTATGCTGGTCGTTCCTGAAGCTGGGTGATAATCGGGCAAGATGGCTTTTTTGATTCAGGTAAATGAGGGAGTGAAAACTGTAATTCTGCCTTTGGGCAAGGCGGTGATTTTGATTGGTCGAGATGTTGATTCGAATCTTTATCTGGACGATTCGGGTATTTCTAAAAACCACGCCTCGATCGTGTTTTCTAACGAAACTTACACGCTCAAGGACAATGGTTCATCGAGCGGAAGTATCGTGAATGGCGTCCGGGTTACTGAACACCAACTCTCACACGACGACATCATTCAGTTCGGCTCCTACACTTTTAAGGTCGATCTGAAAAATCCGATCCCGGTGACGACATCGACCACTGAGAACGATGTGGCGCTCCAGCGCTCCGGGCATTCCTACACGCGGAAGGTGGAACTCGAGGAAATCGCCGGGCGCGAAAGCACTGGCACGCTGCATGTGGTGATGACGGATTCTCCCAAGACCCTGCCGCTCCCATTGCCGCCGACTGGATTTTTGGCAAACTTGAGCCTGCAGTCTAGGCAAGATCTCTCCCTCCGCGGTATCTACCGCTACGCGAGGGACGGGGAAATTTTGATCCACGAGGGGCAAAATCCCGGTCGGCTTTTTATTTTGATTTCTGGAAAATGGGAGGCCCGCAAATTGGCAACCCAGACCGTCCTCGGCCAGATTCAGCCTGGTGAGTGGGTGGGTGAGGTAAATATTTTCGACCCCTCAGGAGCGATGTGTTCGGTGGTTGCCGTGGAGCCCTCGGAGTATTGGGAAATCACGCGCGAAGCGTTCGAGAAATTTATCAATGAGTCTCGCTCCACCGGTAGTGCGATCCTGATCGCCCTCGCGGCGACCTTGGGGCGACGAATCCGCCAGTCCACCGAGGGAATGGAGCAAGCGATCGCAGCCCGTCCCGAGCCGCCGCCAGCGCGGCGTTCGCGGTTCACGCCCGTTTTTGCGGCCATCGCTGTCTTGGCGATCCTCGCAGCGGCGGCGTTTTTCCTGATGGGGAATGTGGATAAAAGTCGTTTGCAGGCGGAAAAGGAGCAAATCGTCCATGAGCGCGCCGAGACCTTGGAAGAAGCCCGCCATCAACTGGACGCGCTCCGAGACACGATGGCGAAGACTAATCAAGAGTTGCAAAAAGCCAGATCGGAAAACGAGAGTTTGATCAAGCGACTGACAGCAACCCAACAGATGCTCGATCGGCTGAATGAGGTTAAAAGCTCGATTGCGCCCGTTGCAGTTCCGGCGGCCACCAAAGTCGCACCACCCGCTGCCGAGATCGCGCACAACGAGATTTCGGCCAAGGCAGAGACACTTTCGGGCTACCCCTCGAAAATCATCATTACCAAAAAAACGAATGTCTCGCTGCTCGTGGATGGTCAGGTCTCGGGCAACGCGGTTTTGCCCGAGGGCCTCGAATTACCTGTCTTCGGAGCCGAGGGCGAGTTCGTGATGGTGGAGTTTGGCAATGCCCATCAGAAGATTCCCAAAGACCACACGAATTTCGCTGAGGCGCTTGTGGCCGAGTCGGAGGCGGCTAAAAACCGGCCGGCCCCTGAGCCGGCCAAAGCTCCTGAGGTCCCTAGCGAATCCAAGCCGCCGGTGGCCATGCCCAAAGTGGAGTCCTCGAAACTTCATTCCGATTCCGGAAAAAAATCGGCGGAGTTGAGCTTCGAAAAACTCACTTCCGTTCTCGATGATGTGAAGCTTTTGCCGACCCTTGACGAATTTCGGGGCATGAAAACCGCCTCGGCTTCGGATTTTGGCCGGTTTGTGCGCACGCTCGAACCCCGTTGGAAGAGGGCCGCCAAGGAGTCTGCTTCCTTGCTTTCGCTCAGCGGAGGCCAAGAGGAATATCGCGAGATTCTCAAAAAAATTATCGAAGCCTCCGAGATTCTCGATCCTGCCCGTGGTCAAATGTTCGAAGCCAAACTGCGAGAGATTGACGAGGCTTGGCTGAAGCTGAAAACCGAGGAAAAAATCCAAAGCCTCACAGGGGAGCAATCCAGCGAGTAAGTCGTCCGCTGACCGAACGGAACCAGCAAAAAACACGCTTCGCCCAAGATTTCAACTCGCCAAGACCCGCAAGGCTTGGCTAGCTTTCGCCCTCTTTACACCGCCTTATGAAGACCAAAAAATCCACATCCCAAAAATCCGACGCCTCACCCGACCGCGGGAAGGTCATGAATGGCGCGGAAATTCTCGTCGAATGCCTTGAGCGCGAGGGTGTGGATGTCGTTTTCGCCTATCCCGGTGGTTGCTCGATGCCGATCCATCAAGCGCTCACCAAAACGAAAAAAATTCGCACGATCCTCCCTCGCCACGAGCAGGGCGGAGTTTTTGCTGCCGAGGGTTACGCCCGCGTTTCAGGTAAAGCCGGCGTGTGCATGGCTACCTCCGGTCCCGGTGCCACAAATCTCGTCACTGGCATCGCCGATGCGTTCATGGATTCCATCCCACTCGTTGCCATCACCGGTCAGGTGCCGCAGGAAATGATCGGCCGCGGGGCGTTCCAAGAGACCGATGTTTTTGGAATGACGCTTCCGATGGTGAAGCACAGTTACCTCGTGTGGGACATCGCCGAGTTGCCGCGCATCGTGAAGGAGGCTTTCTACATCGCGCAGTCCGGTCGCCCGGGTCCGGTGCTGATTGATATTCCCAAGAATATCCAGAACCAGACGATGCAGCCGATTTTCCCGAAGACTGTCGAACTCCGTGGCTACAAGCCCGAGCGCAAGGCAGACGACGTGGCGCTGAATGAAATCATCGGAATGCTCAAGACCGCAAAAGCCCCGATGATCTATTGCGGCGGCGGCGTGATCTCAGGATCAGCTTCGAAGGAGCTCCTCGAATTTGCCGAGCGCACCCAAGTGCCCGTGGCCACCACGCTCATGGGCATCGGATGTTTCCCCGAGTCGCACCCGCTCTCGCTGAAATGGCTCGGCATGCACGGCACGGTTTACGCCAACAATGCCGTGAACGAAGCCGACCTTTTGCTCGCCATCGGCGTGCGTTTCGATGACCGCGTGACCGGCAAGGTGGAGAAATTCTGTGAGCACGGAACGATCGTTCACATCGACATCGACAATTCCGAGATCAACAAAAACAAGGCCGTTCGCCTGCCGATCCTCAGCGATCTCAAATACGCCCTCGGCCGCCTCAACAAAATCCTGGATCAAGCCGGCCATAAGCGCGTAGCCAAAAACTACACGCGCTACCCGAATTGGTATGCCCAGATCGATGGCTGGAAAAAGAAACACCCGCTCAGCTTCAAGGACACCGAGGATGCCATCCAGCCACAGCATGTCATCCGACTCCTGCATGAGATGACCAAAGGCGAGGCAATCATCACCACCGGCGTGGGTCAGCACCAGATGTGGGCCGGGCAGTTTTATGATTTCGACAAGCCCCGCACCTTCATCACCTCGGCCGGGTTGGGATCCATGGGATTCGGCTACCCCGCAGCGATGGGCGCGAAAGTCGCCATGCCTGACAAACAGGTGGTCGATATCGATGGTGACGGATCGTTTTTGATGAATGTCCAAGAGCTCGCCACGGCCCACATCGAGGGCATCGCGGCGAAGGCAATCATTCTTAACAACCAACACCTCGGCATGGTCGTGCAGTGGGAGGACCGCTTCCACGGAGGAAATCGCGGGCACACCTTCCTCGGCGATCCGAAGAACTTGAAGCGCATCTACCCGGACTATGTCGAACTCTGCAAAGGCTTCGGAGTCCCCTGCGAGCGGGTCCATCACAAAAAAGACCTGCCCGCGGCGATCAAGCGCATGCTCGAATCCAAGGAAGCCTATGTGCTCGATGTCATGACTCCTTACACCGAGCATGTGTTGCCGATGATCCCATCGGGCAAAACTTACAAAGACATCATCACCGAGTAGTTCGAGGGATTCGCCCCGCGTTGTTCAACGCGGGAGGATTTGGCGGACGGCTTGAGCGAGGATTTCCGGAGTGGTGGCTTTATGTTGCTTCACTTTTGTATTGAAACTTGTATTTTAATTTTTTGTAAATATAAAACCATCTAAACCGCAGAATTTTGTTATGAGTATTAACAATATTAATCTAGCATAAATCGACTGAGCCTTACATAAATAATTTATGCGTTTACTTTTTTGCGAGAGTTCGCAAGGTTTTGGCGGACAGGAGAGCCAGATTCTTTTGCAGATGGAGGTTTTAAAGGAATATGGCCACGGCGTTCATCTTGCATGCTTGCCAGAAAGCCGAATTGCCTCGGAGGCGAGTCGCCGAGGGCTTAGCTGGACTCCTGTTTCCTTCCGCAACAGCCTACACTTGGATTCAATTCTAAAGATTCGAAAACTATTGGTGAAAGAACGCAGTTGCGCAGTGATTTGTCATAGTGGGCATGATGCAAATGTGGCAGCAATAGCCGCGAGACTTACTTTACGGCCTCGAATAAGGATTGTGCGAATTCGAACATATCTTGCTGGTAGAGTCCGCCCATTGACTATCAATTTCCTGGCAGATCGCACTTTGACTCCCAGTAGTTTTCTTCGGAGTGAAATCCTTAAGAATACCGATGTAAAATCCAAAAGGGTTGGCATTTTACGACCAATTGTGAATGTCAATCTACTTTCCCAGCAAGCCACAAAGCCATTGGAAAGTGGACTTTCCTCTTGGTTAAATGACCACTCACCAATCGTTGTGCATGCAGCTATGTTCCGTAACCATAAAGGGCACCATTTGGCTCTTGAGGCACTCGAGGAGCTCCAAAAGACATTTCCAAATATTGGCTATGTTATGGCGGGTTTTGGATCAAGAGAATCCGAATTGCGTAAATTGGTTGCCTCAAAAAAATTATGCAAAAATGCATTTTTTGCCGGTATGGTCTCACCAGTGGCTCCTCTTTTTTGTCGAGCAAATGTTGTGATTATGCCATCAAAAAAAGAACCACTTGGCCTAGCGCAATTGGAAGCTCTTGCCCTAGGGATTCCTGTGGCCGTTTCCAATGCTGGTGGGTTACCTGAAACAGTTACTGATAGAAAAACAGGCCGCATTTTTTCATCAAGTGATGTAAATGAATGGATTGTAGGAATAAAAGATATCTTTAATGACATCGAGACAAATCTTCAATATGCAAAAGCTGGTAAATCTTTTGTAGAAAATAATTTTTCTGCAGAAGCGCATGTGGCTTCGTTGATGAAACATTTAAAAGAAATCGGAGTTAGTCTATAATTTTGTAACGTTATTTACAGTAGGAATAAGAGCCTTGGGAAACTGGCTTTTGGCCAGCGGGGCGACATCCGATCGCACGGCGAGGACGAGGTTTTCCTCCCCGGCCTCGCGGGCGATCAAGCGGATGCAACCCGATGCGAGGATGAAATCGCCGATCGCGTCGGGTTTGAGAATGAAGACGCGCAACGGCGTTTACACCGAATAGGTGGTGGAGGAGGTATTGCCGCCGTGGCCAGTCCAGTTCGTGTGGAAAAATTCGCCTCGGGGTTTATCCACGCGCTCGTAGGTGTGGGCGCCGAAGTAGTCGCGCTGGGCCTGGAGGAGGTTCGCGGGCAGGACGGCGGAGCGGAAGCTGTCGAAGAAGGCGAGGGCGGTGGAAAACGCCGGCGCGGGGATGCCGCGCTTGGCGGCGGTGGCGACGATGTTGCGCCAGCCTTTCTGGGATTTCTTGATCTCGCCGCGGAAGTAGTCGTCGAAAAGGAGATTCGAGAGGCTTGGTTTTTTGTCGAAGGCCTCTTTGATTTTGCCGAGGAAGCGGGAGCGGATGATGCAACCGCCGCGCCACATGAGGGCGATGCCGCCCCAGTTGAGCTTCCAGCCGTATTCCTTGGCGGCGGCTTGCATGAGCATGTAGCCCTGCGCGTAGCTGATGATCTTCGAGGCGTAGAGCGCGTCGCGGACTTCCTGCACGAGCGCGGCGCGTTTTTTGGCGTTGCGGGCGGTGGGGATGGCGGGTTTCGGGCCCTTGAGTTTGCGGGCGGCGCGAACGCGGTCGTCCTTCATCGCCGAAACGCAGCGGGCGTAGACGGCCTCGGCCATCAGAGTCATCGGGGTGCCAAGGTCGAGCGAGTTGATGACCGTCCACTTGCCGGTGCCTTTTTGCCCGGCGGTATCGAGGATTTTGTTCACGAGCGGGGAGCCGTCGGCGTCTTTCTTCGCGAAAATGTCGCGGGTGATCTCGATGAGGTAGCTGTCGAGTTCGCCTTTGTTCCACTCGGCGAAGGTGTCGTGGAGTTCCTGCTCGGTCATGCCGAGGCCGTTCTTGAGGATGTTGTAGGCCTCACAGATGAGCTGCATGTCACCGTATTCGATCCCGTTGTGGACCATCTTCACATAATGGCCGGCACCCTCCTCGCCGACCCAGTCGCAGCACGGCGAACCGTCCTCGACCTTGGCGGAGATGGATTGGAAAATTTCTTTCACATGCGGCCACGCGGCAGGCGAGCCACCGGGCATGATGCTCGGTCCGCGCCGGGCGCCTTCCTCACCACCGGAGACTCCGGTGCCGATGAAGAGCAGACCTTTTGCCTCCAACTCGCGCTGGCGGCGGTTGGTGTCATCGAAAAGGGAATTGCCGCCGTCGATGATGATGTCGCCGGGCTCGAGATGCGGGGTGATTTGCGCAATGAAGTCGTCCACGGGCTGGCCGGCCTTCACGAGCATCATGATCCGGCGGGGGCGTTTGAGTTTGGCGACGAGTTCCTCGATCGAGTGCGCGCCTTGGACATTGGTTCCCTTCGCCTCGTTGGCGAGGAAGTCATCCACCTTCGAGGTGGTGCGGTTATAGACGACGACGGTGTAGCCGTGGTCGTTCATGTTGAGGACGAGATTTTGGCCCATGACGGCCAATCCGATGAGACCAATGTCTCCTTGAGGCGTGGTGTTTTGCATGATCGAAACAGCAAGAGCTACTGGGATCTGAGCGGGCTGTTAAGCCCAAAGTCAGACATTTTCGGGCTGGAACGAGCCGCCGTAGCCGGGGCGGTAGAGCATGAGGCCGGCGATTTGCTCGATTTTTTCAAAGTGTGCGTCGATCGAGTAAAGCCGCACGCCGTCATGAATCGCGAGCGAGGCAATCAGCACATCGAGCCAAGGCACCGTGAGCCCGCGATCGCGCAACCGCCACGAGAGGCTGATGGCACGTTCCCAATCCTCTGGGCTGACAGGGCGGTAGGGGATAATCGAAAAATACGAGCCGATCACCCGGCGTTCCTCTTTGCGCGAGCCGCCCATGACCTCGAGGCGAACCGGCGCGCAGAGTTGCGCTTCATAGGCCTCGAGGAGGGCTTCGAGGGCGACCTTCACATCGAGCCGTCCCTGACGCCGCAGGGCCTCGATCCAAATGGAGGAATCGACCAAAACCATGCTACTCGGAGGCGAGGGGAGGGACGGGATTGGTAAGGGATTCAGGGGTCGCCTCCGTCGGATAATCGAACGCGCCCTCCCGCATCAACCGGCCAAACTCCTTCGCCCGTTTCCGCCGGACAAATTCGGTCACGGCCTTGGAAAGCGAGGCGCTTTTGCTTTTTTCACCGGTCAACTCCATGACCTCACTCAAGATTTCTTCGGAAATATCTACGCTGATTCTCATGGAGGGAAAAATAGCGGCGAAATGCATCAATGCAATAATTATTTTGATGCAATTCTATGAAAAGAGAGTCAGATTTCGCTGCAAAAGGATGGATTGGATTTCGGTGGAGAGGGTTTCGACGGATCGGGAGGCGTCCAAAAGCACGACGCGCGCGGGATTTTTTTTCGCTAGATCGAGATAGCCCTCCCGGACGGCGGCGAAGAATTCCTCGCTTTCACGCTCGATGCGATCGAGTTCGCGTTTGCCGGCGCGCATGCGGGCCAGCGAGGTCTCGCGGTCGAGGTCCAGCACGAAGGTCACATCCGGAAGGCAATCTCCGACCGCGAAGGCGTTGATGCGCGCGGTGTCGTCGGCGGGAATGCGGCGGGCGACGCCTTGATAAACGGTGGTCGAATCGAAAAACCGGTCACTGATCACAATGCGGCCGGCCTCGAGGGCGGGGAGAATTTTTTCGCGAACGAGCTGGGCGCGGCTGGCGGCGAAGAGGAGGAGTTCGGCCTCGGGAACGAGGTTTTCGCCCTCTGGCGCGTGTTGGAGGAGATGGCGGATCGACTCACCGGCGGTGGTTCCACCAGGCTCGCGGATGAGAAGCGGCTCGCGGCTGGCTTGGCGGAGTTTTTCGGCGAGGAGGGAAATCTGGGTGGATTTCCCGCAGCCTTCCGAGCCTTCGAATGTGATGAAAAAACCGGGACGCGACATTTTGATCGATCGGCTTTGATATTCGGCGGGATTCGTTTTAGCAAAGCCCGAATGAACTACTGGCTCGTGAAACAGGAACCGACGACTTACCCGTGGGAGCAATTCGTGCGCGACGGCAAGACCGCGTGGACCGGGGTGCGAAATTTCCAGGCGAGGAACCATCTGCGCGCAATGGCGCCCGGTGACCGCGTGCTCTACTACCACAGCGTCGTCGGCAAAGCGGTGGTCGGCGTGGCCGAGGTGGTGCGCTCCGCGTATCCCGATCCCACGGCGGAGGAGGGCGACTGGTCGTGTGTGGACTTGAAGCCGCTCGAGGCCTTGCGGCGGCCTGTGGCGTTGGAGGAAATCAAGGCCGAGCCAGCGCTGGCGGAGATCGGCCTGCTTCGCCAATCGCGTCTGAGCGTGATGCCGCTGAAAAAAGCCGAGTTCGACGCCATCTCGCGTCTTTCGAAAAAATAAAGATTTCCGCTCGCTCCGCAGGCCGGATCGGTGGAGTTTCACTACCATGACATCGGAACCCCACTTCGCGGTCGCCTCGACTTTTTCGCCGCGTTTTAACGCCGTCCTCGTGGAGGCGGACCGCGTGGCGAGGTTGTTTGGGGCCAGACTTTCCGTGCTCCACGCTGGCGAGCGTTCGGATGATAAAGTGAATTTGTTTCGCGAGTCGTTTGCGGGTCTAGGTCGGGAGGAGATTGATATTTACTGGTGCGAGGGAGCTACACCCGCCGAGGCTCTGGTTGACGCGGCGGCGAGCGAGTATTTCGATTTGTTTATCGCTGGAACGATTGGGCGCCCGGAGGATTTGAGAAATTTCACCGGCGCGATTATTCGCGAGCTTTTCACCCGCACGCCATGTGATTTGCTCTTGATTCCAAATCCCGAGGAGAAGCCGATCGAAAACCTCAACGCCTGTTTGCTCGTCGAGGCCTACTCGCCCCGGTGGCGCGCGGCGAAGGATACCCTCCGTGCACTGAAGCCTGCCAAAATCTCGATCCTCGCGGCTGACAGTCCATTCGCCCAAGCCCGCCACACGGGGACTGGAAAGCCCGATGTCGATGGCACGCTCGACGAAATTTGCGAAGACCTCGCTGAGATTACCGAGGAGATCGATGTCCGCCGTGTCCGCTCAAATACCGGCTTCATCCTCTGCGACATCATTCAAGAAGCAGCGCCTGATTTTTTGCTGGTCGAGTCCGAGTGGAAAAACCGCCAACGCGTCATGCCCTCGCACCTCGGTTGGCTGGAGCAGGTCATTCCCAGCCGCTTGTTTCTTTTCGGGAAACCCCCGCGCGGTGTTAAAGAAACGACGACGCTGATTCAGACTTGATGGCGGGGATCACCACTCCACGCCCACGACTGTGAGGCCGCTGGCTTGGTAGGGCGTGCCGCCGGCGATGTCCTTCGACACATTTTTTTCACCCGTTCCGTAGGAGGCTGGAGCCGCAGGATTCACTGCCTGCCAGGGTTTATCCGTGAAGATTTGAAGCACGATCCCATCAATCGTGGGCTTGAGTTCTGGAGCCTCCGTGGTGATTTCGCGTTGTGCCCCAGCCGGAGCGAGAAATTCCTCGGCGAAGCTGGAGCTTATTGTGAGAGCCAGTGCCAGATGGAAAAAGAGAGTTTTCATGATTTCAATTAACAGCCGCGCCTCGTTAAAGGCAAGCCGACCTCGGGCGTCCTTCTTGACGACTCCCAGCCTACTCCCTAGTTTCCACGCCCGAATCATGTCGTTGCGTTTCTTTTTCTCCTGTCTGGTTTTGGGGCTTGCTTTGACCCTGCCAGTCCATTCCCGAAACCCCGAGCCTGCCGAGGAGCAGACGCCGCGTCGTCCTCAGATGAATTTGAATGCCACGCCGGAGGAGCAGGCGGCCTTTGACGAAGCGGCTGCTTCGGATGACGGCGGATCTGTGACCCGCCCGATTTCTGCCTACCGCCGCTTTATTAAAAACAACCCCGCTTCTCCGCTCGCGGCCAAAGCGCAGTTCCGCATCGCTGAGCTTTATGAGTCCACCGGCAATGCCTCCAAGGCCTTCGACGCCTACCAGACGCTCGTCACCCAATACCCCGACACCCAGGATTTCGAAAAAGCCGTGGGCCGCCAAGTGGTCATCGCCAACGAATACCTCGCCGGAAAAAAACTCACCTTTCTGTGGTTGCCCATCGTTCCCGGAACTGACCGCGCCGAGGAGATGTTCGCCTCCATCGTTAAAAACGCACCTTTCAGCAAAAACGCCCCGATCGCGCAATTCAATCTGGGCGTCACTTACGAGCGCCAAGGCAAATTGAAAGAGGCCTCGAGTGCCTACCAGACCGTTCTCGACCGCTATCCGAACAGCTCGATCGCGGACGATGCCCTCTACCAGATCGGCTACATTTATATGCGAGTCGGTGAGACGGGGCGTTCGCAGGATCTCTCGGCGCTGGTCTCATCCAAGAACACCTTCGAGGACTTCGTCCTTCAATATCCGGGCAGCGAAAAAACTCCGCAGGCCGAGGACAACATCAAAAAAATCTCCGGCAAGGAAACCGGCGACCTCATGGACATCGCCAAATTCTACGATCGCTTTAAAAACTACCGCGCGGCCTCGATCTACTACAACGACATCATTCGGCGGGCTCCGGATTCCGAGAACGCCAAACTCGCCCGCGATCGAGTGCAAGTCCTCCGTAGCGAGGTGGGAGATGACGCGCTGCGCACCGGGCCTGAGCAGTTGCAAACCGGCGAAACCGCCGCGCTCCGCCGCCGCCTGCAAGCCCAAGTGGAAACCTCTGCGCTCGCCGACTTCAACGGCCCGCCCACTCGCGACATTGTCCCTGACGAATTGCCCATGGTGAGCAAGCCGCGCCTCCGCACGGAATCGCGCGATGTCGCTCCCATGCCGTCCGTAGAACCCTCTCTTCCCGTCGAATGAAAACCCGTCTCGCCTTTCTCCTCGCGATCTCGATCACTCTTGCCGGCTGCGGTTACAAGCTCGGCGAAGTTCGCCCCACGCCCATGCGCTCCGTTCGCAGCCTGGCGGTGCCGAATTTCAAGAACAACACCTTCGAGTCCCGCATCGAGGTGCTTTTTGCCGATACGCTCGTCAAAAAACTCCAACAGGACGGCACCTACCGCGTCGTCAATACGAAGCAAGCCGATGCCGTGTTGTATTGCACGATCGAGAAAATCGAACGAGGCGCTCTTCGCTCGGTTCAGAACAATGTTCTCGCGACCAGTGAATATAGCCTGATTGTCACCGCTCGCTTCGAAGTCGTCGATGAAGGCACGGGCCGCGTGCTCATGCAGGGCCAAGCCCTCGGCCGGACTTCCTTCTTCAGCGGAAACGACCTCCAAACGCTCGAGCGCCAAGGCCTCTCGAACGCCGCAATCGACCTTGCCGAAAACCTCACCACCCGCCTTTCCGAAGGCTGGTGATGGCACGCCGCTCCTCGTGCTGAGCGTTGTTCCAACCCCCATCGGCAACCGGCAGGATATCACTCTCCGCGCCGTGGAGACGCTCCAATCTGCTGACCTCGTGGCTGCGGAAGATACCCGCCACAGCGGACTGCTCCTCCAGCATCTCGGCATCAAAAAGCCATTCGTGAGCCTCCACGGGCACAACGAAGCGTCGCGTTGCATTGAGCTCGCGGACCGCATGGCGAATGGCACCCATGTGGCCTTGATCACCGATGCGGGAATGCCGGGAATTTCCGACCCCGGGCACCGCTTGATCAGAGCCTGCATCGAGCGCGGATTGCCCGTCTCCGTTTTGCCCGGACCTTCGGCAGTTCTGACGGCGCTCGTTGGTTCGGGATTTCCAAGCGATCGGTTTTTCTTCGGCGGATTCCTTCCTGTCAAAAGTGGTCGCCGCGCTCGCGAACTCACCGAAGCCTCGGCGCGCGATGAAACCGCCATTTTTTTTGAGTCTCCCCACCGGTTGGAAAAAACCCTCGCGGCTCTTGGAGAAATCATCCCCGCTCGCTCCGTGTGTGTGGCTCGTGAGTTGACGAAAACCTTCGAAGAATTTCGTCGCGGAACTCCGGCCGAGCTCCTCGCTCATTTTCAAAAACACCCGCCCAAGGGCGAGATCACGCTCCTCATTGCTCCAGAGCCAAAGAAGCGTCGCCCCGCAGCTGAGGAGGAATGAAAAATCTTCTTCCGCCCCTGCTCCCTCACGAGCGATGGCTGCGGGTGGGATGTGCGGCGATGGTGGGATTGGCTTTTGTTTTTTTGGCGCTCCACTCCGCGCTTCCGGCCTTGCCGTGCGGGTTTCGCAGTCTGACGGGATTGCCGTGCGCGATGTGTGGCGGCACGCGATCAGCCTCTGCTCTCCTCTCTGGCGATTGGCGGCAGGCTCTTTATCTCAATGCTCTCTCGATCCCGGTTTTGAGCGGAGCGCTGTTGGTGGCCGGAGTTGCCCTATTAGAAAGCATGAGAGGCCGTGCGTTTACCGATTGGAATCCATGGAAACGACGGCTGGGAAAATTTATCCCCGTGACTCTTTTAGTCCTCGTCGGCTGGTGGATTCCCCATTTGATCGTCGCGCTGAAAACTCCGAAGCACGAATTAATCGACCTCCGAAATCCCATCGCTGCTAGGGCTGCGGCTTGGTTACGCCAATAGAAACAATGCCGCCAACTCGATCTCGGCAGTTTGGGGGAACATGTCGATCGGTTGAACGCGGGAGAGCGTGTAGCGCTCGAGAAACTTGGCGGCGTCTCGTGAGAAAGTCGCGGGATCACAGGAGACATAGACGATTCTCGCCGGGGGATTTTCCAAAATAGTCCGCGCCACATCGGGCGAAAGCCCCTCGGCAGGCGGGTCCAGAAGAAGCGTGGTTTCACCCAGAGGGGCCTCCGCAAGAATTCCGGCCAAGGAATTTTCCACCGCGCCGGCAAGGTAGGTTTCCTTCTCGGTCGCCGTTCGCCGCGCTTCGGCCACGGCGCCTTGGCTCCATTCGAGTCCCGTGATTTTTTGAAAAGGCCCAATCAATCGTTTTGCAAAAAAACCCGAGCCGCAGTAGGCGTCGATGAGCAATTCGCCGGAACCGGCCATTTCGACCACGGTCTCGGCGAGGAGCTCCGCCGCCGCGGTGTTGACCTGCGAGAAGCCACGCGGGGCGTCCTGTTCTCGGAGAGTGATGCGATTTTCGCCGCGCGGGGGATTTTTTCGGAGATCGGCAAGCTGGACATTCACTGCATCCGTGGCGAGCGGGCATTCGGCGACATCGACGAGTTGGTGGGATTTGCGGTGGTAAAATCCGATCCGTTGATGATCGATGTGGATCGAGATGCGGTTTCGGTAGGCCCACTGGCTGGGCGAGGGGAGCATGGGATCCACAGGGGCATCCGGGATTTTTGCCATGCGGCGGAGGAGATCGCGGACCTGGGAGGTTTTGACTTCGAGCTGGAGATCGTAAGTGGCGTGCTGGAGGGCGCAACCGCCGCACTCGCCATAGACCGGGCACTTTGGCGTCACCCGGCGGGGCGAGGCCTCAAGAATCCTGACGACCTCGGCCTCGGCGTGGTTTTTCTTTTCCTTTGTGATCCGCGTGAGAACGCGTTCGCCAGGAAGTGTTCCATGCACAAAACAAACGCGTCCGTCGGGAAGTCGGCCCACGCCAGCGCCTCCGTAGCCGAGGCTTTCGATCGTGAGGGTGGCTTCGGATGGGGTTGAGGAATTCATGGCGAGTAGTGGTTCACGACCTCGGTGTAGATGTTGAACAATCGGCTGAAGGTGCTCTCCCAGGAATAGCGTTCGCGGGCTTCCATGCTGGCGGCGAGGCCCGCAGCGGGGAGGTTTTGGGTGAACTTTTGCTCGATCGCTCCAGCCAAGGCGGCGGGGGAGTTTTCCGTGGCCCAATGTTTTTGGTCGGTGAAAATGATGCGGTCCATGTAGCTGCCTTTGATTCCCACAACGGGAGTTCCGCTGGCCTGACTCTCGAGAGCGACAAGTCCGAATGTCTCTTGCACGCCGGGATGAACGAAGAGGTCCGCCGCGCGATAGAGCGAGGCGAGTTCGTGGGGGTCCGGGCAAAACGAGAGCCAATGAACGGCGTTGGTTTCCTCGCGGAGGCTTTGAACCAAGGCCCGCTGGGTTCCATCGCCCACGCAGAGGAGAAAGTATTTGCCGGGCTCGCGGGCATGAAGCATCGAGAATGCCTCAAAAAGAGTCCGCACATTTTTTTCCGAGGCGAGCCGGCCGACATAAAGCAGGAGCCGCGCGTCAGGGGGGATTACCAGTTTCGCTCGGGTGGCGGCGCGATCGGGGATGTCCGGGACGAAAACCTCGGCGTCAACCCCGAGATCGACGGTGTGAATCCGCTCAACGCCCCAACCGGACAGTAACTTCGCCAGCACCGGGCTGGGAACGAAGGTGGACTCGAAGCGGTTGTAGAGCGTGGTGACATACTTCCGGCAAATCTCGTCGGTGATCGAAACGGCGAGCGGGCCGAAATATTTGGCGATCGTGCGAAAGTAGGCTTCCGGAAAGTGGGAGTGGTAAAAGCCGACCACGGGAATATCCAAGCCACGCCCCGAGGCGATCGCTTTCCATGCGACTTGGTAGGGGTCTCCGGACTCGATGATGTCTGGGAGTTCCTTTTCCAAAACCTCCTCGATGAGGTGGAGCTTGGTGAGGGCGCGGTAGCGGGAGGTGCGGGAGAGGAGAGGGGAAGCGATCGTGTAGGTGCGGATGAGGTCGTCGCCGAAGGATTCCGTTTTTTCTCCCGGAACGATGATGATGTGTCGGCAATCGGGCCGATGCTTTCGAAGATAAGCGCCCTTTTGCTCAATATAGCGTCGCACCCCGCCACTCACGGGCGAGTAGAACTGGGTGAGATCGCAGATCTTGAGCGGTCGTCTTTGGGGTGTCACTCCTTGGAATTACTCGGAATCGGCCAGCCAACGCTCGGCGTCGATGGCGGCGGCACATCCTTGGCCGGCTGCCGTGATCGCTTGGCGATAGACATGGTCGGCGACATCGCCGGCCGCAAAGACCCCCTCAACTCCGGTCTGGGTGCCTTGTTTTTGGATGAGGTAGCCGTTTTCATCGACGGGTAGGGCGTGGCGGAACGGAGCGGTGTTTGGCTCGTGGCCGATGGCGACAAAAACGCATTTCAAGGCCAACTCGGAGACCGAGCCGTCTTGGAGATTCTTGAGCGTGACCCCGCGCACTTCACCGGCTTCGTCCGTGAGATAGCCTGTGACGGTGCTGTTCCAGACCGGTTTGATTTTCGGATTTGCGAGGGCTCGGTCGGCCATGATTTTCGAAGCGCGGAGCGAGTCACGGCGGTGGATCAGATAAACCTCCGAAGCGAAACGTGTGAGGAAGGTGGCTTCCTCACAGGCCGAGTCGCCGCCGCCGACCACGCAGACCGGCACATTACGGTAAAATGCCCCGTCGCAGGTAGCGCAGGAGGTAAGGCCGTGGCCGATGAGGGCCTTCTCGCCCTCGATGTCGAGATATCGGGGGGAGGCACCGCTGGCGATGATGAGGGCCTTGGTTTCGATCCATTGGCCGTCAATTTTCAAACGGTGAGGCTTCCCAGGCTGGAATTCCTCGACCACGCCGTATTGAAAGCGGGATCCGAATTTTTCTGCCTGCTTCTTCATTCGCATGATGAGATCTGGGCCGTCCACGCCGTCGGGGAAGCCTGGAAAATTCTCCACCGCGGTCGTCGTGGTCAACTGCCCCCCGGGGAGGCGTCCCTCAAGAACAAGAGGGGTGAGGTTCGCACGGGCGGTGTAAATGGCGGCGGTGAGTCCGGCACAGCCGGTGCCGACGATGATGACATTCTCCATAGGGCCGCGAAGTAAACACGATCCCTGCGGCTCTGCGAAACCAATAATTCAGAGTCCGAGCGAGAGACTGGCGGGGAATCCAGCGGGGAGGCGGACGGGTTTTCCTGTCGATACCTGAACGAGTGCGAGAGCCTGACGGGAGGAGGCGAGAACGGCATTGTCGGAGGCGCGGAGAACCTCGAATTCCACCCAAAACCGGATGCCGCTCCACTCAGTCACCCGGCCCTCGACTCGGAGGATTTCGCCGAGCCGGGCGGGGCGTTTGTAATCAATCTCGGTGCGGGTGACGACCGCATGGATGCCGGTGCGCTGGATTTCCTCAAAGTTCATACCCATCTGGATCGCGAGCATCGTGCGGGCCGTCTCGATGAAGCGCAGGTAAACGATGTTGTGCACCACGCCGCCGGCATCGGTGTCGAAATACATCACGCGAACCTCGGTGGAGATGCGGCAGTTTTCGGGAATCGTCTGGCTCATGGCGCGAAGGGAATCACAAGCTTCGAACGCCCGCGACGGATTTTTGTCACAGGCTCAAATAGCTGGTGCCGACCCACCGGGTTACGAGGGCCTCCCACTCACTGGAGGAGGTGAGATCCAGCAAGCTCTGATTGATTTTTTCAAAGTCCGGATGATTGGTCCGCACCGGAATCGCCAGGAGCGAATTACGGATGGTGATTTCAGGAATCTCGAATTTCTGTGCCGGGGATTCCTTTGCGAATTGGCGTTGAAGATACAATAGAGAAATTTTATCCGCCACGGTGGCGTCCACTTCCTTTCGGATCATGGCTTGGAGCGCCTCTTGAATGGATTCAAAGGGAACGACATTAACCCCGAAGCGGGTAGCTAGTTTTTCCATTTCGGAGCCCTTCAAAACCCCGCAGGTGATGTCATGAAAATCCGAAAGTCTGCTGAACGAGTTGTTCAGGCGTGATGCTGCCATGCTGGAGGCGACAGTGGCGGTGAATGCCGACACGAGGAGCACGCCGACAAACATCCAGCAAATCGCAATGAATCGACCGAGCAAAGTCCTCGGGGTTTTATCTCCGTATCCGACCGTGGTCATCGTGACGGCGGAAAACCACAATGCGGCACCGATGCCATGGATGCCGCCTTGGAAATGCCCCGCATGGTGGCGCCGCTCGGCAACCCAGATCAGAAGGCTCACCACCAGCATCAATACCAAAATACCAATGACAAATTGCCCGACGGTCCAATTTAAAAAATCTTCGATCGCCTCACTCCAAAGCAGCTTCCATGGACGGTCTCTCACGGCGATGCCGACCGGTGAAATCAAGAACGGCTGGGTGAAATCCATGACCTTTTCGTCATCGGCGGTGACGGTGATCTCGCCGATGCCAAGATCCAATGTTCCGCTGGCCACGCCTTTGCGGATCATTTCAAAAGGAACCTCGACCAATTCGTATTCCAGCCCGGCTCGTGCGGCGACTTCCTTCCAGACTTCCACCGACAGGCCGGTCCAGGAACCGTCGGGATTTTTAAAACAGAACGGAGGTTTGTCGTGGGCTCCGACTTTCAGCGGGGCGCTGTGAAGAGTTGTGGTGATGAAGAACAAAAACCACGCGAGGCGCAGGAGTGGTCGTGCTTTGGCAGGGCGTGTCGAGATCATGGATGCTCAGGAAATTACTCGTGCCCAATTCGCTTCGCCATCCTGATTTCGATTTTGCTTCGGATCGGGGCGCGGCCTTGCCTAGGACATCGACGCGGGAAGTTTGAGATGGCATGTTTCGTCTCGAGATTGAGCGACCTGCCAAGTGAAAGAATCATCGGCCATCGAACGAAAATACATCCTGAGCGAAACGGTCCCGGTGCTTGCGGAGCCGAAGTCCAAGCCGCTCCAGATGGGGTGTCTCAGCGCGCATGGGAACCGAGAGGTTTTCGTTTGTCGGGTTGGCTCCTCGTTTTTTCTTAGGACCCGCGAGGGCCGACAACGCTTCCGGCGCGAAGTCGATATTCCATTGGGGAAATCCCATTTTGAAGCTCTCTGGAGGCAGACCGAAGGCGCTCGGCTTGCGAAAACCACACGGCAGTCTCACCAAGAGGGGTTGAGTTTTACGGTTGAAACCGTGCACGGTGGAAAGTTCACGCTGAACATGGCGGTCGTCCAGTTCTCAAAACCGCAGCTCGCGAAGTCCTTCATGCCTCCCCGTTTTTTTGGTCAGGAGATCACGAATCTTTCCGAATACTCGGAGGCCCATCTCGCGATGCACGGAATCCCTCCGCTCCATAACGGGAAATCCCAGGCCGGCGCGTTGCCGTTTCTTTTTAAAAATGGCGTCCTGCACATCGTTCTAGTTACGAGTTCCTCGGGCACACGCTGGATTGTTCCAAAAGGGGGATTGGAAAAACACATGACCCGCCAAGAGGTCGCCTTGATGGAAGCCGCGGAAGAAGCCGGGGCGATCGGAACCATCGAGCCGGGATTGAAGGCCGAATTTCGGATGGCGGATCATCGCGTCTTGCACCTTTACCCCTTGCGTGTCTCGGTCCTGCTCCCTTTCTGGCCGGAACGCCTGACTCGTCGGCGGGTGGTCTTGCCGATCTACCGGGCGATTCTGCGGATACGCGATGTCGGTCTGGCACAGGCCATCCGACGAATGGCGCGTGAACTCGAGCCATAGAATAAGGCTGGAGCCGAGCTGTTCCTAAGCAAATCAGGCCCCGGAAAAAAACGAGCAACCTGAACGGAGCCCAAGTGGGTTTGGATAAAAACTCGATCGAAAGGCGTTTCGACCAAGCCAAGTTGGAAAAGAAGGGGCGGTGTGTTGACTTGGAAACCCAAGAAATCCACAACGCCCCATCCCGTGGCGCTTGAAGCGCCAGCTTACGACTTGTAGCGCAACCGCTTTTTGTGGCGGTTTTCTTTCATACGCTTCCGGCGTTTGTGTTTCGCGATTTTTGACTTTCTCTTCTTTTTAATGGAACCCATGGGTTTTCGGAACTGCGGTGGAAACTAGTAAACTAGTAGACAACTTTGTTGAGTGGATACTCGATGATTCCTTCTGCACCGAGAATTTTCAGGCTCGGAATCATCTCGCGGACGACTTTCTCTTCGATCACCGTTTCGATGGCGACCCATCCGGGTTGGGCCAAAGGCGAAACGGTAGGATTTCGGAGAGCGGGCAGAGCCTCAAGCAATTTTTTCAAATTTGACTCGGGCATGTTCATTTTGAGGCCGACGAGATCGCGGGCGGCGAGGGCTCCGCGGAGGAGCAGCGAGATGCGCTCGATCTTGCCGCGCTTCCATTCATCGCCCCAAGCGGAGTGGTTCGAATAGAGCGCCGGGTAGGATTCCATGAGCGTGTCCACGATGCGGAGCTTGTTCGCGCGGAGCGAGGATCCGGTCTCGGTGATATCTACAATCGCATCGACGAGGTCAGGGACTTTGACCTCTGTGGCGCCCCAGGAAAATTCGACCTCGGCGTTGACTCCGGCCTTTTCAAAAAATCGTTTTGTGATGCCGACCGCCTCGGTGGCGATGCGTTTGCCTTCGAGGTCGCGGGTGGTTTGGATCGGCGAATTCTCCGGAACCACGAGCACCCAGCGGGTGGGATTCGAGGTTGCTTTGCTGTAAGGCAGCTTGACGATCTCGCGGATATCGGAGGCATTTTCCTGCACCCAGTCGTAACCGGTGATGCCGCAATCGAGGTAACCATGTTCGATGTAGCGGCTGATCTCTTGGGCGCGAAGAAGGCGAATGCGGAGCTCGGGATCGTCCACGGAGGGACGGTAGGAGCGGCTTGAACCGGAAATGGAATAGCCCGCCTTCGCGAAGAGAGCGATGGTCGGCTCCATGAGGCTTCCGGAGGGAAGGCCGATGGTAAGAAATTTCGAATCCATGTGAGCGAGGGACACTAATCAAAAGCGCTCGGGCGCCGGCATAAAAAAATTACTTAACGGCGTCGGGGATTTCGGCCCCCTCGGAAACTCGGGCGTCCATCCATTCTCGGCTCGGTCTTGGGCTGCTTCGGTGCCGTGACCACATCACCGTTTTTTGGGATTTGAAATCCTTCGAGTGTGAGGCGCTCGATCCTCTGGCCAATGAAGCGCTCGATGGCGGCGAGTTTTTTCATGTCCTCGTGGGTGACGAGCGTGAAGGCATCCCCTGTCTGATTCGCGCGGCCGGTGCGGCCGATGCGGTGGACATAATCCTCGGGGTGCTGCGGAATGTCGTAGTTGATGACATGGCTGACCCCCGCGATGTCGATGCCGCGAGCTGCGATGTCAGTGGCGACCATGACCTCGTATTTTCCCGACTTGAAGCCGTGCAATGCCTCGATCCGCTGATTCTGGGAGCGGTTCGCGTGGAGGACGGCAACGGCGTGATTATTGGCGCGGAGCTTCTTCGCGATCTTGTCTGCACCGTGCTTTGTGCGGCTGAAAATAATGGCGCTTTGGAAGTCGACGTTATTGAGGAGCGCCAGGAGGAAGTCGAACTTCCGGGCGGGATCGACCGTGTAAACGGCATGCTTCACGATCGAGGCGACCGAGCGGGCGGCGCCGATTTCGATCCGCACGGGATCGCGCAGGGCCCAGTTTGCCAACTCGGAGATTTCGGGCGGCAGGGTGGCGGAAAAGAAAAGGGTCTGACGGTTTTTGGAAATCTTGGAAATGATTCGACGCATCGGCGGCAGGAAGCCGACATCGAGCATGCGGTCCACCTCATCCAGAACGAGGATTTGGATGTCATCGAGGCGGACGGTTCCCTGCTGCATGTGATCCTCCAAGCGGCCTGGCGTGGCAACGAGGATATCGACGCCCTCTTTGAGCATCGTTCGCTGGGCTCCGTAGCCGACCCCGCCAAAGACGCAACCGACGCGGAGATTGGTAAAGCGGGCGAAGTCCCGGAAGGCCGTCTCGACTTGCATCGCGAGTTCCCGGGTTGGCTCCAGAATGAGGCAGCGGCAACGCCCGTGCGCGTCGAGCTTTTGGAGAATGGGCAGGGCGAAAGCGGCCGTCTTGCCGGTGCCGGTCTGGGCCGAGGCAATGACGTCGCGCCCTTCGAGGGCAGGTGGAATCGAGCGGAGTTGGATCGGAGTGGGATCCGTGTAACCCATGGCTTCAACGCCCTGCAAAAGTGGCTTGGAAATCCCAAGCGTGGAAAATGGCATAGGCGCGCAAGCTGGGGCCGGGCTTGCCGGGTGTCAATGCGGCGGATTTTTTCTGCAAGCTCTTGCGCGCTTTGCTAGGATTCTCGCGTGAAAAACCTCGGTTTTCTGGTCGTTGCGCTGGTGGCTTTTTTTCCTCTCGCTGCTCGGGGGGATTTGGAAACCCATGCTCGCTGGCTGGCTGCTCAGGGAATTGGTTATTCCCGACATTGGCTTCCACCGGGTGAGACAAAACCTTGGTCGATGGATTGCTCGAATGCGGCTCGCTGGCTCCACCGTGAGCATCGCGGCGAAATGCTGCCCCGCACGAGTTCGGACCAATATTTGCACTTCCGCAAAAAGGGAAAATTCCAGAAAGCGAAGCCCGATCCGAATCGCTTGATGAGAACCCTGCGGCGGGGCGATCTGCTTTTCTGGGAGCACACCTATCGTCCCGTCCGCAAGCCGCCGATCACCCATGTGATGGTCTATCTTGGCCGCGATCCGCAGGGGAGGATGTGGATGGCTGGTTCGCAGGGTTCTCGCGGAGTGGGAGTCTATGAATTTCGCCCGAAGATGAAAATGGGCAGCTACCCGTGGTTCCTTTGGTTTCGCCGCGAGGGGAAATTTATCGGCTACGCGAGGCCTTGATCGAAGGCCAGCAAGGCTTCGCGAACGGCGGTCTGGTTTTTTTGAAGGAATGCAAATTCCTCTGCGAGGGTCTGCAAATCCTCGGGATTTTTTTCAAAGGCCTGAAGTCGTTCATCAGAGGAGGCGAGGCGCTTTTCGATTTCTTCTTTGAGGGTCAGCAAGGTGGCCCTTTGATTGAGGATTTCCTTTTGCAAGGCCGCTCGGGCGAGGGGATGCGAGAGGGCGGATTTCCTGGCGGCGAGTTCGGTGGCTCGGCGCGTGGCATCTCCGACTTTCAGAAAAAAATCCCAGTCCTGATGGGGCTGGGCGGTTGGTTGATGATCTGGAAATTCCAGCGCGAGAAAGTGGCGGATGCGAAGCGCCGGGTTTTGAAGGGTTCGGCGCGCCTCGTTCAGAATCGTGGGGGAGGAATTGGCTGAAGCTTCGTCGGCCATCAAGGCATGGTGGCGTTGTTTTAATTCTCCGGCATCCAGCCACGGAGAGCGGGGAAGGCCGAGGACGGCGAATAGATCGGTCACGCCGCAAAGCTCTCCCCGCAGGAACAGTGGGCCACGGCGTTTGGATTTGTGACTTTGAAGCCGCCTTTTTGGAGGTCCTCGCTGTAGTCGAGTTCCGAGCCGCTGACAAAAAGGGCGCTCTTGGGATCGACCACCACGCGGACCTGATTCGACTCCACCATGATGTCGCGGTTGGCGGGGCCATCCACGAGATCCATTTTGTATTGGAGGCCCGAGCAGCCGCCGCCGATGACGGCCACACGCAAGGCGCCTTGGGGCCTTCCTTGTTTGGTCAGGAGCGAGCGGAGGCGCTGGCTGGCGCCGTCCAGAACACGAATGAGTTTTTCGTTTCCGATCCGGTATTGGACTCCATCCATGTCAGAACGGGCCGAACAAAAAGCCGGGGTAACCCCACTCGCCGGGGAATCCGTAGTCAAACGGGGGCGCTCCCCAAAAGAGGGGATCGTTGAAATAGGGATTGTTCTCCCATTTCGATCCGCCGAGTTGGTTGCGCTTGGTGGCTTCGTAGTAGCCGATCGACTGACCGAGGTAGTTCACGAGAGTCGAGCCGCATCCGGCATCACTCAGTTGCTCAAGCTGTGCGGTGGTGAAGCGGTAGGGGGCGTGGGTGCTCTTGAGGTAGGCGACCACGGCCTTATCCGAGACATTGACTTTCACCAGGGCGAGGATGTCGTCGAAATCCAACACGCGGCCGTGCTGGATGCGCTTGACCGTGGCTGCGGGCACTCCGCGCTGGAGGAGTTGAGAGAGGGCGGATGCTGGCGGGTTCGCTTGGAAAGGAGCCGTGGCGCAGGAGGAGAGGAAAAGAAGCGGGAGAATGGCGAGTGAGAGAAGTCGTTTCATGACGACGGGTTTATTGGGTGCAGGCGCGGAGTTGTTCAAGGGAATTCATGGCCCGGCCGGAGTCGATCGAGTCTCCGGCAAGAGCCCAGGCTTCAATTAATGAGGGCGCGAGGCCGGCAACGGTGAGTGCGGCGGCGGCGTTGAGTTGGACGGTCTGACGCTTTGGACCGCGATCGGTGGAGTCGAGAATCGCCAAGAGAATCCTGGCATTGGTCGTGGCGTCGCCGCCAAGAAGGTCGGAAGCGGAGATGTTGGATAATCCGAAATCCGCAGGATCGATCTCGAATTCCCTCATGCCGACGGCATCCACGGAATGAACTTTGGTTTTTCCAAGTGGTGAAACCTCGTCAACCCGCAGCCCCTCAGGACCCGTTCCATGAACAGCCCAAGCCCGATGGCGGCCGAGTTTTTGGAAGACTCCAGCGTAGGTCGCGAGCAAGGAGGGATCGAAGACCCCGGACAGTTGGAACTCCGGTCGGACGGGATTGAGGAGTGGACCAATGATGTTGAAAACACTGGCCTGGCCTTGTTGTGCGAGCAATTGGCGGACGGGCACGACGGCTTTGAATGCGGGATGGCAGGCGGGTGCGAAAAGGAAGCAGCATCCCGCTTTCTCAAGTGAGGCCGCCGCGCGATCGGGCGGGAGATTGATGTTCACGCCGAGGGCTTCGAGCACATCGGCTCCGCCTGATTTGGAAGTGATGCCTCGGTTGCCATGCTTCACGACAGAAGCCCCGGCGCCTGCGGCGACAAACATGACAGCGGTCGAAATATTGAAAAATCCGGCCCGGTCCCCGCCCGTGCCGCAGACATCGAGTCGGGCTTTTCCGGTGAAGGGAAGCTGCACGGCGTGGCCCAGCAAAACCTCGACGAAATGAGCAATCTCTGACGGTGTTTCCCTGCGGCGGTGGAGGGCTGAAAGAAAAGCCGCGCGATCCTCAACGGGGCTGTCGCCATCGAGCAAAAGCGCGCAGGCGATTTCGATGTCCGGTTGGCTTAACTCCGCGCCGTCCGCGACTTTTTTAATGAGCCCGGGGAGGTTCATTTTCAACGAATGAGTCCCCAGCGGCTGCTGAAGGGCCAATAAACCAAGAATCCCTTGCCGGCGACATTGCGCTCGGGAACGACGCCCCAATCGCGGCTGTCGCGGGAGTGGTAGCTATTATCGCCGAGGGCGAAGTAGCTGCGTGGTGGAAGGGTAAAGGTCGCCGTGGGCGTGCCGAGATAGCGGAAGGGTGGGCCGCTCTGGCCACCGTTCGAGTAACCTTGATAGCCGTCATTCATCGACATCACGCGTTGCAACATCGGTTGCGCCGGAGTTTTTCCATCGATGAAAAGATTTGGCGGATCGATGCGGAGCGTGTCGCCCGGCATGCCAGTGAGGCGCTTGATGTAATGCTGAGAGCCCATTTCGGGATCCAGCCCGGCCTCGATTTCACGAATGCCCGTGGTTTTAAAAACGAACACATCGCCGAGGCTAGGATTGATGAAATTGTAGACGACTTTGTTCACGAAAATCTGGTCGCCGGTATTGATATGGCCGCGAGCGATGACTTCCCCAGCGGCGTATTCGCGGCCGGGCAGGACACGGAAATACCGCATCAACGGATCGCGGGGCGCGAAAACGGTGTAGCTGTGACGACGGCCGATGATTTTCGTGAAGGTGAAAAAATTCAGGTAAGTTTTTTCTTCCAGGTTCACGACGACATCTTCCTCTTGCGCGCGCAGGTCGAGGTGGTGACGACCGCGGACGACCAGGTCAAAGGCGCGAACGAGCAAATTGGGCGGCGAGGTTTCGGTGGGCACTCCGACGATTCCGTAGAGCGTCGGTTGCATGGAGCCGGTGGGAATGCGGAAGGGTTGGAGGAAATAGGCCTTCACGCCTGCGGCAAAAATAATCGCCACGACGAGAACTTCGATGTTTTCGCGGAGGCCGGCGTTTTTGACGGGTGGCACGCTTTTGCCGATCAAGTCATCGATATGGCGCATGCTCTTCGAGACTTCCTCGCGGTCGCGGCGTCGCATGGCGGAGCGGAGTTCCTCGATGCCCTTTTCGATCTCGGAAACGCGGGATGGCGCCAGGATGTCGCGCTTGTAAGCGAGAAATTTTTTCGCTCCCTGGAGGTAGTGTTTTGCCTCTTTGAGGTAGCGCGGAGTGAAGAAAAACATGACGGGCTTTTTTAGCTGGTTCGGAGGACTTGGATGAAGGCCTCTTGGGGGATATTCACGCTGCCCACGGCCTTCATTCGCTTTTTTCCTTCCTTCTGTTTCTCGAGGAGTTTGCGTTTGCGGCTGATGTCGCCGCCGTAGCATTTCGCGGTCACATTTTTTCGAAGGGCGCTTACGCTCTCGCGGGCAATGATCTTGCCGCCGATGGCCGCCTGAATGGCGACTTGGTAAAGTTGTTGAGGAATGACTTCTTTGAGCTTCGAGGCGAGGGCGCGGCCTCGGGATTCGGCTTTTTCGCGATGGACGATGCAGGAGAAAGCATCCACCGGCTCGTTGTTCACGAGCATCTCGAGCTTCACAAGTTTGGCGGGTTTGTAGCCGGCCTGCTCGTAGTCCATCGAGCCGTAGCCTCGGGTGATGGATTTTAATTTGTCCACAAAATCCACGAGGATTTCGTTCAGAGGAACCTCGGTCCGGAGCATGACGCGCTTGGTATCGATCGACTCGGTGTGGGAAACCTCGCCGCGTTTTTCCATGATGAGCTGCATGACCGGCGAGATGTATTCGTTCGGGATCATGACGAAGCAGCGGACCATCGGCTCGCGGATTTCCTCAATCACACTGGGGTCGGGAAGTTGGTCCGGATTGTCGATGCGGAGGACTTCCCCGTTCGTGCGCTCCACCTCGTAAATGACCGAGGGGTAGGTGGCGATAATGTCCATGTCGAACTCACGGCGCAGGCGCTCGAGGATGATCTCCATGTGGAGCAGGCCGAGGAATCCACAACGGAAGCCGAAGCCGAGGGCGATGCTGGACTCGGCCATGAATTGGAACGCGGCATCGTTGAGTTGAAGTTTGGCGATGGCGGCCTTGAGGCGCTCGAAGTCAGCGGTGTTGATCGGGTAGATGCCGCTGAAGACCATCGGTTGAACGAGCTGAAAGCCGGGGAGCGGCTTTTCAGCGGGTTGGCGCGCGCTGGTGAGTGTGTCGCCGACCTTCACCTCGGCAGAGGTTTTGATGTTCGCAATGACATAACCGATGTCACCGGCGAGGAGTTTTTCGCGGGCAAAAAATTTGGGCTGCTGGGGCTTGAAGACGCCGACCTCCTTGACCTCGTAGTTGGCGTTGGTGGACATGAGCTTCACGGGGTCGCCCGCTTTGATGGAACCCTCAAAGACACGAGTGTAAATCACCACGCCTCGGTAAGCATCGAAGTGCGAGTCGAAGGTGAGCGCCTGCAGGCGGTTTTCGGATTTTCCGGAAGGATGGGGGATGCGTGCAACGACGGCTTCTAGGATTTCCTCAATGCCGATGCCCGCCTTGGCGCTGGCGAGAATCGCTTCATCGGCCGGGATGGCGAGAATGTCCTCGAGTTGCTTCTTCGCCATTTCGACATCGGCGTTTGGCAGGTCGATTTTGTTGATGACCGGAATGAGTTTGAGGCCCTGCTTCTCCGCGAGATGGACATTGGCGACAGTCTGGGCCTCCACGCCCTGGGCGGCATCGATGATCAACAGCGCCCCTTCGCAGGCTGCGAGCGAGCGGGACACCTCGTAGGAAAAGTCCACATGGCCTGGGGTGTCCGAGAGGTTGAGTTTATAGTGAGTCCCGTTTTTGGCCGTGTATTCCATCGCGATCGGGTGGGCTTTGATCGTGATGCCGCGCTCGCGCTCGAGGTCCATGGCGTCGAGGAGTTGCTCCTGAGACTCTCGTTTTTGGATAGTTCCCGTGGCCTCCAGCAAACGGTCGGAAAGGGTCGTCTTGCCGTGATCAATGTGGGCGATGATGCAGAAATTGCGCGTGTTCTCGATGGCCATGAAAAGTCGGGAAATATCCGCGAGCCGTCGAGAAGGGTCAATCTCCGCGTTCGGAGCGAGGATTTGCGCTGACGGCGGACGGCGTGGTTTCTATGCTTTCATCCGATTCGATGAGCGAAAAACCCAATCCTGATTTCAAAGAAACACCCCAGCTGCCTTTTCGTTGGAATGGCAAGGTGCTTCAGATGGTGAGCCTCGTGCTGGTGGCCCTGGCCCTGCCGATGACGATTGCCATTTATGGTATTCGCGACATTCGAAAAGCCTCCGAACCGATTCCCGATGCGGTGGGGTTGCGGGCGGTTTTGGAAAATGTCGTGAATGAGCAATGGCAGTCTCCGATTCTTGAAGGCGCGGCTCGGATTTCCGTGCGGGAGGTTCCCGATGGGGAGGCGTGCTTGAAGGCTGGCGAGACGATCCAAAACCTCGTGCGGAATTGTGGAGGTGTGGTCCTGACTCCCGAGAAAATCGAATCAGGCGGCACACGGTGGTTGGTTCAAATTCCCGGAGATCGAGTGGCATCCTTTGAGCGGGGGTTGGCAGAGGCGGGTTTTTCCAGCCCCAAGGGGGATCGCGCTGGCGAGTCAGTTTTTTTCTCCATTGAAATCCCAATTTCCCGTTGAGGATTTTTCAATAACCAAGTCACCGCTTGCAATGGGGGCATACCCGCCTTTATTGGACACCAACATGGTAGCCAACGAGCAAGCCTTGGCAAAATTGCTGAGCGATGATGACCCGACAACCGTCCTGCTCGTGAAAGAACAACTCGCCGCGATGGCTGTGGATAATCCGAGACTCGTCGAGGATTTGGCAAACGGTGAGTGTCCTGCCACCCAGCGCCACGCCAGAGAAATTCTCCACGAACTTCAAGCCCGCGACGCCAGTGACGACTTTTTGCTTTTATGTCATCTCGGAGGGGACCGATTCGATATTGAAAAAGCCGCCTGGCTCCTTTCCAGAGCGCTTTTGCCGCAGGTGCCGACCGCGCCCTCCGAGGAATTGGTCAACGAGTGCGGGATCGAATTTCTCTCTCGCATCCACGGAGCCGTGACGAATGAAGACAGGATCCACTTGCTCGGCGAACTCCTCTCCGGCGAACTTCATTTCACCGGCAACGCCGACTGTTACTACTGCGAAGAAAATTCCCTCCTCCCCCGGTTGATTTCCACCCGAAGGGGAATCCCCATCAGCCTCTCGCTTCTCTACATGATGATCGGTGCGCGGGCCGGCATGAAAATCGATGGCATCAATCTCCCTGGCCACTTCATCGCCCGGCACGGAGATCTTTTTTTCGATCCCTTCCACGGCGGCCGGATTCTTAAGAGGGAGGATTTGCGCAGCATTCTTTCCCGGCAGGGAATTGAGTTGAAGGAAAGCCATCTGCAGCCTGCCTCGCCGCGCCAATTTCTCATGCGCATCCTCGCCAATCTTCTTTATGTTTACGATCTGGACGGGGACACCGAGCGTCACGGCATGGTGAGAACTTGGATGGATGCCTTGGCTTGCGGGCTCGTGGTGAAATGACCGTCGAGGTTCTGAACATCGGCACGGAGTTGCTTCTTGGTAGCGTGCAAAACACCCACGCGGCTTGGATCGCGCGTCAAATTTTTCCACTCGGTCTTCGCTTGGCGCGTCAAACGACAGTTCCCGACGGGCCGGCCATTCGTGATGGAGTGTTGGAAGCCTGTGGCCGCGCCGAGGTGCTGTTCGTCACAGGCGGTCTGGGGCCCACGACCGATGACATCACTCGCGAGGTGATTGCGGAACTTCTCGGTAGAAAACTTCAGGCTGATCCGGCGATTCGCGCCCACATTGAGTCCCGGTTGGCCGCGCGAGGGTATCAACTCGTCGAGCGTATGCTGCGTCAGACAATGGTTCCCGAGGGCGCCGAGGTTTTGCCGAATCCGAATGGCACGGCGCCGGGTCTTTATATTCCTTCGGTCTCGCAACCCTCTTGGGCGACGCCGCATTTTTTCCTGATGCCTGGCCCGCCGCGCGAGTTGCAGCCGATGTTTTCCGATTTTGTGCTGCCTCGCTTGAGCGCTCTCGCTGCTGGGATCGAGGCCAAGGAATGCCGGATTTATCGAGTGGTCGGTCTTGGTGAAAGTGAGGTCGAAAAACTCATCGGTCTCGAGCTTACTGAAAATCCTGCTTTGGAGGTTGGGTATTGCGCTCGGCCAAACGAAGTCGATTTTCGCCTTATTGGCGCAAGGGAGGCTCTCGATGCCGTGGAGTCGCGTGTGGTCCAAATCCTCGGATCGAATCTTGTTTCCTCGCAAGGCGAGGGGATCGAGGAATGGATTGTGGGCGAACTCAAGCGGCGTGGCCTCACGCTCACCACGGCAGAATCCTGCACCGGTGGGCTTTTGGCGGATCGCGTGACGGATTTTCCGGGAGCGTCGGAGGTTTTCCACGAGGGATTCGTCACCTACTCGAACATGGCCAAAAGCGAACTCCTCGGCGTTTCGGTGGACTTAATCGAGCGTCATGGTGCCGTAAGTGCGGAAGTCGCTATGGCCATGGCCGAAGGGGCGAAAAATCGAGCCCAGGCTGATTTCGCTTTGGCGCTCACCGGCATCGCCGGGCCCGGCGGGGGCAGCGAGGAGAAACCTGTGGGGCTCGTTCACATCGCCTTGGCTCGCCCGAGTGCGGGGCCGCTCCACATGGAACGCCGCTTTTTGACGGATCGCGTTACTTTCAAGCAACTCGCCACGCAGTCGGCGCTCGATATGTTGCGGCGCGAATTGCTGGGGCTCTAATCCCCCCTCGACCCTCGGTATTTAAAATATCAATAGGGCTTGCAACCCATTGAGGCGGGTTCTAGAGACAGGCAAGCTCCTCTGAGTTTTTTTATTACCGATGAGCAACAACAAGTCCAAAGCAGGGGAAAAATCGAAGGGTGCAGAGAACGCATCAAGCAAGTCCGTTTCCAAAACCAAGACCTCTTCTCTCCTTGAAAAAAAATCCGCCAAGCGCCGGAGCCTCGAGCGTGCGGTGAACAAGATGGACATCGATAAACTGGGATCGCTCCCGCACAGCTACGGGACGAATGCCATTTTTCTCGCGGCGCAGGATCCGCGTTGGCTTTTCACTTACTGGGATATTGAAATCTCGCGTCACCCCGGCGGCCCTTGCCACTTGCGTTTGGAGGATGAAGTCGGCGCGATTGAGCAGGAGATTGCTGTGCCTTTCGAAACACGGAACTGGTATGTGCCGGTCAAAACGGCTGGAAAAAATTACACGATCGAGATTGGTTTTTATCGCGGGAAAACATGGAAGACCTTGGCGCGATCGACCTCGGTGACCACGCCTCGCGACCGGATCTCGGAATCTGTGAGCTTCGATTACGCCACGATCCCAATCCACATCGGCTTTCAGAGATTGGTGGAAACGATTACCAACTCGATGTCGTTCGATCAAAATTTGGTCCCGGCCTTGGCGGAACTCCAGCGCTCCGTGGCGCACGGCGGATCCTCCTCTCTCCCGCTTCAGGACAACGAGAGGGCGATTCTTGCGACGCTCCTTGGGAATGAATTTCTCGCGGAACTTTCCAGTGCGTCGTGGAGTTCCGAGGAACTTCATTCCGCCATCCACCTCAGGTTGCAGGAGCGTCTCGGCTCTGGGGAATTGGGAGAGCTTTTGGCGCGGCTTCAGCTTGGCCACGCGGAGAGCAGTCTTTTCAGTATGTTCTCGCAGCTCGGCATGGAGTTGGGCGGCAGCTCTGGAAATCTCACCTCTTCGGGGCTGGCTGAGCGCATGGCTTCCGGGCTTTCCAGTTGGTTAAGCAGTTGGAGCGTCGGAGCACCCGGCGGACTTGCCGCGCTATCGAGCGGGGAGTTGTCCAGCGGAGCAATTTCACTTGGCGCATTATCGAGCGGGTCGGTCACGAGTTGGTCCGGTGGTGCCTCGGAGACGATTCCTTGGAATCTCTCCTCGTGGTCGGGAAGCGTGACAAATTTGGCTGAGACTTTGGCCTCGTGGAATCAATTGAGCAGTTGGCTCTCGGCCGTGGGGAGTTCGTGGAGCGGGATGAATCTTTCGAGTTTCGAGCAGGCGGCGCTGTCGAGTTGGTCTTCCTCGGCTTTTTCGAGTTGGGAATCGGGAGCTTTTTCGAGTTGGGGTTCGTCAGAGAATTCATTTGGCCTCACGGCGGCGCAGGGCGACCTGCAGTTCAGTGCGGAAATCACCGTGCGCGGGCAAACGCATCCACAAAATCGTGTGCTCGTGGACGGCCTGTCCGTCGAGGTTCGCGGCGATGGGTCCTTCGAACACAAGGTAGTCGTGGGCGGTGGTGGACGGACCGTGCCGATCGAGGCTCGCAGTCCGGATGGGCGATCCACTCAGCGCACGGCGATCCTTTTGCAAGCTGCCACCATTTGAAGCGGCGGAAGGGAAAAACAGGAGAGCCTGAGAGGGTTCCATTGGATCGACTGGCCGAGGAGTTTCTTCGCTATTTGGAGGCTGAGAAAAATGCCTCCCCTCTGACGGCGAAAACCTACCGGACCGCTCTGGAGTCGTTCCGCAAATTCCATCCCGATGGGGCGTGGACGGCGATGAGAGCGGATGATTTTCGCGCCTGGATGCTCGAGATGATGAAGGCGGAGATGGCCCGGGCGAGCGTCCGGCTGCGCTTCGCGGCGATGCGGTCTTTTTATTCATTCCTTCAAATGCGCGGGAAGGTTTTGAAGAATGTCTTGCACGAGGTTTTGCTGCCGAAGCGGGAGAAGACGCTGCCTCGCTTTCTCACCAACTCGCAGGTGGAATCGCTGGTCGAGGCGCCGCTGAAAGCTGAAAAAAACAAACAGGCTCCCACATGGATGGCGGCGCGCGATACCGCGATCATCGAACTTTTTTACTCCACCGGAATGCGACTCGCGGAGTTGGTGGGCTTGGATGTTCCCGATGTGGATCCCATCGGGGAGACGGCACGGGTGACTGGCAAGGGGGCGAGGGAGAGGATTTGCCCAGTGGGAGGCCCAGCGCTGGAGGCCATCTCCCGCTATCGGCAGGCGGCTCGGGTGCATGCGGGGCCGCTGTTCATCAACAAATCCCGCCGTCGACTCTCAACACGCTCGGTGAATTTCCTGCTGAAGCTCCGGCTGGCCCAAGCTGGATTGCCGGCCGATTTGTCACCCCACAAATTGCGCCATAGTTTCGCGACCCATCTGCTCGACAACGGGGCTGATCTCCGGAGTGTGCAAACTTTGCTTGGGCACGCCAGCCTCTCGACCACGCAAATCTACACACATGTCACTATCGAGCGACTGAAGGCGGCATACCTGGCCGCGCATCCCCGCGCGTAGAATTTAAAAACTCAGCGAACTGAGGCCTGCGGAACTGCGGCGGGCGCCGAGGCAGGTTGCGGCGCGATTTGGTTGGCGGCTTGCTGGGTTGGAGTCGGAGGAGTCGCCGGTTTCGCGGCGTTTTGTCCTATGGCTGGCAGACCCGGTGCGGGAATCGGCTGGTTGATGAGAGGGAAGATTTCCTTCTCGGTTTTTTCGAGCCAGTTGAGGTGCTCAAAACGCCACTCGGCCATTTCGCGCACGGTGGAAAGATTTTCACCCACGATGCCTGTGCCGGTGGAGGTCTTGGCGGTAGCGGGGATTTTATCGATGATGTAGCGGTAGGCTTCGCGGGCGCGGTCGAAGTGGCGGAGGCGCTCGCAGCAGAGTCCGAATTGATAAATCGCGGGTCCGCGCCAGTCCGGAGCGTCGTTGAGTTCGGCGAGCTTTTGGTAGATCTGTGCGGCGCCGTAGTAATCCCCGCTGCCGTAAAGTTCGTTGGCAATTTCGTTGCCGGTCTTGCGTTGCCAATAAGCCCAGACGGCAGGTTTTTTCTGACCGTATTTTTGACCGGCTTGGAGGAGTTCCAGAGTTTCCTTGGTGGCCTCGGTGTTGCGGTTGAGTTTTTTGAGGGACTGGATGAAGAGGTATTGCGCCTCGGGGGCCAGCGGGCTGGCCGGGAAGGTGTCGAGGAAGAGTTGGGCCTCGGTGACGGATTTCGGATAATCACCGGCTAGGTAGGCGATATAGGCGAGGCGGAATGCGAGTTCGCTCGATTCCTCCGGGGACATTTTGAGGAGTTTGACTTTCGAGTAGAGGTCTCCGGCTTTTTGATATTCCCCAGCGGCAAAATGCGTGTGGGCGATCTCCATTTTCGCACGGAGTGAGGCGTCGGTGTATTCGTCGCCATTTTTCAACTGAAGCGAGGAGTAGAGGACGCTGTAAAATTTATTCAGAGCCGAGGCATTGGCGCCGATGTTGCGGTAAAGGCGACCGAGGCGAAGGAGGAGTTCGAGGGACTCGGGATCGTTTGGAAAATTCTGGAGGAATTGTTCATAAACAACGATCGCTTTGGCGTATTGCTTTTGTTTTTCATCCAATTGCTTGCCCATACGGAGCATGGCGTCGCGCTTGCGGGAGGTGGGGGCTCCGAGGCGCATGAGTTGGGCGAAGAGTTTTTCCGCCAGAGCGGGGTCGTTCATTTCCAGCGCCTGCTGGATTTCGATCTCCATGCTTTTCACGCTGGCAGCTTCGCCCACGCGGTCGCCGCCGAGTCCCAAGTCGTCTTCAAGTTCGGTTTCGAGGGAGTTAAATTGGATCGGGGAGGGGATTTTGGAGTTGTCGACTTTATCGGAAAGCGATTGAGGGTTCGGAGCGGGGGCTGAGGCGTGTTCCTCCATGGCGGGGCCGCCTGCAGGCGTCGGGTTTTCGCCGATCTGTGGAGGTGCGGCGATTTCTGCGTGGGTGTGGGCTGTGACTGCGAGGAGAGTCGCAAGCCCGGCAAGGCGTCTGATCATGGGATTAATCCGAGGTGGTGTAGGTCGCGGTGCTCACCGGCTGATTGGGGGGGGCAGCCGGACGAAAAACGGTATCGAAAAATCCCCCGCCAAGCACGGCCTCGCCGCTGGGGGCGTCGCCAACGCCTTGGAAGAAGTCCGCAGGCTGGTCGTTCTCAATAAATTTAGGCACTGCAGAAGAAACGGTTTTTGTTTCGGAGGGTGGGACGAGATCATCGACCGCGCTGGTGGGCGAGTCGCTCGCCGTCGAGGTATCGACAATTTTTGGCAGAAGCGGTGCTTTGCGCCGGTTCGAGGTGTCGTTTGCCACACGCATCGGAGCGGGTTTGGGAAGTTTTAGGGAAATCGGAGCGGGTGGGGGTGGGGTGTTTTTCTTCGATGTGCTGGCGCATCCCGTCAAAGCGAAAAGCAAGGCGATGCAAGAGGAAAAAGTTGAAAAGTAACGCATTGAAATAAATTTAAAGTTTCTTTTCTCGGAAAAATCCGCCGGGTTTGGACTGGAGGTTTCGGTCGATGACATACCTTCTATATCGATCGCAGAACGGAAAACTAAAGGGATTTCCCTTGGTCGCAAGAGGAATCTTGGCTTCGGGTAGGGCGCTTCTTTGGCATTTGGGAGTTTTCTTGTTCAAGGCACGGAAAATGCTACGCACGAGTCCATGCGACCCTGTTTTTTTCCATCCTCGCTTATTGCCGTGCTCTCCGTGGCTCTTGTCCTGCCGGCTTGCTCCAATTCCAATTCCCGGACAGTCGGGGATAAAAACAATGCTGCGGCGACGACTGGTCGCATCAAACGCATTTCCGATCCCACGATGACCGCGCCGCCTCAAGCCATCTCGAATGGCGTTGTCTGGCCAGCTGGAATGCGTCGGCTCGCGGTTCTTCCAATTTACTCTCATCAACCAATTAATGACATGCAGCGCGATATGGATGGGATTTTCCGGGGGGAGCTCTCTAAAGTCGTCAAATATGAGATCGTTCAGGTGCCTCGTGAAGAAATGCTGCAACTCACCAGCAACGAAGCCATCTCCTCATCCTCCATCATTTCGCCGGAAGTCATCAAGTCCCTCCGGCAAAAATATGCCGCCGACGCCGTGATGTTCATCGATTTTTCGGTCTTCCGACCCTACCGTCCGATCGCGATCGGGGTGCGCGCCAAGATTGTTGATCTCAGAAATATGGAAGTCATTTGGGTGGCCGATGGGATATTGGATACCGCCGAGCCCGATGTCGCCACGCTGGCCACGCAATTTGCCGGGATGGGCCTAAAAATTCCCTACATCAGTCCCTCGATACCGAAGGGCAAGTCGCGCGAGGCCGCCAGCGGAAACCAAATCATCCTGCAAAGCCCGAGACTCTTTGCCGGGTTTGTCGCCCACGAGGCTTTTTCGACCCTGGCTCCGCCACCGCCTCCGGCCTTGCCTCAGCGATGAACCTGACCGCAGCGGGGATTTTGTTCTTGCCCCGGAGAGTGGTTCATTGAGCTTATGCCATTAACCATGCCAGCTCCGGCCGACCCAAATACCTTGTTGGACGGAAGCTCCGGCGAGGCTCTGGTTTTGCGCCGGGCTTCCAACGAGCTGAATGCGGAATTGACCCCCGGGCTCATTCACGATGTGAACAATGTGCTCACCGGGATTTATTTTAATCTCGAGACCTGCCAGGAATTAGTCGGCAGCGACGGAGGCCCTGGCAAAGCGCTTCAGGAAATCAGCCAAGGCGTCGAGCGCATCAAGGAGATCCTTTCCCGGGCTACTCAGATCCACCTCAATGTCCACGAGCACGAAACGACCTACCATGACTTGGAGGTGCTTGCGGCTTCGGAACTCGACCTGCTGCGTGTGGTATTTCCCAGAACGGCCAAAATCCAATTTCAACCTCCCGAATCCGCGATCCATGTGCGGGTGGCTGAGTTCCCCTTCCGCGTGGCGTTGCTCGCCATCGCTTCAAGGCTTCGTCCTTTTGTTCCAACCGGCCGGATCGAAATTTCCGTTTCCGTTTTAACCACTTCCTGTCTTCTCGAAATTGCCACGAAACTCGGCAAAGAGGTTCCTCCGCATTCGGTCGCGGTTTCCTTTCATCTTCCCTGCGCCATCGACTCCGTTACGGAAATCGATAGCTACCCGGCCGGTGGCGGAGTCGCTGATATTTCCCTCGCGAAAGCGGAAATCATTCTTTCCGGAATCGGAGGGCGGCTACTCTTCTGGAACAACCCCGCCGCCGAGGAATGCCATGTGCTTCTTGTCCTTCCCTCCTGCGACCTCAACGAATAAAAAACCACCAATCCCGTGAACACAAACCCTCCATCCATTTTATCGATCGATGATGACCCTCTCATCTTGAAGGTCCTCGAGGATCTGGTCACCCGATCCGGTTATCAGTCCGTCACCACCACAAATTCCGACGAGGCCCTGCGCTACGCTCTGGATAGAAAATTCGCCGTGGTGATTGCGGACCACAACATGCCGGACATGCTGGGCGCCGACCTCCTGCACCGATTTGCACAAATCCAGCCCTCCTCCTCGCGCATTCTCATCACAGGAATCAAGTCCCTCGATGTCGTGACGGCCGCCGTGAACAGTGGCGAAATTTTCCGCTTCGTGACCAAGCCTTGGATTTCCGCCGAGATGATGGCCACGCTTCACAACGCCGTTCAGCGTCATGAACTCATCGAAACCAATCGCTCGTTGGAACGAACGACCCTCGATCTCAACCAAAAACTCTCCGAAGCGAACACCCGGCTTGAGAAACAGCTCCGGGAACTCGAAGCCGGCAAGCGCGAACTCGACTTCTCGCACGAGGCGCTGAAAACAAATTTCAGCCGCTCGCTGGAACTCTGTCAGCGCATTCTCACGACCTTCAACCCGCTGCTCGGCGAGCAGGCCAAGGCGGCTCTGAAAATCGCGCAGATCATGGCCGAGACGCATTATTTCGACGAAGAGCAGAAGCATGTGCTCGAGGTTAGTGCTCGCCTCTATGACATCGGCCTCTCGGCAATTCCTTCGGGCTTCATGATGGCGGTCCAGAACGACCTCGAGGACTCGCCGCCGGAGATGAAAACCATTTTCCAAAACCACACGATCCATGGGCAAACCCTCGCCTCGTTCGTTGATTTGCTGAAGCCCGTGGGCGATACGATCCGGGCTCATCACGAGCGTTTTGACGGCAAGGGATTTCCCGATGGCCTCGCCGGCGAGATGATTCCCTGGCCCGCCCGTTGCCTCGCCGTCGTGGTTTACTATGTCACATGTGGTCTGCCCCACGAGCAGGCTGTGGATCGGATTCTTGAGCAGTCCGGATCGGCGTTCGACCCCGATGCCACGAGACTCTTTCTGCGTTGTGCCCAGGCGACGACGCTGCCGAGGCTCGTGCGCGAGGTCATGGTCGATGAACTCGATATCGGCATGCAGCTCGCCAGCGGCATTTACAGCCCGACCGGCGTTTTGCTCGTCGCGGAGGGATGCCACCTCGACGAAAGCACGATTAAAAAAATCCGGAACTACAACTCAAGTTCCTCGCTCCTCCGTCAGTTGCTCGTTTATTGCTGAGACCCTCAGTTCGCTAAAAGTGACCCGACGCGGGTGATGAGCTCACCAACGGCGAAGGGTTTTTTAAGGAATGCGTAGCCGGAATAGGCGGCAATGCCTTGCTGCTCGGGGTAGCCGGAAACCAGAAGAATAGAGGCGTGCGGTTGTTTTTTGGAAAACACCTTGGCCAGTTCCAATCCTCCCAGTCGTGGCATGACCATGTCGGCGATCAACAGGTCCGGCATCAAATCGGGATTCTGCTCGAGAATATTCAAAGCTTCCTCGCCATCGACGGCTTCGAGGACATGGTGGCCAAGGCGAGCGAGAACTGTTTTGGTGAATTGGCGCAAAGACGAGTCGTCCTCAACGAGCAGAATGGTCGCAGCTTTCGATGCGCGCTTCGGCGTGGCGTCGTGCGGCGTCGGGGCAATGCCCTCGGCGACGCTCGGGAAGTAGATATTGATTCGAGCCTTACCTCCCTCGGTATGGACAAACAGGAGACCTTCGTTTTGCTCGATAACGGCACGCGCTGCCGACACGCTGCGATTTTTTTCGAGATTGCGAGCGGGAGATTTTGTTGATCCCGGCTTCAAAGCTAGGCTGATGCGGACATAACTTCCGGCAGGCAGAACATGATCCCCAAAATGGGTGGCCTCGCCGTGTGCCTCGTTGGTTGGGGTGATGAGAACCTCCCCGCCTTCGACCATCGCTTCGCGGCAAGCCACGGCGAGATTGATAAAAGCCTGCTCGATCTGGCTGCGGTCGGCTTGCACAGCCCACAGGCCTTTGGAGGCATCGATTTTCAAGACGATCTTTTCGCCATGAAGCCGGTCGAGCATCTTCACCAACTCTTGGAGAAGTTCGCCGAGTTGCAGGGATCCCTTGCGCGTGGCGGGTGGCTTGCTGAATGCGAGTAGTTGGTTGGTGAGCGACGAGGCACGCATGGCCGCTTTCTCAATCTCGCCTAGAAATCCAAGCCGCTCCTCGTTGTCTCCAGACTCTTCCATGAGGATTTGGGCGTAGCCAATCACGACGGAAAGCATGTTGTTAAAATCATGGGCGACGCCGCCGGTCAGTTGGCTGAACGCCTCGACTCGCTGGGATTTTCGCACGCGGGATTCCAAATCCCGGAGATGCGAAACATCCGACATCATCGAGGAAAGAACCGGATGCGCGCCTTGAGAGGGATCGATGAAGTAGCCGCGCTCCAGGAGGAGCGTGTGTTTGTCGCCGCGTTTTCGAATCCTGTATTCGATTTCAAAAGGGCCGCCTTCGGCGAGCACGCGCTGGATTTCCTTGCGATACTCGGCGCGATCGTCGGCATGAATCAGCAGAACCCATTTCTCAAAACTGCCCATCAGCTCGTGAGGAAAAATTCCAAGGATTGACTCCGCCGCGCCGCAGTAAAGGGCTTCGTCAGTCGAGGTGTCCCACTCCCGCAGAATCAATCCCGTCGCTTCCACGGTGCCCTCCACGCGAAGTCGGGATTGGCGCAAGGAACGCAACTCAGAGTCCAAGGCGGAGATTTTATCCGTGTTAGGAAAATCTTTTACAGCGGGCTCTGTGGTGGATTTTTTCACAGTGAAAAACTGGATCACACTAAACCTGCAGCCGATCACTGCAAAAGGTCTTATTTTACGCCAAGGAGCGTTCGTGCGTGTTTTTTTGCAGTGTCGGCGGGGCCGCCGAGCATTCGTGCGATTTCGGTGATGCGTCCGGCGGCGTGGGTTCCCTCCAAGAGAGTCCGTGTGCGTGTGCCGTCACTTTCCTTGCTGACAATGAACTGAGACTCCGCCGAGGCCGCGACTTGGGGAAGGTGGGTGATGCAAAAGACCTGATGACTTGTCGAAAGCTCCTTCATTTTCAGGCCCACCTTGGCGCCGATCTCTCCGCCGACATTGGCGTCAATCTCATCAAAAATCAAAATCGGCACGCTGTCCTGCGCCGCGAGAGAGGTTTTCAGCGCGAGCATCACGCGAGAGATTTCTCCGCTGGAGGCAATGGCACGGAGGGGCCGTTCGGGTTCACCCGGATTCGGCGAAAAAAGAAACTCGATGTGTTCGAATCCTTCGGGTGAGGGGTCCGCCAAATCCTCGAAGGCTATTGAGAAGCCAGCCTGAGCGAAACCAAGGTCCGAAAGGTGGCGTCGAACCAGTGTCTCGAGTTTCGGTGCCGCTTTGCGACGGGCCTGAGAGAGTTTTTTTCCAGCTGCCTCGAGGGTCGTTTTCGCAGTTTCAATCTCGCCATCAAGCATGGCTCCGCGTTCTTCGCGATTTTTGAGGGAGGCGAGTTTTTGGGAGGCTTCGAGGCCAAATGCTAGGATCGCCTCCACGCTTGTGCCGTATTTGCGCTTCAGATTTTGGATGGTGTCGAGCCGGGCTTCGATATCGGCGAGCGCCCGGGGATCCGCATCGACTCTGTTTTGATAATGGTCGATCTCCCGCGAGAGATCTTGGAGTGACTCGAAAATTCCCGCAGCCGCTTGGGCAATCGATTCAGCCTCGGGATCAAGACGAGAGAGTTCCTTGGCTAGCCGCCCGACATCTCCCCAGCGCGAGGTGATCGAGTCCTCAGACTCGGTCAAAATTCCGGAGAGTTCCGCGCAAACTTCACCGAGACGGTGCGCGTTGGAAGTCGATCGCTGGCGGCTCACGAGGCTCTCCTCTTCCCCGGACTTGAGTGCGGCGTCGTCGATCTCCTTGGTTTGGTGATTCAAGAGATCCAACTCCCGAGCCAAAGCCTCCGCATTTTCCACAAGGCGGCGTTGCTCATTTTCGAGATCGATCCAACGGCGTCGCGATTCGGAAAACTCGCTGCGGATTTTTTCCGAACCCGCAAAGGAATCAAGAACCCGCATCTGTTGTTCGCGGGAGAAAAGACTCTGGTGATCATGCGGCCCGTGGAGATCGACCAAGGAAATTCCCAGATCGCGCAAAAGGGCGAGGGTGCAGGGCGAACCGTTTACGAACTGCTTTCCACCCCCCTCGGCAAGAACCGTGCGCTTGATGACGAGGGCTCCGTCTTCGCAGGGTTCGGCTCCGGCGGATTCGAGAATGGCATGGAGTGGCGATCCGGCATCGATTTGGAAGAGCCCTTCCACCGCGCAGGATGCGGCTCCGCTGCGAACGAGGGTTCGGTCCGCTCGTTCCCCGAGGAGAAGTTTCACAGCGCCGAGGATGATGGATTTTCCCGCTCCGGTTTCTCCGGTGATGGCGACAAAACCTGCGGGGGGTTCCCAAAGCAGATCCTCGACCAGTGCGAGATTGCGGATGCGTAGAGATGCCAGCGTTGCGGACATCCGGGAACTATGCCACCCTCCAGCCCCGTTTCCAAGCGATGGAAAATTTTCAAATCACATTTCTCGGCACGGGCACATCGCACGGCATTCCAGTGATTGGCTGCGAGTGTGCCGTTTGCAAATCCAGTGACCCGCGCGATAAGCGACTCCGCACCGCGATCCATATCCAAATGCCCTCGCTGTCCATCGCCGTGGATACGACCCCCGACTTTCGCACCCAATGTTTGCGCGAGGACATCACGCGCCTCGATGCCGTCCTCTACACCCACTCGCATGTGGACCACATTTTGGGATTCGATGATCTGCGTCGTTTTTGCGAACTCGAAAACAAGGCGATTCCCGTGCATGGATCGCACGAGACCCTCACCAGCCTCAAACGCGTTTTTCAATACGCTTTCGACGGTTCGGCTCGCTATCCGAACTATGTCCGCCCGGATCCCGTCACGATGAGCGGAAAGTTTGTGATGGATGGCTTCGACATCATCCCGGTCGATTTGCCGCACGGTCGGATGGTCACGAATGGATTGGTCTTCGAAAAAAATGGCCGACGCCTTTTTGCCTACTTCACCGATTGCCAGTCCGTGCCACCCGAGGCGGAAGAGGCCGCGCGGGGGGTCGAGGTTTTGGTGATCGATGCCTTGCGCCACACCGCCCACTCGACTCATCTCACGGTTCAAGGTGCGCTGGAGGCGGCACGGCGCATCGGAGCGCGCCAGACATGGTTTATCCACATGTGCCACGAACTCGGTCACGCCGCGACTGAGGCGGACCTGCCTCCAGATGTGCGGTTGGCCTACGATGGTCTGAGAATCCATGTTTAAGCTCGCTGCTGGGTTTCTGGTGTTTCTCGCGCTGTGGGTGCCCACTGCTTTGGCCAAAGACCGACTCGCCTCCGCGACATTGGTTTTATTCAACTCCAACGACGCCGAGTCGGCGGAACTAGCCCGCTACTATGCCTCGAAGCGATCGATCCCAGCCGCGCAGGTGATTGGCTTCGACCTCCCCGCTGGCGAGGAAATCACGCGGGAGGTTTTCAACCGCCAAATCGCCGCTCAGCTCCGGAATCAACTCATCGAAAAGGGATGGTGGTTGGTCCGCCAACTTCCGGATGGCACCACGAGGGTTTTCGATACGCGCATCAGGTTCTTGGCTCTCATGCGGGGGTTTCCCCTGAAAATATCATCGGATCCCTCCATTGAGCTCCCTCCGCCGATGGAGGGCATTCCGCCCGAGGTTTCAGGTCGCAACGATGCGAGTGTGGATAGCGAACTGGCTGCGATGGGATTGCCTGACTTCGTTCCCGGCGGGCTGATTCCCAATCCGTATTTTGGCCGGTTCACACCGATCCTTGAGGAGTCGGTTTCTCCGGGCCTTCTGCTTCCCTCGAGGCTCGATGCGCCAACGGCCGCGATGGTTCGGAAGATGATCGATGACTCGATCGCCACCGAAAAAGAGGGCCTCTGGGGGTGGGCTTATGTGGATGGGCGCGATATCTCTAGCGGGGCGTATATTGAGGGGGATAACTGGATGCGCAAACTCGTCGAGATCCTCCGTCAGTCGGGAATCCCCACCATTTTTGATAATCTCCCCGAGACATTTCAGGAAAATTTCCCCATCACCGACGCAGCGGTTTATTTCGGTTGGTATGCCGGCGACATCAATGGTCCGTTCCTCAGAGAGGATTTCCGATTTCGACCCGGCGCTGTGGCGGTGCATCTCCACTCGTTCAGTGCGTCCTCGCTGAGAATCTCCGCGAACCACTGGTGTGGTCCGCTGATCGCCAAAGGAGCCGCAGCCACACTCGGGAATGTGTATGAACCCTATCTCCCATTCACGGCGAATCTGGATGTCTTCCAAGATCGCTTGCTGGCTGGTGTGACCCTTGCCGAGGCCGGTTGGATGTCTCAGCGCGCGATCTCATGGATGGGAGTCGTCATCGGTGATCCGCTCTACAGACCCTATCAAGCATGGAATCAGTTTTCCGATCCGCGCAGTCGGCAAGAGAATCCCTTCCGTCGCTTTCGCAGCATCACACGCTCCTCGCGTTCCAATATTCTCCTCGCCATGTTGCCGATCCATGAAGCCACCATGGAAACGGGGAACAGCATGTTTCTTGAGGCATTGGGCAACGCGCAGATGGATGCGGATCACCTCCCTCCCGCATTGGATTCATTTCGAGAGGCTCTGAAAATTGCAAAAGATCCTGAGGTCCAAGCTCGGCTCGAACTCGAAATCGCCTTCGTTTCACGGAGGATTTCTCCAGAGGAATTCCAGGAAGTTTCGCCCGAGGAAATTCCGCCCGAGGAAACATTCGCCGAGGAATCGGACACCCAGGAAAAGGAAGTCGACCCATCCCTTCAAAAGCCAAAAGAGGAGACCCCTTTGGATTGGTTGCTAAATCTTCCCTATCCCGACTTGTGAGCGCCTCAGCCTCCTACGCCAATGCCCGAATGGGGTGTGTTTTTGCGGAAATGCCGCTCGCTCGACCCCGTGAACTCGAAATCCAGGCGCGACTTTTCCGGGGAGATTTTGGTTTTGAATGGACGACCCACTGCGGCGAGAAACTCCGCATTCTTCATTTCGGGGAATGGAATCGCGAGGCGGGTCCGGATTTTAAAAATGCCCGGATCGAATTTGAAAAACGCGGGATTGAGGAGGGAGATATCGAAGTCGATTGGGATGCCCGGGATTGGGAGACGCATGGCCACGCCGTGAATCCCTCGTTCGCGAACACGAGACTCCACTTTTATGTCAACGCAGCGGGGGCCGCCTCCTTCGCGAGAAGCTCGGATCATCGTCACATTCCTCAAGCCCGCTTGCTCGTGGAATGCCCTCCGCCGCCAGTTGCCAAATGCTCGGCGCCGGCCGTTTCTCTGGAGGCGGCGCGAACCATGATCGACCGCGCCGCGAAATTTCGATTGGAAACCAAAGGCGGGGCATTTTCTTCAGCAAGTCGGCTTCACGGTGCCAACGCCGCCTTGTTTTTTGGGATCGCCGCCGGGCTTGGCTACAAAAACAACTCCATCCCATTTCTTCTCGCCGCCCAGCGAACGGGGTGGAAAGCCGCTCAAGGAAATGATGTCGAGGCCTTGCTTTTCGGGATCGCTGGTTTTCTGGAGCCTCGAAGTTTCGATGAGGCGGACGACATCACAAAGACCTACCTCAAGCCCCTCTGGGATTCGTGGTGGAAGGTTCGAGACTCCTTTTCGCGTAGCGTTCTGCCGCGTTCCATCTGGAAGTTTTCTGGGCTTCGTCCGCCGAATCATCCGCACCGGCGAATCGGGGCGCTGGCATCGGTCGCCCGAAATTTTCCGAAACTCCATAAGCAGATCGGTGAGTCCAAGGAAAAGGGATTCCTCCGTTTTTTTGAGGAATTGGATCATCCCTACTGGACCCACCATTGGAACCTCTCCGCAGATCCGCTTGCGAAATCCGTGGCACTGGTCGGCGCCGATCGCGCGACGGATTTGCTCCTGAATGCTTATCTTCCCATGATTGATCCGGAGGACGCCGCCAAGATTCTCCGTGCCGCCCGTGGTCCCCAAGCGAGTGGGATTTTGGAACGAGCAACGGTTTGGTTGCTCGGTTGCGTATCGCGGGAGTTTCTCCGGACAGCGTGGGACCAACAGGGTCTTCTGCAACTTTACCGGGATTTTGGCGCGGCCTCTTCCGCCGAAGCGCTCGAAAAAATCGGCGGCGTCTAGACTCTCACACGGGTGCAGCGCACCGCGACATTCCGCGTTTCAGGCAGAATGAATTTTCGCAATTCCACCTCGACGCTAGCGGCATCGAATTCGGCTAGGATTTTACCGGCTACCTCGTCGGCGAGAGTTTCAATGAGGTTTCTGGGTTTTTCCGCTGCGATTTCGGAAACGCGTTGGCACACCCGGGCGTAGTCGATCGTCTTGGAAAGGGCGTCTTCCATTTGATCAAAAGCCAAGGCGGTGCGGACGCGGAGATCGAATTCCAATTCCTGCATTTCCGCGCGCTCCTCGTCTGGAACACCAATGTTGGCGCGGACCCGCAGGCCGGAGATCAAAATCTCGCTCATAGGAGTCTTTGCACGGCCGCGATATCTTTCGCAATGATGGTTGGCTGGGCGGAGAGGAGTTTTTCAATCCGGTCAAAACCCGAGAGCACGGCGACATCGAGCACGCCGCCATGTTTTGCTGTTTCGACATCGTGCACCATGTCCCCGACAAACATCGTCTCCCGGGGATCAAGCGAATGCGTGTGGAGGATCTCGCGGATTTTTTCCCGCTTATCCATGACCTCCGTGTAGGCGACTTCAAAATCCTCCAAGACCCCGAGCCGGCGGCCTTGAATTTCGAAATGCGAGGTCTTGATCGAGCTCAGCAAAAAAGCCCGGCGATTGGTGGTGCGGCAGAATTGCAGGAACTCCTGAGCGCCAGGGAGGAGTTCGATCTCATCGTTCAGGCCGTGAAAAAATCTCTCATACAGCGCCTCCAAACCCTCCGCCGTGGCTTCTGGAAGGAGGTCCGCGTAGAAGCCGGAAAACGGCAGTCGAAAGTGGAGTCGGAATTCCTCGAGCGTCAGCGGATCGCGTCCGTATTCGGCAAAAATGAGATTCGTCGCTTTGAGAACGGCGGAGAGGTCGTCAGCCAGCGTGCCAGACCAATCAAGAAGGACATTTTTGATCATTTCGAGCAGGAGGAACAAACGCCGAAAAACTCGAGCGAGTGGCTCAGGTCGCGGAATCCATATTGCCGAGCGATGAGTTTTTCCGAGTCGCCGATGGGGCAGGGGATATCGATGAGAACCACATCGCCGCAATCGCGACACACGAGGTGGTCGTAATGCTTGTGCGGGTCGCTCAGCTCGTAGTGACTCCGGGACCGTTGGAGATTCACTTTATGAACGAGACGGAGTTTTTCCATTAAAAGAACCGTGCGAAAAACCGTCGCGTAGTCGGGAGTCGCGGCGCTTTGTTGTCCAGCTGCTGACTGGATTTCTTGGAGTGTCATCGGGCCCTTCGCCTCAAAAAGCGCACGCAGGATGCCTTCGCGTTTTTTCGTCATGCGGAGCCCCTCGCGGCGTAGCAACTCGCTGACTTTCTCGACGGAGAAGGTGGCTTCGTGGTTCGGCATGCGTCAAAAATATCCCCTGTCAGCCCACGATCAATCGCCGAATCGCCGGCGCACCGGTAGCCCTCGAGAGGCAAGGTGGGCCTTGGCTTCCGCGACGGTGTGTTTCCCGAAATGAAAAATGCTGGCTGCCAGCACGGCGTCCGCTTTTCCGCGCTCTAAAACATCGGCGAGATGTTCGAGTTCCCCAGCGCCTCCGCTGGCGATCACAGGAATGCTGACGGCCTCCGAAACGGCCTTGGTCAATTCCAGATCGTAGCCGCCGCAAGTCCCATCTGCATCCATGCTGGTGAGGAGAATTTCCCCGGCTCCCAGTCGCTCGGCCTCGCGCACCCACTCGATGGCATCGCGCTCGGTGGGTTTGCGGCCGCCGTGCGTGTAAACTCTCCACTTCCCGGGTCCATCGCGTTTGGCATCCACCGCCACCACCACGCATTGGGAGCCAAAGGCCTCCGCGCCCTCGGAGATCAGCACCGGGCGTTGGAGGGCCGAAGTATTCACGCTGACCTTGTCGGCCCCCGCGCGCAGCATGATCCGAAAATCATCCACGCTCCGGATTCCTCCACCAACGGTGAGGGGCATGAAACATTGCTCGGCCGTGCGCTCCACCACGGAGAGCATCGTGGCACGACCATCGCTCGAGGCGGTGATGTCTAGAAAGACCAACTCATCGGCGCCTTGGGCGTCATACATTTTGGCGCACTCCACGGGATCGCCTGCGTCGCGCAAGTTCAGGAATTTTGTTCCCTTCACCACGCGACCATCCGTCACATCGAGGCAGGGAATGATTCGTTTGGCCAACATGCCGACATCCACGCCGCACAGGGCTCGGAAATCGAGAGGAAAATTCCAACCCCGGCCGAAATGGGTTGCGCCGGATGTTGCTGGATTTTTAGTGTGTCCGTGTGATGTTTCGAGGGAATGGGATTTCGGGCTTTCGCGATTGGCCGTTGGGCGGATCGCGCCTGTTTTCGTGGACCTCTCCGATCCTTGGGCTCCTTGCTTGTCTTTTTTTGTCGGCGTGCGGGACGCTCTCTACGCACCGCACCGGCACCGGTTTTTTCGACACGGTGGTGATTGATGCCGGGCATGGCGGCCACGACCCCGGCGCTCGGGCCGTTAAAGGAAATCACGAGAAAGTCCTCGCTCTGGATATTTCCCTACGCGTCTCTCGAATCCTCCGCGCCTCCGGGCTTCGGGTGGTTGAAACCCGCACCAGCGATTATTTTGTTCCACTCGACAAACGCGTTTCGATTTCGAATCGCACGAAGGACTCCGTGTTCGTGAGCATTCATCTGAACTGGGCCAGACGCTCCCGCGCCTCGGGCGTTGAGACCTTCTTTTACTCCTCTCGCTCTTCGCGACTCGCCGCCAATATCCAACGCGAAATCGTCCGTCCCTACGGCGCAAAAAATCGCGGGATCAAGCCGGGTCGCTACTACGTTCTTAGAAAAAACAAACGCCCGGCGGTCTTGGTTGAGTTGGGCTTTGTTTCGAATTCCAACGAAAACAATTCCCTCCAAAAAACGGCTATTCGCCAAAAGCTCGCCGAAGCGGTGGCGCGAGGAATTCTTGCGGAAAAAAACGGTCGATTTCCTTGATCGGAAGCCCGGCCTACTTGCGGTTCAGCGCCTCGATTTTTTCCCAGAGCCCTTTTTCTTCGGCTGAGGGATTTTCGGGAATCGAGATTCCCACCACGGCGTAGAGGTCGCCTCGCGTGGTGGCCCCTTCCGGCAATCCCATGCCCGTCAGTCGGAATTTTTTTCCAGTCTGGGTGCCGGCCGGGATTTTGAGTTTCACGCGTCCACCGAGCGTTGGGACAGTCACGCTGCAACCCAGCACGGCATCCCATGCGGGGATGTCCAATTCGTAAACGAGGTTGGCCCCTTCGATTTCAAAATCGGGGTGGCGTTGGAATTTTACACGGAGAAAGAGATCGCCCGCCCCCGCGCCACCCGCTCCGGTTCCGCCTTGGCCGGCGAGCCGGATGCGCTGACCCTCTCGAATGCCCTTGGGGATTTTCACGGTGTAGGTCTCGAGTTTTTTCGAGGACCCGCGACGGAAGGAAACTTGGCGCGACGAGCCATGGAGAGCCTCTTCCAGAGTGACCATGATGTCGGCTTCCACATCCTGACCGCGCTGGGGAATTCCCCCAAATCCTCCCCGGCGGCCGCCGAACATTTGCTCGAAGAAATCGCTGAAGCCCGTTCCGCCAAATGAAAAATCCTCCTCCGAGCCTTGCGGCCCCGGCGTGGGACGAAATCCTCCCCGGCGCGGAACGCCTCCTCCGGCTTGTGGGCCGTGCTGCCAATCCGCTCCATAATCATCGTAGCGCTTGCGTTTTTCGGGGTCGCCGAGAACTTCGTAGGCTTCGTTGATCTCCTTGAATTTCTCCTCCGCCTCCTTTTTGTCCTTGGCGGTATCCGGGTGGTGCTGGCGAGCCAGTTTGCGGAATGCGGTCTTAATCTCGGCAGCGCTAGCCGATTTGGAAACACCGAGGGTCTGGTAGTAATCGCGGAACTTTGCGGACATGTTGGACGAAAATCGTTGGCCCATTTTGCCGAAATTCTCCATCCTGTCCAACCCATGCTCGATATTCGTCTTATTCGGGAGCAACCCGACCTCGTCAAAAGCCGTCTCGCCACGCGCTCGCCTGCCCATGTGGAAACGATCGATGCCATCCTCGCGATCGACATCGATCGTCGCGCCGCTGAAACGCGCTTGCAGACCCTCCAAAGTGATCGCAATCGACTCAGCAAGGAAATCGGTAAACTCCGCGCCCAAAAGCTCGACTCCGCCGATCTCGAAGCGCAGGTAAAAAAAATCGCTGAGGAGATGGAGCAAGCTTCCGCGGAGGCCGAGAGCCTTTCCGCTAAGCAACGGGAGATTCTTTTGAACCTCCCGAACATGCCTCAGGCCGATATTCCGGTGGGACGGGACGCCGCTGACAATCCCGTCGTTCGCACCCATGGCGAAAAGCCGGTCATCGCCCATCCCAAGGATCATGTTGTTCTTGCCGAATCGCTCGGCCTGATTGATCCCGACCGCGCCACGAAAATCAGCGGCAGTGGATTCGCTGTTTACATCGGCCAGGGCGCAAGGCTCGAGAGGGCCCTCTTGAATTTTCTGATCGATACCCACACCCGCGAACACGGCTACACCGAGGTGAGCACGCCTTTTGTCGTTCGCCGCGAGTGCATGGTCGGCACTGGACAACTCCCGAAGTTCGAGGAGGACATGTATGGAGTCGATGGCGGCGGACTTTTTCTGGTTCCCACTGCCGAGGTGCCTGTGACGAACCTCCACCGCGAGGAAATCGTCAGCGCCGCCAATTTTCCGATCCAGTATGCAGCTTACACTCCGTGCTTCCGCCGCGAGGCGGGATCGGCTGGACGCGAGACACGTGGGCTCATCCGTATGCACCAGTTCGACAAAGTGGAACTCGTTAAAATCTGCTCGCCCGAGCAGTCGAATGCCGAACTCGAATCCCTCACGGCCAACGCCGAGCGCATCCTCCAAAAGCTCGGGCTCCGCTACCGCGTCATCGTTCTTTGCACCGGCGATATGGGCTTTGGCTCCGCAAAAACCTATGACATCGAAGTCTGGGCGCCCGGCCAGAATTCCTACCTCGAGGTATCGAGCTGCTCGAATTTCGAGGACTACCAAGCGCGCCGAATGAACCTCCGATTCAAGGGCGAGGACGGCAAGAATCGCTATTGCCACACGCTGAACGGCTCTGGAACCGCTCTGGCCCGGCTTTATGTGGCGCTGTTGGAAAACTACCAGCAGCCCGATGGCACAGTCCGAATCCCGGAAGCGCTCCAACCTTACTTCGGTGCCGACAAAATCTCGAAATAAGCCGACAGCTCCCGAATTGCTCCCATCCGCTGTCGCCACCGCGATGGCGGGCTTTTCGCATAAAAAAAAATTGCTCGTCGGTGTTTCTGGAGGCCGCGATTCGATGGTCCTCCTCGACGCACTTGTCCGGCTCGGATTCCAGCGCCTCGTCGTCTGCCATCTCGATCACACTCTGCGCGGTCGAGCCTCGCGGGAGGATTTGGTTTTCGTTCGCCGGCAAGCCAAGGCGTTGGGGTGTGAATTGGAATCGGCCCGGGCACGAACGGCCGAGTTCGCGGCGGAGCAAAAAATATCCGTCGAACTCGCCGCCAGAGAGCTTCGCCAGGCCTTCTTCGCGAAGTGCGCCAAGATTCACAAATGCCGAGACCTCATCCTAGCCCACCACGCCGATGACCAGATCGAGACCTGTCTTTTCAATTTTCTCCGTGGCACTGGCGCCTCGGGATTGGCAGGAATGAAGCCTGTCTCGAAACTCGGCACCCTCTCTATTCACCGTCCGATGCTGGGCGTTGAACGGCGAGAAATTGATATCTACCAAAAGCTCCACCGCATCCGATTTCGCGAGGATGCGTCCAATGCCGAGCTCCTTCATGCGAGGAATAAGCTCCGCCTTTCCGTCATCCCGGCGATCGAGCGGGCACTCGGTCCAGGGTTTCGGAAAGCCATTCCCCGAGCCGCCGAAATCCTCCGCGCCGAGGAGGAATGGATGTCTTCGTTTGTTCCTGAACCTGCCGAAAACCTCTCCTGCCGCGATCTCCGGGGAATGCCATTGGCCCTCCAGCGCCGAACGGTTCACCGCTGGTTGAAGTCCAGTGGTGTGCCGGAATGCGGATGGGAGGAAACCCGTCGCGTGCTCTCGCTTCTGGATACGACGGGTCGCGCAAAAACCAACCTCCCCGGCGGCCTGCACGCCAGACGCCGGGCAGGGGTCCTATTTCTCGAGAAAGGCACGGAATGAAATTTCAGGAAGCCGTTCGAACAGGGCTTCGTGCCGCTCGGATGAATCTCTGGCCGGGCCTGCTTCTGCAGTCGATCATGCTTTGCTTCATCGCCGCGTATCTCCTGCACGATGGCACCCAGGCTTTTCTCGCCAAGGTCGGCGGGATCAAGCAGGAGGTCGGCTACACTTTCGCTTTTGTGAGCTACATGCTCTCAGGGGCGCTCCTGCCAGAGTTGATGCGAATGGTTTTTTTTCAGGGTTGGAAGCCGCGCTGGGAAAATCTCCGGAACTTCGCTCTGACGGGCCCGTTCATCGGTCTGATGGGTGTGACAGTCGATTTTTTCTACCGGTGCCAGAATGCGTGGTTCGGGGTGGGAAACGATTGGCCCATTGTCGTTACCAAGGTCCTCGTCGATCAATTGCTCTACAGCCCCTTCCTAGCAAATCTGCTTTGCACCATGTTTTTCACGCTCCGGGATGGCCGGTTTTCGCGCGAGGTTTTCGCTTCGATTTTCACCCTTGGGTTCATCACCGAGAAAGTTCTGCCGGTGCAAATCGCCGGCTGGGCCTTTTGGTTTCCCGCAGTGGCCTGCATCTACTTCATGCCCCCGCAGCTTCAGATTCCATTTGCCGTTTTGGTTCAGGCATTCTGGGTTCTGATGGTCACGACGATCACCGAAAGACAAGCTCGCACGGCCTGCAGGTAAGGGGAAACCTCAAGCCCGAAATTGGCTTTCCAAGGCTTGCCGAAGTCAGGATATTTCCCCCCTAATTTCTCGATTACCGCTATCAATCTATGCCTTCAAAAAATAACACTTCCATGCGTCCCTTTTCTTCTGTCGTGTTTGATGGTCTCAGCCGGGCGCCGAGCCGCGCCATGCTCTATCCGGTCGGATACAAGGAGAGCGATTTTGCAAAACCCCAGATCGGCATTGCTTCCACCTGGAGCATGGTCACGCCGTGCAATATGCACATCGACCAACTCGCCCGCGAAGCCTCGCTGGGTGTGGATGCAGCCGGCGGCAAGGCCACGATCTTCAATACCATCACGATCTCTGACGGCATCTCGATGGGCACTCCGGGAATGAAATACTCGCTCGTTTCGCGCGAGGTCATCGCCGACTCGATCGAGACGGTTGTCGGATGTCAGGGATTCGATGGATTCGTGGCGATCGGCGGATGCGATAAAAACATGCCGGCTTGCATCATGGCGATGACCCGGATGAATCGCGCCTCGGTCTTTGTGTATGGCGGCACGATTCAGCCAGGGTGCCTGGCGAAGCGTCAGTTGGATGTCGTCTCAGTCTTCGAGGCGGTCGGTCAGTGCGCCATGAATAAAATCTCCCGCAAAGAACTTCACGATGTGGAGTCCAAGGCCATTCCCGGGCCAGGATCCTGCGGGGGCATGTATACGGCGAACACCATGGCGTCGGCTATCGAGGCCTTGGGTTTCAGCCTGCCAAACAGCTCCGCGCAGAACGCCGTGTCTCCCCAGAAAAACGCCGACTGCCGAAATGCCGGCGCCGCTGTTTACAATCTACTGAAACGCGGAATTCGCCCCTCGGACATCATTTCGAAAGAGGCGCTGGAAAATGCGATCACCGTCATCATCGCGCTCGGTGGTTCCACCAATGCGGTTCTCCACCTTCTCGCCATCGCCCACACGGCAAACATCAAGCTCGCTCTGGAGGACTTCACGCGCATCGGCGCCCGAGTGCCGGTGCTGGCTGATCTCAAACCCAGTGGTCGTTTTTTGATGAGCGAACTCGTCGATATCGGCGGCATCGTTCCGTTGATGAAGACCCTCTTGGCCGAAGGCCTGCTTCACGGGGACTGCCTCACGGTCACGGGCAAAACGCTCAAACAAAACCTCGCGCCATTCAAACCCTACCCGAAGGGCCAGACGATCATTCGTCCCATGAAGGACCCGATCAAAAAAGACAGCCACCTTGTCATTCTCAAGGGCAACCTCGCGCCAGCCGGAGCCGTGGCGAAAATCAGCGGCAAGGAAGGTGAGAAATTCCACGGCAATGCCCGGGTTTTCGAATCCGAGGAAACCGCGCTCGAGGCGATTCTTTCGAACAAGGTGAAAAAGGGCGATGTCATCGTGATTCGCTATGAAGGGCCCCGTGGCGGCCCCGGAATGCGGGAAATGCTCTCGCCCACCAGCGCCGTGATGGGAGCTGGTCTGGGTAAGGATGTGGCATTGATCACCGATGGGAGATTTTCCGGTGGCACTCATGGCTTCGTCGTGGGGCACATCACCCCCGAGGCGTTTGATGGTGGACCCTTGGCGATCGTGAAAAATGGCGACCCGATTACGATCGATGGCATTTCGCACAAGCTCACCTTGGATCTTCCGAAAAAGGAAATCGACGCGCGTCTGACCAAGTGGAAGAAGCCGAAGCCCCGCATGACGCGTGGCGTTTTGGCGAAATACGCGAAGCTCGTTTCCACCGCCTCCGAAGGGGCTGTGACCGACGCGAATCTTTAATCCCTCCACCTGACAATGCGGCAATATCCGGCGAACCCCATGCAGTCTGCGGCTTACCACCGCTACAGCGATGCGCCGAAATCTCCGGGTGCTCAGGTTCAGGTTTCGATCAGCTTCGGCGAGAGCGTGAATTCGGAGTTTCTCCGACAGGCTTGGGATTTGGTGATCCAGCGCCATCCGATGCTTCGCTCCGCATTTTCGAAGTCCAGCGAGGGCGTTGTCATCCGCGAGGCCGACAAGGGCGATCCTCAGTGGGTCTCTCTCGATTGGCAGAGCGTGCCGCCTGCTGAGATTCCGGAAAAATGGAACGCCTTGGTGGCTGCCGACGCGGAAGTGGATTTTGATACTCTTTCGCTTCCACTGGTTCGCCTCCACGAAATCCGGTTGCCGGGAGGGTCCGGGCATTACCTCCTGACGACTCCGGCATTTTTGCTCGATGAATTTTCGATCGCGCGCGTCCTGCTGGATTTGCTCCAGACCCTGGGACAATACCCGCTGGCGCCTGCCGGGGAGTTTCCGGAACCGGTTCAGTCGAAGAGTTGGCGTGAATTTATGGATGGCGCATCCACTCCGATGCGGATCGAGCCCCGGTTCGGCGATGGCGCGTTTGTCCGGGCCTCGGTGTTGTTGGATCGCGCAGGAACTTCGGCATTTTCAAAATTCTGCCACGACAATGATCTGGAGGAGAGCCTCGTGGTCCGGTGCCTGTGGTCGCTTTTGCTTCGCCGATTCGGCGCCTCTGGAAACCTGATGCTTTGCCGATTCGATGCCCGCTCGGAATCGACCGAGGCGGGGTTTTTCCAGAATTGGCTGCCGATCGTTCAATCTTGGAGCGGGAATATCGGTGACTGGCTCGATGCGGCGCAGTTGCTCGAGGATACCGTGGCCGAAAATATCTGGATCGATGCTGACGAGGTTCTGAGAACGGCGGGCCTCGAGTTTTCCTCCACCGAGGTCGCAACCTCCTTCGAGTGGCGCGGGGCTTCGATGAACGACATGATCCACTCCGCATTGCCACGTTGGATCAATTTCGACGCTCAAATCCAGCCCGTTCAATCCCCCGGCTTCCATCTCGAAGCTCGTCCTGGCGCTCGGCTCGAACTCTCGATTTCCGGTCCATTTTCGACCGAAGCCGCCGCCAAAGAAATCCTCTCGCGGTTGGCATTTCTGATCAACGGCCTCTTGGACTCCCGTTCGAAGCCGGTTCATCGCCTTCCTATTTTACTACCCGAAGAAATTCGTGCCATTCGCCAGTCGTCCCACGGTCCAGCTCAGCCCGCCCATAGCGGCACGGTGGTCGAGGCCCTCCGCCGGCATGCTTCCGAATCCCCGGAGGTCATTGCGGTTCGCTGCGGTGACTACGCGATGACCTATGCGGAACTCGATGCGATGTCGGACAAGCTGGCTTTGCATTTGAAAAAAACCGGCGTCTCCGGTGGCTGGCATGTTGCGGTTGTTCTCTCTCCCTCGGCTTGGGTGGCCGTGGCCCTTTTTGGAATCTGGAAGGCAGGAAACTCCTGCCTGGCCTTGGATCCCAACGCCTCAGCCGACTGGATCGAGCAAACGCTCTCCTCCCATGATGTCGCGATCGTGATTGGCGATTCCTCCAGCGCGCCACGGATCGATATCACCCACCGCCGCCGAATCGTCCTGGATTCCGAATGGGAATTCATGGAGGTCGATTCAGAAACGCCCGAGCCGCCCTCGATTGACACGCTGGCTGTGACGATCGGTGGCTGCGAGAGCACTCCTCCGCCGATTATTCGAGGCCTCAACCACTCGATGATCCTTTCCGCCTCGCTCGAAGGCGCGCGGTTGTTGGATTTCCACGCAGGGGATGTGTTTTTGGTCAAATCCCTCGCGGGTGGTGGTTCGTTTTTCGATGAGTGGCTCATCCCGATTGTTTGTGGCGGCACAGCCTTTGTTTTCACCGGAGATTCCCGCGAGTCCGTCTCGGCTCCGGTGACGCACCTCCGATTGACAGAACCTGAATGGGCGAACCACGCGGCCGCCTGGCTTTTCGGCGAGACTTCCTATTCCGAGTCGATTCGTTCCGTGGCGATCGAGGCGGGCGCGCCACTTCTTAATAGCGCATTGGTCTGGAATCGCCGGTATCTGAATCGCATCAAGCAAACCCTTTTCTTCAGCCCCGCCGGGCTTTGCGGTTTGGGATTTGCCGGTGGCATTCGAAAAGATTCCGCACGCCAGCCCGTTGGGAAGCCGACTGCGGAGGTCGAGATTTCCCTCGTGGATGAAGATGGTTTGGAAATCCCCGCCGGCTCCCTTGGTAAAATTCATTTCAAGTTTCCAGGCTGGAGGTCCCTTCCCGGGGCCGAAGGGCGCTTGGGGATCGACCTTGGAATTCATGGCTGGCGTGATGCCCAAGGTGATTTTCATTTGGAGAAACCGGAGCTTGGAACCAGCGGTCTTCTGGATTTCAGGTCGATCCAGCAGTCCCGATCCTTTGAAAAAAACATCCTTTCCGCGTATGCAGGATCTTCGACTTTTGTTCTCTCCAACGAGGAGGAATCAGGCGCAGTTACCTTGCAGAGTTGGCCTCTGACCACCGCCGGTTGGATTGATCCCTCCCAACTGCCCGCCCCCTCGACGGAACCCGACGCAGGCCCGGCTCGCGCGGAGCCTGTCGCTCCACGGACTTTGCCGGTGCGGCGCAACGCTCCCAGTGAGGCGTGGACTCCCTTGGTGAAATTGCAACATGGCGATGGGGGCCGTCCGTTATTTTTGGTTCACTCCGCGAGAGGGACTCCTGAAATTTATCGCGAATTGGTGGAATCCATCGGACCCGGTCGCCGCATTTTAGGGATTTCCGCACGGGGTTTTTTCAATCCCGAGGCTTGCCATCCGAATATCGAAACAGCCGCCGCCCAATACCTCGCGGCTATTTCCGAGGAGGAGCCGACTTCGAACTTCCAACTCGCGGGTTTCGGCTTTGGCGCCACCGTGGTCCTCGAAATGGCCCGCCAGCTTCAATCCGTCGGGCGTGAATTGCCGGAGTTGGTTTTGATCGGTTGCACTCCGCCTCAAGCGATCCAGACGGAAAATTGGCTGGGGCGTCTCAAAAAATCTTTCAAGCGTTCGAAAGGCACGGAACGCATGGAGTCGAATGATCCCGACAACCAAACCGCCGTGCGGCACGAGGCGATCTGGCGAAGCTACCGGTTTCCGGTTTCTGAATTTCCGGCTAAAATCATCCTGCCCTCCAATATCGGCGAGGGCGTGCCCGAAGCCTGGCTGGAAATCCTCCCGTATGCCGAAATCGAATTCACCCGATCCTACTGGGCCGACATGCTGGCCCGCCCAGCTGTGAAGCGCGTGGCCTCGATCTTGAGCGCCGTTGCCTCGCCCCAATCTTCAGAAGACTAGGCTCCGAAGCGTCGGGCCTGCTCGATGATCACTTCGGCAAATTCCGGCGCCGAGCCAATCGCTCCGCTGTAATACAATTCCCGGCCTCGCAGGTGGTGGGGGTTTTCAAGAAAGGCATCGGCTTGGCTTGCGGCGGGTCCGGTTTCTTCGCGAATCCCCAAAAGCACCGGGATGTCCTGATAGCTGTGCAATCCATCTGAGATGAAAAAAGGAACGACGACGACATGCGGCATGCTGGCTGTGGTGTGCCAATCCGCGATGAACGGGGCCTCCTCCATGTAAGCCGGGAAAACCTCGGCGAATTCGCCCAGTTCGGCGATGCGCTCCGCCTGCCATCGCGCTGCGGCAGCGGAGTTTTGATCCAAGCCGGTGCCATGCCCCACGATGAACAAACTGGTCTCACGGGGAGGCACTCCTCCAGCAGTCGCCTTGGCAAGGCGGATCAGGAGGGAAGTCATCAAGGGATGGTTGCCCGTGGGTTCGCAGTAGTGGATCACCCGTCCATCGCGGTGCGTCGTTGGGCCATCGAGCCCCATCTCGCGCGGAATGACGGTGCGGGTGAAATACCCCTCACTGATGAAATTCGGAACGACATAGACCGTCTGGCTGTCGATGGTGCGAAGGACTTCGGCAAAAGCCGGCTCCTCTTTCCAAAAGCACACGGCGACCTCTTGGAAAATTCCGGCCTCCCGGATGCAGCGGGCGTGCTGGTGGGTCGGGGCGCTTGAGTCCGGGTTGAGCGTCGAACCGTGCCCGGCGATCACGAGCGCGGAATTCCGAAAATCTTCGCGGTCATTCGTGGCGGTCATTCGAGAAGTTCGGCGCACACCTTGCCGGCTTCGAAATGCTTTTCAGCAAACTCCCGCGCTGCTTGGCAATGGTGCTCGTAGTTTTTGGAAGCCTCGTCGAGCGCCGCAGCTGCTTCGGCAGGCGTGTTGAAGGCGAAGACGCCGTCGCCCGATGGCAAATGCTCGCTCCAACCCGTATCCTGCACCACGACGGGCTTGCCGGCCGCGAGGTAACAGGCGCTCCGGCAACTAAACCACCCGCTGCGCGAATGGACATATCCATGCTTGGCAATGCTCCACTCGCCTTTCGACTGCGAGATGAACTGGCGGTAAGTGAGGTAGTCGGGAAGGTGCGTGTCCGGCTCGATGATGTGCCAGCCTTTGGATTCCAGCATCGCCGTGGGGCGCTTGTTGCCAACGCCCTGGCCCATGGCGAGCTCGAATCGTTCGCGGGTGAGGGAGGGCAGGTCGAGAAAGCGCTCGAACTCGAGATCCTTCTGGCCGAATTTCTGGCCTTGGAAATCCTTCGGCGCGTAGCTGGCCCAATTCATCACGGTCGTCCAGTTTCCCTCCGAGGTGGGCGGTTGAGTGGGCTTCCAATACTCCAAGGCGATCGGTTGAACGGTTGGTCGCCATGTGAAACCCGACTCGGGGACTTTGCAACCGGGCTTGCCGATGTGGAGCCCAAACGAAAATTGGCTTTCGTGGGCGGCGACATGCTTCGCGTAGTTCGAGTCGGGGTCTGCCGCGAGGCCGATCTGGGTGAACATCGGATCGCCATCGAGAAAAAGTTTCCGAGGAATTCGGAAGGTTTCGGGAGTCAGCCAGCAGGCCCCCGAGACATTCGCGAGCACGTCGGCGGAGGCGAGGATTTGGGCGGCTCCGGCGGCTCCGTGCCAAGTGCCGTCGGCGGCGTTTCGGTAAATCCAGCGGTCGCCCATATCGAAGTCTTCCATGACCCGCGCGAGGTAGGCTGTGTTGCGCGAGCAATCCGCGCTGGGTTCCATTTTGACCGGATCGTAGGCCCAGGTGCCGGTGTCCTCCAGATACCAGACATCGTGCCCGAGAGAGCGGAATCCGAGCGCGTATTGGATGTAGTCCCAGGTCACACCGCCGAAGGCGTATTGGCCGATCAATCCCGTAACGACGATTCTCATGGGAGGAAAGGGTAGTCCTTGGTTTCGGATGGCCGCAAGGTTGGTCTCGATTTTTGGCTATCAACACGGGGAGCGATTTGGTTTTTTCAGCCCCTGATGTTTTCGACTCTCCCATGCCGTTCGTTTGTTTGCCTGGCGATTCTCTCGGCCGTTCCCATGGTTTTCGCGGAGCCCGTGGTGGCTCCCGCTGCGAAAATGGCCAAGCCCACTCCCGATGCGCCAGAGAGGATTCAGATGACGCGAGTGCAGATTTTTTTGGACCGCTCGGGATTTCGGCCTGGAAAAATCGATGGTCTTGGCGGGGAGTTCACTCAGAAAGCTGCTGACCGGTGGTGCGATGCGCAGGGGGTCGCGCGTGGTTCCTTCCTGGATGTCACCTCGATCGCGGAACCTTATCGCACACACACGATCGGCGAGGAGGATGCGAAATGGGTCGGGCCCACTTCGTCGAAACCCTCGGAGCAATCGAGGCTGAAGGCGTTGCTTTACGGGAGTCTCTGGGAGGCTTTGGCCGAGCGGTTCCATTGCGATCTGAATTTTCTGAAGGAGCTCAATCCCGAGGTTTCGGAGCCTGCGGTCGGGATGGTTGTGCGCGTTCCGGATGTGGAGGAATTCCGGATGGATGATGTCAAAGCCCTTCAAAAAGCCCGCGCGAATGGAACGGCTCAGGCGTTGCCCGTCTCTACTTCGTCGGCGGCGGAAGCGCCCCTGCCGCCTCCTCCCTCACCGCAAATCGTCAACGAGGCGGATTTCTTTACGAGTGCCAGCCCCGCAACTCCCGAGCCTGCCAAGCCAACTCCGACGGCCACGCTGGCGCCGTCCCGTCGTTTGGTTTTGTTGCGGGACGAGCGGTTGATCGAGTTCTACGAAAACGACCGGATCGCCGGGTGTTTCCCGTGCACTCCGGGGTCCGCGAAGTTCCCCGTGCCGCTGGGAACTTGGCGCGTGACGAGCAATATCCTCATGCCGAATTTTCGTTGGGACAAATCGGTGCTCGAGACCGGCGTGCGCAGCAACAATGCCTACAACCTGCCGCCGGGCCCGAACAGCCCTGTCGGAATCGTCTGGATGGGAATCAACCGGCCCAGCTTGGGAATGCACGGCACGAATTCCCCCGACCGCATCGGGCGCAATGAAAGTAGTGGCTGCATCCGCCTCGCGAATTGGGACGCGTTCCGGCTTTGCCAATTGGTGAAAAGCGGAACCGCGCTGGAGGTTCGCTGATCTAGGGACCGAAGAGGGTTTGGTTCAAGGCGGCGGAGGCGGAGCCGGCCAAGATCAGGAATTGGCTCATGCTCACGGGTCCACTGGATTCCATGCGGGTGCCATCCGGGATGCGTTTTTGGGAAAAAACGATGGGCGGCAAGTGCTGGCCAATCGTGGGAGGGTTCGGGAGTTTTGCGACATCCCATTTCTGGCTCATGTCCGGCATGAGGGCCGCGCTCATTTTGATGATGGGCAAGATCGCGCCGTAGGACCTTTCGAAAACCACCCGCGTATCCAAGAAACAAAACGCCTCGTTGGAGTTCCGGTAGGCGCTCCGCGCATTTTGAAAGTCTGGCGAGTCTTGCAAGGTTTTCGAATGAGCTTCCAGCGCTTCGGAAACCGATTTCGGATCGGTCCCAAGGATCAGGAATTTTTCATTCTGAGCCGCGGCGATCGGCATCAAAGGGTGGGGGATCAGGTGCACAGCCGTTCCACCCGGGGAGGCGGGAATCACGGTGGCGTTGGCGAGGAGGTTTTGGTTGGGGTTTCGGACCTTCATGGCCACGAGGAGCGAGGGATTCTGATCGCCGCTTGGCATCGTGCCAATGAGCGCGCACTCGGGTCCGTAGCCCTCCGCCACGGATTGCACCAAGGGCGCGAGCCCCTGGGTGGCGTTGGGATAGCTTTCAGACAGCCTTTCCAGCCAAGTCGGGAGTGAGGAAAAATTCAGCACGAAATTGCCAAAGAGCGTCGTCTCCGGAGTGGTTAAGGCGATGGTATCGTGGGAGAGCGGCACGGCGAGATCTCCGGAACCTTCGCGCAGCAGGAAAAACGCGTCGCGAATCATTTCTCCATCCATTTTCCATGCTCCGCCTGCGGCCTCGGTCAATTTCAGCTCATCGACATGATCCGGAATCGCCTTGGCGCCCATCGAGCGTCCAACGGCGAGCAGGGCGTCCAATGCTTTTTCTGGTTGGAGAAATACCAAAAGGTCGGGATCGGAGAGGAGTTCTGTGATGACTTTCAGGAACCTGGGATTGGCGGCTAGTGGCGGCGACTGGGCATTGCCCGTGGCGCGGTCGAGCGCCTCCTTGATCAGGGCGGCATCGTTCGAGAAAAAGCCCCAGCGTCCCGCCGCCGCGGTGTGGAGGAGGAGATCGCCATGCTGCGTGGCGGTGATTTCGAGCCCCCGATATTCTTCCTTGGTCGGCTCGCCGGTCGCCGGAGGCAGGGCGGCTCGCACCTTGGCAACCGCCGTCAGGAAATCCTCGCGTTTCCCCCAAAATTGAACCCCGAGAATTCCGCGAAAATCCTGTTCCGACGCGCTGGTTGCGGCGAGGTAGATATTCCCGGGCTTCAGCTTGGTGAGAATGTCCAGGGTCTCCTTGTTGGTGGGCGACTCATTGAAACGGGTGAGAGGCTTTTCGAGGAACGCCCGCACTTCGGGTTCTGCGGCGATTTGGGCCAGGGCGGTGCGGGACCAGCGGAAACCCGTGAGCGGAATATCCGGAATATTGGCAAAAAACACAGAATCCGCCGGGGCCAGGGAGGAGGCTTGCGAGGGGCCTGCCGGGCGATTGAAAATCATCACGCCTGCGAGGATCAAAACGCCGACGATCACGAGTCCGATTGCGACTTTTTTCATGAGTCGTCCAGCTAAAGGCAAATCCTCCCCTCCCGCAAGGAGTCGGGCCGGATTTTTCGTGAGAAACCAAGTTCTCCCCCTTGAAAACCTCCAAGTCGTGCTTAAATTTCGAGGCCTATGAAACAGCTCCTGCTTGTTCCGTTGTTTTGTCTTTCCTTGAATCACATCGCTTCGGCCCAGTCGGCCCCTTCCAGCCTCCGGCAATTGAGCGATTCGTTTGCGGGCGTTTTTGAAAAAGCCGCCCCGTCCGTGGTGGTGATCGAGTCCCGAGGAGTCCCCGGCCTTCCGCAGGGGCTGCAATTTCTACTCCCCGATGGACGCCCTTACCGGATGCCGCGGGATGCCGGGGAATCCCAGAAAAACACGCCGCCCAATGTCGGCTCGGGGTTCATTTTTTCCGCCGACGGCCACATTCTCACCAACCACCATGTCATCGATGGAGCGAGTGGGATCCAGGTGAAATTGCGCGACGGGCGGCGATTCCAAGCCGAGGTCGTGGGTTCGGATGAGCGGAGCGACCTGGCTGTTCTGAAGATCGATGGCGCCGATTTTCCTGTGGCGGAGTTGGGGGACAGCGACCGGCTTAAGGTCGGGGAACTCGCCTTCGCGATCGGAACACCGCTGGAGCTGTCCTACACCTTCACTTTCGGCGTGGTGAGTGCAAAAGGACGCAATCTCGGTCTCGGCGGAAATTACGATGAGTTCATCCAGACCGACACCTCGATCAACCCCGGCAACAGCGGCGGTCCGCTTTGTGACATCGACGGGAGGGTGATTGGCATCAACACGCTCATCAGCGGCAACAACCGGGGCGTGGGTTTTGCCATTCCGATCAACCTGGCGCGGGGAGTCGCGGAGCAACTTCTCACTCGCGGATATGTTAGCCGCCCCTGGCTGGGAATTTCGATCGCGAGCCTCGAAGACCTCGCGGAGCGGGCGAACTTTTTGCAAGGCTTGGAATCCGGAGTTGTCGTTCGTGGCATCGAGCCGGGTGCTCCGGTTCAACAAAGCGACCTCTCGCCTGGCGATGTCATCACCAAGGTTGACGGCAAGCAGGTCGCTCTAGCCTCCGACCTCCAGCGCGAAATCCTTGGAAAAAAAATCGGCCAGCCTGTGGAACTCGAGGTCTGGCGCAACGGCCGCACCCTGCGCCTCGTTGTGCGCACCGGCGAGCATCCCGACAAATTTATTCGCGCCTCGGTGCGCGCGAAGGAACCTCGGCAGTCCGACCCCTCCATGCCGGGATTGAGCGTCGAGGAGGTCACTCCGGAAGCCCTGCAAACGATGAAAATCCAGCGCAAGGACTCCGGCGGGGTTTTGGTGACGGCGGTCGAGCCTTTCAGTGCCGCCGCAGCCGCCGGGTTGGAAGTGGGGGACATCATCACGGAGGCAGGAGGCAAGCCGATCCTCGGCAAAAAAGATTTCGATCAAGCCATGTCCGAGATGAGCCGGCAGCGCGGAGTGCTGCTACTCCTCGAGCGCTTGGGTCAAAAGACCTTCGCCATCCTCAAGCCCTGAGCTCCTGATTAGTTATTTTGTAGGGCTTGAGCTTCGCAGCGGGATCGCCCAGCATTCCGCGCATGACGAAAAATCCACTCCAGCTCGGCATGATCGGCCTCGGCCGCATGGGCGCCAACATGGTCCTCCGCCTCCTTCGTGACGGTCACAAAGCCACCGTCTTCGACCGCTCCCAATCCGCCATTGATTCCCTCGTGAAGGAAGGTGCCGTCGGCGCCACATCGCTCTCGGATTTTGTTTCCAAACTCGAAGCCCCCCGCGCGATCTGGCTCATGGTTCCTGCGGCGGCCGTGGATTCCACGATTGATGAACTCCTCCCTCTTCTCGAAAAAGGCGACACCATCATCGACGGCGGCAATTCCTATTACATCGACGACATTCGTCGCGCGAAGCACATCGCCCCGCGTGGCATCCACTATGTCGATGTCGGCACGAGCGGCGGTGTTTGGGGACTCGATCGCGGCTATTGCATGATGATCGGCGGCGAAAAAGCCATCGTCGACCACCTCGACCCGATTTTCCACACCCTCGCGCCGGGCATTGGCGACATTCCACGCACCGTCGGGCGGCCAGAAAACCAAGGCACCGCCGAGTTGGGCTACCTCCATTGCGGAGGCAATGGCGCCGGGCATTTCGTCAAAATGGTCCACAACGGTATCGAATACGGAATCATGGCTGCCTACGCGGAAGGCATGAATGTTTTGAAAAATGCGAACATCGGCAAATCCACCCAAACCGTGGATGCCGAGACAACGCCGCTGCGCGATCCCGAGCTTTACCAATTTGATTTCAACCTCACCGACATCTCCGAGGTTTGGCGCCGAGGCAGCGTGGTGGCTAGCTGGCTGCTCGACCTCACGGCGAACTCGTTGGTGAAAGATCCCGGACTCAAAGATTTCGCCGGCCGAGTGAGCGACTCCGGCGAAGGGCGCTGGACGATCAAAGCCGCCATCGACGAAGGCGTTCCTGTCCCCGTCCTCACAACCGCCCTCTACGAGCGCTTTAGCTCACGCGGCGACGCGGAATTCCAAGACAAGCTTCTTTCCGCGATGCGCTTCCAGTTTGGTGGCCACCTTGAAAAAAAGCAGGCCTGAACTGATAAGAAAAAGCAGCTTACTTTTGGACTTCTGAATGTAGCGCGGGCGTCCCGCCCGCGGGTAGGTCGTTCGATGTCAGGCGGGACGCCTGACCTACAGTAATACCTCCGAAAGTCGCATTTCCGAGAGAGATTGGTGTGATCCCTAGTTTTTAAAGAGTCGTCAAGGTTGCGGCGGGCTGTCTCGCACCCGCCTCACAAGGTGATCGGCCGGTTCTCCAACCAGTCGTTCGCATGTTTCAATGTGCTGGGGCTCACCTCGCGATTGAAGCGCAGCTTGATTTCTTGAATGACCCACTGGCCGGACGGGCCTCGCACGATCGCCATCGTTGCGCGTTCCGGCGCGATGACCCGGTAAATAAACGCCTTCCCCTCACGCACAGATTTCAAGCGGATGGCCACGCAATTGTTCTGCTCCATGCCTTCTTGAAGCAGTTCGCTCTCGCTGAGGATCGGTTGGATGGTCGGGGTGCCTTCCAGCGGGGGAACGAATATCGGACCCGTCTGCGGCGGATTTTTTATCGCCCAACGCCTCGACATATCGAGATGCCATTCCTGGAGTTTCCACAGGGATGACGGTCGCTTGGCGCTTTCTCCGAGGAACCGGCAAAGTTGCATGCACTCCTGCAACATGGGCGCGGCATGGCAGTCGGAATTCTCCGCTGCGGTTCTAGACACCTCCTCCAAAAGCGACATCGGCACAGATTCGCAAAGCTCACGATCGGCGGCGAACGCAACGACGCCTGCGTTGATCACAGGCAAATGCGAGAGCAGTTTTTTGCCATGGGGTTCATAGATGCCCCTCCGCATCGCCTTGAGGCTGGAAATCGTCACCGAGGCCGGAACCAGCTTTGAGAGTGTTTTCACAGAGGAATCGGATTCAGGAAAACCAACCCATGAGGCGACTTCCCTCTGACGCCGTTTGGCTACAATGGCCGCGCCCTCCAGTGTGGAAAACTGCTCTCGAAAAAACTTGGGATGCGACAGCGCGAAAACCAAGGCCGGATTTCCAATCGCCAACTCGGCGGCATGGGGGCTCGCCTGCATCAGATTCAGCATCATCCACTGTCTTGCCGGGATGTCCTCGCAGGTGCCCGCCAGTTCCTCGGGAATAAACGAACGGAACGCCCGAAATGCGGCACGGCGCTGGTAGGCAAGCTGGAAGCTCTCGGCAGGCAGGATCGCCACATCCACCTCCCCAACCGAACCTCTGGGTTGAACGAGCGGAAAAAGGGGGGTGAATTCCTGCCAACTATCATTCCCGCATTTCAGCACCGCCTTGAGGGACGGCCAAGACTCGATCAAGCAAGTCGTTCCTTCATCGAACAAAAACAACTTCCCGTCTTTGAATCGGAAGCCCGGGGTATTCATTTAGTCTTTAAAGCTACGTGACGCCAAAGGAGAAGTTAACCATAATAGTTGAATTAACCCGCCAATCTATACCAAAAAATTGAACTAACTGTAAGTTACTAAAAATCATAAACTAGTTTTATAAATAGAATTTATTAATAGTAAATTATTTAATTTTCAGAATTTTTTATGGATTGTCATTTTCAGGAACGAGCGGCGATTGTATTGCAATAACTCGACCAATTGCGGTAAAAAAAGTCCCATTATCTGATCCATAAATAGATAGCGCGGAAGATTTAAATTCATTGATTTCAGCAATTACATTCAAAGTCTTTGATGATTGTTTTATAGATTTGGCACTCTGAAGCATGTGGTCTGCGAATATTAAATCTGCATGAAAGTTATTAAATCCTGAAATATAACCTGTAAGTTTATATATTCCTTTTTCAAAAATAATATCAAAATATTTAATATTAATTGCAACTGCTTTACCAGGCATAAGGCGTTCCTGTTTTTCAAATGTAAGATTCTTTGAAAAATTTGTATCTGGTATAATAGCATAATAAGATTCTGCGAATTGAATCATCCGCAGCTCAATAGCTTTCTTTTTTTCATTCCGTATTTGAATTTCATTTGATTTATTAAAATCGTTTGCTGAGGATAAATTCCATAAATAAATTACTACGGAAATAACTAAAATTATGGGTATAGCGCACCCTAGGGTTTCTTTTATTTTGTCATTAATGTTTGGCTCTTGCATTTGTTAAGTCATTTTTTATAATTTAAATGTATAATGAATAAAACAGATGTTCTTTATTCTCTGATCGTAGAAGTTTAGCATTCCTGCCTTTCTATTTTGACCTTGGAGTCTCGATTGCATTTGATATTTACCCAGCGGGTTTAAAAAATTGATAGTTTGTGCCCCTGCCGTATTGCAGCGAGCAAAAGTTCGCAGCACAAGGAATAGGGGTATGGCTTGCGCACTGCATTTGGGAATCCAATCTTTAAAAAAAAGATCAATCAAGAAGAAAATATTTATGAGCTATACGCAGGCAATCGTGATATCAAAAGCCTAATTATTTTTGAATGCTTGTTCTTTAAGAGTTGATGGGAATGGCGGGTTTTGCGCGAAAAAATATCACAAGGTTTTGGTTATCTGCATTTCTGAATGTAGCGCGGGCGTCCCGCCCGCGGGTAGGTCGTTCGATGTCAGGCGGGACGCCTGACCTACATTTGGGATTGGAGGGAGACTTTGGTGATGGGGAGGTCGAGGGCTTGGGCGGCGGTGTGGAGGAAGCCTTCGGCCGAATCGGTGAGGGTGACTTCCAGTTGGCCGTTGTCTTTTTTCGGAGTGGCGAGATGGGATTCGCGGAGAAGATGGCTGACGGAGAGCGCGCAATTTTCTGCGGAGTCCACCAGAGAGACTGAGGGTCCAGCGATTCGGGCGATGGCTTTTTTTAGAAGCGGGTAGTGGGTGCAGCCGAGGACGAGGGTGTCGATCCCTTGGGAGAGGAGCGGGTCGAGGTAGCGGCGGAGCATTTGGTCGGTGACGGAATCCTCGATCAGGCCTTCCTCGATGAGGGGAACGAGGAGCGGGCAGGGGGCGCTGTGGATTGTCGCGCCGGGTTCCAGGGCGAGGATGGCTTTCTCGTAGGCGCCGCTGGCGATGGTCGCGCGGGTGCCGATGACGCCGATGGTTTTATTTTTGGTCGAGTCCACGGCGGCTTTGGCTCCGGGAACGACAACGCCGACGACGGGGACTTCGAAGACCTCTTTCATGCGGGGGACGCCGAGGGCCGAGGCGGTATTGCAGGCGACGACGATCATTTTGGCGCCGCCAGCGAGAAGAAGATTTCCGATCTCGATGCTGTAGCGCTCGACGGTTTCGCGGCTTTTTCCACCGTAGGGAACGCGGGCGGTGTCGCCGATGTAGAGGATGTTTTCGTGAGGGAGGAGGCGGCGCAGGCTGGCGGCGACGGTGAGGCCTCCGATGCCGGAGTCGAAAACGCCGATGGCTTGGTCGTTGCGGGGGCTAGTTGGCATTCGGGGTCGAGGAAGGTTTTTCGGCGGCTTTCTTTTTGATTTCTTCGGCGGCGCGCTGGACGGCTTCGTTCAACGAGGAGGGAACGCCCGTGGCAGACACGGCGGGGGTGAGGTCGGGAACGGAGGATTTGTCGGTGGCGCTGGCGACGGCGGAGGGTTCTTGGTAGTCGCGGCGGCCGGAGAGGGCGCTGCGGTAGCGGCTGACGCCTTCGAGGATGGCTCTGGCAAAGGCGTCGCGGAATTGGCTCGAGGCGATGAGGCGTCCATCCACCGGGTGGTTCATGAATCCGCCTTCGAGAAGGACGCCGGGGATTTTGATATCGCGAATGACGACGAAGCGGGCTCGCTTGATGCCGCGGTCGTAGAGGCGCATTTGGCGGAGCATGGAGGAGTGGAGGGCCGTGGCGAGGGCGATGTTTTCGGGGTCGCGGGCGTGGCCGGGGTGTTGCTTGAGGTCGCTGTAACTGAAATTTTCCTCGTCCATCGACGGCACGCCACGCGGGGCGAGGGCGAACGTCTCGATCCCCGAGGCGCCGCCGCCCAGGCTTTTGTTGAAGTGGACGCTCACAAAAATGGCGTTGGGATATTTGTTGGCGAAGGCGGCGCGGTCTTCGAGCGGGATGAAAACATCGCGTGATCGGGTGGTGTGGACGGTGTAGCCGTTTTGTTCGAGCAGGCGCTTGGCGCGGAGGACGACATCAAGGGCGGCCTCTTTCTCAATGCCCCGGTTTCCCTTCGCGCCGCTGTCATGACCGCCGTGGCCCGCGTCGAGGATGACGGTCCGGATCGGTGCGGCGTTTTTGATGAGGCTGGGGCGCATGACGGGCTCGATGATTTTCGTGACATCCATCGCGGAGATCAGAATCGAGCCGTTCCTTTCCCGGATGGGGAAGCACAGGACATATTTTACATTGTTGATGAAAATCTCGCGCTTTCCGACCTCGCCTTTGATTTTTCGGCCCTTGCCGAGGATTTCAAAAAAGCGGCCATTTTTTGTTGGCTTGGGGAGTTGGTAGAAGCGGGAGACATCCTCGACGGGAACATGGCGGCGTCCTTCGACCATGATCACCTGCCATGCGGCGGGCGAGTTGGTGATGGCGAGGAGGAAAACGAGGAGCGGGAAAGCCAGGCGAAACATGTTCCATGTTCCGCTACGGAATTTTGATTCGGGCCTGTCCCCTTTTGCCAGCATCGCGTCAGTGGCGCGGGCGCATGTGGGGGAAGAGGATGACATCGCGGATGCTCTCGACGCCGGTAAGCATCATGACGAGGCGGTCGATGCCGATTCCAATGCCGCCAGCGGGTGGCATTCCGTATTCGAGGGCGGCGAGGAAGTCGTCGTCGAGCTTTTGGGTTTCGCCGCCGCTCTGGTGCTCGAGGCGTTCGCGTTGGATGTCGGGGTCATTCAACTCCGAGTATCCCGGTGAGATTTCCTGACCGTTGATGACGAGTTCGTAGACATCAACGAGGCGCGGGTCGGCGGCGTTTTGCTTGGCGAGGGGGACGAGTTCCTTCGGGCAATGGGTGACGAAGAGGGGATCCATCGTTTTTTCCTCGATGAGCTTTTCGAACACATGCTGGGTGACCTCGAAATCGGCTTGGCAGTGGGTGACCTCGATGCCGTGTTCAAGGCACCAGGCGCGGCGCTCTTCGGGAGAGAATTCATACCACTTCGGCTCGACGCCGCGGAGGAGGTCTTCGTAGCGGGTGCGGCGCCAGGGGCGGGAGAGATCGATTGTGCGGGTGACAGCGCCCTCGGCATTCTTGTGCTCGATGCGCAGGCCGCCGCAGATTTTTTCGGCGAGATGGCAGACCATTTCCTCGACGAGATCAGCCATTTTCTCGAAGTCCGCGTAGGCCCAGTAGGTCTCGAGCATGGTGAACTCGGGATTGTGGCGGCGGGAGATGCCTTCGTTGCGGAAGTTGCGGTTGAGTTCGAAAATTTTCGTGAACCCGCCGACGAGGAGGCGCTTGAGATAAAGCTCGGGTGCGATGCGGAGGTAGAGATCCATGCCGAGCGCGTTGTGGTGCGTCTCGAACGGTTGGGCGGCGGCTCCGCCCGGGATCGCTTGCATCATTGGCGTCTCGACCTCGATGAATCCGCGGTCTTCGAGGAAGCGGCGGATTTCGCGGACGATCGCGATGCGTTTCTGGAAAACCTCGAGTGACTCGCGGTTCGAGACGAGATCGAGGTAGCGCTGGCGGTATTTGATCTCGGTGTCTTGGACGCCGTGCCATTTGTCGGGGAGTGGGCGGAGAGACTTCGAGAGAACGCGGATCGAGGCGGCTTTGATGCTGGGCTCGCCGGTTTTGGTGACGAAAGTCTCGCCCTCGACGCCGAGGAAGTCACCGATGTCGAGGTTGTCGAACGCCGCCATCGCTTCGGGGGCGAGTTCTTTGGCGTTGAGATAAACTTGGATGCGGCCTGAGTTGTCCGAGAGGTCGATGAAATGGCTTTTGCCCATGTTGCGATGGGCGGTGATGCGGCCGGCGGTGCGGACTTTTTGTCCCTCGGCAAAGGCGGCACGAATCTCGCCGGGAGCGCCGGTGGTTTCAAATCCGCTGCCGAACGGATCAATGCCGGCGGCGCGGAGGGCTTCGAGTTTCTGCCGGCGAATGGCCAGCAATTCATTGTGGGATTTTTCTTCCATGCGATCTGTGGCGGCGTCGAGTTCTGCGCTTCGGGCGATCAGAGTATCGGAGCCTGAATTTGGAGGATCATGTAAACGGCGCCGCCGATGGAGAGAAGGCCGATGGCAGCGGCGGCGAGGAGATAGGTCATGGCGCGGGGGTCTGCGGTGTCGTTCGCGATGGGAAGGGGGGAGGAACAGGAAAAATTCTCGGGACGGCGGCTGGTCTCGGTTTCCAGCGATTCGGCTTCCCCGTCATCCACCACTAACTCACCGGAATCATTCAGGGATTTGAACTGGGTGACGATGGATCCCAAGCGAAGTTCGTCATCGTGGTTGAGTGGGGCTTTTTTGATTTGGCCGCCGTTGAGGTAGGTGCCGTTGGTGGAGCCGAGGTCTTGGACAAAAAAGGCATTGTTTTCAAAAAAAATCTCGGCGTGGTGGCTGCTGACGGAGGCGTCCTCAATCTGGAGGGAGTTATCCGGGCTGCGGCCGATGGTGGTTTTGTCCTCGGGGAGATCGTGGGTGATCTCTTGGCCGTCGGGCATTTGGATCAGGAGTTTCGCCATGGTGTGGAGGGGTGGTTAACTTTGGGACTTGGAGGCGGCCACTTCTTTGGCGAACTCCGCGAAGAAGTAGTCGGCATCGTGAGGGCCGGGGCTGGCCTCGGGGTGGTATTGAACGCTGAAAGCTTGGTGCTTGCTGTGGCGCAGGCCGGCGACCGTGCCGTCGTTGAGATTGATGTGGGTGACCTCGACATCGGAGGGGAGGGAGGCGGGATCGACCGCGTAGCCGTGGTTCTGCGAGGTAATGGCGATTCTTCCAGTGCGGAGGTCTTTGACGGGTTGGTTCGCGCCGCGATGGCCGAATTTGAGTTTGAAGGTTTTTCCACCGAGGGCACGGGCGAGGATTTGGTGGCCGAGGCAGATGCCGAAGAGGGGTTTTTTGCCGATGAGTTGGCGGGCGGTTTCACTGGCGTAATCGAGGGCCTCGGGATCGCCGGGGCCGTTCGAAAGGAAAACGCCGTCGGTGCCGAGGGCGAGGATTTCGTCGGCCGAGGTGGTGGCGGGGAGGACGGTGACATCAAACCCCTGACGCCGTAGCGAGCGGAGGATATTTTTTTTCATCCCGAAATCGAGCGCGGCGAGAGTGTGGGTGATGGGCGGGAGTTTTTCGAAGACATTGCCCTTTTCATCGGACTCGCGGGTGTCTTCTGCTCCACGGCGCAAAACCCATTCGCGGCTGAGTTGGTTGTTGGAATCCCATGCGTGGGTTTCTTTCGAGGTGACTTCTTTGACGAAATCCACTCCGGCGTAAGCGGCGGCCTTGGCGGTTTCCACGGCCTTGGCGGGGTCCGTGATCTCGGTGGTGAGGCAGGCCCGCATGGAGCCTCGGGTGCGGAGGTGGCGGGTGAGGGCGCGGGTGTCGATGCCCTGGATCCCAGGGATGCCGTGTTTTTTCAAATAGGCATCGAGCGAGGAATCGGAGCGCCAGTTGCTCACGACGGGGCTGAGTTCTTCGATGACGAAGCCGCGAACTTGGGGAAGGTCGTTTTCGACATCGAGGCCGTTGACGCCGTAATTGCCGATCTCGGGGTAGGTCATCGCGATGATTTGGCCGCGGTAGGATGGGTCGGTGAGGATTTCCTGATAGCCGGTCATGGAGGTGTTGAAGCACACCTCGCCGGTCGCTGTGCCGGTCGCGCCGAAACTTTCGCCATGAAAAACCCGTCCATCCTCGAGAGCCAGAATCGCTGTCATGCGCGGTTATCTAGCACGGCAGCGGCGAGGTTGAAATGGATTTTGTTTATCCTCCGGCGGCGACTTGGAGGATTTCGACGCGGTCGTTTTCGGCGACTGGAATTTTGGCCCAATCGGCGCGGCGGGTGGCTTGGCCGTTGTGCTCGATGAGGATCATGCGCGGCTCGAGGCCCAGCGCTGTCACGAGGTCGGCGAGGGTTTTCAAATCCACGAAGTCGCGGGGATCGCCATTGATGTGAATTTTCATCGAGAAGCGGAGAGGATTTCGGCGTCCCAGTCTTTCCAAACGGGGTCGAGGCCGAGCTTTTGGAGGACGCCTTCGACGGTGCGGGCGTCGCGGTCGTCGGAGATGCTGAATTGCTCGGTGGCGGATTCGCCGCCGGTGCCGGGTTGGATTTTTCCTCGGACGGTGAGGTGGAGGGATTCCTTGCCTTGGCCTGTGTAGCCGCCGGGTTCGGTGTGGCTGCCGGCGCTCATCATCGTGATGCCGAGCGGGGCGATGAGATCACGGAGGGAAGCGGGTTCGCGGGTGCTGAGGACGATGCCGATGGCGGGGAAGGTCACACGCAGGGCGCAGAGGAGTTGGATGAACTCGCGGTCGGGCAGGGGATTTTCCGGCTCGAATTCCCCCGCGCAGGGACGCAGGCGCGGGAGGCTGACGGTGAGTTGGGATTTCCAGCAAACGCGCTGGAGGTATTCGAGGTGGGCGGCGAGGGCGAGGGCTTCGAATTTCCAATCGGCGAGGCCGAAGAGGGCACCAATGCCGATGCGGCGGAAGCCCGCCTCGTGGCCGCGCTCGGGGCAATCGAGCCGCCAGTCGAAATCTTTTTTCGGTCCGGAGAGGTGCATGCGCGCGTAGGTCTCGCGGTGGTAGGTCTCTTGATAAACGACGAGCCCCTCGGAGCCGGCTTGGACGAGCGGTTTGTATTCGGGGGCCTCCATTGGTGCGACTTCGATGGAAAGTGAGGGAACGATTGGGCGCAGGCGCTCGAGGCACATTTCGAGGTAGGAGCCGGAGACGAATTTCGGGTGCTCGCCGGCGACGAGGAGGATGTTGCGAAAGCCCTCGGCGACGAGGTGGCGGGCTTCTTTTTCGACCTGGTCGATTTCCAGGGTGACGCGCTGGATGGCGTTCTCACGCGAGAACCCGCAGTAGGTGCAGGAGTTGATGCACTCGTTCGAGAGGTAGAGCGGGGCGAAGAGTCGCATCGTTCGGCCGAAATGCCGACGGGTGGTGGCGGTGGAGCGGGCGGCGAGACTTTGGAGCGAGGCGTCGTCCATGGGCTCCAGCAAAGCCTCGAAAGCCCGCAGGAGCGGGGATTTTTGGCGGAGCGAATTGTCGAATATTTTGGAAAAACCCATCAGATGATCCGCGCGGAGCGGTTGAGGCATTTATTCGTGGAACGAGGCGACTCGGCAAGAGGCGAATTTGATTGGAGGAAAAAAGCGGCAAAATCTGCCTAATCGTGGGAGTTGGTCTGCTGGGTTTTGCTACGAAAGAAAGATGGCATGTCTGATGCTATGCAAAGAGCACCATGATCGAAGGAATTTACAACAACGCGGCCTCGCTGACGACGCTTGAAAAATGGCAAGCATCTATTACGCAAAACCTTGTTGCGTCAAAAGTCGCTGGTTTTAAGAAATCCAACTTCGCGATCGAGTCGGACGATAAGGTCAAAACCAACTACAACCCCGAGCAAAGCGCGGCTCGGCACACGGGTGGGCTGCCCGTGCGGACGACCAGTATCAATTTTACCCCAGGCGAGATCGAGCAAACTCAGAAACCGACCGACATCGCGATCGATGGCCCGGGTTTTTTCCAGATCCAAGGTGCTGATGGAAATAACCTTTACACACGGAATGGTGAGTTCCAATTCAACAACGAAAACACACTCGTCACCCGGCATGGTTTGCAGGTCATGGGTGATGGCGGTCCGATCACGATTGATCCTGAGCAGGGTGCGGTGACCGTGGCTAAAGACGGCACGATCAGCCAAGGAAATAACCTCCTAGGTCGCTTGCAACTTTTTAATTTCGAGGATCCACAGGGGCTTACTCGCGTGGAGGGTGGGTATTTTGAAGCTCCTGAAGGCGCTGCCCCCGAGGCAGTTGAGGATGGACAAGTGGTGCAGGGAGCCATCGAGTCGAGCAATGTGCTCCCGATGGAGGAATTGGTGAGCCTGATCCAAGTCGCCCGCGCCTATGAGGCCTCCCAGCGCTCGATGCTTTCCCATGATGATTTGATTTCCAAGGCCATTAATTCCCTTGGCTCGACAACTGCTTAACAACCCACTGCTATGATCCATCGAATTCTCCAAGCTGCCTCGAGTGGCATGTATGCCCAGCAGATGAACCTGAACACGATCGCGAACAACCTCGCGAACGTGAATACGACGGGCTTCAAAAAGAACAAAATCGAGTTTCAGGACATGCTCTACCAAAAGAAGCGCATGGCCGGTGCCGAGCAGGGAGCGGGCAACCAAGTCCCAGCGGGAGTCGAGGTCGGTAACGGAACTCAAGTCGCCTCGACGGCGAAAATTTTCACCCAAGGTCAACTCACCCAGACAGGCGAGAAGATGGATATCGCGATTCAAGGCGACGGGTTTTTGGAAGTGCAAATGCCCGATGGAACGAATGCCTACACTCGCGATGGCGGGCTCAAAGTTTCGGCCAATGGCAATGTGGTCACCAATGATGGCAACCAGATTCTGAGCGGCTTCGGAACCATTCCTCCCGATGCGCAGGGAGTTTCGATTTCGCCGGAAGGCCAGGTGACGGTGCAGACCCCCGGCGGGTCTCAGAATTTCCAGATTCAGCTCGTGCGTTTTAATAACCCAGCCGGACTCACCGCGATTGGGCAGAACCTTTATCAGGAGACCGAGGCGAGTGGCGCGCCCACTTTGGGAACTCCCGGCCAGGCCGGATTCGGCAGCATCCTGCAAAATTACTTGGAGACCTCGAATGTGAATGTGGCCGAGGAAATGGTGAACATGATCCTCGCACAGCGCGCCTATGAAGTGAGCGCCAAAGCGATCCAGACTTCGGACCAACTCCTGGAGATGACCAATAACCTCAAGCGTTAATGAACCGACTCACCGCGATTTTTCTTCCGATAGCGGCGGCGACCTCATTGCAGGCCGCCGAATTGGGGAATATTCTGACGCCTCTGGCATCGTTGCCTGCGAATACAGGCGCGGCCAGTTTTCCAGTCGCCGCCCCGGAGCAAGCACCGCCGGCGGTGGTGACTTCGATGGGCGATTTTACGCTGGGCGACACGCAGATTTTGGATGCTTTGCAGCGCGAGTTGACCGCCAGCCTGGCGCTTCGCGGCGAGCTGAAATTGAGCTTCGTCGAGCCTTGGAATCCGATCGAAATCAAGAACGGCAAAGATTGGAGTCTCGTCGTCGATGGAATTCCAAAAAATGGAATCTCCCAGAATTTCCCTGTCCGCTTCAGCGTGATGGCGGGCGGAAAGAAAGTCGGGGTTTGGCAATTCCAGGTGAAGGCGAAACTCATCGAGCCCGTCTGGGTTTCCACGCGCCGTCTCGAACGCGGCGAGTCGATCAACTCCGCTGTCGCCGCGCTTCAGGATTTGGATGTTTTAAATACCAACAAGGAACTCCTGAAGGCCGATGAGAAGTTGGACTATTTTGAAGTCGCGCAAGCTGTCCCTGCCAACCAAGTCCTCTCCCGTTCCGACATCACCCCACGCCACATTGTGCGGCGCGGCAAGGTCGTCGATGTCGTCGTCAATGAAGGTGGAATCAATATCTCGATGAAGGCCATGGCCCTCGCCGACGGCGGGGTGGGGGAGACCATCATAGTTCGCAACATCGATAGCAAAAAAGACTTCCAAGCCCAAGTGGTGGGCTCGAACACCGTCCAAGTAAAATTTTGAAAACGAAAATGAAATTCACACCCATGATTTTCTCCGTGGCTTGCGTGGCCGCGATCGCCACCGGAGGTTCCCAAGCCCAAGCCAATTCGCTGTGGGTCAAAGCCGGCAATACCGAACAGAGCATGTTCGCCGACAAAGTCGCCCGCGGGATTGGAGATATCCTCACGATCGTGGTGGATGAAAATACGACCACCGCGCAAGACGCCGACCTGCTCACTCGCGACGAGTATCAAGGTGGTAGCGGCATCGGCATCGCATTCAATCAGTTTTTCAACCAGTTCCTGCAGGCGGCTCCTCGTTTGTTGGGCTTGGCAACGGGTCCCACCAATACGGATGAAGATGGCAATGCAGTCGTCCCTGTCGGAGGCAGTAACAATATCACGATACCTACGCTCGATTTTGCCTCTTCCGGAGAATGGAATGCCGGTGGCCGGACGGCTAACAAGTTGACGGTGTCGAACCGCACGGCAGTGACGGTCGTTGATGTTTTGCCGAATGGAAACTTGGTGGTCGAAGGATCCAAAATCATCCGCACCGGCGTTGAGGACCAATACGCCTACTTGCGCGGTGTGGTTCGCCCGGTCGATATCGAGGCCGATAACACAGTTTCCTCCACTAAAATCGCAGACGCCCAAGTGGAGTTCGTCCCAGCCGGCGAGTTGACCGAAGCGCAAAAGAAAGGCTGGCTCCTGCGCGCTTGGGATAAAGTTAAGCCATTTTAATTACTCGTGAAAAACCTCGTTCTCATTCCCTTAATGGCACTGGCCGTCGTCGCCCCGTCCTCCGCGCAGGTCAGCGACTCATCGCCGATTACTCTCAATTATAGCGGCGGTTCCCGCATCAAAGACCTCATCGATGTCGAAGGCGCCCGTGACAACCAATTGAACGGCTATGGCCTCGTTGTGGGTCTGGCCGGAACTGGTGATAGCAAAATCGATTCGACTTTGCAGACCATCGCAAATGCGTTGAAAAATTACGGCGTCAATGTCCCGATGGATGACATCAAGTCCGGCAATGTCGCTGCGGTCATGGTCACAGCGGAGATTCCTCCCTTCGTGAAACCCGGCACTCGGATCGATGTGACGATTTCCTCGATCGGCGACTCGAAAACCCTCCAAGGCGGCGTCCTGCTCCAAGTCCCCCTGCAAGGTGCCGACAAGACGGTTTATGCCGTAGCGCAAGGCGCGATTGCGGTCGGTGGTTTCCTCGGAGGTCAAGGTGGGCCTGGTGGTGCGACGGTTCAAAAAAACCACCCAACTGTCGCGACCATTCCGAACGGTGCGATTGTGGAACGCGAAATCCCCACCCAAATCGTGAACAACGGATCCATGAATCTCATGCTCCGCGATGCGGATTTCACCTCCGCAGCCCGCATGGCCGAGGCCATCAACCGTGTTTTCCCAAACACCGCCGTCGCCAGGGATTCGAAGACCATTAATGTCCTGCTCCCGCAAGAATACAGCAACTACGAGGTGAATTTCCTTGCCACGATCGGAAGCATCGAAGTCGAGCCGGACACGGCCGCCCGAGTGGTTATCAACGAGCGCACCGGCGTAATTGTTGCCACCTCGAATGTCCGCGTGTCCAAGGTCGCCGTCAGCCACGGTTCGCTTACCATTTCCGTCGCCTCAAATCTTACGGCCAGTCAGCCCAACGGTTCGTTTTTTGGCAATTCCGCCGGCACGACAGAAGTGCTGAACAGCACGACGACGGATGTGAACGAGCAAAAGGGATCATTCAAACTCGTCGAGGAGGCCCCAACGATCGAGAAGGTCGCCACGGCCTTGAATGCGCTAGGCGTGAGCACCCGCGATATGATGTCCATTTTCCAAACCATGAAACGCGCTGGAGCCCTGCAAGCGGAACTTGTTCTGAACTAATTATGGAAATTTCACCCATCACTCCTCAAGCCGGCTTGCTGATGAACCCCGACCTCGGGGCCATGGCCGCCGCCGGAAAAAATTCCCGCCCCGATGGGAAGGATGCAAAAATTGCCGACTCATGCAAAGAGTTCGAGGCCGTGCTCTGGCGCCAAATGCTCGAAAAAGCGCTCTCGCCCATGCTCCATTCCACGGAGGGCGGCGGAGATAAGACCGGAACATACAATTATTTCCTGACGAACACGATTGCCGATGAGGTCAGTCAAGGCTCCAACGGCATCTCGTCTGTCCTTTACGCCCAACTTGTTAGCAAAAATCCAAAAACCTCAAATCTATGAACATACAAACCCAATTCCAAGAGATCGTGGCGATGCTTCAGAACGAACTCCAAGAATACGGAGGGCTTTTGCACCTTTTCGATCGCCAACAAAAATGCATCGTTCACCAAGACCCCACAGGTTTTCTCGATATCAATGTCGATGTCGACGAGCAAATTGCAAAACTTTCCCACTGCCGCATCGAACGCGAGGAACTCGTTCGCCAGACAGCTTTGGCCCTCGGCAAATCGAAGGACATCACGCTCTCTGCGCTAAGTCATAGCTTCGCTGCTGAACATCAACCGCTTCTGCGCGCATTGATCGACGAAATCAACGACCTCATCACCCGCACTCAGCGTCGGACCCGCCAAAATCGCATGCTTCTTTCCCAGTGCGTGGAGTCGGCACGGCAATTGCTTGCTGTAAGCAACCCCGGAGCGATCCCAGGAACCTACGGGGCCCACGGACAGATCAGAACCCAATACAATACCGACCGATACACCGCCGCCGTCGCCTGAACCGACCGAGGCGGGATTAAGGTCCCGAACAAGGAAGTTTCCATTTTATGGCAGGTCTCATCTCCTCACTGCACAACAGCAGCGCCGCCCTTCGAGTCCACTCGAAAGGCCTCGAAGTCACGGGCAAAAACCTCGCGAATGTCAATAATCGGGGTTACTCCAAGGAGCGAGTCGAAATCGGCGACCGAGGCCAGATCAATACCGGCGTCGCCACCGAAAGCATGGGCGTGGAAGCCATGGGCCTTCGCCAAAACCGTGACGCTCTTCTAGACAAAGGCGTCATGCGGGAGTTGACAGCGACGGCGGACTTGGAGGCCGCTAAAAAAGTTCTGACTAGTGCCGAGACGGCTTTGGGGCAATTTCTTGATCGCACAAAAGATTCTACTTCAATCCAAAACGCAATGGGAGCCAGTGGCGGGGCGATTGGGGATGCGCTGACTGATTTCTTCAATGCCTGGGAAAGTTTTTCTGTTAAGCCAAACGACATTGGGGAAAAACAGCTTCTAATCGCGAAAGCCCAAATCCTAGCTGAGAAAATCTCTAAAACCGATGAACGGTTGGCTGGAGTTCAATCTGATGTTGATTCCCAAGTCGCTGTGGATGTGGATGTGGTGAACCAAATCCTCGGCGAGATCGCGGAGATCAATGGCTACATCGCCAAAGCCGAACTCGTAAAACCTTATTCGGCTGTGGATCTCCGCGACAAACGCCAAGCGAAAATGGAGGAACTTTCGAAGTATGTGGATGTGACCTTTTCCAATTTCGATCCTGATCCAGTGAAAAATATCGGGAGAATCTCGGTGGAGTTAAAAAACGGGGTGAAGTTGGTTAACGGAGAAGTTGCGGATAAAAAACTTTCCTACAATGCAAACACTAATGTTTTATCTGTTGGTGAAAGTCCATTCTCAATAGACGCATTGCCTTCCGGTAAAATTGGCGCCCAAATCAAAGCGGCTTACGATACCGTTCAAGATACCCGAGATAATATCAAAGACTTGGCGGAAAAATTAACCGACGAAGTCAACGGTGTTTATCATGACAAAGGTGGGGTGGGGGATATTTTCAGTCTAGCTACTTCATCTGCAGGCTTGTTGAAATTGAACTACAATACCAGTGTGGCCCTCAAGGCGGGTAGTTCTGGAGGAAATTCCATTGCCCTAAGTGTTGCCGAGTTAGGAACAAAGATTTTCTCTGAAACCGACAAGCAAGTGTTTGACGCAGATGCCGACCATGGCTTCGTGAATGGGGACAAAATTTACAAAACCCCTGACGGAGAATTGCTCTGGTTTGCCCCATCGATTCCCACCGCCACACGCGAAAAAATCATTCAGGAATTTGGAATTGTTGCCAGTCCCTACATTGTTGAGACGGATGGGGGAAAAGATTTTCTCCTGAAAACTGGTGCCAATCCGCCAGTTTATCTGAGTAGCGATGATGTTTCTAGCTCAATCGAAAAAATCTTAGATGCTACATTGAGGCCTGAAACCTCTTTTACGGCAAAAACCGAAAACTTGAACTTGGCAGACAAGTTTACAATCGGTAATGCAGGCGATTTTAGTGATGGTGATGAAATTCTGTTCACTAACTTGCCTCAAGGTTCCAACCTGCTTGAGAAAACTGTTTATAGGTTGAAACATAATGCAGGTGACTCTCCTAATGTTTTTACCATTGAGGCCACGAATGGTGATATTCTGAGAATTCGATCAAGCGGTGATATTGATACTATCACAACGAAAGTCGCTAAAGTCGGTTTAAGCAATTTAGAAGCATCAATTGCTCCCAAACTGGATACTTATTCATGGTCTCCAGGCTTCTATGGTGAGTTTACGCTAGGTGGAATTAATCCGAATGATTTTGAAGTCGGTGATAAATTCCAGTTTACGAATCTGCCTTCAAACTCTGGATTAAATGAAACAAATGTTTATGTAATTCAGAGTAAGAATAATAACACGATTCAAATCAAATCTTTTGATAATGCTCCTCTTTCAGTAAATACAAGCGACATTCAATCAGGGACAAAAATCCAGTTTTTGGATAAAACGGGTTCCTCTCCAGCGGTTGATGTTATTTCTTACACAAACAAAAATGAGAGTTTATTCTATGGTGAGTTCACCCTTGGAAGCGCCGCAGGGTTCCAAGTTGGTGATCAAATCAAACTGACAGGTCTGCCAAGCGGATCTTCATTGAGCGCTAATGCGGTTTACAAAATTGCTTCTCTCAATGGAAATACCGTAACTATTGTGGATCAGGATGGGAATAGCTTATCAACCAAGTTATCTGATGTAAATAGCTCTACAAAAATTCGCTTTGCGAACCCTGAGCCAATCACTGTCGAAGAGTCTGTAAATTTTGAAGGGCGTTTCAGAGGAATCGACGGCAGCTTTGCGAGTTATTTCAACTCTGTTGTGACTTCCGTTGCTCAGGAACTGAATAACACCAATACCCGTTTAGAAGATCAGAAGCTCAGCGAGGAAATGGCCGTCAATAGCCGGGATCAATTCAGCGGGGTTTCCCAAGACGAAGAAATCACCGATATGATGAAATTTCAGCGCAGCTTCCAAGCTTCAGCCCGTCACATCAATGTGATCGATACCCTTTTGGAACAAGTCGTAAACCGCCTCGGAGTAGGCTAATCTAATTAAGCCATGAGAGTTACATTTAACGCATTTCCTGATACCCTCCTCGGTCGTCTTCAGTCCTTGGGCTCAGAGCAGAACAAGGCCTTGACGCAACTCAGCACCGGGCAGCGCATTTCTGCCCCCAGCGATGACGCTCCGGCCATGCAGCGGATTCTCAATCTGCGCACCGAGAAAAAGCAGAATCAGCAGTTCCATCGCAATGCCACCGATGGATTGGAACGCAGCAAAGTGACTTTTTCCACTTTGGAACAACTCAAGGACCTTCTGGTGAGATCTTCGGAGTTGGCTGCCAATCTCAGCGGAGCTTCCTCCGATCAAGAATACAAGGCTAAGGCAGCTGAAATTGACCAACTCATCCAGCAGGGTGTGAATCTTGGAAATACAAAGCTTCGTGGTTCTTATCTCTTTTCTGGTGAATCAACAGAAAAAATCCCTTTTGTTCCCGAATCACAAAGCGGGAAAATTACTTCCGTTAATTACCAAGGTAGCGATAAAGAAGCCTTGATGCATATCGGGGAAGGGGAGTCCATGACGATCGCCGTCTCCGCAACGGCTCAAGAAAATGGAGATGTCGCTGGCATCCTAAATGAAATGATCCGACTTCGCGATGCGATGCTGGATTACGACTTCGAAGATGTTTCTGCAATTCGCACCGGGGAAAATTTGGGAGGCACTTTTGCAGCAACATCAGCCACCTCTGTATCGCCAAGCTCCACGATAAATCTTGGAGTCAATCATGGCCTAAAAACAGGAGACAAGATCGAGCTGAATCTTGCCCTCGGGGAGGGGGCGGGTCTTGAATCCGGCACATATTTTGTAAACAAGATTGATGGTAATAAGTTGACTCTTTCTAGAACTCCTGGAGGAGAGCCTGTGCAGATCACTTCGAACATCTCATCAGCCTCGACTTTCCAGCGTATCGGTGGTCTCCAGCACATGGAAGACACCGTTCTCTCGGCACTCTCCCGCCAAGGCACCATCCAATACCGCCTTGAAACCGCGATGCGCGATCTCGAGGTCCGCTATGAGGCCACGGAGCAATTGATTTCCAAGGATGCCGATGTGGATTTTGCCGAGGCTACGGTTCGGCTGAATCGTTCTCAGATGGCATACCAGGCGGCAATTCAGAGTGGAGCGATGATTCAGCGAAATTCTCTGCTCGACTATGTTCGCTGATTTCATCTAAAAACGCCCGATGCTCGTTGAAGCCGCCATTTCGGGTCAGCAGGAATTTATTCCGAATGACACGAACAATAAATTTTTTATGCCCGAGGGTCTCATCGGGCTTTCGGAGTTTAAAAACTTCGAGTTGATCGTTGATCCGGATACGCTGCCATTTGTTGTCTTGCGTTCCTACAATGGAGATGAAATCCAGATTCCGGCGCTTGAACCGGTCAATTTTGTCCAAAATTACAAACTCAATATCGGCGATGAGGATGCCGCGACTTTGGAGTTGCGGGGTGAGGATTCGAATCCATTGATCCTGAATGTCGCGACCATCAAGTCGTTCGAGCCGCAAAAGGTGACGCTCAACCTGGCCGCTCCGATTTTGATCAACCGTCGCACACGCATCGGCAAGCAGGTGGTCTTGGTGAATTACCAAGACTACTCGACGCAGCATGTGCTGATCGACGAAACCGTGAGCCACTGACCGAACCATGCTTACGCTTTCACGAAAAATTGGCGAAACCATCCAGATCGGGGACAACATTGTTCTGTTGATCAAGCGCGTGGATGGCGAAGTGGTCCGTATCGGCATTGATGCCCCGAAAAGCATCCCGATCTACCGAGGGGAAATCTACGAGGAAATCAAGGCTCAGAACCTCGAGGCAATCAAGAATCCGCAGACCTCGCTCACCAAGCAGAATCTCGGAAAACTCCGCTTGGCCGCCTCATTTGCCCGCAATCTTGCCAATCCGCAACCGGCCAGTCCTCCGGAGTCTCCGGCGCAAAATCCCCCGACGGAATAACCCGCCGTCGATGGAGAACTCTCAGGTGATTTGCCAAAATCCCCAGTCTTGATCTTGGGGATTTGAAGTGGAAAAGTCCTGCCATCAGTAAAGACCTCTACAGTTGGGAAAAAGCGAAGCCTGAGCGCAGCGTGCCGCTCTACACCCGCAAAATCGTATGGATGCCTGTCGCCGTGCTGGCGATCGGAGCTTTCGCCGCTTGGGTGGTTTTCGGAATCTTAACGAGCCAATACAAAGACCGCGCGGAGGAGTTCGATCTCAAGCAGGTCACAGAAATGGAAGCCGCCTCCGTGCTCTACGACCGCGAGGGCCGGGAATTTGGGAAGATTTTTATCCAAAATCGGCAACCGGTGACCTACGAGCGTCTCCCGCAAGCTCTCGTGGACGCTGTCATTTCCGCCGAAGACAATCGGTTTTATTCCCACACGGGCGTCGACTACATGGGCATCTTTCGAGCGGCGATCACGAACTACCTCCAAGGCCGCATTGCCCAGGGAGCGAGCACCGTCACCCAGCAACTGGCCCGAAATTCTTTCGAACTCCGCGAGCGCACCTACGAGCGCAAACTCATCGAATTGTATCTCGCCTGGCGCATCGAGAGGAATTTCTCGAAGCGGGAAATCATGGGGGCCTATCTCAATCGCGTTTACTTCGGCAGCGGTTTTTACGGCGCCGAGGCTGCCGCGCAGGGGTATTTTGGGAAAAATGCCATCGATCTCTCAATCGGTCAGTGTGCGACTCTGGCTGGACTTTTAAAAAGCCCGAACGCCCTCTCGCCATTCAACAACCCCGAGGGATCAAAATCCTCACGCGATATTGTCCTTCAAAAAATGCGCGAGCTCGGATTCATCAGCCGGAAGGAATTCGCTGAGGAGACTGAGTCCGCGCTAGGCGTCGTGAAGCGCACGAACCCCTTCAAGACCGGCTACGCTCAAGAACTCATCCGCCAGCAGGTCATCAAGGCTCTCGGTTTCGAGCGGGCGATGAATGGGGGCTACCGCATCGACACCACACTCGACATCGACCTCCAGCGTGCCGCTGAAAAGGCCACGCAGGACATTCTTTTAGAGGTGGAATCCCGCCCTGGCTACAACCACCCCACCTTTGCCGAATACCGCGCTACCACGGCGAAGCTGGAGGAAGACATCAACCGTGGAAAAATGTCGGTGAAAATGCCCGAGCCGAAATACCTCCAAAGCGCGACGATCGCCGCTGACAACGCCACCGGCGGCATCCTCGCCCTCGTCGGGGGTCGCGATTTCCGCCACAGCGAATACAACCGCGCCGTGCAAGGAACCCGCGCCGCCGGCACGGCATTCACTCCCTTTGTTTACACCGCCGCTTACGCCGCTGGCGTATTCCCCGGCGAACTCGTCCAAGACGCCTGCATCGATAACCGATATGTCATGGTCGGAGGCGAGACAGGAATCCTCGGCGAGTGGGGAGTCGAAACCGCCGAGAACGAATATGAGGGATCCATCCCCACGCGCGAGGCTCTCCTCAAAGGCAAAAACGCCGCCACCGTCCGACTCGGAATGAAAATCGGCTTGGACAAAGTAATCGAAACCGCCACCGCTGCCGGATTCACCTCGCCGCTCCGCGACTACTCGAACTCCTTCCTCGGCAGTAGCGAGTTCTCCCTCGACGAACTCGTCCTCGGCTACACGATTTTTCCAAACACCGGCCAGCGCCCCGCGAGTCTCCACATCATCCAAAATATCAAAGATTCCGACGGCCAATCGATCTTCAGCGCGCCGCGCAAGCGCTACAGCGCCCTCTCCCCGACAGCCACCTACCAAGTCCACTCGATCCTTTCCGAATACATGGAGAAAGGCCAAGGCGCCGCCGCCTTCTCGCAGTTCGGCCTGCCATCGATTCCCGTCGCTGGAAAATCCGGCACTGCCTACGGATTCACCGACACCTATTTTATCGGCTACACGAACCGCGTCACCTGCGGCGTGTGGGTTGGTTTCGACAAGCCCATGAAAATTTATCGCGGCGCCTTCGGCAAAGATTTGGCCCTGCCGATTTGGTCAAAAATCATGGCCGCCACTTTGAAATCCTTTCCTCCTTCTGCGATCGAGCAACCTCGAGGCCTGCAAAAGGTCGAGGTCTGCCGCGCCTCCGGTCTCCTCGCGACTCCACGCTGCCAACCCAAATCCTCCTCAAATCCCGTTCCAGCCTCGACGAGCGAATCGGATTCCACCCAAACCCTCAGTGTTTATCAGGAACTCGCCTCCGAGGACCAAATCCCAAAAATTTCCTGCGACATTCATGGAGGCGGCATTCGCTCCTACACCAGAGAATTTGAGCAGGAAGACTGGCCCCGCGCCGCTTCTGCTATTGATCTCAGCAAGATTCGACCCGTCGCCGTCATCTCGCCGGCTTTGACGGGTTACAATGATATCTACCGCTCCGTGAGGCCCGGTGAGGGGAGCGACAACGACGACAGCATTCCCGTCGCCAAGGCGATCCCTGTAAATGTTCCGCCACCCGCAGCCGAAGCCGTGGACGGCTCACAGCCTTTTCCCACGGAGGTCGAGGTTCGTCGCGCCGAACCGGTGGACCCCAGTCCCGCACCATTCGAAGCCCCCGCCCTGGAAGCCGTGCCGCCCGATCCGATTCAATTTTTCAATTAAACAAAATTACCCCTTGCCAATCACTCCGCGCCGTCTAGTTTGCATTCATAGATCGCGGGGTGGAGCAGCCCGGTAGCTCGTCAGGCTCATAACCTGAAGGTCAGAGGTTCAAATCCTCTCCCCGCAACCCCCCTCACATTCGGCTCACGAAGAGCCGATTTTTTTTGGAGTTTTCCCAGGGGTTTCATCTGACAAGGAATCGCATTGAGGTTTCTCATCGGCGGGGCGAAAATTTCCTCATGAACGCCGAGCCATCCATCTGGCAAAACGCCTCACCGGGCGATCTCTCCTTTGGTTTTCCAGAGGCCCGCTCGGGCGATGTGGATAAATCCGTAAGAAAATCCGTCGCCGCCTTTCAAGGATGGGCGGGGCTGACACTGGAGAAACGCCGCGAGGCTTTGGAAAAATGTCGCGTGGCCCTTCAGGACCGCTCCGAGCAACTGGCCGTATTGATTTCTCGTGAGACCGGAAAGCCGCTACGCGAGGCGCGACTCGAAATGGGCGCGGTGATTTCAAAATTCGACCTGACCTTTGCGGATGGCGATCGGTATTTGCGCGACACGATGATCGACGATGGACCCCATCCCTCTTTGGTCCGCCGCCATCCGCTTGGCCCGGCGGCGGTGATCGCTCCCTACAATTTCCCCATCCACCTGGGCCATGGGGCGACCGTCGCCTATTTGCTCGCGGGGAACACCGTGCTTTTCAAACCCTCACCGATGGCGGTGAACACAGGCCTCGCCTATGCACAAGCCATGCAGACCGGATTGCCAGCCGGGGTTTTTGAGGTGGTGCCAGGCTGGGGCGAGACTGGAAAATCGCTCTGCGCCCATCCTGCCGTGCGGGCGGTGTGCTTCACAGGTTCCGTGCCGGTGGGGCGGGCCTTGTCTGAAATGCTCGCCCAAGATTATTCCAAATGCCTCGCTCTCGAACTGGGTGGAAAAAACTCAGCGATTATTTGTGGCGATGCCGACATCGCGCTCGCCGCCGAGGCCGTTGCCGACGGGATGTGTCTCACCGCCGGCCAGCGGTGCAATGCGACCTCGCGCGTTTTGGTGGATAAAAAAATCGCCGGGCCTTTTCTGGAAAAATTGCTGACCTCGGTGGCTCGATACAGCCCGGCTGATGTTTTGGAGGACACCACGATGCTCGGGCCTTTGATTAGCCTCGCGGCGCACGAGCGCTACGAAAAACTCACCTCGCTCGACATCGGAGATTGGATTCTTCCCGGGGGAATTCTTGAGAAAAACTCCTGCGACCAACACGGCTATTGGGTTCTTCCCGCTATCATCGTGGCGTCGCAATCTTCGGCACTCGACCGCTCTCCGCTGGCGCAGCAAGAAATCTTCGCTCCCATTCTTGTGGTGGAAATTTATTCGACGGAGGATGAAGCCATCTCGCGGCATGAAGCTTGGAAGTTCGGTCTCACAGCGAGTGTCTTCACTGCCGACCCAGACCGCTTTCAACGAATCGGCTCGAGCCTGTCAGTCGGTAATCTCTACCAAAATCTCCCCACCACTTTTTCGCCATCCACACTTCCCTTTGGAGGGTGGGGGAGTTCTGGCAATGGACGACCCGGCGCCCGCGGCTTTGCACGATTCGGCATCCGCGAGCAGGCGGTTCAGTGGAGGAAAGGTTCCCAATGAAGCGGGGATTTCTGGACAAACTGATCGAGCGCCTCCCTCTGGTGCAGCCCGGCGAGGTGCAAAACTACCTCGTCGAAATCGCGAGAGAGAAGGGGTTCTTGGAAACCATCTTCAATGCCATCCTCGAGGGCGTCATCGTCACCAATCCCGAGGGACGCATCCTCTACCTGAATCGCGCCGCGTGTGGTTTTTTCGGGATCGAGTCCGATGCCAGCGTTGGCAAGCCACTGGCTGAGGTCGTGCGAGGGATTGATTGGGGCGCCTTGGGCGGCGCTGGCAGTGGTTCGGTGAGCCGCGACTTGGAGGTTTTTTATCCTGAGAATCGAATTTTGAATTTCTATGTCGTTCCTTTGATGTCCGACGAAAAAAATGCGGAGAACCGCGAGGCGGTGGCTCGGGCCATCATTCTGCGGGATATCACCGAGTCCAGGCGAGAGACCGAGGAGACGATTGAGGTGGAGCGTTTCTCCGCTCTCAACATGCTGGCTGCAGGGGTCGCTCACGAGATCGGGAATCCTCTCAACTCTCTCAATATTCACCTGCAACTCATGCAGCGGAATTTAAAGAAACTCCCCCCCAAGACCCGCGCTGCTCTGGATGAATCGGTGAATGTCGCCCGCAGCGAAGTCGCTCGACTCGACAACATCATCACCCAATTCCTTCGCGCAATCCGTCCGCAGGCCCTCGAACTTCAAGCTTCGGACATCAATGCTGTGGTCAATGAGGCTCTGCAATTTCTCGGAGCTGAAATCCAGGAGCGAGACATCCTTCTGGAAAAGCGCCTGAGCCATTCCCTGCCTTTGCTGCAGCTCGACCGCGATCAGTTCAAGCAGGCGTTCTACAACATTTGCAGGAACGCTTTTCAGGCCATGAAATCCGGCGGCATCCTTCATATCGAAACTTCGCAGGACACCGAAAATGTGAAGATCGTTTTTGCCGATACCGGTGGAGGCATCGCGCCCGAGAATATCACGCGAATCTTCGAGCCCTACTTCACCACAAAATCCGACGGCAACGGACTCGGCCTTCTCATCGTCCGCCGCATCGTGCGTGCCCATGGCGGTGAGGTGATCCTCGAGAGCGCTCCCGGCCGCGGACTCACCGTCACCATCCTTTTGCCCCGTGCCGACCGCCGTGTGCGGTTTCTCCAGCAGGGCGATTTTTCACCAACCGATTTATGACAACAGACGAAACCCAAAACCTCACCCGTATACATCACGACGCCCGCTCCGCCTACGAAGCTGGTCGTCAAACGCCCGATGGAATCGCCAATCCCGATGACGCGGAATTTTTGAAAACGATCGGCATCAGCACCCAATTCCTTTTCGACTGTGTGGATGACTTCTCGCACTATGGCGAACCCGATTTGAAAACCTTCCTCGCACTTTGCGATATCCGTGCCGGTTATTTCCGAGAGGTGCAGCATAGCGTGCCTCCTTCCCGCACGGTCGGCGAATGCGAATTGCCTCCGAAAACCGATGAGTTTGATGGCATCGCTTGGCTGCCTCGCGTGATTCGGAAAGCCGAGTGCTTCCTTCATGGCTGCCTTTGCCCCGACATCATGTATGGCTGCGCCGGCGACCGGGCTTTTTTGGCCAAGCACCAAGTCTCGCTGCCGGATTTTTTAACGAAGGTGCGTGATACTGACGGCAATCCTGCGCACATGGCGGAATTTCTCCGCTCGGCGAAATAACCACCCGTCGCTGCGCATGAACTTTTCCCCGCAACTCGCCTTGCGCCCTCCGCGATTCGATTTATCTTGGCCCGCATGTTCGACCTGACTCGTCGCGAACAGGCTGTGGTGGCGGGTTTCCTTTTCCTTCTGGTCCTCGGACTGGGAGTGAAACATTGGAGGGAAACCCGCGGCTTGCAGCCCCCGGCGACCGGGATCGGTCAAAAATAGCAATGCAAGAAACTGGATTCCAACAAGCCGTCGAAAAAATCTGCCGTCAGGACAAGCGCTACAACCAAGAGGCCTACGCGTTTTTGCGCGATTCTCTCGAGGGGACAATGAAGCGCCGCAAGAAAACCCGCAAAGACACCAGCTCCCATGTCGGCGCCGAGGAGTTGCTCGATGGGTTTCGACTCCATGCCCTCGATGAATTCGGGCCGATGTCCCTCATGGTCCTGAATTACTGGGGACTTCGCGCCAGCGAGGATGTCGGAAATATGGTTTTCAACCTCGTAAACGCCGAGGTTTTCGGCAAGACGGACGAGGACACGATCGAGAGTTTCCGCGATGTCTTTGATTTCTCCGAGGTTTTCGTTTCTCCCTTCCGCCCGGAGGGGGAAACATTGAACGCCGATTCCGAGTCGGCGGTCTTTACCGGATTATGATTTTTCGAACCACACTGCTTGCTGCCGCGATAACCAGTCTCATGACATCCCAATCCTCTGCCGAACCCGCCAAGGTTCCTGTATTACCCGAATCCCGAGCCGAAGTTTTTACCTACGAAAACGGCCTGACTCTGATCGTCGAGGAGGATCGGAGCGCGCCGGTGGCCAGCGTTCAAGCCTGGTGCGGCACGGGGAGTATCCACGAAGCCGATTGGATGGGAGCTGGGATGTCGCACATTCTCGAGCACATGCTTTTCAAGGGCACCGAAAAGCGGCCGCCCGGTGCGATCGCCAACCAAGTCCAAAAGCTCGGCGGCTACATCAATGCCTACACCTCCTTCGACCGCACCGTTTATTGGATCGATATTCCCTCGAACGGCGCCCCGGAGGCCGTTGAAATCCTCGCCGATGTGATGCAAAACGCCACGCTCCCCGAGGACGAGTATGTGAAGGAGCAGGAAGTCATCCGTCGCGAATTTGCCATGGGATTTGACGATCCCGGTCGCCAGTCCTCCGAGCTCATGCTCCGCACCGTTTTTTCCGAAAGCCCATTCCGCCATCCCGTCATCGGTTATCTGGATGTCTACAACAAGCTCACCCGCGACGATGTGCTGCGCTACTACAAGACCCGCTATGTCCCGAACAACCTGACCTTCGTCGTCGTGGGAGATGTGGATGCGAAAAAAATCCGGAACGACCTGGGTGAGATGTTCAAAACCTCGCCACGCAAAGCCCTCGAGCCCGTTTATGTGGCCTCCGAACCGCCCCAACTCGGCCGCCGTGAAATCCACGAGGAATTTCCCACTGAGCTTTCGCGTCTTTCTCTCGCCTGGCGGATTCCCGGTGTGACGCATCCCGACACGCCAGCCCTCGAAATCCTCGGCGAAATCCTCGGCTCGGGCGCGAGTTCCCGCCTGAACCGCGAACTCCGCGAACGGAAGGAAATCGTTCACCAAGCCGGTGGCGGTATGTTTTCTCTGCAAACTGAGGGGATTTTCGTGATGCAGGCGGTGAGCGATCCCGCCAAGCGCGAGGAGGCCGAGCACGAATCCCTCGTCGTTCTCGAGGACTTGAAGAAAAATGGCGTCACCGAAGCCGAGTTGGACCGCGCCCGTCGCTCGCTCCTCGCAGGTCAGCTTCAAGGTCTCACCACCATGCGAGGCAAAGCCTCCGACCTCGGATCGAATTGGATGCTCGCGAGAAACCTGAATTTCACAAAGCACTACCTCGACCAGATCGCAAAGGTCACTGCGGAGGATGTCCAGCGCGTCGCCAAAAAATACCTCGGCTCGGAATCGATCAATATTTCCTCGCTCAATCCCGTCGGCTCGATGGCATCCAAATCCTCGGAGTCCACGGCCTCCCAATCCGGCGAGATTCAGAAATTCACTCTGAAGAACGGTCTTCGCCTCCTCGTGCGGGAGGATTCGCGGCTCCCGTTGGTGTCGATGAATGCCGTCTTTCGCGGAGGGTTGCTGGCGGAGAATCGATCCACGAATGGAATCACGCGGCTCTATTCTCGCGCCCTTTTGAAGGGAACGAAAAATCGAACCGCCGAGCAAATCGCCGACCAAATCGAAGGAGTGGGTGGTGGCATCGGCTCTGACAGCGCGAACAATTCTTTCAGCGTGGGGCTGGATGTCATGGCTCCCGACTTGGCCCTCGCTGTCGAAATCCTCTCCGACATCTTGCTTCACCCGACCTTCCCCGAGAGGGAGGTGGAATTGGAAAGACGCTCTCAGATTGCCGGGATCAAGGCTGATGAGGAGCAGGTCACCTCAGTCGCCAGAAATCTCCTGCGCGAAAACCTCTTTGGCTCCCACCCCTACGGTCTCCGCAATCTGGGATCCTCCGACTCTGTGGCGGGGATCAAGCCCGAGCAATTGCGTGAATTCCACAATACCTACGCGTGCGCACGCAACGGCGTCATTTCCGTCTTCGGCGATGTGAAGGCTGAGGAAGTGAAGGCACTTTTTGAAAAATATTTTTCCGAAATGCCCGAGGGGAAGTTGGCGTTTGAAAATGTCGATCGGCCGGCTGTGCCTGCAGGCATTCCTCCCGCCTCCGCCTATCTCGACAAAAAACAAGCGGTCCTGATGATCGGTTATCAAGGCGCTTCGGTGGACGATCCCAACCGCATCGCGCTCGAAGTCATCAGCGAGGCTTCCAGCGATCTAGGCTCCCGTTTTTTCAACCGTATCCGCGAGCAAATGGGCTTGGCCTACTTTGTTGGAGCGGCTCAGTTCAACGGACTCGCGCCCGGGGCCTTTCTTTTCTACCTCGGCACGGATCCCAAAAAGCTCGACGCCGTGACTTTGGAAATGCGCTCCGAGATCGCTGATCTCGCCAAGTCTGGACTCACCGCCGAGGAACTCGAGCGCGCGCGTGCCAAGATGATTGGCGCGGAAGTCATCCGCAATCAAAGCAACAGCGCTCTTGCGGGAGTCGTGGCGGCCGATGAATTGATGGGGCTCGGCTACGAGGCTCACAAAAGCCGCAAGGAGCAGATCGAAAAAATCACCCTCGACGATACCCGCCGCGTCGCCGCAAAGTATTTTCATACCGATTCCAGCGTGGAGGCCGCCGTCATGCCGCCTCCAGACAAGGATCCCAAACCCGCAGCCAACTGAGACAAAACACCATGCCAGAAGTCCAACAATCCACCCACTCCGGCGAGATGGCCCAGAGGTTCATCGAACTGGTCATGATGCAGGCCCAGCAAACCGCCATGTTCCTTGGTCAACTTCCCGGGCCCGATGGTCAAAAGCTCGAGCCGAACTTGCCTTACGCGAGAATGTTCATCGATCAAATCGAAATGCTGCAGGAGAAAACGCGCGGGAATTTGAGCCAAGAGGAAACGCAGGTTCTCAACAGTGTGCTTTCCGATCTCCGGCTCGCCTTTGTGCAAATCTCCAAATCCGCGCCCGAGGCCCACGATGCCCCGCAGCCCCTCTCCAAGCCGGAAGTGGAGCCCAAGGTCGAGTCCGCCTCCGTCGATCAAGAGTCCGAGTCCCGAAAGCGTTTCACCAAAAGCTACGGCTCCTGAGTGGGGGAATCCCTCCCGCTGCTTGAAATCGCTGCCCTGGCCGTCGGGGCTTGTTTGGCTGGGGCCATGAACGCCATCGCTGGCGGTGGCACGATCATTACATTCCCCCTCTTGATCGCCTTCGGGATGCCGGCGATTCAAGCCAATGCCACGAGCACGGTGGCTCTCACGGTGGGAATTTTTGGTTCGGTTTATGGCTACCGCCAAAACCTCCCCGCCGCCAAACCGTGGATGAAGCTCTTTGGGCCCGTCAGCATCGTCGGTGGGTTGTTTGGCGCCTGGCTTCTCACCGTCACGAGCGAGAAGTTTTTTAACGACTTGGTTCCCTTTCTCATCCTTTTTGCGACGGTGTTGTTTCTCCTCGGAAATGTTCTGAGTCGCCTCGCGGGTTTCGATGCCTTGGAGATGACCACCCATTCCGCAAAAAGATTCACAGCCGCGGCGGCCCAGTTTGCCGTGGCGGTTTACGGGGGCTATTTTGGCGCGGGAATTGGAATTCTGATGCTGGCGAGCTTTGCGCTCATTGGACTCAAAAACATCCATGAGATGAATGCCATCAAGACCGTTCTGGGCGGTCTGATCAATGTGGTGGCGGCTGTCTATTTTGTCTGGGCCGGCCTAGTCCAGTGGCCTGAAGCGATCGTGATGATGATTGGATCGACGATTGGCTACTACGGAGGGGCGGCGCTTACCCAAAAAATTTCCCAAGCCCAAGTGCGTCTTCTGATCGCCGGGATCGGCTTGGCTCTATCGGCCGTGTTTTTCTGGCGGCAATTCTGCTGAGTGCCGTTTCGGAGCCTACGCGAAGCCATTCAACCGCGAGGCGGGCGGTTCGCTGTAGATCGATTTTGAAATGTGCCGAGCCTGGCGGATTCGCTGACGGGCAAGATTCATTTCCTCCAACTCAGAGCGCATTTCTTCGGTGACTCGGTCGGCTTCCGCTCGATTCGCTTCGCGAAGAGCATCGGCGGCAGCGAGGCGCTTGCGAAGGGCTGTCGCCCGTAGCTCAGGAAGCTCGATGCGTTCCACAATTTCCGAGATGGCGACAATCAAGTCTCCTTGGGCGGGGAGGAGTTCCAAGAGGTTGTCTGCCTCTTTGTTTCGGATAAAGAAAATCTCCCGGCGAAGGTTCTCCTCGAAAGCGGTGAGGAGGGTGTTCAACCTCTGCTCATCCGAGGGAGGAGCAGGTGGTGCCGGCTTGCGAATCAGCATTGGGCACCGAGGCCATGGGAGATCCCGGCTTCGGTTGCCTGAGCGGCAGATTGCTGGAGCAGCATTTGCGACCAGGCATCACGGATGTCTTGCATGAACACGGCCACGACCTTGATTTTTTCGGGGCTCTTTTCCCTATTCGCCTCGGTCAGGTGCGTCTGCATGAAATCATAAAGGCGGTAGAGATTTTCAGAAAACGCCCCGCCTTTTTCCATGTTCAAGGTTGCTTGAAGTTCCGTGATGATAGCTTGGGCGCGCAGGATATTATTATGAATCTGCTCATTCCTGCGCGCAAAGTGTTCCTCTTGAAAACCGAGTTCAGCAGCCGCCATAAAGCGCAGGGCACCATCGTATAGCATCAATACCAATTCGCCAGGGGACGCGGTTGTGGTTGCGGTCTTGCGATAGATATTGAGTTTGCTGTTCGGTTTCAAAACAGATTAGGAAATGGTGCCGTCCGTGAGCGCTGAATTGACAAACAGCGTTGCGATTCCATTAAGCACATTAAGCTGTGGATAGTCTGGATCGGAATTCCATTCAAGTCCTTTTTGGACTTCTCCGGCGCGGGCATCTTGTTGTGTGGATGACCACTCACGGACCATTTCCCGATGGGGCGCTTCCAAGGTATCGGAAAGCGTCTTCTTGGGTGGTAGGTCCGTTTTACCGGTGGAGATCACCGACTCACGGATTGGAACCTCACTGGCTCCGACCTGAGGTGCGGACATTGTGCTTTTGGCAGTGACCGCATTCACCTCCGGCCAAACGGGTGAGGTTGGTGGCGCGATAGGTTGTATGTTGTTCATGGTATTTTACTAGTTGGTTAGTGGTTTCTGATGTCTGGGAAACTTATTCACATTCTATAGTTCTTTAATCGTAAAAAAATCGCGTGGCTTTAGGGAAAAATTATTTGGAATTTCCGCTGAAGGTTTTGGCAAGGTAGGACGACTGTTGCTGGAAGTTGGATTGCGCTCTTTCCATGGCGATGAAGGAGGATTCCAAGAGGGAGCGTTGGGAATCCAGGCGGCGCTCGAACTCGGCGATCTGCTTGTCGAGGCTTTTGTTTTGGCTGGAGATGCTGTCGGTTTGGACCTTGAAAGTGCCGGGGGTCGTGCTGGAGTCGTTGACGAGGCGGTCCATCATCGCGTCCAAGCGGTCGACAAGTCCCTCGTTGTCCGTCGTGAAATAATCAACCAAATCGTCTGTATTGGAGGCCAATCGGGTGTCGAGTAGGGCGGAATTGGTGATCGAGATCGTGTTTTCGATTCCCGCGAAGTTGACTCCGAGATCGGAGAGTCGTTTAACCGTGCCGCTCAACTCCGCCCCATTCTGGTCTTTTCCGGTTGCGTAAAGCATCCGACGGAGTTCACGAGAGATCGACGCTAATTCGCGGCTACCTGAAAGCACCGAAGAGGTGACCTTGGTTCCGTCCACAGTGACTTTCGTATATTTATCGATCGCGTTCTGAACGGCGTTGTATTTTTCGATGAAGGTATTCAGTGCGGCTTTCGTGGAGGCGGCGTCGCCGGATACAGTGACAGTTTCTGTTCCAATGCTATTGGCGGTAACGCTTAATCCGGTGATGCCATGAGCTGATTCATCCAGAGTATTGCTTCGACTGGTGATTTCGCCGCCTCCGTTAACCGTAAATTTCGCATCTTCGCCGAAGGCGAGAGTTCCCGTAGTGAGCCCCATGGCAGCGGCCAACCCCCCGCCTCCCATTCCATCTTGAACTGTAATTCCTACATTCCCGGTGCTTTTGTTCGTTAGAAGAAATTTTCCGGCGGAAACATCGTAGGTGGCGGTGACTCCGGCCGTAGAGCTGTTGATTCTGTTGATCAGCGACTGAAGACTGTCTGTCGCGGAATTGTAATCAATTGCGGTGCCGTTTATTGTAATGGAATCCTGAACGCTGCTTCCAGCCCAGCCCGAGAGATTGGCTGAGTCAATCGATCCGCTTAATCTTGGAGAGGAAAGGGTTGTCGAGCTTGCAACCGGAGTGGTTCCGCTTGAGAGCCTCATGGCTTGCAGAAAATTGCTTGTGTCGTTGGAGGCCCCCAAAGAAATGGAGCCGGCTCCTTTGACCAGATCGATTTGATCCGTGGCGGCGTTATAGGAGGCGGTAATGCTTCCGCCCGTCTGGGCTGTGATTTCAGCCATGACATCGTCCAATGTATCCGATGTGGCTATCGTGATTTGAGCCCCATCTACCGTGAAAGTTCCGGCTGTAATTGTCCTTCCGACAGGAAGATTGGCCAAGGTGGTTACTGAGGTGAGTTGAGTAGCAATGCCTGCCGCACCAGTTAATTTGGAGGCCGTCGCTTTGGAAACAAAATCAAACTCATAGGTTCCCGAGGGGGCATCGGTATCTGCAGTAGCCGACCAAGTGGTGGTGGAATTGGCAAAAGCGGCGGATTTTTTTTGAAAACCTTCTGCGGAGTTGAGCGACGTCAGGCTGGACTTGAAGGAGGAAACGAGACCCTTGATGTCATTGAGAGCGGTATTCTTTGCCGAGAGTTGCGATTTCTCAGTGCGCATCCGGTTCTGCGGAGCACGGCTAACTTCGATGAGTTGGTCGACAATGGATTTCCAATCGAAACCCGAGGCCAATCCTGATAGTGCTAATCCCATAAGGAGAGAGTCGGCAGGAATTTTGGGGACTTGAGAAGTTTTTTCGAAAATTTTTCTCTCATTTCAATTCTGGCTTACTGGCAAATGTTTGCGGAAAAATTCTACGGCGGATTGGTCGGCCGGTTCATCGGGGGTTCGGATCGAGGGAATGGGGATGGACTTGATAGCGGCCAAATCTTGTGGGTTTTTGAGCAATTCCGGGGAAATGGTGAGATTTTGCAAGCGCAATCCTTTAAGCACATGCAGATTTTCCAAACGGCATCCCCCGGCCTCTAGGGTTTGAAGGGATTTGCAATTGGCGAGGGGAGTCAGGTCGGTGACGGCTGTGTTGGAAATGTCCATGCGGGTTAGGTTGGTGAGCCCGGCGGCGAATTTTATGGATTCGATCTTGGTATTAGCTAAGCCGAGCTGAGAAAGTTTGGAGGTCGTGCGAGGCAGGGGCGGGGGATCCGTGATGTCGGATCCATTCAGGTCGAGCCGTGTAAGTTTGGAGAAATTCAGGAGGTTTTGGGTGTCAATTTTCTGGGCGTTTCGAAGGGTGAGGGATTTGGTTTGGCTCGAGATCGATGAGAGGTTTTTGGCGTTTCCCTCCAGGGTGACATCGAGTTCATTCGGGCCGATTCCGGATTGGACGATCGGGGCGGAGGTGAGGTTGTTATCCAGCAAAAGTTGGAGGGCAATCTCGTTGTTCGATGGTTTGCGATTCATCGGAGGAGACAAGATTTTCGACATCTGGGGCTTTGAGGTGAAAAACGCGATGGAATCGGAGGCTGTGAACGAGAGTTCATGCGGAATCTTCCGAAGGGGATGAGGATCGAGAGCATTTTTCCCAAAAACCAGTCTCCTGCTGGAATTATCACGGGCAAAATCCCGCAAGCTCAGGGCAGACTCGGCATGCGATAAGGGTGAAAATGGAACCGGCCCGGAGTGGATAGGGCGATAACTTGGTTGCTGGCGGTCTACTCGCTGTCCACCGGCAACTAAAGCAGACGAGTTGGCCATGGCTTTTTCAAAACTCCGCTCAGCGGCTTTGAATTCCAGCCCGGCAAGATGCAGGAAGCCCATGAGCATCCATCCCCGGACCGATTGAGGTGCTTTCAAAAGGACAGAGGCAGTTTCGTCGATTCGCTTGTCCAAAAGCTCGAGGGCCTCAGCCGGGGTGGACTCGAAGCGTGGGAGGTTGAAGTTGGAGAAATCCTCTCTGAATCCGTTTTCGATCTTTTCGATTTCCATCTGAACCGCAAGCGGGTTGATGAAAGGTTTGGAGGGAGTTGCCTGTGGCGTAGAGGTCGCAATGGGCGGCGTGGATGAGTTGAGGGGGCGGGGTGACTGGCTGGCTTCCAATTTTTCTAATTCCCGCACCTTCTCCTCAGCTTCTTTGCGGAGGGCTTTTTCTGCTTCCACATGGGCCTTCGCCACCGCGAGGGCGGTCTTTTTTTCCTCCAATTCGCGCGCAACGGCTTTTTCCCTTTCCTCTTTTTCCTGGATTAAGGCCTTAAGATCCTGAGTGCTCATTTCGGCGATTTTTCTGCCTTCGAGGGTCTGCTCGTAGAGCGATTCTTTTTCCACGATTTCGTTGAGTCTTTCCTGGGCGAGATTTTTATTATGTTCAGAAATCTTCAACTGACTCGCGAGGCCCCAGACGGCTCCCGTCACAATCATCAGGATCAAAGCCAAAGCGCTCGCGGCAACGATGCTGGCGGCCCGGTTGCGCTGAATTAGTTTTCGGAAAACCTCCAGTGCGGTGACCGGACGCGCAGAAATCGTTTCGCCTTTAAGGTAGCGGTCCATATCCGCGAGCAGGGCCGCGACGCCGCGATAGCGATCGGCGGGATTTTGCCTCAGGCATTTAAGAATGATGAGCTCGAGGTCGGGATCGACTTGGGGATTGATTGATCGGGGGCGGGGAGTTTCGTGGGTCTGGAGGGTTTGGATGTCCACCAACAGCGTCCCGGTCGCGGCGAAGTGGCGTTTTCCGGTGACCATCTGGAAGAGAATTGTGCCGAGCGAATAGACATCCGCTCGGGCGTCAACGGACTTGCTCGAGGCTGCCTGCTCGGGGGCCATATTTTCGACCGTTCCCAAAACATTTCCGCTCAGGGAAAGGGAGGATTCCGCCTCGGCGGAGCTGAGCTTCGCAAGGCCGAAATCGGCCACGAGGGGCTCGCCATCGGAACGAAGGAGAATATTTCCAGGCTTCAAATCCCGGTGGAGCACGCCGTGGGTGTGGGCGAATTCCACGGCTGAGCAGACCTTCAAGAAAATCGCCACCGCCTGCTCCACGGGCAGTTGCATGGTTTCCTGGCGGTGGGCTCCCGGTTTTTCCTCTTTCGGAGCTGCTTGGGGCTTGTCGCTGGAGGATTCCCTTGCGGCTCGGGCGGCTTTGATGATCGAGGAGAGGTCTTCCTTTCCATCGGTGGACTTCACGCCGGAGTAGAGGATGTCCGCCAGCGAGAGGCCATCGACAAACTCCATCACGATGTAGTGGCTGCCCTCGTGCTCGTTCATCTCGAAGATGCGGCAAATATTCCGGTGCTGCAGGCGACCCATCACCTCGGCCTCGCGGCGAAAGCGCTTCACGGATTCCGGCGAGGTGGCTTGGGGCGCGTTCAGCGTTTTGATGGCCACAATATTTCCGTAAATGTCGTGGGCTCTCCACACGCGGCCCATGCCGCCATGGCCGATCACCGAGAGGAGGCGGTATTTTCCCAAGCGGTGAACGAACCCTTGGTCTGGCACGCGATCCAGACTGAGTTGCACATGCTGGGAGACACCTCCGAGGCGGATCGCCCGGAGGACTGACACGGGCTCTTTCATGGAGCCCGACTGGAAACTCCAGAGATAGTCGAAAACAAAAACGGCCTTCTGCCAGTCTTCGGAGACTCCGGGCCCAAAAAGCCAGACGCCGCGTTGATTCGAGCCGTCGATGGCTTGGATATTTCCAGCGTGCGAGGCGTAAGGGCCCAGATCGGGGTCGACCTCGCGCGTGGTTCGGACGGAAGACCAGCCTTCGGGGAGGTTTTGCAAAAGGCTCACCATGCTGTCTTCGGTCACCAAAACCTCGCCCGGCAAGGCCAGTGCGGAGAGGCGCTCGGCGAGATCCACGCAGCGGCCTTCCGCCGAGTAATTCATCGAGCGGTAGCCCCCAAAGGTCCCGATCACGGCGTCCCCGGTGGCAATCGCCCAGCCGAGTGGCGGCATTTCGCGGCCATCGGCAAAAAGAGAATTTTGCAGTCTTGCCGCACAGGAGACTTGTTCAAAAGCGGCTTCCAGCGCGCGCAGGGCGTGATCTGCGTAGTGGCGAGGTGCTCCGGAAAGCCCGGCCACACCCCCGGGGCAGGGCGGCATGATCGTGCAACCCTTGGCGATGAGACCTTCGGAGAGTTCCTCGATGAAGGCATTGGTCAAAATCCGCTGGTCCCATGGAGTCAGCGCCCCTGTGGTTTTCGCATCGGTCTGCAAGCGGGCCCGGCAAATCGTGACATTTCGAAGGTCGGGATGCCGGAGCGTGCGCAACTCTTCTTCGTCGAGATCTTCCACCGGCGTGCCGCTCGCGCTGCGAAGGATTTGTTCCAATTCCTCGCCGTGCGTCACTTCATCAAGAACGATATCGAGCACGCCGAGTTCCCTCGCTGTTTTGACCTCGAAAACCCGACCCTCCGAATCCGTGACGAGCGCATTCGGCTGCAAATGCTCTCCGATTTGGGTGAAACATTCCGAGACTTCGCCCGAGGTGATTTTTGCCAAATCCCCCAAGGCGCACCCTTCGATCTGTTCGCGAGGCTTTCCGGCGTATCGGCAGAAGGCTTGGTTCGCATAAAGCGCTACTCCGCTCTGCGAAACCCTAAGCACCATGGAGCGAAAGTGTGTCATTCTGTGAGGGAGAAGGGAGCGGGGGGAACGCGAGCTTGACGAGGCTACTTGCTATATTTTTTCAAAATCCGCGCGTCCACAAACGACTTTACGCACAAGGCGAGAAACACGAGGCACACCACGCCCATCGCGATTTGCATGATCACAGCGGTCGGCCTCTCAAGAGTTCCAGCAATCAATCCGCTGATCTTGGGTAGGCCCATTCCCAGACCGCCGAGAGTTCCCAACAACCCGACGAGGGCGGCGACGTGCATGACATGCATCCGAGCCTTTGGGATCAGGAGTCCGACGACACCGGACAACAGAATCACGGATCCAAAAAAGGAAGGAATGAGCGCGGTGACGCTTTGAGCTCCGCTCAGGAAATAAGCTCCGATTCCCATGGCTTCCAGGATCAGACCAAAAACAATTGCAAGTGTAGGCATGGCTCGGAGGTTTGCTATTGCGATGCCGGAACGCAAGCGCGAATCCGGCATCGCCGTTGTTAGTTTCTTAAAGAATCGCCTGAGGGATTCGAATTAGAAATGGATCGCGTGGCCTTGGCTGGCGTGGGCGGCTTCGTGGACGGCCTCGCTCAGCGTGGGGTGCGCGTGGATCGTCGCGATGATTTCCTCGTAGGTGGCCTCCATGGTGATCGCGAGGCCGAGCTCGGCGATCATCTCGGTGGCGTCGGCCCCAATGATGTGGGCGCCGAGGATTTCGCCATGCTTCTCACCGACGAGGAGTTTGACGAATCCATCGCTCTCGCCGACGGCTTGGGCTTTGCCGCTGGCCATGAACGGGAATTTGCCGACCTTGAATTTGAGGCCTTTTTCCTTCGCGGCGCGTTCGGTGAGGCCGACGCTGGCGACTTGCGGTTGGCAATAGGTGCAGCCCGGGAAGACGGAAACCTTCTTGGGCTTGGCTCCGGCGAACATTCCTTCGACGCACTGGACGGCTTCGTAACTGGCGACATGCGCGAGCCAGGGTGGCCCAATGATGTCGCCGGCGCCGTAGATGCCTTTGACGCTGGTTTCGTAGCGGTCGTCGGTTTTGAGGTAACCCTTGGCGTCGGTCTCGAGCTTCACGCCTTTCGGCATGAGGGGCGAAACGCCGATGGCCACGAGCGCGATGTCGGCTTCGAGGACTTCGTTGGCCTTGCCGCTGACGGTGAGGCGAACCCCTTTGTTGGTCGTCTCGGCTTTGTCCACCTTGGTTTCGGTGAGGATTTTGATGCCCTGCTTGGCGAGGGATTTTTCGAGCGCTTGGCTGACCTCGGTGTCCTCGACGGGAAGGATGGTCGGCATCATTTCGACGATAGTGACTTTCGTGCCAAAGGCGTTGAAGAAATAGGCAAACTCCACGCCGATCGCTCCCGCGCCGATGATGATGATTTCCTTCGGCTGCTTCTCCAAAACCATGGCTTGGCGGCTGCCGATGACGCTTTTTCCGTTGTAGGGGAAGCCCGGCATCTCGCGGCTGACGACGCCCGTGGCGATAAGGATCTTTGCGGCTGTGTGCTCGGTTTTTTTGCCGTCGTTACCGGTGACTACGACAGTGCCCGCCTGAGGAATTTCGGCCTCGCCGCGGAGGTAGTCCACCTTGTTTTTCTTAAAGAGCATTTCGATGCCACCCGCGAGGCGGTCGGCGACCTTGCGGCTGCGGCCGATGACTTTGTCCCACTCGTAGGTGAGCCCTTCGACCTTCAGGCCGAAGTCGCCGGCGTGGTGCTTGATCGTCTGATAGACCTCGGCGTTTTTGAGGAGCGACTTGGTGGGGATGCAGCCCCAGTTCAAGCAAGTGCCGCCGGCGCGGTCCATTTCGACCACTGCCACTTTTTTGCCGAGTTGCCCTGCGCGAATTGCCGCGACATAGCCAGCCGGCCCGCCGCCCACCACAATCATATCGTATTCAGCCATAGTTTTTGAAAAATTGAGCGCGTAGTCTGTGATGGTTCGCCGTCAGATGCAAACCCATTGCGCGGTTTTTTGCAATTGACTTGCATGATGGAGGGCGGCGAGTTTGCTACGGTGAAAATCTTGTTTTTCCTGATGGCGATGCTGGGCGGGGTGTCCTTGGCATGCGGAGCGGCGCCGATCCGCGTGGCGTCGTTGAGCACGGTCATGGCTGATCTGGCGCGGGACATCGGCGGGGAGAGGGTGGCGGTGCTCGAGATTGTGAAGCCGGGAATGGACCCTCACATTTTCGAACCCGCGCCGGGGGACTTAACAACAATCTCAAATGCTCAGATTCTTCTCGCTAGCGGTCTCGGGTTCGAAGGGTATTTGGATCGGCTCCGCCCAAGTCTTAAAAGGAGCGGCGTTGTTCTGGTTGTCGGGGGCGAAGTGGTGGAACCCATCGAGGGAGCGTGCGAGGGGCATGACCATTCGGAGGATCACCACCATCACGGCACATCCGATCCGCACTGGTGGCAGAGCGTTTCGAATGTCCAACTCGTCGCGCGCCAGATTCGTGATGCCCTCATCGCGATAGATCCGGAGGGGCAGGGGACCTACGAAAAAAATGCCGCCGCGCTGGAGGCGAGGCTCGAGGATTTGGGCAAATGGGTGCGGCTGCAAATCGTCCAACTCCCCAAGAAAAATCGTGTGCTCGTCACCTCGCACGATGCGCTCGGATATTTCGCGAAGGATTACGGGTTCGAAATTTTGCCGGTGCAGGGAATCTCGACCTCCGACCAACCGTCGTCGCAGAAAGTCCGCGACCTCATCGGCCGCATTCAAGAGCGGGGCGTGAAAGCCATCTTCGCCGAGAGCATCGAAAATCCCAAAGTCCTCGGCCAGATCACGGCTGAGACCGGTGCCAAGCCGGGTGGGGTGATTTATGCCGACGGCCTGGGTTCGGGCGAGACAGGAACCTACGAAGGCATGATGCGGCACAATGTGACGACGATCGTGGAGGCCTTGAAATAATCGATGCGCGGGTCTCCCATTCTGCGTCTCGTTTTGGTGGCTGGTGCGCTGATTTTGCTCGCGCTGCCGGTGTGGCAATTGACCCGCCAAACCACTGCGCCGATTCCCGCCAAGCCCGCTGCTGTGGCCGAGGATTTGGCGGACTACCGGGTGATTCTCAAATCCTCTGGCACGGCTCGGTTGCAAGCCATGGTGGCAAACCAACCCACGGCCTCCTCGGCGAGCGGGGTAGAAAATTTCGAGGCGGTTTTTTCGATGAGTGCGAATGAACCCGAGGACATCGCTGTTTTTGCGGATTTTGTGGACCGCACTCGACCCTCCGCACTTCGAGTGATGGTGGAAAAAGGTGGCGAGGTTTTGGTCGAAAAAACCTTCTGGGGCACGGGCGTTGTCGAAGATGTGCTGACGATTCCAACGAAATGAATCACCAACTCGTCCTCAAAGATGTGACCGTGAGTTACAGCCGGATTCCGGCGGTGCATCACTTGAGCACCTCGGTGGCTTGTGGTTCCTGCGTGGCGCTTCTCGGCCCCAACGGCGCCGGCAAGACAACCCTTCTCAAAGCCATCGCCGGCCTGCTGCCGCTTGAGACTGGCCACATTCGCTTCGAGGGGCATGAGATTGGCGCGCACCCCTCGCGCGCCATCGCCTATGTGCCGCAGCGCGAAGCGGTGGACTGGGATTTCCCAATCACCGTGCGCGGCTTGGTGGAAATGGGTCGTTACCCCTCGCTGGGAAACTGGGGCCGCTTTGGTGCCAAAGACCATGAGGCGGTGGAGGAGGCGCTCCATGTTTGTGACCTCGAAGATCTCGCCGACCGCCAGATTTCCGCCCTCTCGGGAGGTCAACAGCAACGGACCTTCCTCGCCCGCGCTTGGGCGCAGCACGCCGAAATTTATCTCCTCGACGAGCCATTCACCGGCCTCGACCGCAATGCCACCGAGGCGTTCGCCGCCGCCATGCGTCGGCTCCGGGACGCGGGCAAGCTCGTCATCGCCTCGCACCACGACCTCAAAAGCGTCGAGGCGCTTTTCGACCAAATCCTCCTCATCAACGGGGAACTCGTCGCGTGTGGTCCGACCGCTAAGGCCTTCACCACCCAAAACCTCGACCGCGCCTACGGCATGCACATTTTCAGCGGTCACGCTCATCACCACCACGATCACGCATGAACTGGCTGCTCGAACCTTTCCAATACGAATTCATGCAACGCGCCCTGTTGGCCTGCGTGCTTGTGGGTTTTACCAATGGATTTCTTGGCGCATTTGTGGTGGTGCGCCGCCTCGCCTTGATGGCCGATGCGCTCTCGCACTCGCTTCTGCCGGGGCTGGCGCTGGCTGCGATTGTGGTCGGCCTCTCCCCTGCCGGGTTGTTGCTCGGGGGACTGCTCGCGGCGTCTTTTGTCGCGCTCGGCGGACATCTCATTTCCCGGAGTTCGCGTATCAAGGAGGAAACGGCCATCGCCGCGCTCTACATCATCGCCTTTGCCTTCGGCATCGCGATTATCAAATACGCGGGCGTCAAAGTGAGCCTCGACCACTTCCTCTTCGGCAACATCCTCGGAGTCGGCGACAGCGACCTCTGGACCTCGTATGGCATCACCTGTGCGGTGTTGTTGCCGTTGGTGGCGCTGCAGCGCTCGCTTCTCCTGGCCATCTTCGAATCCTCGGTCGCCAAGGCGCTCGGAGTGCCTGTGGGTTTGCTTCTCGGGCTGCTGATTCTTTTGATCGTGCTGGCGATGGTTTCCTCCCTGCAGGCGGTCGGGGTCTTGCTCTCGCTGGGCCTTTTGATTTTGCCCGCCGCCACGATTTATCTGCTGAGCGACTCGTTCGACAGCATGCTCTGGGGCGGCGCGGCCCTGGGAACGCTCGGCTCGATCATCGGCTTGCTGGTTTCCTTTTGGGCAAATATCCCCTCCGGCCCGGCTATCGTGCTGGTTCTCGGATTGGTTTTTGTGGCCGCGTATCTATTCGGTCCTCGCTACGGGATTATCCCGCGTTCGCTCAAACGCCGCCACCTTCACGAGGAGTCCCTCGAGAGGTGGCAGAAGAAATAAGCGTCAGGGCAAAAACAGGAACAGAATCACGCAGACGACAGTTGGGAAAAGCGCACCGAGGAAGAGCTTTAAGGCATCCACGCCGTTCGTTCCGAAGTAGGATTGGAGGATCGACTGGCCTGCGGGGTTCGGGGCATTGGCGATGACGGTGAGTCCGCCACCCGCCACGGCTCCGGCCACGACAGCGAGTTTTGCCTGATCAGTGAATCCTGGAACCAGAGAGGCCAAGTAAGTGATCGCGGCGTTGTCATTGAAAGCCGTAAGCACGGTGGCCCCGAGCATGAGTTGGACCGGATTCAAAGAGGTTAGAACCGGCTCGATCCACCACTTTTGGCACCCCCCGTGAATCACAAGACCTGCTAGGAAGAAGCCAACAAGCACGGGGCCGCGGAGGCTGATGACATCCTGGTTGCGCTCGGTCGCAGCGACAAAGGCGAGGAAGAACATGAACGCGAGCACGACCAGCGCCGCATAGTGCGCGGTGTAAACAACCAGTCCGATAAACAGAAGGTGGGAGATAATGATGGAGGTCGGAATTTTTTCCTCGGCTTGCAACTCGGAGCCGGCGCTGGGGCGAAGCTCGGAAAGCTCTTTGCGGAAATAGAAGAAGACCGCTGTGTTGGCGATCAGGATGGAAAGAACCGATTTCCAACCGAAATGTTGGAGCATGAAAAGAGTGTCCCAGTTCCAAGTGGCTGCAACCATCACGACGGGCGGTGCCGCAAAATGGGTGAGCGTGCCGCCGATCGAAACATGAACAAAGAGCAGACCGATCGTGGCGTAGCGGAGGGGCATCGAGGGTTGGAGTTTGAAGAATTTCGAGACAAGCAAGAGCGCACAGATCGTCATCGCAGCTGGCTCTGTAATGAAGGATCCCAAGAGCGGACCAGCCGTCATGATGGAAAGCCACCACGCAGCGGGTGTGCCCTTGCCAATGTCGGCCAAACGTTTGAGCGCTCCCTCGGCAAAGAACAGAATGGGTTTCGAACTGGCGATGGCCATGATCACAACCACGAAGATTGGCTCGGTGAAGTTCACACCATTGATGTAATGCTCCGCCGTTCCGAGGCCCTTCATGGCGATGATCGCGATGGTTAGGGGAATCAACCAGATGCCGAAAACTGCTTCGACCTCGCCAAGAAAATGGAACACAACGGACCAGAATTTTTTGTGGTCAATCTTACGAAGGAACGCCTTGGTTTCCTCGGGATTGGATGGGCGGTGGCGCTGAAGGTGCTCGTAGTCGTGCTCAAAATGATGCGAGATCTGGCGGAACTTCGCGGCAAGAAAAGTGTGAATGATCGCCAGCACGAAGATCACCGATGCCACGATGTTGAAAGGATCGGTCTTGATGCGTCCGAGGAGTTTTTGGCCGAGCGATTCCACGCCTTCATCGCCATAAGCCTCCAAGGCGGTAGGGAAGGTGGGTCGTGTCTCGTGGGAGGAACTGGCGGCGAAGGCCCCCGCCGAGCAGGAGAGAAGCAGGAGCAGTGGGAAAATCCGACGCAAGAGACTAGGGATGGAGAGATTCATGGAAGGCGTCGAATTAGCAGAAATCCGAAGGGCGGCAATTCTTGATTGCAGATTCCCCTGGGGAGATAGTGCGAGCAAATGTTCACCGGACTTGTCGAGGAATTGGGTCGTTTGGAATGGCTGCGCCGTGGCGAAGGCGAGGCCCAGCTTGCGGCCCAAGCGCCTGGGATTTACCCTGGAGTGCGGATCGGCGACAGCATCGCGGTGAATGGTTGCTGCCTGACGGTCACCGTCGCGCAGGACGGGCTCTTGGTTTTTGACTTGCTGGAAGAGACCCTGAAAAAAACCAACCTCGGCGCGCTGAAACCCGGCTCCGGCGTGAATCTCGAGCGATCCTTGGCGGTCGGCGGCCGACTGGGGGGGCATTTCGTGCAGGGTCATGTGGACACGACGATCCCCCTTTGTCGCACAGAAAAACACGGAGGCGATCTTCGCTTGGATTTCGAATTGCCCGCCGAGTTCGCCGGATACCTTGCCTACAAAGGCTCCGTCGCGATCAACGGCGTCAGCCTCACCGTCGCCGAAGTCGGCGAGGATTCTTTCACCGTGTGGATCATCCCCCACACCGCCTCGGCCACGAATCTCGGCGCCCTCCACGCCGGCGAGCGAGTGAACCTCGAATGCGACATGCTCGCCAAATACACCGCGCGCTTACTCCAAGTCGCCGGCCGCGAGTTGTAAAAAAACCGTCCCTTCAAGGAGCGTGGGCGTCCCGCCCACAAAGCACGCTCCTTAAGCACCGAGCGACAGATCGCTCTGCGATTTCCGGGTTCCGTCTGGGGCTTTACACGATCAAAATTTCGGGCTACGGAATGGGCCGTTCAGTTTCACTTGGAATTTTGCGATGCGGTTGTAAATCATTTGATCTGAATAGATCGGGCCGTGGCTCAGCTTGGTAGAGCGACTCGTTCGAATCTCGCCGGCCCGAGTTTTTTTCTTCTCTAAATATGAATACGACACTTGTAGTTTTAGCTGCTGGGATGGGGAGCCGATATGGTGGCCTCAAACAAATGGATGGCGTGGGGCCGAATGGCGAGACGCTGCTGGATTACTCGGTCTTCGATGCCGTGCGATCGGGGTTTTCGAGGGTGGTTTTTGTGATTCGGCGGGATTTTGAGGTGGAATTTCGTGAGCGGGTCGGGAGCCGGTTCGAGGACCGGATCGATGTGGGCTATGCTTTTCAACAACTCAATGACCTTCCAGAGGATTTCTCGGTTCCCGAGGGTCGAGTGAAGCCATGGGGGACGGGCCACGCGGTGTGGTGTGCGCGCGAGGCGGTGGATACGCCGTTTCTTGCGATCAATGCGGATGATTTTTATGGGCACCCGGCGATTGCGGCTGTTGGGGAGTATTTGGGTGGGTTGGATGAAAACAGCACGCGGTTTTGCATGGCGGGGTTTCGGTTGGAATCCACTCTTTCCGAGAATGGCAGTGTGTCGCGCGGGGTTTGCCGGACGGATGCCGATGGCTTGCTGGTTTCGGTGCGAGAGCACACGAAGCTCGCGCGGGTGGGGGAGCGGATCGTCGATGCGGCGGACGGGTCCGAGTTTCAAGGCTCGGAGCGGGTCTCGATGAATTGCTGGGGATTCACTCCGGCGGTTTTCCCGCTGTTGGAAGCGGGGCTGCATCGCTTTTTGGAAGCCCACGCGGGCGAGGAAAAGTCCGAATTTTACATTCCCAGCGCGGTGGCGGAGATGATTGATGCGGGTTCGGCGACGGTGCAAGTTTTGCCGGTGGAGAGTCCGTGGTTTGGCGTGACTTATCGTGAAGACCGACCGTTTGTGGCGGAGTCGCTGGCGAAGTTGGCGGCTTCCGGGGGGTATCCCACGCCGGTCTGGTAGGGTCTATTTTCCGAGGGCCTTGGCGACTTCGCGGCAGACTGTTTTGAGGGTCTTGACCCGCGCATACCACTTGTAGTTTGCAGGAATGACGGTCCAAGGCGCGAAGTCGGTGCTGGTTTTTTCGAACATATCCTCGGCGGCCTCGATGTGTTCATCCCAGCTCTTGCGGTTGCGCCAATCTTCGTCGCCGATTTTCCAGTGTTTGTAGGGATCGGCTTCACGGCGTTTGAAGCGGTCGAGCTGCTCGTCCTTGGTAATGTGAAGCCAGACCTTGATGAGGACGGTGCCGTCATCGATGAGCATTTTCTCAAACTGATTGATTTCCTCGTAGCCGCGCTTCCAGGCGTCCGTGGAGCAGAATCCCTCGACGCGCTCGACGAGCACGCGTCCATACCAGGAGCGGTCCAGCACGGCGGTGTGGCCGCGCGCTGGGATTTTCGTCCAGAATCTCCACATGTAGTGCCGCGCGAATTCCTCCTCGGTGGGTTTGTTGATGGAGTGGACTGAGAGGAGGCGCGGGTCGAGGCGCTCAAAAACGCGTTTGATCGTGCCGCCCTTGCCGGCGGCGTCGGGGCCTTCCATCAGGAAAATGACGGGGATTTTTTTCTCAAGGAGCTGAAGTTGCATCGAGAGCAACTCGAGTTGGAGGGTGCGCAACTTGGATTTGTATTCTTCTTGGGTGATGGATTTCGACTGATCGAGGGCGTCGAGGCGGAGTCTTTCCTTTGGCATGCGCGTGGGATGTTTTTGCGGCGGAAGCTAGATGCAGGTGGGTGTGAGGAAAAGCGCGAAATCGGCGCTCAGTATTTCAAAACCCGCTGCAAAAAGCGTCGGGTCGTGGCGTGTTGTGGTTGGTCGAAAAACTCGGTTGCTGGTGAGCATTCGGGAATGCCGCCGTCGGCTACGAGGGCGACGAGATCGGCGGTGTGGCGGGCGAATCCGATTTCGTGGGTCACGAGGATGATGGGTTTTTCAGAGGTTCGAAGTTCGGCGATGACATCCAAAACCTCGGCAGTCATTTCGGGGTCGAGTGCGGAGGTGGGTTCGTCGAGGAGAAGAAAAGCGGGATCAACGGCGAGGGCTCGGGCGATGGCGACGCGCTGGCGCTGGCCGCCGCTGAGTTGCGCGGGTTGCTTTCCGGCATGGTCGAGTAATTGGAACCGGGCGAGGAATTGCTTCGCTCGCGAATCGGCTTCTTGTGCGGAAAGGCGGTGAACTTGCTCGAGCGGGAGGCGGATGTTTTGAAGGGCGGTGAGGTGGGGGAAAAGATTGTAGGCTTGGAAGACGACGCCGAGCTTTTGGCGATGGGCGCGGAGGCCGGATTCATCGGACGGAATGAGGTTCCCATCGATTCGGATTTCACCGGAGTCCGGCAGGTCGAGTCCGGCGAGGAGGCGCAGGAGAGTGGATTTTCCGCCGCCCGAGGGGCCGACGAGCGCGAGGGTGTGATCGAATTCCACATCGAAGTCGAGGGATCGAAAGACGCATTGCCCGCCGTAGGATTTGGCGATCCGGCGGAGGGAGATTTTCATCGCTTGCGGAGTTTTTCGGGCACCTCGTCGGGTATCTCGGCGAAGTCGGGGAGGGGCACTTCGATGATATCCTCAACGATGGCGGGATCGAAAGGAACCTCCGGGGCCTCGAGCGGGGCGGGTTTTAATTCGAAATAGGGAATGTAACCCGTCCGGCCATCGAGCAGTTTCACCACCGCATAGCCGGAGTCTTTTTTGAGGACTTTGACGAAAGTATCCTTCTCGATTTTTTCCGCAGGAGTTGATTGCGCCGGGCCTCGAGCAAAGAAATCAGCCCGCGTGGCAGTCATGTATTCCGGTGGGGTTTCCTGATTGAAGGTCTCCACCGTTTGGCATCCCGCCAGAACGATAGCGGCGAGAATCGGGAGAAGCTCAGGTTTCATATCGGGTTTTCTTTTCGAGGCGCTTGGTCCAAAGCGATACGGGAAGTGTGAGCAAAAGGTAGCAGATGCCGAGCGGAACGAAACTCTCGAATGTGCTGTAGGTGGCGGAATTCACCTGATTCGCGGCGAAGGTCAGTTCGGGGATTCCAATGATGTAAAGCAGGGAGGAATCCTTGATGAGCGAGGAAAATTGGCCTGCGAGCGGCGGGAGGATTTGGCGGAGGACCTGTGGAAAAACCACGAACCGGTAGGTCTGCGTGGGCGTGAAGCCGATGGCGCGCGCAGAGTCCCATTGGGAGCGGCCCACACTTTCGATGCCTGAGCGGATCATTTCGGCGATGTAGGCTCCGCTGAAGAGCGAGAGGATGACGATGCCCGCCGAAACGCGATCCTGCCATCCGAGCGCGTTGGCCACGCCGTAGAAACCAAAAAGCACGAGCACCATCAGCGGCAGCCCCCGCACGGTCTCGACATAGGCGATGGCTGTGTAGCGGAGCGGAAGGAAGTTCGAGCGTCGCGCCAGCGCGGCGGCACCGCCGATGAGGCTGCTGAGAACGAGGGCGGCGGCGGAAATTTGCACAGTGGTCAGCCAGCCGTTCCAGAATGTTTCACGGTAATCCCAGACCTTTTCCCAATTCCGGAGCGATTCCGAAAAAGCCAACCAGCAGAGAGCCGAGTAGCCCGCGAGCAGCAGAGCGATGGAAAATGATTTGCCGAATAATCCCGCAGGTTTCCTTGGGCGGTCGAAAAGAAAATCCGCAGTCATCGAAATCAAGCCGCTCGGGCGTCGATCGAAATCAATTCCCCGCCTTCAAATCGGAGCGTGAGTTGGATCGGGTGACAGCAAACCGAGCAGTCCTCGATCATCTCCACCGAGCCGAATCCGGTATCAACCAAGATGCCGAAAAGTTCCCCGCAGTGAGGGCACTCGACCTCGACATCATCGACGCCATCCATAGCGGTTTAAGAATCGATTTTCACCTGCTTCGCGTCGCTCCACAGACCCTCAAGGTCGTAGAAGCTGCGTCGGGATTCGAGAAAGATGTGGCAAATGACATCGCCGTAATCGATCACGATCCACTGGCTCGCGGGGAAGCCATCGGCCGCAGTGGGACGGCGGTCGATTTCATCGCGGGTTTTTTCACGGATGGCCGAGGAGATGGCTTTGAGCTGTGGCTCGGAGGAACCGGAGCAGATCAGAAAGAAGTCGGTGAAATCCGAGACTCCCCGCATGTCCAGAAGAACGATGTCTCCCGCCTTTTTGTCTGCCGCTGCGGAGGCGCAGAGGTGGGCTGTTTTTTCAGAGTCGCTCATTCCGGTAGAGCCCGAGTCGCTGGATGATTTCGCATGTTTTGTCGGGGAGCAAATACCGCACAGAGAGTCCACGGGCAATGCGTTTCCTGATGTCCGTCGAGGAAATATCGATGTGCCGGGTGACGACTTGGAACCCATGATTGGCCGGTGTGCCGCCACGGGCCAGCACCAGAAATGGCGCGAGTCGGCGCAGTTCCTCGATTTCCTTCCAAGTGGGCAAGGCGGCGAGATTGTCCTCACCGATGAAGTAAAAAAAATCCGCTTCGGGGTGCCGTTGGATCATCAATCGCACGGTATCCACGGCAAAGGAAATGCCCTCGCGGTTCACTTCGCAGTCATCCAAAGCAAATCGAGGTTCTTCGACGATCGCCGCGGCAACCATCTCGCAACGTGCATGGGCTGGGGCGGGGGGGTGATCGAGTTTGTGCGGGGAGACATTCGCCGGGATAAAAATGACCTTCTCGAGACCGAGTTGCTCCATCGCATCGCGCGCCAGGATGAGGTGCCCGTGGTGGATCGGGTCGAAGCTGCCCCCGAAGAGGCCGATTTTCTGGCGCGGATTCATTTCGACAGCCGCCATGAAATCTGGTTTTCCCCTGCACATGCCATCCCAAAATCCCGGCCAACTCATTCTCGTCGGCGTTCCCGGTGCCGAACTCGATCTCGATTCCGCCCGACTCTTCCGAAAAATCCAGCCCGGCGGGTTCATTCTTTTCGGTCGAAATATCCAGACTCCCGTGCAGCTTCGCAAACTCATCGATGACCTCCGCGACCTGAGCCATGTGGAGCCGATTATTACGATCGATCAGGAGGGTGGACGCGTTTCCCGCCTGAAGCTCATCGGCAGCGAGCCGCCAAATGCCCAGCAACTCCGCGACAAGGGAGACCTCGATTTGATCCGTCGCCACGGCGATATCACCGCGCGAGTTCTTCGTATTTTCGGATTCAACCTCGACCTCTGTCCCGTGCTCGACATTTCCTTCGACGACGAAGCTGACAACTCGCTTCGCGGCCGTTGCTACGGGCGCAGCGTCGCGGAAGTGAATGAAAAAGCCGGTGCCTTCAATGACGGACTCCGCGCCGCTGGCGTGCTCAGTTGCGGGAAGCACTTCCCCGGCTATGCCAGCGCGGGGCTCGATCCCCACCACGAACTTCCCCGCATCGAGCGTTCACTCGAACTCATGGAAGCCCACGAACTCGCCGTCTTCCGGCATTTCGCGCAATCCGTCGACAGCATGATGATTGGCCACATCGCCGTCTCCGGGCTCGACGCCATCAACCGCCCCGCCTCGCTTTCCCCCGTGATCATCCGCGACCTCCTGCGCCGCGACATGGGCTTCGAGGGTTTGGTCATGACCGACGACCTCGACATGGGCGCGATCTTGAACCACTACGGTTTCGACGAAACGATGCGGCTCGGCATCGAGGCTGGGAACGACCTGCTGATGATTTGCCACCGCGTGGAGATGGCCGCCGCCGCGCAAAAAGCCATCGATCCCATGGGCAAAAAACTCGACGAAGCCTTGGAGTCCGTCGCCCGCTGCAAGGCGAAACTCTCGCCGCCCACGCCGTTTTCGGTGGAAGCCTTCGAGGCGATCGATGCCGAAATTTACGCCCTCCGCGAAGCCGTGCTCGGCGAGGAGCAGGCCAAACACCGGAGCCCCGAAGACGGCAAACGCTCGCCTGTGGAGATCTACTGAGCCTCCCGCGGCGAACCCGTGTGAGGAAGGAATCTCCTCGCCGAAGGGATGGGCGCGGCTAGGTTGGCCGGCATGATTCCATTTCGAAATCTTGCCGAGACTCGAACGCCCGACGGCTCCCGATTTTCCCTTCACGAGCATGACGGGGAGTATTTTCTTAAACTGAATGGACGCCAACTCATGGGCTCGAACTCGACGGTTTCGGAGCTTCTTTTGGCCGACCTCGCTTGCAAATTCCACAGCACTGTCGAACGACCCACGATCCTGATTGGGGGTCTGGGACTGGGATTCAGCCTGCGGCGAGTTCTCGAAATTTCGGGGCCCAAAGCCCTGGCTCAGGTTTCGGAATTGCTTCCTGATGTGGTCGCCTGGAATCGCGAGTTTCTCCAAGGACTCAACGGCAAGTTGCTCGATGATCGTCGGGTGGAGGTCCTGACTCGCGATGTCTTCGATTGCATCAAAAATGGACCGGGCCGTTACGATGCCATTCTTCTGGATGTGGATAATGGGCCGACTTCCTTTGTGCAGGAGAAAAATTCGCGCCTTTATAGCGGCAAGGGGCTCACCATGATTCGCCGTTCGCTGAGGCCTGGTGGTCGCGTCGCGTTCTGGTCCGCCGAGCCGGAGCCGTTATTTCTAAATAGCCTTTCGAGGGCGGGATTCCGCGCGGAGGAGTTTGAAGCCAAATCCCACGAACGCGCAAAACGGGCCGCTCACCGCATCTATGTCGGCACAGTCGCGTGATAATTCCGGAGCGGGAATCAGGGGAGTTTCAGGCCGGTGAGTTGTTCGAAGGCTTCGATGTATTTGGCTGAGGTTTTTTCAGCGACATCGGCAGGAAGCTCGGGCGCGGGCGGGGTTTTGTCCCAGTCCAATGTCTCGAGATAATCGCGCACGAATTGCTTGTCGTAGCTCGGGGGATTCGAGCCGGGATTCCAAGAGTTGGCCGGCCAGAAGCGCGAAGAATCGGGCGTGAGGCATTCATCGATCAGGATCAACTCGCCATCGGCTAGGCCGAATTCGAATTTGGTGTCGGCGATGAGGATTCCGGCTCGCGAGGCGTGGGCGCAACCGTGCTCGTAGAGGTCGATCGTGAGGTCGCGGACTTGGATGGCGAGTTCGTCTCCGAGGATCCGGCGGCATTCCTTCCAGGTGATGTTTTCGTCATGTCCGCTCTCGGCTTTTGTGGAAGGAGTGAAAAGTGGGGCGGGGAGTTTGGCGGATTGCAGGAGGCCGGTGGGAACCTCGTGTCCACCAACCGTTCCGGCGGTCAGGTATTCCTTCCAACCCGAACCGGCAATGTGGCCGCGGGCGACGCATTCGACGGGGAGGGGATTGGCTTTTCGAACGAGCATCGAGCGGTTGCGGAGTTGCGCCTCGAAGGGGTGAAGCACGGCGGGGAAGGCCTCGAATCGCGCGGTGAGGAAGTGGTTGGGGACAAAATCCAGCACGCCATACCAGAAGGCGGTCATCTGGGTGAGGACTTCGCCTTTGCGCGGGATGCCGGTCGGCAGGATGCAGTCAAATGCTGAGATGCGGTCCGTCGCAACGATCAATAGGGAATCGCCGAGGTCGAAAACCTCGCGCACTTTTCCGCTTCGGAGTTTCGGGATGCCGGGGAGGTTGCATTCAAGAAGGGTCATAGGAAGAAAATCAATTCCGGCTCAAGGCTCGGGGTTGGATTTGATGAAATTGTGGAACCATTGGCCAGCGGGTTCGATTTGGAGGCTCATGGATTTTTTGTCGAGATGGGTGAGGCCGAAATTTGCGGCGTAGCCTTCCGCCCACTCGTAGTTGTCGATCAGCGTCCAGGGGAAGTAGCCGCGAATGTCGACGCCGTCATTCATCGCGCGGCGCATCTGGTTCACATGCTCGCGGAAGTAGCGGATTTTTTTCTGCTCGCTCTGGGTGCCGATGCCGTTTTCGGAAATCACAATCGGTTTGCCGTAGCGTTTGGAAACGGTCGTGAGCACGGAGTGCAGGCCCTCGGGATCGATGAGCCAGCCGTTCTGCGTGTAGTTCGAGCTGAGCTCGCCTTGGGGCCGGAGGATGAAGCGGCGGGCGGAGGCGACTTGCGAGTAGTAGTAATTCACGCCAATGAGGTCCATCGCATCGGCCGAGCGGTCAAGGTGGTCGAAATTCTGCCTCTGCATCATGTTGTAGACGAATCCGGTCGGGTCTTGCAGGTGGCTGCGTTGCCAGTTTGGGAGCGAGTAAATGCCCATCACGAGAGCGCTGGGCTCTTTTTCATGAATGATGCGGGAGGCCTCGCGGAACATGCGGACGGAGACCGTGGTCGCCTTCTTGAGCGCGCCTGGTGTGACCAGCAAGCCGGGGGGCCAGTGGCCGCCGAAATATCCGATGTAGAGGGCGCCGTTGGGTTCGTTTTGCGGCACCCAAATCCTCACATCCGGTGAGAGGGCGTCCACCATTTTGGTGACATATTCCTTCCAGCGCGTTTCGACATCCGGATGCAGGAAATTCGAGCGGGATTTGTTTTTGGTGTCGTAGAGCCAGGACGGGAAAGTGAAATGCCAGAGTGTCACGATCGGCTCGATTCCGGCGGCTTTCAGCTTGCGCGCCATCGTGGCGTATTGACGGATCGCTGCCTCATTGAAGACGCCGGGTTGCGGTTCCACACGGCCCCATTCGATGCCGAAGCGGTAGTGGTTCACGCCGATTTTTTTCAAAGCGGCGATGTCTTTATCGAACCGGCTCCACGAGAAAGTGGCCTCCTCGCCGCGCGGCGGGATGTGGCCTTCTTCGGCGAAAATGTCCCAGTCCGTCTTGAAATAAAATGGCGAGTCTTTCGGGAGACCGCGGTCCTCGTTTTGGTAGCTTGCGGTCGAGGTGCCCCACCAGAATTTGCCGGTCTTGATCGGACGAGAGGTCGCGGCGGAGGGTTTTTGGTAGGGCTTCGGAGGCATCACGCACCCTGCGAGCGCGGCGGCCAAGGCAAGCACCGCGAGACGGGAAATCGGATTGAGCATCATGGGGCGAGGCTTATAGTTTCGCCCCATGATGCCTTCAATGTCGAAATGGGTTCTGCCCGCTGTCTGTCTTTTCTCGGTTGCCGCGCATGCCGCGACGGAGGGTTTTGCGGAGCCGGATACGGTGCTTCTCAAGGACGGTTCGAGTCAAAAGGGAGTCATCGTTCGGAATACCTCGAAGGAGGTCTGGCTGCAGAACCGCTATTCGATCCAGCAATTTCCAAAGTCCGAGATCGTCCGCATCCGCGACCAGGCGGATATCGGTCTCGAGTTTACCAAAGCGAATACTCCCGGCGACCTGCCCGCGTGGCGTGTGATGGTGAATGACCTTCGCAACAACGACGCCATCAAGTCCCTCGAGCAAATCCCCGCCACGCACATCGACAACGGGTATTTAAAAAACATCCCGTATCTCTCCTTCCGCATCAATGAACTCGTGGAGATGAATATCTACGGAGATCCTGACGATCCGGCGGCGGTGGAGTTTGGCGTTTACGGACGACTGGCATCGCATGACAAGACCCGCCGAGTTCTTCGCAGTTTCCTGGCCGGCTTCCTGTCGAGCCGCAAGGAAGTCCAAGCGATCTATGCGATTTCCTTCAACGGTGGGCAGGAATGTCTGGAAGACTTTTGCATCAAAATCACCCCGGCCAGCGCGCCAGATGCCTATGGCGGGTGGTGGATCAGCCTCTACAACCCGAAAAAACTCGAAGGCGCCCGGCTCGATGACGCTGCCTACGCGAAGCTCACGAGACCATTTGGCCGAATCGTTGATTCCAGTGGACGCGTGAAGCGCGACACCTGGTCGATCGAGGATTTGAATCTCACGCGTCGTTCCTTGGGAGTCGCAAATCAAGCGACTGCCTTGGTGCGGGGATTTTTCCGCGATGCCCAAGGGCAGTTTCGCCCGCTGACATACAATCAAAACAAATAGTCTCCGGATTTTTTCTGGAGGTTTTTAGGGAGCGTGGATAAGCCTACCGAGCATCATGTCATCCGACCCGCGCGCCCAACTCTCCGAATCCCTCCTCAATCTTGATGCAGAAACCTCCGGAGAACTCGGCGACAAGGTTCAGCAAGTCCGTGCGGAGCTGGAAAGCCTCAAGCAAAAACAAGAAGAGATCGAACGCGAGAAGTCTCGTCTGGAAGAGCTGAAGCGTCGGCAAGACTCGCTTGAGCAGGGGCGCACCGAGATGCTCGATAAGCTCACGCGGGCTCTGGTGGTCGTTCAACGCGAAATCGAAGAGTCGCAGAAACGCGTGGAGCAGATGCACTCGATTTACAATTCCTTCACCCAGCACCTTCACCAAATTGATTCGATCAACTCGCGCGGTTGGATGCCCCAAGACCTCCCGCGCGAACTCAGCAAGGCGCTTAGTTCTGTCGAAGACGCCCGCTCGGAATACATCAAGGCCCAAGCCAAACTCTCCGTGGACACCTCCGGCGAGGTTTCCTTGCCCATGCAGGACATGGATTACCAACTCGCTGAAGAGGAGCGCGGATTTTCCTATTGGCTGAAAAGCGGATTCGCTTTCACCCTGCCGATCCAGGCGATCGCCTTGGTGGCCCTCCTCGTTTACATCTGGTCTGTCACATCCGGTCGTTAAGACATGTCGCTGAAAAAACTTTCCTCATCTACAAAAGTCACCGACGCCCAGCGTCAATTGGACAAAGCGCAACTCGAGCTCAAAAAGCGTGAGGTCGAGCTGAACCGGTTGTTGGTGAAAATTCCCAAGCAGATCGAGAAAGAGAAAAAGACGAAACTCAATGTTGAGCTCACAGCACCCTCGATTTCTCTCGGTGGCGCGAGGGTTTCCCGGAGCCCTCAGCCGATGCGACGCGGCAAGACCCGTCTGAGCAAGGATCTCAACGCGGCCCGGTTCAAATTCCTCGCTCTTTGCCTGATTCTTCTGACCATTTTGGTGATGCTTTGGCGGTCGATTCCGTCCTGATTATTCGGGCACTTTGACCGGTTGGGACTGGCCGGTTGGCAGCACCCATTTCGCTCCGATTTCTTTGGCAGCCTCGATCCAGCCAGCTTCGAGAGCGAGGACTTGGCGGAGTTTCGCGAGCTTTTCCCGGTAATCGAGTCCGTGACTCCACAAATGCCCCTCGTAGCCGCAAACCACCGGCCGCCCCAGAAGAATGACGGGATGGTTGAATCGGGGTTCAACAGCAATCCGGTCTAGCGCGGGAACATCCTGGAACGCGATGCGGGTCGCCGCCAATTCCTCGCGCGAGGCGAGGTCGTAGCCATGTCGGCGGTCCAGCCCGCCGACGAGGGACACGGCGCCAGAGAAAAACAGCAACACGCAAAGCGTGGCTCTTGGAATCGAGGGGAGTGGCTTCAAGACTAAGCTCCAGATCATGGGCGCCGCCACCAGCCAGGCCCAGATGAGGAGCTTCGTGTTGTCCCACTCCCACGGAGCGAACGCGACGAGAAAGCACAGGATGAAGACCCCCATCGAGACCACGCCAAAGGCCCGAGACTCCGGGTTTCCACGAACAATCGCCTTCCAGAAAAAGAAGGGAGTCATGACGAGAAGGATTCCGAAATTGAGAGCCCAAAATTTCCAGCCGTCGTCTCCCTGCATCCAACCGGGCAGCCACCGCAGACCGGAGGCCGCGGAGAATCCTCCCGTAACGAACCACACTCCGAGCGTCGCCGGCGGAACTGCCAAGGCGACAAATCCCAGAAGCCTCCACCTCGAGGAGGGCTGGAACACGAAAATGGAGGCAAGCGTGAGGCTCAGGAAGAGAAAGCTGTGAACGCTGAAAAGCGGCATCGAGACATAAAGGAGGAATTGCAAAATGCGCGGGACGCCCGAGCTGGTTCCAAAAAAATCCTCCCGCCAGCAACGGAGCAGGAGCAAGCCGGCCGGCAAGGCGAACAGCATCCCGCGTTGAGGCACGACCATCGTGAGGAAGAGATTTTTCCAAGCTGCGCCGGTTTGATAGTCCTCGATTTGGCCGGACTGGAACACGGCGAATCCGAGAAGGCCGCCGTTGAAGAGCAACGCCGCAAGGGCAAACGCGCCACCCCATCGCCAGAGCGCCCAGGCGGACAGGGCCGCGCCCGCCAAACCAGTCCAGATCAAGCCGCGCTCGAGTGGCATTCCTGCGAGACAAAGGAGGCTATTGAAAAAATCGGCACCGATCGGGTAGGTGAGGGGAACTCCGGAGAGGATCGGGCTTTCCGGCCAGAACGGGGCCCCTTCGGCAAAGTAGCGAATGAATTGAATGTGCAGGGAGAGGTCGCCGAGGTTGTTCGGTGAGAGGATTCGCCAGGAATTTCCTACAGTGTAAAAAAGCCACGCGAAGGCGCGGAACGAGGCGATGCCGAAGACTGCGAGCATCAGGATATCCCAAGCGCTGAGGGGGGGTCGGTTCGGGTCGCGGCTGAAGAGATAGGCAAGGATGCCCGCGAGCGCGCCGCTTCCCAGCGATAACATCGCGCCAGGCTGGGTGATTCCTTTTGTGGAAAAAGCGCAGGCGATTCCCGTCACCACCGCGATCGAAGTGGCAACGAGCAACCCGGTGGCGGCACGGGAGAGAATGTCCCCGGGTGAGGAGCGGCCTAGAGGCATCACGGCGTCGGCACGATGTCGGGTTTTCGTCCGACGACTTGTTCGAATTTATCGGCGGCGAGGTAGGCGGTGCAGGGTTCCTGGCCGCTGCGCAGGCGGAAAGGGATCTTCAGATAGGCCCGCGAGAGATTGGGTTCGATCTCGGATTCCTTCGCGGAGTCGATGACGATAAAGTCGTGGTTCCAGTGCGAGGGTTGGTGGTCTTTGTTGAAATACCCGATGCGTGTGAAGTCCCCGAAAATCCATGGCAACGGGTAGTAGCTTTCGAGCATGATGGCGCCCGACATTTGGTATCCAGCGGGGTCGGATTTGGCGACTTGGAGGACGGGCTTGGTGAACTCGTTGATGTCCTCGTAAGTCTGCACATAGACATAGGGCTCGCTGTCATCGGTGAAGATGAAGAAATTCAATCGCACGCCGTAGTAGAGCGAGCCCGCGAGCAGCGGCGTCACGAGCCACCAAAGAGCGCGGCGGTGGGTTTTGGAGACAGCTTCCTGAATCACTGCGCCGAGGAGGAGGTAGAACGGCCAGAGCATCGAGATGATGCACCAGGGGGTTTTGTAGGAAACGATCGAGTAGGCGAGCAGGGTGCCGGCGGCGGCGATGGCCACATAGCGGTAGCGGGAATCCGAGGGGAGGATGAAGCGGAGCCCCGCGATGACCCCCAGAAGGGCCGGCCACTCGAAGCAACGCGCCATCAAGGCGAGCCAGTAGTAATTGAGCGGGCCAACGAGATCGTAGGCGGTTTTTTCGTGTCCGCCGGCCTCCATGCCTGTCTTAAACCAAGCCGCGTGAGTTTCCCAAAGTCCGCTGACGGCGCGGAAGTCGAGAAAGGTTCCCGAGTAGAAAAAGACAAGCACGATTGCGGAAACGCCGAAGGCCGTGACGACATCATCGCGGGACCAATCCTGCTTCGCGAGCGGCCAGCCCGGGCTGGGAGGCGAGGGGAATTTCCAAATCAAAAGCACAGGCACGGCAAGAACGAGGCAACCGATGTGGAGGACATAGGTTTCCTTGGTGAGGATCATTCCGGTGATGGATGCGGCGAGTAAGTAGAGATGCTTGCGTGCGCCGGTCTGCCATAGCCCGAGGACCGCATGGAGGAGTAAAATCGAGAAGAGAACCTGCCACGACTCGTGGATGGAATAGCGACCGTAGAAGACATAAGCCGGCGATAGGGCCATCGCCAGGGCGGCGAAACGCGCCGTGGGTTGACCGAAATAATCGCGAAAACGGAGGAGGGCCAGGATGCTCAGGATGCTCGCCAGAATCGCCGGGAGTCGCAGGGCCCAGAGTTCGCGGCCGAAGAGGGTTTGGGAAAGAAACACGGCGTAGAAGTGGAGTGGGCCGTGGTAATTCGTGGGGTCGTATTTGTGATAACCCGTGGCCCGCATTTGGTCGGCGAACCAGCCGTTGATCCCCTCATCGAAGTGGGCGGGCTTAATATCGATCAGCCACACGCGCAGAAAAATCGCAATGAGCACGATGGCAATCTCGGGAAGGTGGGCTTTGAGGGCCTTGAAATTCACCCGCATGGGATAAGTGCGGGGCCGTCTGCAATCAAGCCCGAGGGCTCGCCCCTCGACGCCAGTCTTGCTCCGGGAACTCCTCAACGGAATGATCAGGGGCATGCCTAGTCTTGGAGTTAATATCGACCATGTCGCCACCTTGCGGCAGGCCCGCTACCGCGAAACGCCAGAGAGCCCGAATGCGGAACCTGATCCGGTGGCTGCCGCGCTGGTTGCCGAAAAAGCCGGCGCCGTGGGGATCACGGCGCATTTGAGAGAGGATCGTCGCCACATCCAAGATCGGGACATTTTTGAACTCCGCGAGCGGATCACCACCAAGCTCAACCTCGAAATGGGACTCTCCGAGGACATCGTTCAAATCGCCCTTCGGGTGAAGCCACACGATGTTTGTCTGGTTCCCGAAAATCGCCAGGAGGTGACGACCGAAGGCGGGCTGGATTGCGCGGGGCAGATGGGGCGTTTGCGGGTGGTCGTCACCCAACTCCAGGACGCCGGGGCGCGTGTGAGCCTCTTCATCGATCCTGAGGAGCACCAACTTCGAGCGGCGGCTGAGCTGCGAGCGGAATTTGTGGAACTCCACACCGGCGCCTACGCGAATGCACTTGGGGCGGAGCGGGAGCGTGAACTTGAAAAGCTCTGCCAAGGCGCGCAACTCGCCCTCGCCCTTGGGCTCCGCGTCAATGCGGGCCATGGCCTCAACTACGAAAATACCGCCGCGATCCTGGCTCTGCCGGGATTGGAGGAATTAAATATCGGCCACTCGATCATTTCGCGGGCGGTCTCCGTGGGCCTCGACCAAGCGGTTTCCGAAATGCGCCGCTTGGTTTGCAAAGAATAAATGGACCACGCGCTCGAGGGTTTTCTTTCGGAAAAGTTGGAGGAAATCAGCCGGCGCTCCTTGCGTCGGCACCTTCAGGCGCTCGAGGGACCTCAGGGAATTCAGGTTCGGCGTGATGGTCGGGAGCTACTGAATTTTTCCTCCAACGACTACCTCGGCTTGGCGAACCATCCCGCCTTGCGCGATGCCGCGATGGCGGAGTGGGAGAGGGGAGGATTTGGGTCCGGGGCGTCACGACTCGTCTGTGGCACGCTTTCCGCGCACGAGGAATTGGAAGCGGCGATTGCAGACTTCAAGAGGACGCCCGCGGCGCTGAGTTTTTCGAGTGGTTATGCGGCGGCACTTGGAACGATCCCCGCGCTGTGTGGTGCCGGGGATGTGGTGATTTTGGACAAGCTCTCGCATGCCTGTCTGGTGGATGGCGCTCGATTGAGCGGGGCGACGATCCGGGTTTTTCACCATAACGACCTCGGGAAGTTGGAAAGCCATCTCCGGTGGGCGAGGGAGAAACATCCGCGTGCCCGCGTGCTGGTGGTCGCGGAGTCGGTTTACAGCATGGATGGCGACCTCGCTCCTGTGGCCGAAATGGTCACGCTGAAAGAACGCTTCGGGGCTTGGCTTTTGCTCGATGAGGCCCATGCGGTGGGGGTTCTCGGCGAAGGGGGAAGGGGACTGGCTGATCGCGAGGGAGTTTCTGATCGGATCGAGATCCAGATGGGAACTCTCGGCAAGGCCCTTGGCGCCCACGGGGCCTACATTGCCGGGAGCGAGACCTTGCGGGAATTTCTGATCAACAGCGCGCGGAGTTTTATTTTTTCCACAGCCCAGCCCGCTCCGGTGGCGGCGGCTGCTCGGGAGGCTTTGAGGTTTTGCCGATCGAGCGAGGGCGATGCCCTGCGGACCTCTCTCCGCCAAAACCTCGCGTCTGCATCCGAACAATTGGGTTTGGAAGAGGCTTCATCGGCGATCATTCCCTGGATAATCGGCGGCGAATCGGAAGCGATGGATGTATCCGCTCAATTACTCGATGCCGGGTTGCTGGTTCCGGCGATTCGCTACCCGACCGTGGCCAAAGGCTCTGCGAGATTGCGAGTCGCCCTGACCGCCAAACACTCGCCAGAGAATATCCAAACACTCGCCGCCGAACTGGCGAAGATTAGTCCAGCAGATACTCCTCGGCTTCAAACCCGATGACTTTTCCAGAAGCGGAGAGCATGGGACGCAGATCGATCCTCACGCGATAGGGGATATTGTTTTTGTGGTAGTTGACCAACTCGGTCACGCAGGGAACTCCATTCCGAATCGCGTGGCGCAGGGTTTCAATGCTCTCGCGGGAGGACTCGGGACCTTGCAGCACAGCCCCCGGCTTGCGCCCTTTCATCTCGTCGAATGTGTGACCGCAAAGCCGGGTGAATGCAGGATTCACCGAGGTGATGAACCCATTGGCGTCCGTTTGCAGGCGGGCGGGCTCAGAGGAAATTCGGCGGGTTATTTTTTGGAAAAGCGTTTTGGATTTTGTATCCGAAAGACCTTCGGGAGCCCGCGAGATAGAGAATTCTGACAAATCGGCGATCATTTTCTTAACGGCATTTTCAGTGATTACGCAGTCGGTCTCCCTAGGGATGCAGGGAAGTGGTCGTTTATTTTTTATAAAAACCGACGATCGCTTGGATCAATCCCGGAATGTCATGGCTTTTTGCCTCTAGAGCGACAGGCATTTCCAAGGAGCGCATTGCCTTGGAGGTAATCGGCCCAATGCTCGCGAAGCTCACATTTTTGTCGGCAGGTAATTCGAGGGCATGAAAATTCTCGGCCGTCGAAGCACTCGTGAAAGTCACCATGTCGGCGCCCTCCCGGCGATAGCGTGCGATGCCCAAGGAGTCGGCTGACTCGGGAAGCGTGCGATAGGCCAGAGCCTCATCCACAATCGCTCCGAGGCGGGAAAGTTCCTTGGGAAGTTCGTCGCGGGCCTTCTCACCGCGAACGAGCAGGACTTTCAGGTTATCAACGGTGGTCTCTTTCTGGAGGGCGGGAACGATCTCGCCGGCGATGTGTTTTTCGGGAATGAGATCGACCTCGAATCGATTGGAGCGAACGCGCTCGGCCGTGGCGGGTCCGATCACCGCGATCCGAACTCCGCCCAGGCTTCGGGCATCCTTGTAGAGTTCGTAGAAGGCCTTGAAGAAAGCATCCACGCCATTCGGGCTCGTGAAGATCAACCATTCATAGGTGTGGGCGTAGGCGACCAATTCGTAGAATTCCCGTTTATCGGGAGCGGGCTCGATTCGGATCGTTGGCATCTCGTAGGCGTCCGCTCCCAGTTCGCGCAGGCTGGAAACGAGTTCCCCGGCTTGCGACTGCGTGCGAGTGACGGCGATGCGTTTTCCAAAAAGAGGAAGGCTTTCAAACCAGTTCAGGGGTTCTCGGAGGTTCACCACCTCGCCAAAAACCGCCACGGCCGGAGCCTCAAAAGAAACCTCCTCCGCTTTGTCGGCGATGTTCGTGACCGTGCCGACGAGGGTTTTTTGGTATCCCGTGCTCGCCCATCGCACGAGGGCGACGGGTGTTTCCGCCGGCATTCCCTCCTCGCGGAGTCGGGCGGTGATGGAGCGCAAACGCTCGATGCCCATGAGCATGACTTTTGTGCCAGGAGAGGTCGCGAGGACTTTGTAGTCCAGCGAGGGGTCGGGCTTCGTGGGGTCCTCGTGTCCCGTAAAAATCGTAAACATCGAGGTGTGCTTGCGGTGGGTAACTGGAATTCCCGCATAGGCCGGTCCCGCAATGGCGGAGCTGACTCCAGGCACGATCTCGAATCGGCAACCTGCGGCAGCCAAGGCCTCGGCCTCTTCACCACCTCGCCCGAAAACAAAAGGATCGCCGCCTTTGAGTCGGGCGACCGTCTTTCCGGCCTGGGTTTTGGAAATCAGAAGCGCGTCGATGTCCTCTTGGCGCATCGTGTGGGCACCGGCTTTTTTGCCGACATAGAGTTTTTCGGCGTCAACGGGCGCCCACTTTAAAAGCTCGGGATTGCAGAGGTAGTCATAGACCACGACATCTGCGCGTTCCAAGCAGTGACGGCCCTTGAGCGTGAGTAGCAACGGGTCGCCAGGACCCGCGCCGACGAGATAGCAAATTCCTTCCGGCATGAACGGCTCATCGTGGCATCCGGCCCGCCCCAAAGAAATCCTTTTGATTGCTGGATAAAATTCCCGGCCCGATTCAAGCTCCGCGCATGCTCGAAGCCATTGAAAAACTTCTCGCGCTCCAAGACCGCGACCAGCGCCTCCGAACCCTCCGTCTCGAACTCCAATCGATCCCTCTTGAGATCGCCTCCAAGCAAAAGCTCGTGGAGGACGCCGCGAGCCGCCTCCAAACCGCCCGCTCCCGCTCCATGGCGATCGAGGTCGAAAAAAAGGCCCTCGAGGTTGAAATCGCCGCCAAGCGCGATCAAATTTCCCGCTACAAAAATCAGCAACTCCAGACTCGTAAAAACGAGGAATACTCGGCGCTCTCCCACGAAATCGCCGCAGCCGAGCGCGCCATTTCGGCGATCGAGGACAAAGAGCTGGTCCTCATGGAAGAAGCCGAGGGTCTCGCCCCGCAACTCGCCGCAGCCGACAAAGCCCATGCCGAGGACAAGGCGAAATACGAGGCGCAAATCACCACGATTCGCGAAAAAGAAGGGAACCTGAAAAGCCGCATCGACGAGATGACTGCCGGCCGGGTCGCACTCCTCGAGGGTATCGACGAGGATTTGATCGAACGCTACGAACGGCTCTTTGAAACCAAAAATGCCCGAGTCGTGGTGCCTGTTGAGCATGATGTCTGCACCGGTTGCCACATGAAGGTTACCGCGCAAACCAGCCTCGCCCTCCGCTCCGACAAGTCGATTGTGTCTTGCCCGCAATGCGGACGGCTTCTTCACCTGCCGCTCTGAGTTTTTAAAATGACCCCGCAAATTTTCCCTGATTCCAACGCTGTCGCGAAAGCCGCCGCGCTACTCATTGCTTCGGAAGCCCGCCAAGCCGTTGCCGCCCGGGGCCGATTTATTATGGCGGTCAGCGGAGGCAAGACGCCTTGGCAAATGCTCCGAGAGTTGGCCCATGAGGAGGTGCCTTGGGCCTCTTTTCATATCGTTCAAGTGGACGAGCGGATCGCTCCGGCGGGTGACCCCGACCGCAATCTCACCCATCTTCGCGAGAGTCTCCTTTCCCATGCCCCGATTCCCCCCGAGCAAATTCACGCCATGCCAGTCGAGGCCGCCGATCCCGAGAAGGCCTGCCTCGATTACACCGGCGTCTTGAATTTCCTGTGTGGAAATCCTCCCGTCATCGATCTCGTTCATCTCGGGCTCGGACCGGATGGTCACACTGCCTCGCTGATTCCCGGCGATGCCGTTTGCCAAGTCCACGACCGCGAAGTCGCTCTAACGGGCCTTTATCAAAACCGCCGGCGCATGACGCTCACCTATCCGGTGATCAACCGCAGCCGCACCATTCTCTGGGTCGTGACCGGGGCGGAAAAAGCCCCGATGGTCCCACGCCTCCTCGCCGGTGACCCGCAAATTCCCGCCGGACCTATCGCTCAGAAAAACGCCATCCTTCTTCTCGACGCCCCCGCTGCTGCCGGGATTTCGAGCTAAGGGTGCGAAAGGCGATTCAGGACCTCCTCCACGGCGTCCATCGCCGGCAGCGTAGCCAAACGAGTGCGGTTTTCCTCCACCCACTCGCGGGTCATTTTTAGAGCCGCCTCGAGATTTTGCGGGGGTTTGAGATTCTTGGCGGGAACGAGGCGCGGTTCGGGGGCTTTTCGTTCGCTCGGCATTTCGTCGCCGGCGAGCCAGGCCTGCAAAAATGGCAGCGTGTCTTCGGGGGATTGGAATTTTTGCCAATTCCGGTCTTCGCGATCGGGATCGAGGGATTGGATGAATTCCGTAGCGAGATGAAAATCGGGGGAGTTCGCGTGAATGAATTCCCGACATTGGTCGGAATGCATTTTCAATCGTCCCTTCGTGCCGGTGCTGTATTTGCGAGGTTCCACAAGCGTTTTTTCGTTCCTCGGCAATTTTTAGTCCAACCATTTCGTTGCCGCTCCGTGGGTGCTTTGAATAGTCTCCCGCGCCATGCCGAAAGACACCTCGATCAAAAAAATCCTCCTCATCGGTTCCGGTCCCATTGTGATCGGACAGGGTTGCGAATTCGATTATTCGGGAGTTCAGGCCTGCAAAGCGCTCCGCGAGGAGGGTTATGAGGTTGTTCTAGTGAACTCGAATCCCGCGACGATCATGACCGATCCCGAGTTTGCCATGCGGACCTATGTCGAGCCGATCACGCCGGAGACGATTGAAAAAATCCTGGAGCGCGAAAAGCCCGACGCTGTTCTTCCGACACTCGGCGGTCAGACGGCACTGAACGCCGCGATGTCGCTCGTCGAAAATGGCGCTCTGGAGCGTCACGGCGCCCATCTCATTGGGGCCAACGCCGAGGCGATCAAGCGCGGTGAGGACCGGTTGATTTTCAAAAATATCATGATCGAGATCGGGCTCGACTGCGCCCGGTCCGGCGTGGCCCATACGCTCGAGGAGGCCCGCCAAGTCGGTGCTGAAATTGGAACTTTCCCGCTCATCATTCGCCCCGCCTTTACTCTGGGCGGTGCGGGAGGAGGCATTGCCTACAACCGCGAGGAACTCGATGAAATCTGCCGCCGTGGGCTCGACCTCTCGCCTGTCAGCGAGGTTTTGGTCGAGGAATCCCTGCTCGGCTGGAAGGAATTCGAGATGGAGGTCATGCGTGACCGTGCCGACAACTGTGTGGTCATTTGCTCGATCGAAAACCTTGATCCGATGGGCGTCCACACCGGCGACTCGATCACCGTTGCGCCGATCCAGACCCTCACCGACAAGGAATATCAAGCGATGCGCGACGCGAGTTTCGCCGTCATCCGCGCCATCGGTGTCGAGACCGGCGGATCGAATATCCAATTTGCCGTCAACCCCGCCAACGGCCGCATGGTCGTTATCGAAATGAACCCGCGCGTCTCGCGTAGTTCCGCCCTGGCCTCCAAAGCCACGGGATTCCCGATCGCCAAAATCGCCGCCAAGCTTGCGGTGGGCTACACGCTCGACGAACTCCGGAACGACATCACCCGCGAGACGCCCGCCTGTTTCGAACCATCGATTGACTATGTCGTGACGAAAATCCCACGCTTCACTTTCGAGAAATTTCCGAAAGCTGACCCCACGCTGACCACCCAAATGAAAAGCGTCGGCGAGGCAATGGCCATCGGCCGCACTTTCAAGGAATCCCTCCAAAAAGCACTCCGCTCCCTGGAGATCGGTCGCTTCGGTCTCGGTGCGGACGGGAAGGATCTCACGCCCGACCTCGACACGATCCGCCAAAAGCTCCGCGTCCCCTGTGCGGAAAGGATTTTCTTCATTCGTTACGGTTTCCTCGCCGGGCTCACCGTGGAGGACATCCACGAACTTTCCTCGATCGACCCTTGGTTTCTTGAGCACATCCGCCTCATCATCGAAGAGGAAAAACGCCTCGCCTCGCTGGCTCTCCCGCTGCCTGCCGCCGACTTCCGCCGCGCCAAGCGCTTTGGGTTTTCCGACCGCCAACTCGGTCATCTTCTCAAAACCTCCGAACCCGATGTCCGCAAGGCGCGCAAGGCCGCTGGCATCATTCCCACTTACCGCCTCGTGGACACCTGCGCGGCGGAGTTTGAGGCGTTCACGCCCTATTACTATTCCACCTACGGCGATGAGGACGAAACCCGCGGCAGCAACAAAAAGAAGGTTCTCATCCTCGGCGGTGGCCCGAACCGCATCGGCCAGGGTATCGAGTTCGACTACTGCTGCGTCCACGCCGCCTTCGCGCTGAAGGAACTCGGTTGGGAGACCATCATGGTCAATTCCAACCCCGAGACGGTTTCCACCGATTACGACACCAGCGACAAGCTCTACTTCGAGCCACTCACGCTCGAGGATGTCCTTAATATCTATGAGCGGGAAAAAGCGGATGCCGTCATCGTGCAATTCGGTGGTCAGACCCCGCTGAACCTCGCCGCCGGCCTCGCCGCGAATGGTTGCACCATCATTGGCACCCAGCCGCGTAGCATTGAAATGGCCGAGGATCGGAAACACTTCTCTGCCATGCTCGACAAGCTCGGGCTGCGCCAAACCCAAGGCGGCACTGCCACGAACGAGCAGGAGGCCGTCGATGTCGCCTCGCGCATTGGCTATCCCGTGCTGGTCCGCCCCTCCTTTGTTCTCGGCGGGCGTGCCATGGAAATCGTCCATGATGAAGCCGACCTCCGCCGCTACATCCGCACGGCCGTGGAAGCCAGCCCCGAGCGTCCCGTTTTGGTGGACCGCTTTTTGGAGGACGCCACCGAGGTCGATGTCGATTGCATTTCCGACGGCGAACTCTGCGTCATCGGCGGCGTGATGGAACACATCGAGCAAGCCGGCATCCACTCCGGAGACAGTGCGTGTGTGATTCCGAGCTTTTCGCTTTCAACCCAAGTCCTCGAAACGATCAAGAAAGCCACCAAGGCGATGGCGATCGAACTCGAGGTCCGCGGCCTGATGAATGTGCAATTCGCTGTGAAGGACGAGGTCGTTTACATCCTCGAGGTCAACCCCCGCGCCTCGCGCACCGCGCCCTTTGTCAGCAAGGCCACCGGCGTTCCGCTGGCCAAGCTCGCGGCAAAAGTCATGGCTGGGAAAACTCTCCGCGAACTCGGTTTCACGGAAGAAGTGATCCCGCCCTACTACTCGGTGAAAGAAGCCGTCTTCCCATTCATTAAATTCCCAGGCATCGACATCATTCTCGGCCCCGAAATGCGGTCCACCGGCGAGGTGATGGGAATCGATCCCGACCTCGGCATCGCCTATGCGAAAAGCCAGATGAGTGCCCAACCGGCGCTGCCACTTTCCGGCAAGGTTTTCATCAGCGTGAAGGATTCGGATAAGCCGGCGGCCTTGGAAGTCGCCCGCGAACTCGAGGCGCTCGGCTTCGAGGTCCATGCCTCCACCGGCACGGCAAAATATTTCGCTGAAAATGGCCTCACGGTTCCCGTGATGCTGAAAATCCGCGAAGGCCGCCCGAATGTCGTGGACTTCATCAAAAACGGCGAAGTGAAATTCATCTTGAACACACCTACCGGCCAGGCTCCCCGCGAGGATGAGGTGGCGATCCGCAGTGCGGCGGTGGCGGCTCGTGTGCCGGTGATGACGACTCTCCGTGGCGCCCGCGCCAGCACGAAAGCCATTCAAGCGATGAACCAGCACGGATACGGCGTGAAGAGCCTTCAGGAATTCCACGCGTAGCACACCGCGGGGGACGGCTTGCTTCGTGGGAGGTTTTGGTGAGACTTGTTGCAAAGGATGTCATTCGCCCCTCGTGTTACGGTCTTTCTTTGGATTTTTGTTTTCGTGGTCGCGGGTGCTTTTCGGTTCATCGATCTGCCTGCGGCTCCATTGCATGCCGACGAGGCGGTCGGGGCGCGGATCACCGGGGATCGCTTGGAAGGCGGTAAATATCATTTCGATCCTTCGCACTATCACGGCCCGTCCCTTTCTTGGCTAGGGGCGCAGGCAGCTCGTCTCGCGGGTCAAAAATCCTTTGCGGAGCTGGATGTCTTTTCCCTTCGGAGCATCTCGGCTGTGTGTGGATTGTTGGTGGTCCTTCTTCCGCTGATTCTCCGCAAATGGCTGGGCGACGCCGGAGCGCTTTTGGCGGGGGCGCTCCTCGCGACCTCGCCGCTCTTGTGCCAATTCGCGCGGGTTTTCATCCATGAGCCGGTGCTCTCGGTTTTCTCCGCGTGCGCGATCGCGGGGTTGTCGTGGTGGCTTGCTGGAGGCGGGCTTCCTGCAGCGCTATGCGGCGGTTTGGCGCTGGGGTTGATGGCGGCCACCAAGGAGACTTTCGGCATCATGGCCATTTCGTGGATGCTCGGCCTCGTGGCCTGCAAGGGTGTGGTGCCGATCCGCAAAGTGGGTTTTGCCGCGATCTCCTCAGGGGTGGTCTTTCTGGCTGTTCTGATCATCGCCTACGGGAGCCCGTGGGATTTTTTCAAAACCTACTTCGTGTATTCCATCGATCCCGGTCACCACAAACCGTGGGACTACTACTGGCATCTGCTTTTGGTTCCCAAATACCACGCGCCACAGTGGTGGACCGAGGCCGGCGTCGGGTTGCTGGCCGTGGCGGGGGCCTGGACCGGATGGCGCGCGAAGAACCCTTTTCTCAAATGGCTGGCGGTTTCCACCGCCGTGCAATTCGCGATCCTCTCCGCGATATCCTACAAGACGCCGTGGCTTGCGATGGTTCCATGGATTCAGGTCTGCCTCCTAGCCGGAGCGGGAGCGGCAGTTCTTTTGGCTGGGGCTGGTGTGGTCCGTTTGTCGGCAGCCGTTGCTACGCTCGTCGCGATCCTTCTTTTCCAGATCTGGCAAACGAGAGCCGCCGTATTTCGTTTTTCCAATGACCTGCGGAACCCGATGGCCTACTCCCCGACATCGCGGGATATCGTCATGCTCGGGGAGCGGATGCGTGCCCTGCACCGGAAATCCCCTGCGTTTCGTGCTGGTCGGATTGCGGTGCTTGGCAAGGGCTATTGGCCACTGCCTTGGTATTTGCGGGGCACCTCTCAGGCTGGATATTTTGATACGCCGCCGTTGGATCTTGAAAACTACCCGGTGGTGATCGCTCTGCCTGAAGCCGCCCTGGAAGCCTCCAATTGGCTTTCCGGGACCCACGAGATTTTTTACAATGGGCTCCGCAGTGAGGTTCCCCTCACGGTCTTTGTGCGGCGAGATGTCCGCGCCGAGGAGGTCTCGATCCCATGAATGAAACCCTGCCGGTTTTTTCGGATCCCTCGTTGGCGAGGTATTCGCATGATGCGATGAAGACGACCTTCCGGATCTTTGTTTCAGGCGGGGACCGTGCCCGAATGGATTCGGCGGTCTCGGAGGCATTTCAAAAATTGGAGGACCTCGAAAGCCTTCTCAGCCGCTATGTGCCGGGAAGTGACATCAGCCGCATCAATGCCATGAAGGCCGGCGAGTCATTATTTCTTAGCAACGATTGCGACCAGTGCCTTCGCCTCGCCATCGAAGCCTCGGCGGCCACAAGCGGTCGCTTCGACCCTTGCATTGGAACCCTCATCGATGTCGTGAAATTGCCAACCGGCGGGGGAGGGGAGGTGAGGGGAATCGTCTCGTTGGATCCCTGCCGTCCGATGGTTTCCTGTATCGAGGAGGGACGCATTTTCGATTTGGGAGCCATCGGGAAGGGGTATGCCTTGGAGTGCATGGCCTCGATTCTTTCGGAGCATGGAATTGAAAAGGCGCTGCTCACCTCCGGGGCGAGCACGATCCTCGCGATCGGAGCAATCGATTGGCCGATCGATATTCCTCACTCCGGCGGCTCGCGCCGCCTGATGCTGCGTCAAGCTGCGCTCGGTGCCTCGGGTTCCTCCCAGCAGGGCGCTCACATTGTGGATCCACGCGATGGATCCCCGGCGCGGCATTTCCAGAGTGTCTGGGTGGTTCATCCGAGGGCGCCGTTTGCCGATGCCTTTTCCACCGCCTGCTTCGTCATGTCCCCTGCAGAGATTCGCGAATTTACGCAGAGTTTACCGCCGGGTTGCCAAGTCCTCAGCGACCCGGACTTTTGATAGCCTTTAGGAAACCTTGCGACTCGCCATCGAGGCGGCGCGCAACTTCTTCGGGGTGATGCCGAACATGGTGCTGAACCGTTTGGTGAAATGACTCTGGTCGTAGAAGCCATTCTCCAGCGCAATCTCGCCCAAAGGCAACCGGGAGGAGATGACCTGGCTGCGGGCGCGCCGGAGGCGGAGCTGATTGCCATACGCTGACGGAGTCATCCCAAAAACCTTTTTGAACTCCCTCCCAAAACCGCTGACCGACATGCCAACCATCGCGGCAAGTTTCGGAATTTCGACCGGTTCATCCTTCAGGCGGTCCAGATAATCAATCACTGGGCCGAAGGACTGGATAGACTCGAAGTGCTGGGAGACCTCTCCGATGTTCCGAACGATCCCCATCAATCCCAGAACCCTCCCTTGCCCATCTTTGACAGGAATTTTGGTGGTCAAAACAAAGCCCCCTGGAGCGCCTCCAGATTTTCCGTAGGGCATCGGTTCACAATGATTTTCAATGGCAGATCCGGTGGAGAGGACCTTTCGGTCATCGTCCGTGTAAATGGCGGCGCATTTGGCATCGAAAAAATCCAGATCGTTACGGCCCAGCACCTCCTCCTCTTTTTTTTGCCAGCAGAGCTTGATGAAATTGCTGTTTGCTCGCACAAAACGCCCTTCCGGGTCCTTCACAAAAAATCCAATTTCCGGAACATGTTTGAACGCCTCTGCGACAAGGGCTGTCAAAGACACGAGCTCCGAGGAAATGCTGAATTTCACATTCGAAAATATACCAAAAATTTCCGAAACCTTACAAGATCGATTCTGGAATTGTGGTATTCAATAATCGTCAGTTCAAACCTCACCCATCCTCCGAACCCTAAAATTCCATGAGCCAAGAATCCCAGTCCCAACACACATTCGATCTCGGTGCAACCCTCGGCGTTCTCGTCCTCAGGCTCTGGCTCGCAGTCAGGGCGATTCTCTCCGGTCTGGAAAAATACGCCGGCACTTCCACATCCACCTCGCCCGTCACGATCGAAGGCGCTGTGAATTCCTACGGCCTCACCGAGGCGACGGCCACGAAGATTTACTCGTTTGCCAACTACCACGGAGTGCCGAAGCCGCTTTATGACAAATTCCTCGCCGAGCCGCTCATCCCCGAGTGGGGCCTGAAAATCTACGACCAAATCCTCGGCCCCGCCCTCATCGCCCTCGGCATCGCGCTTCTTTTTGGATTCGCGACACGCTTCTCCCTCTTCGCCATGGGCCTGCTCTACACCAGCCTCACAGTCGGTCTCATCCTCATCAACGAGAACTCTGGTGTGGCCTGGCTTGCGATCCACATCGCCCTCATCGCCCTCATGCTTTTCCAAGCGAAACACAACAAACTCGAACTTACCGGAAAATGGAAACTCTGACCCCCTCCCAAGCGCCTGGTTTGACCCGTCGCGATTTTCTCTTCAAGGGCACCCTCGCCGGGGCAGGCCTTGTGCTCGGCATGCCGTCGATCCTCAAAGCCGTCGAAGGCCCTGCGGCCGCGTCGAACATGATCAATGTCGGATTCATCGGCTGCGGCAAGCAGCACGAAGTCCTCTTCAACGCCATGGTTAACATCCCTGGCCTTCGCTACGCGGCCGTTTGTGACATCATGAAAGACCGCGTGGGAGCCGCCTATGGCCGCATCCGCTCGCGCTTCGGCTACGATCCGAAACGCTACATCGACGCCGGCGACATGCTGGAGAAGGAAAAAGACCTGGACGCCGTGATTGTGTCGACCCCCGACTTCTGGCACTCGCCCCACACCGTCATGTCCCTTCAGGCGGGCAAGCATGTGTATTGCGAAAAAATGATGGCACACAATCTCGAGGGCGCCCGCGCTATGGTGAAAGCCATGGATGATTCCGGGAAGCTCTGCCAGATCGGCCATCAGCGCCGCAGCAACCCCCGCTACATCTACACCCTCAAGGAACTCATCCATCGCCACAAAATCTGCGGCCGCATCGTCAATGCCAACGCCCACTGGAACCGTGCGGTCAGCTCCTCACGCGACATCACCGCCCCCGCCCGGATTCTTCCCAACAAGGAAACTCTGCTGAAATACGGCTTCGGCCGCGAAGGCCAGAATCTTTCGGATGAGGAACTCCAACGCCGCTTCCTAAACTGGCGCCTCTACCGCGACCTCTCCGGCGGCCCGATCTCCGATCTCGGCGCCCACCAGATCGATATCTTCAACTGGTTCTTCGGCGCGCGCCCGAAATCCGTGATCGCTTCCGGCGGATGCGACTACTTCAAGGACCGCGAGCATTTCGACAATGTTATGTGCATTTTCGACTACGATACTGCCGATGGCGGCGCCCGCGCCTTCTACCAAGTCCTCACCACCACCAGCGCCGGTGGAGGTTACGCCGAGTCGTTCATGGGCACGGACGGCACAATTGAAATCTCCGAGCGTTCAGCCTACACGAAAATCTACCGCGAACCCGGCTCCGCCCCGAGTTGGGACCCCCTCGTCCAGCAAGGCTGGCTCAAAAAAGCCACAGCCCCTGCGGCCGCTGCGGACTCGTCGGATGCGATCGCTTCCTATGCCTCGGCCGCTCCAGAGGGCTTCGAACTCCCCGGCGACCTGAACGAACCCCCGCACCAGCCCCATTTGGCGAACTTCTTCGCGGCCATCCGCGGCGACGCCAAGCTCAACTGCGACGCCCGCGAAGCCCTCGAATCGGAAGCTCCGATTTACTGGGTCAACCCCGCCGCACAGCGCAACGAAACCATCATCTTCACCGAAGAACACCTCCACACATGAAAAAAACAACACTCCTCGCCTTGCTGGCCACGGCGATTCTCCCAACAGTCCACGCCGCAGACACCATCCCGCTCACCACCACCATTCCCCCCGAGAAAATCGAGGGCACCCCGATCGAGGTGAAGGTGCCGAACCTCAAACCCGCCGCCTCGAAGGCTCCGGAACTCATGGTGCCCGCTGGCACCGAACTCCTCTCCAAAGGCAAACCGGTCACCAGTAGCGACGATTTTCCGATCATCGGCGACCTGCCCTACATCACAGACGGGGAGAAGGACGCCGGCGAAGGCTACTTCCTCGAACTGTCTAACGGCCTCCAGTGGGTCCAGATCGACCTCGAACAAGAGGCCTCTATCCAGGCGCTTTGGGTCTGGCACTACCACTCCCAGCGCCGTGCCTACCACGATATCGTTATTCAAATCTCGAATGATCCCGAATTCGCCTCAGGAGTGACCACCGTCTTCAACAACGACTTCGACAACTCCGCCTCGCTCGGCACCGGCTCCGACGCCCCCTACATCGAGACCCAATACGGCCTCCTCGTCCCCGTGGCAGGCGTCAAGGGTCGCTATGTTCGCCTTTACAGCCAAGGAAACACCTCGAATGACATGAATCACTACATCGAGGTCGAGGTGTTCGGATCGCCTGCGAAGTAACGCCCCAGCGCATGCACATCTTTGCCCTCCGCGCCATCGCGTGGACTTCCATCATTCTTTTTGCGTCCGCCGTAAACGCCTTGGCATCGGATTACTCGGTGTTCCATCCCCATCCGGACGCCACACGCACGGCCGACGGCGCATGGGCCATTCACGACATGAGCCGCCCGTGGCCGCCCTCGGCCACGCCAAAGCCATGGGCGGAACTCGAGCAGGGAGCGAAGCCTCCCTCCGGCGCACGAATCCTCTTTGACGGCACAAATCTCGATGCCTGGAATATTCCCCAGCCTTGGATCCTCGAGCAAGGCGTCCTCCAAGTGCGCCCGGTCAATACCTCGCTCAGCTCCAAGGACTCATTCGGCTCGTGCCACCTTCACTTGGAGTGGAGAACCCCGCCGGAAAGCACCAAAAAATCGGCTCAGAACAGAGGCAACAGCGGCGTGTTCCTGATGTCCACCTACGAAATCCAAATCCTGGACACCTACGAGAACAAAACCTACCCCGATGGCATGGCCGCCGCCCTCTACGGCGTGAAACCTCCTGATTTCAACGCGCTCCGTCCAACCGGGGAGTGGCAGTGCTACGACATCTGGTTCAAGCGCCCAGTCTTCGATGATTCGGGAAAAATGACATCACCCGCCTGCGTGACCGTCATGGTCAACGGGGTCATCGTTCAAAAGAATGTTCCCTTCGACAGCCCCTCGTCCCACAAAAAACGCCCCCCCTACCAGAAACATGCCGATGCCCGACCGCTCATGCTCCAAAACCACAACGAAGTCGTGGAGTTTCGCAATATCTGGATTCAGCCGCTCTCCGATGACGCTGTCCTCTCTCCCGCAGGCTTGGTCGGCATCGACAAATGAAAACACGCCTGGTGCTCGCCGTTCTGTCGGCCTCGATCCATCTATTCGCTGCGGAACCCGTCGTTTGCCAATCCATCGACGAGGCGATCGCGCGTGGAAACACGAAGGCGGTGGTGGACTTTCTCAAAACCAATCCCTCCCTTGCCAATGGCGGCTCGAATCCCCGCATGACACCGCTCCAACAAGCGATCCTGCGCAACAATGCCGAAATCGCCGAGATCCTTATCACCTCCGGGGCGGATGTGAACTCCACGGATTCCAAAAATAGAACACCGCTTCACCTCGCCGTGGAACGCCGCAATCCGGCAATCGTCACCCTTCTCCTCTCCCACCAAGCTGACCCTTCCCGCCGCGACACCATCGGCTGGACCCCGCTCCACCACGCGGCCGCCAAGGATGCGACGGCTGTCGCCCGCGCCTTGCTCGACGGCAGAGCCGATCCGAAGTCCCTCAGCGCCTGCGGCGGGACCCCGCTCCATGAGGCCGCAGCCAGCGGAGGAGTCGAAACCATCGCCTTGCTTCTCAAGGGAGGAGTCGATCCCGCCACTATCGCCCACAACGGAGACACCGCCCTCTCCATCGCCCGCCAGCGAGGAGATGCCGCCGTCATTTCCTCCATCGAAAAATCCCTCAACACTCCATGAAAACAGCGCCAACCGCACAATCCACTCTCTCGCGCCGATCATTCCTGAAGGCCAGCCTTGCCACCGCTGCAGGCACGATTTTTTTCCCCTACATCGCTCGATCCAATCCGATTGGTGCGAACAACCGCGTCCGCATGGCCTTGATCGGTTGCGGGGGCATCATGGAAGGTCACCATGGGTGGGCGCAGTCCCACCCGATGATCGACCTTGTCGCTGTCTGCGATGTGAAAACATCCAAACGCGAAGCCGCTCTGGCCAAGCTCAAAAGTAAGAACCCCGACGCCGTCGGGTATGTCGATTACGGCGACATCATGGCCCGCAGCGATATCGACGCCGTGATTATCGGCACGCCCGACCACTGGCATGCGGCGATTTCGATCGATGCCATGCGCACCGGAAAGGATGTTTTTGTCGAAAAACCCATGGCCCTCACGCTGGACGAGGCGGCAGCCATGGTGGCAGCAGAAAAACGCTACGGCCGCATCCTTCAAGTCGGCAGCCAGCAACGCTCCGACCCCGCGATGCGCCAAGCGGTGGAAATCGTTCGCAACGGCTGGATCGGCGAGATCACCGAGATTCATGTCGATTTTAAGGGCGATTTTGCACCCGTCAGCTTGCTCGCCGAGCAACCAGTTCCCGCCGACATCGATTACGATCGCTGGCTCGGACCGGCGCCATGGAGGCCCTACAACAATGAGCGTGTTCTTGGATGGTGGGCCGGTGGATGGCGCATCTTCTGGGACTATGGATCGCGCAAAAACGGCGACTGGGGCGCGCACCACTTCGATATCGTGCAATGGGCCCTCGACATGGATGGCAACGGGCCCGTGCTCTTCGTCCCGAAGGGATTCGAAGGGGAGCCCTATCAATACCACCAGTATGCCAACGGCCTGAAAGTTACCGCTTCGCTGAAGGGTGGGGGGCCTGCCAACGGAGCAATGATCCGCTTTGTCGGAAAAAACGGCGAGGTGAAGTCATCGCGGTATTCTACCGAAACCACGCCCGCAAGTCTGGTTTCGCGGATTCCCTCGTCCAGCGAATTTCGCGCCTACCGCTCAAACGACCATCGTCAAAACTGGCTCGACTCGATCATCTCCAGACGGCCCCCGATTTGTCCTGCCACCGTCGGCGCAAGAACCTTCGATGTCTGCGGGCTCGCGGGGATCGCGGAGCGCCTCAACCGCCCGATCCGCTGGAACCCCGAAAAACGGGAAATCACCGGAGACCCCGAAGCCTCCCGCTTCGCCGACTACACCCGCCGCGCCGGATATCCCCTCCCTGTTTGAAAACTCTATCGCCAACACCTATGCACCCCCACCCATCCACCACCGAGACACTCTCCCGTCGATCCTTCATCAAGGCCGGACTTGCCACCGCTGCCGGCACCATCTTTTTCCCATACATCGCTCGATCGAATCCCATCGGCGCGAACAACCGCGTCCGTATGGCGCTCATCGGTTGCGGCCTCATCATGGGTGGTCACCACGGTTGGGCGCAGTCCCACCCGATGATCGACCTTGTGGCTGTCTGCGATGTGAAAACATCCATGCGCGAAGCCGCTCTGGCCAAGCTGAAACAAAAGAACCCCGACGCCGTCGGGTATGTCGATTACGGCGACATCATGGCCCGCAGCGATATCGACGCCGTCATCATCGCCACGCCCGACCACTGGCACGCTGCGATCTCGATCGATGCCATGCGCGCCGGGAAGGATGTTTTTGTCGAAAAACCCATGGCCCTCACACTCGACGAGGCGGCGGCGATGGTGGCAGCAGAAAAACGCTACGGTCGCATCCTTCAAGTCGGCAGCCAGCAACGCTCAGACTCCGCGATGCGTCAGGCTGTGGATATCGTTCGCAACGGTTGGATCGGCGAGATCACCGAGATTCATATTGATTTAAAAGGCGAGTTTGCCCCCGTCAGCCTGCTCCCCGAGGAGCCCATCCCGGCGGATATCGACTACGACCGCTGGCTCGGCCCTGCTCCCTGGAGGCCCTATAATAGCACCCGCGTGCTTGGTAATTTTGGCGGCGGATGGCGCATCTTCTGGGACTATGGATCGCGCAAAAACGGCGACTGGGGGGCGCACCACTTCGACATCGTGCAATGGGCCCTCGGCATGGATGGCAACGGGCCCGTGCTCTTCGTTCCGAAGGGATTCGAAGGGGAGCCCTATCAATACCACCAGTATGCCAATGGCCTGAAAGTCACCGCCTCGCTGAAGGGTGGTGGGCCTGCCAACGGAGCAATGATCCGCTTTGTCGGAAAAAACGGTGAGGTCAAAGTATCACGCGGCGAAATCGAAACCACGCCTGCTGGGCTGGCTTCACAAATTCCCTCGTCCAGCGAATTTCGCGCCTACCGCTCGAATGACCACCGTCAAAACTGGCTCGACTCAATCATTTCAAGACGGCCCCCGATTTGTCCGGCCACCGTCGGCGCAAGCACCTTTGACATCTGCGGCCTCGCGGGAATCGCCGAGCGCCTCAACCGCCCGGTCCGCTGGAACCCCGAAAAACGGGAAATCACCGGTGACCCTGAGGCTGCACGCTTCGCCGACTACACCCGCCGCGCGGGATACCCACTCCCTGTTTGAAAACTCTAACAACCACAATTATGAAACACCTTTTCACCACCCTCTTCCTCGCCACCGCCTTGGCCGCACAAGCAGCCATTCCGGCGGATGTCCTCGAAAACCTTGCCTCGTCGGATTTGACGAAGCGCTTCGAGGCGGAAACAAAGCTCCGCCAACTCGCCTACGAGGCCGGAAAACCCGGAGCTGACACGGCCACCACAGCCGCTTTGGAAAAAGAGCTTCTGGCACTCGCCTCGGACAAGGCGGCCCCCGAACCTTCGCGCCTCAGCGCCTTGGAGCAACTGCCCTTCCTGGCCTCCGCCTCCTCGGTTCCCCGTCTCGGCGCCCTGCTCTCCGATCCCACGCCCCTCATTCGCGAAGGTGCCCGCTGCGCTTTGCAGAACAATCCAGACCCCGCCGCATCCGCGCCGCTCCTGCAGGCTCTTGAAAAAGCCGACCAACCTGCGTGGACGCTCGGTCTCATGAACTCGCTCGCCACGCGCGCTGATGCCTCCGCTATCCCCGCATTCGCCGCCAGGTTGACCTCGCCAAATCCCGCCATTGCCTCGCTGGCTGCCCAATCCCTCGGCTCGCTCGGCGGAAAAGAGGCGTTCAAGGCGTTGAACAACTTCCTGCCAAACTGCCCGCCCGCGATTCTTCCTGCGGCCCAAGATGCCCTCGTCCGCTGTGCAACAAAACAAGCGGATGGCGACAAAGCAATTTCCGCCCTTTGGCCAAAAGCCGTCAACGCCGCTATCCGTTGCGAGATTTTCAATGCCCTTGCCAGCCTTGGTGACGGCTCCCAAGCCGCGCCCCTTGTCACCGAACTCCTCGCGAAACAAGACACTCCGGGCACCACCGAAATCCTCCACCTCGCCGTTCTTTCAGGCAACGCCAAGCTGAAGGATCCCGTCCTCGCCGCACTGCCAACCCTCAATGAGGATGCACGCCTCGCCGTGCACGCCGCGCTGGCGCAAAAATCGGACATCTCGCGAGAAGATGATCTCCTGGCCCTCGCCGCAGCCCTGGATGGAAACAAAAAAACCATCGCCATCGAACTTCTTGGCTCCTGCGGCACCGAAAAAAGCGTGGACTTTCTCGTCGCCGAAGCCATGAAAAAATCCGCTCAAACCTTGCCTTCCACCTCCCTCGCGATCAACCGCCTGAAAGTTTCCGGCCTGGACCAGCGCCTCTTGGAGCAGGCGGTTGCTCCAACTGGGCCAGTGGCTGCACAAGCCATGATGCTGTTAAGCTTCCGGAATCCCGAAGGCACCGAAAATGTCCTCTTGAAACTCGCCGCGCCAGACGCTCCGACAGACTCCAAGGCCAGCGCCCTTTCCGCTTTGGAAACCGTGGGTGGATTTGAATCAGGCACTCGACTCATCCAGTGGATTGCAATGACTCCTTCGGGCAAAGACCCCAAGCCCTACATTGCCGTCTTTCGCAGGATCGCTCCCCGACTGAATGCGTCATCCGCCCTGTGGAAGTCCGCCTTCCTGCCGGCCTTTGAATCCGCCCCTGTGGAAAACCGCAACGCTCTCCTTCTGACCATTCCAGGTCTCCGCTGCCCCGAATCCGGAGCCACGCTTGTCGAATGGATTCGCACGGATAAGGCGGCCATGCGAACGAACGCCATCGAGGAGTTGTTAAGTTGGTCCACCTTCGATGCGGGAAACTCGATTCTCGCCGCCGCAGTCCTTCCCGACTTGGACGCGGCCGATCGTGAGAAACTTTTTCAAGGCGCCAGCAAGCTATTCCTTCCCAGCGTCAATGCGCCACCTCATCTCAAAAAAGACTACGCCAAAAAAGTCCTCGCCGCCGCACCGGAAGGCCCAATCCGCGATTCCATCCAGGAGGCCATGAAGAGCGCCAACCTTCCAAACTAAACAACCTCACCAACCCACACCATGCCAAGACCACTAACCCTATTCACCGGCCAATGGGCCGACCTTCCACTCGCCGACCTCGCCCCGCTTGTGAAAAAAATGGGCTACGACGGCGTCGAACTCGCCTGCTGGGGCGACCACTTTGATGTCGACCAAGCCGCTTCGTCGAAATCCTACATCCGCGAAAAATGGGAACTCCTCGCCGACCACGGCCTCACCTGTTTCTCGATCTCCAGCCACCTCGTCGGCCAGGCCGTGTGTGATCCGATCGATGCCCGCCACAAATCCATCCTCCCGCCCGATGTCTGGGGCGATGGCGAACCGGAAGGCGTGCGCCGCCGTGCCGCCAAAAAGATGGCGCTCACCGCGAAGGCAGCCCGCGCATTTTTCAACGCCAAGCCGGGCTTCTCGAAAGCTCCGCACCGCGTTGCCGTCAACGGATTCACCGGTTCCTCGATCTGGCATTCCATCTACGCGTTTCCGCCGACCTCGCAGGAATACTGGGACGCTGGCTTCACCGACTTCGCCAAACGCTGGCTGCCGATCCTCGAAGCCTTCGACAAAGCGGATGTCGATTTCGCCCTCGAGGTGCATCCCACCGAGATCGCCTTCGACATCGCCACCGCCGAGCGCGCCCTCGCCGCGGTGAAAAACCACCACCGCTTCGGCTTCAACTACGACCCCTCCCACCTCGGCTACCAAGGTGTGGACTATGTCGCCTTCATCCGAAAATTCGGCTCCCGCATTTTCCACGCGCACATCAAGGACGCGTGGTGGGGCCACGGCGACGGCTCGGTCGGCGTCTTTGGTGGTCACACGACTTTTGGTGACGCCCGCCGCCAGTGGGATTTCCGCTCACCAGGTCGCGGCGACATCAACTTCGAGGAGGTCATTGTCGCCCTCAACGATGTCGGTTACCAAGGCCCGCTCTCAGTCGAATGGGAGGATATTCGCATGGATCGCATCCACGGCGCCACTGAGGCCGCCGCGCTCGTGCGCGATCTCGACTTCTCGCCGAGCGCCGTGGCGTTCGACGCGGCCTTCGACAAAAAGAAAGGCAAATCCAAATGAGCGCCTCCAAACGCAAAATCCGCATGGGCATGGTCGGCGGCGGACGCGGAGCGTTCATCGGAGGCGTCCACCGCATGGCAGCGGCCCTCGACGGCCAGATCGAACTCGTCTGCGGCGCGTTCAGCAGTGACCCGCAACGCTCGCGCGACTCGGGAGCCGATTTCTTCCTCCCTCCGGAGCGCTGCTACGGCACCTTCGAGGAGATGATGAAGTCCGAAGCCGCTCGCCCGCTCGGCGAGCGCATGGATTTCGTCGCCATCGTCACCCCGAACCATGTTCACTTCCCCGCCGCCAAGGCAGCACTGGAACATGGCTTCCCGGTTCTCTCCGACAAACCGGCGACCTTTAATCTCGCGGAGGCGAAAGAACTCGGCGCCCTCGTTGCCAAAACAGGTCTCCTCTACGGTCTCACCCACAACTACACCGGCTACCCGCTCGTCAAAGAAGCCCGCGATATCGTGCGCTCTGGCCAACTCGGAAAAATTCGCAAGGTCGTCGTCGAATACCCGCAAGGTTGGCTCTCCACCCGTCTTGAGGAATCCGGCCAAAAGCAAGCCGCCTGGCGCACCGATCCAACGAAGTCAGGAGCAGCGGGTTGCCTCGGCGATATTGGCACTCACGCTGAGAACCTCGCCGAATACATCACCGGCCTGCACATTCAGGAACTCGCCGCTGACCTTACGACTTTCGTCGAAGGCCGCGCACTCGACGACGACGGCAATGTCCTCCTCCGCTTTGATAACGGCGCCAAGGGTATCCTCCACTCGTCCCAAATTTCCGTGGGCGAGGAGAACAACCTCACCATCCGCGTCTATGGGGAACTCGGTGGCCTCGAGTGGCACCAGCAGGAACCGAACACGCTCCTGGTGAAGTGGAACGACCGCCCGACGGAGATCCGCCGCACAGGTCAAGGCTACCTCGGGGCAAACGCTGCCGCGCACACACGCATTCCGGCGGGCCACCCCGAGGGCTACCTCGAGGCCTTCGCCAATATCTATCGCAACTTCGCCAACCACCTCCGCGCCGTCATCGACGGGACCACACCCGACGCCACCGCGCTCGACTACCCGAAGATTTCCGATGGCATTCGCGGCATGGCCTTCATCGAGGCGGCGGTGGACAGTTCTAAACACAACGCCCGCTGGACCCCGCTCCCCGCATGAAAATCAAACACCTCGCCCTCGCCATGATTCTTGGTTCAATCATCTTGGCCGAAGCCGCTGATACCCCGAAGCGTGTCCTTGTTTGCACGACCACCATGGGCTTCCGTCACCCATCGATCCCCTACGGCGAAGAGGCTCTTGCAGCCATGGATGCCGCCGCACCGGACTTCGAGATCGTCGGCTGGCTCCGCCAACCGGACATCGATGTTCCGAAGCCGCCGAATCCTCCCCGTAAGCCAGCGGACGACGCCCCGCAGGCCGAATTGGAAAAATACAACGCCCAACTCGCCGCACACTCGGAAGCAATGGAGGTGTGGAATCGCGATACGAAGCCGGAAGCAGATCGCAAGCAGACCGAGTTCAATGCAGCCATGGCGAAAGCCCTTGAGCCGCTCTCCCCACAAGCCCTCCGCGACAACCGCATCGATGCCGTGATCTTTTGCAACACCTCAGGTGCCCTTCCGCTCCCCGATGTCGAGGGCTTTGTGGAATGGCTTCGCTCCGGTGGCGCGTTTATCGGCATGCACGCCGGTAGCGACACGCTCAAGGACTCGCTCCCCTTCACCGAAATGCTCTGCGGAACCTTCGACGGTCACGGCCCTCAAGTTCCCGCCACCCTTCACTCGGGCGACAAGGACCATCCGGCCAACGGCAACATCGGCGACATTTGGGCTCTCTCGCAGGAGGAAATGTATCTCATCAAAAACCAAAAGCGCGACCAAGTGCGCTCGGTCTGGTTCATGCGTCACCACCCGAACAAACCAGAGGAGAAAGGTTTCTTCCCGGTCGCCTGGGTGCGGGGCCTCGGCGAGGGACGCGTCTTCTACACCACCCTCGGCCATCGCGAGGATTTGTGGAGCACCGACCCCGCCCTCAAAGGCCGCATCAACCCGGTCGAAACTTCCAACCAATTTCGGAGTCACCTGCTCGGAGGAATCCGCTGGGCCCTCGGACTGGCTGGCGGCTCCTCCGAGCCAAACCCACAAACCAACTAAAACACCATGCCCTACTTCCCGACTATCCCGAAAATTGCCTACGAAGGTCCTGGATCCAAAATTCCTTAAATGAGAATCTTATGCGCTAAATCCCGCCCATTAAATCAAAAGAAATTGTTTACGAAAACACTCGCAGCGATTTTTGCAGTTTCCCTATCGATCCTGCCAGCACAGTCGGAATGGCTGTGGCCATCCGAGCCGCCGGCGGATTGTCCGGCGCCTAAGTCAGAGGCCGCCACCGGCATTGTCTTCACCGGCCGCCATGCGGAATATACCAATGCCGATACTTGGTATCCGTCGTGGGGTGCCGATGGCCGGCTCTATTCGCCCTTCACCGATGGCTCAGTCAACGGGGTGGGCTCCTTTTCGGGCGGAAAGAATGCGGTCGTCGGCCATGCGATCATCACCGGTGACGATCCGCTCAAGCTCCAGGTGCTCGAGCCAGGGATTATCCCTGGCAATCCGGCCCCCTACGGCGGCCGCTACCCCGCCGGTGGCCTGATGCACAACGGCATCTGGTATATCGGCACCTATGGCCTGGCCAACGGCGACTACGGCCTCAACTGGCCAATCCTGGGTCCTTGCGCCGGCTTCCACATCTCAAAGGATCTCGGCAAGACTTGGACGCCTTCGCCGCTCTCGACCGAACCCGGAAAGGCCCTGTTTCCCGAGCCAACGAAGTTTAAGGATCCGATCAAAATGGGCTCGCCGCACTTTGTCGACTTTGGCAAGAACATGGAGCATTCGCCCGATGGCAAAGCCTATCTGGTCGGCCATGGCACGACCGAACGCGACCTGGAAGACCGCAAGGCGAACGCCAGCTGGATCACCGGCGACCAAATCTATCTCTGCCGTGTCGTTCCCAGCCCCGAAACCATCAACAATCCGGCCGCCTACGAGTTCTTTGCCGGGAACGATGCCGACGGCAAAGCCATCTGGTCGGCCGATTTCGCCAGCATCAAACCGATCCTCGAGTGGGACAACCGCCTCGGCTGTGTCACCATCACCTACAACGCGCCGCTGAAGAAATACCTGATGTGCGTGACCGATGGCGGCACGACCGAAAGCAAATACAACACCGGCATCTTCGAGGCCGACCAGATGACCGGTCCTTGGAAGCTGGTTTCGTGGATGCAGGACTTCGGGGAGCAGGCCTACTTTGTCAACATCCCATCGAAATTCATCTCGGCCGACGGCCGGACCCTGTGGCTGTGCTACTCGGCCAATTTCTGTAACCACATGTGGGGTCGCAAGGCCTACCGCGCCGATCCGCCAGGCAGCGCCTACGCCATGTGCCTGCAGGAAGTCCGCCTGCTCAAGCCCGGCGAGGCGCCGCCTCAGGAAACCCCGCTGACCTCCCGCGCCAACCGGGCCCGCGAGGCCAAGGTGGCCGCCAGCTCAACCCACAAGGATTCTGCGGTGGCCGGGCTCACCGACGGCGTGGCCGGCGGCTTTCCCGGCGACAACGCCAACGAATGGTCCTCCAACGGCGAACGCGATAGTGCTTTCTTCCGCCTGGCCTGGGAGCCGTCGGTCACCATCGGCAAGATTACTCTCTACGACCGGCCCAATGACATAGACCAGGTGCAGGCCGGTCTGCTGGTTTTCTCCGATGGCACCACCCTGCCGGTCGGCGAGCTGCCCGACGATGGCAAGACCGGCACCGAGGTGACTTTCGCTCTCAAGACCGTTTCCTGGGTCGCCTTCTTCGTCACCAAGGTCAAACCCAGCACGCGCAACATCGGACTCTCGGAAATCACCGTGTCCAAGTAAACCCAACAAGGACGGAACATGAAAACCACCCTCTCGATCGCCAGCCTGCTGCTGGGAATCTCGCTGACGGCAGCGGAATACGTGTAGTCACCTTCTCGGAGGAATCCGCGGGGCCCTCGGCCTCGCTCAAGGCTTCTCCCAACCCAACCCAACCCCACAACCAACTGACCACCGGAGCAAAGACTCCCAATCATCCAGCCATGAGCTCAAACCCCGATAAAAACCAGCAACTCTTCTGGGGTTGCTTCATCGCCCTCATTACCACCTCGTTCGCCTTCATCACGCGGACGTTTCTTGTCAACGACCCGTCCCTCTGGCCCGCCGATCTTGGCTTGGACACAGTCAAGGCCCAGGAACTCTTCGGCGCGGGCATCTGGCCGTTCGCCATTTCTATCATCCTTTTCAGTCTCGTCATCGACCGCATTGGCTACCGGGCGGCGATGGTCTTCAGTTTTGTCTGCTACGCGATCTACGCGGTGCTGGCTCTCCAAGCCTATGCCGTCCTCCATCCGGCGGGCGCAGCTCTTGAAGGCGACGCCCTCGCCGCCGCGCGAGCCTCTGCGTGGAATATGCTCTATGCGGGCTCGATCGTGCTCGGCCTCGGCAATGGCACGGTGGAAGCCTTCATTAATCCCGTCGTCGCCACCCTCTTCAGCCGAGACAAGACAAAATGGCTGAACATCCTCCATGCCGGATGGCCTGCGGGCCTTGTCGTGGGCGGCATGATTTCGATCCTCCTCGGCGCGAATGTGACCGCCGATTGGCGCATCCTCGTTTACCTCATCGCTATTCCGGCCGTCATTTACATGCTCATGCTCTTCCGGGCGAAATTTCCGGTGAACGAGCGCGTCGCCGCCGGCGCCTCCTACCGCGAGATGCTCGCCGAATTCGGCGTCCTCGGCGCGGCCATCGCGGGATTCCTCGTCTTCAAGCAGCTCGGCATGGTCTTCGGATGGCCGCAAGCGGTCACATGGACTCTCCTCATCGTCTCGGTCGCTGCCTATGGCCTCTATTGCCGCTCGCTGGGCCGTCCGATCCTGCTTTTCCTGTGCCTCATCATGATGCCGCTCGCCACAACCGAACTGGGAACCGACGGCGCCATCTCGGGCATCATGGAAGAACCCCTCCATGCCATCGGCGCGAACCCGCTCTGGGTATTGATCTACACATCGAGCATCATGATGTGCCTTCGTTTCGTAGCTGGGCCGATCGTCCACAAACTCACCCCACTCGGACTTCTCGCCGTGTGCGCCGTGCTGGCATCTGTCGGCCTGTTTTTACTCTCAACAGCCCAAGGCCTCGCATTCATCTTCTTCGCCGCGACCATCTACGGCGTCGGAAAGAGTTTCTTCTGGCCGACCATGCTCGGCGTTGTCGCCGAACAAACCCCCAAAGGCGGGGCACTCACCCTCAACGCCATTGCAGGAATCGGAATGCTCACCGTCGGCATCCTCGGCGGCCCGCTTATCGGGGAAATGCAGGAACGCTCGATCGAATCCGCCATCGAGGTCAAAACTCCCGGAACCTACCAAGCCGTCTCGAAATCCGACTCCTATTTCTTCGGAACCTACCGCGCCTTGGACCCCGCGAAACTCTCGGCGCTTCCCGAGGCCCAATCGCAGGAAATTTCCACCATCGCCAAAACCGCCCGCCAAGGCTCGTTGGCAAAGGTGATCGTCTTTCCGGCATTCATGCTCGTCTGCTACCTCGGCCTGATCGTGTGGTTCCGCTCCCGCGGGGGATACAAGGCGGTGAGTCTTTCCGACAGCCACGGATGACTATCCGACTCGCTGAAAACTTGGCTACTCTCCGAGGCGTTTTCGCGGCAGGAGGTAGTTGACGGCATAGTCGGCGACCGAATCCTCGAGCGTGGTGGTGGGTTTTTCGTAACCGGTCGAGCGGACCTTCGAGATGTCGGCGCAGGTGTAATATTGATACTGGTGACGGATGCTTTCGGGCATGTCGAAAAACTCGATCTCGGGTTTTTTTCCAAGGGCCGCGAAGAGGGCGTTGGCGAGGTCGATCCAAGTGCGGGCGGTGCCGGAGCCGATGTTGTAGAGGCCGGCGGCCGTCTCACATTCGGCGAGGTGGAGGGTCATCTCCACGGCGTCTTTCACATACACGAAGTCGCGCATCTGGCCGCCGTCCGGGTATTCGGGTTTGTAGCTTTTGAAAAGCCGGATGCGGCCTGTGTTTTGAATCTCGTCGAAGGCCTTGCAAACGAGGCTGCGCATGTCGCCCTTGTGATATTCGTTTGGACCGAAAACATTGAAGTATTTGATCCCAACGATGTCATCGAGGATCCCCTCGCGCATGGCGTAGAGGTCGAAGAGGTGCTTCGAGTAGCCGTAGAGATTCAACGGACGAAAACGCGAGAGGTCGGTGGATTTGTCGTCCATCCCAGCCGAGCCATCGCCGTAGGTCGCGGCGGAGGAGGCATAGACGAACCGCGCGCCGGAGAAGAGCGACCAGCGGCAGAGGGATTTGGTGTAGGCGAAATTGTTGCGCAGGACGAAGTCGGCATCCGTGACGGTGGTCGAGGAACACGCGCCGAGGTGGAAAACGGCGGCGAAGCGTCCAAAGGTGTCGGGGTCGGACTCGATGCCATCGAGGAATTCCTGCGCTGGGACGTAGTCCTCGAAGGAAAGCGGAAGGAGGTTTCGCCATTTCTCATCCTCGCCGAGGCAGTCGGTGACGACGATTTGGTCGATGCCTCGCTGGTTGAGGGCATGGACGAGGGCGCTGCCGATAAAACCTCCCGCGCCGGTGACGAGAACTCGGGCCTTGGAGTGGAGGAGGGCATCGGTCGGGTTGAGTTTTTTTTCGCCATGGTTGCGCGGCAGGGCGGAGCGAAACGGGCGAGGGGGGGCTTTGAAGGATGGGTTGTGTTCGGCCATAAATAAAAAACGGGAATCAATCGGTCTCGATGCCGATGAGTTGAAAGCTTTCGTCGAAGAGGGCGGTTTTTTCCGGCCCGTAAACAAACTTCGCTCCGCGGATGTATTCGCGGGCCTTGGCGGTGTTGCCTTGTTTGTGCTCGAGGGCGGCATGGGCGTAATACCACGCGGGGGAGTCGCCGGGGTATTTGATGGTGTTCATCACCTTCGTGGCGCGCTCGGTCTCTCCGGACATGATGTCGCAGAGGGCGACCTTGAATTGGAGGAGTTCGTGGCGGTGGTCGGTGGCCCGCATGGTTTCGTAATACTGGCGGGCGAGTGGGTATTTTTGCTGGAGGAAGAGAAGTTCGCCGAGGTTGTAAGCGGCAGGGAAAAAGCCCGGCTCGAGGTCGAGCGCTTGGCGAAAGGCCTTCTCGGCTTTCTGGTAGTTGAGCTTCTTGATGTAGACCGAGCCCATGAGATTGAGGATGAGAGGATCGCTCGGGTGGCGGTCTTTCAAATCCATCAAGCGCTCGAGCGCCTCGTCGTATTTCTGGGCTCCGTAGTCGGCGAGAACCCGCTCGACCGCGATGTTCTTTGCCTCCTCAGCATCCGGCGTGGAGAACTGCGCCATCGCGATGGAGGTGGAAAACAAAACTGCGGCTAGCAGGGGTCGAAGCATGTGCGTGGTTTATCCTGTGATTTTTCCCGTGGGGGGCAATCCAAAAGCGGCTGAAGGACATTGATCCAAAACCCGGAAGGCTTTGGCGGCTTCGAGGAATTGGGGTTCGGTGGCGGGGGGCAAAAACTCGTGGAGCGTCGCGTGGCGGGTGGTTTTCCAACCCAATTCCTCCCCCCATTTTTCGAGGTCGGAAAAATTCACATCGGCGGTGAGGTCGAGCCGGCCGGGGGCTTGGTAGATTTCGTGGCCGGTGAGTCGTTGGTGGTGGGCATAGCCACGGAGGGTCCCGGCGGTGCGGCGGTGGTAGAGGGCGGGCATCGGGTCGCCGTAGTCGATCGTGAGCATCGCGCCGGAGGTCCATTGGCCCGCCCAACCGCGAAGCCAGTGCCGGTAGCTTTCATGGATTTCCACGCGCTGGCCGGGACGAAAATCTCCGCGGAATGCGGTGGACTCGGGCAAAGTTGTTGGAAGGAGAACTTCGCGAATTCCATCGGCGCTGAGCCGCAGGTGGAGTTCCAGCCAGCCTTCCGGCGTGAGTTCAAAGACACGGCACGGAAAGGCGTCGGGGAGTTCGTTGGAAAAAATCCAGGCGCGACCGCCAGTGGCGCGCAGGGCGGAGGCGAGGTCGGGATGGCGTTGAACGCGAAATCCTCGAAGGCGTTGGTCTTGGGCGGCGCGGAGTGGGCCATCGACATCGACGAGGTGGTAGCGGACCGAGCGGCGGCGCCACCAGCCGAGTTCTCCGAGGATTTGGGCGGCGAGTTGGCCGTTGCCTGGGCCGACTTCGATGACATCGCGGGCTTTGTTTTCCACGATCCAGCGGGCGAGGAATTGGGCGAGGGAATTTCCCAGCGTGGCGAACGTGGAGAAGTCACCGCGGGCGCCGACATCGCGGATTCGGGCGGTGTAGTAGCCGAATTCCGGATGATAGAGCGCCTCGCGCATGAAGCGCTCGAAGGGGAGGGGGCCGCCCGATTCCTCCTGCAACGCGAGAAGGTGTGCCGTGGCGCGGCTCAAGGCGTGGCGAGTTTCTCCTCCTCGGCGACGAGGGCCTGCCACTTCGTCTTGAAGTCGGGATCGTAGTGCTGGTCCTGAAAATCCTGCATTTTCTCGCGAAGGCGCACGAGGTCGCGGACGCGGGGTTGGATTTCCTGCCAGACCTCGCGGAGGATTCGCAGGGCGCCGGGCTCGCGGTCCCAGAGGAGGGCGTAGCTTTGCACAAAATCCGAGGCGTAGTTTGGCTCGGCGCGGTCGGTGGGGAGCCAGATGGAGCGTGGGGGTTCATCCACCTCCAGAAGCATCGGGGCGATGTAGATATTTCGGAGGATGCCCTCGATGTATTTGTTCCGAGCGGAGCGTTCGTGGCCATCGAGCGAGCAGCTCAGCGCCCAGCCGAAGAGGAACGAGGGTTCCTTAAAATCATTCGGGTAGGTTTTTTCGTAGGTCTTGAAATATCGTGCGGCCTTCGGGGGTTTCTCGGCGAGGAGATGGAGCATGGGGATGAGAAATCGCACGCCTTGGTTGTCGGCGGGATTGCATTTCAGCAGATATTCCAAATGCTCGGCTGACTCGGCGAAGCGGGAGAGGTGCCATTCCGTCATCGCCTTGCCGTAGATCGCGCGAAGGTAGGGGCGGGTCTCGGCGTCTTTCCACCACACGGTCGAGGGATCGTTGCGGAGATACTCTCCTCGCCGGATGATTTCATCGTAGGCCTCGCCGCAGGATTTCCAGTTGCCTTGGCCGAATTCGGCATCGGCGAGTTCGATCCGGGCCGGGAAGCACTCGGGATCACGGGCGAGGGCGGCTTGCAAAAGTTGGAGGCGTTTCCTCATCGAGAGGAGGCGCAGCGCGGTTCGCACCAAACCGTGGGCGATCTCAGCCGGGCTGGGTCCGGTCTTGTCGGAACGGCCGATGTGCATGACGAAGGCCTGGGTCATGGCTTTCAATTCGTCTGGCGCGCTGCGCTCGGCGGGTTGGAAGCGAATCTCGATTTTGGACTCGGAGGAGAGGGCTTTCCACGATTCCTCGTCCCACTCTTCGTCGTGGGGAACGAGCAATTGGTCGGGAGGCGGGGTCTTTTCGAAAATGCGATAGAGCATGTTCTCGATGCGGCCTTGGTCGAGCTCCTCCATGATCTCGGGAGGGGCGACGGGGGTTCCCTGACGGTCGCAGACCACGACCAGCGTGGGGAGATACCAATCCTTGCCTTTTGGCAAGGGCTCTTCGAGGTCGAGCCAGTAGAGGTGCCAGGCGTTTTTGGGGACTTTGAGAGGTTGGATCATGTGCGCCAATCCACGGCGATCCGCTGGGTGCGGCCGACGCGGTCCCGATAGAGGACTTCTTTGTTTTTCACGCCGTATTCGTGGACGAGGCGCGTGACCTTCACATCGAAGCAGCAGTATTTCGCAATCTCGAGAATCTTGCCCTCGCGCCACCATTTGATGGCATCGAGGCCGTCCGCAATTTTTCCAACACCGAGGGTCGCTTGGGCGATATCTTCGAGTTTGAGACGGTGGCCGACGGCTTTTTCGATTTCGAGAAGGAGGTCGAACGAGAGGAGGTTTTCGCGGAGGTCGAGGACGGTGTAGGCCATCAGGACATCGTAATCGAAGCGGATGTGGTTGAAGCCCACGACGAGGTCCGCCCGCTGGAGGCGGCGAATCAAGGCCTCGGCCTGGTCCTCGCCGAAAATCTCATAAACCCCGTCGCGGGTGCTGTAGGTCACGGCGAGCGACATGCCCATCTCGTGCTTGCGGTCCCAGCCGCCGACATCATTCGCGGTGCGCTGGGTCTCGAGATCGAAATAAACAATATCCATCGCCCTGATTGCCCTAACCGCGATGGGAGTCTGCGAGGGCGAAACTTGTTCCAAGTTCCGCTACGGGACCGGGGCTCCGCGCCATCAGCGCTGGAGTTGGGTATCGAGAAGGCTGACGACCTGACGGGTTTTTTCGTCCTCCTCCATCCGTTTTTTGATGAGTTTGCAGGCGTGGATCACGGTGCCGTGGTCCTTGCCGCCGAACGCATCGCCGATATCCATGAGGGAGGAATTGGTGTGTTGGCGCGAGAGATACATGGCGATCTGGCGAGGGAACGCGATGTTCGCCGGGCGGCGTTTGCTCGTCATGTCGGCGAGGCGGACATCGAAATGCTCGGCGACGCGGCGCTGGATCTGATCGATCGTAATCGCCTTGCGGGCTTGCTCTTGGAAAATGTCGCGCAGGAGGTTTTCAAGGACTTCACGGGTGAGTTCGCGGTCGCTGAGCGATTTGTAGGAGGCCACCCGCATGAGGGCGCCCTCGAGGCGGCGGACATTGTTGCGGATCTTGTCGGCGAGGAAGTCGATAATCCAAGGTTCGATCTGGAGATTCAAGGACGCGGCCTTGCTGCGGAGGATCGCGATGCGCGTTTCGGTGTCCGGTGGTTGGATCTCGGCGGTCATGCCCCACTCGAAGCGGGAGACGAGGCGTTGCTCGAGTTTTTCAATCTCGCTGGCTGGGCGGTCGCTCGAGAGAACGATCTGTTTGTGGCCGTCGTGGAGCGCGTTGAAGGTGTGGAAGAATTCCTCTTGGGAGCGTTCCTTGCCGGCGAAAAATTGGATGTCGTCGATGAGAAGGACATCGGCCTGGCGGTATTTTTTGCGGAATTTCACCAGCGTGCCGTGCTGGATGGCATCGATGAACTCGTTGGTGAATTGCTCGCTCGAGAGGTAAACGACCTTCGAGGAGGCGTTGTTGGCCTGAACATGATGGCCGATCGCTTGGAGGAGGTGGGTTTTTCCAATGCCGCTGACGCCGTAGATAAAGAGGGGATTGTAGGTGACGGCGGGGGAATTGCCGACGGCGAGCGAGGCGGAGTGGGCGAATTCGTTGTTCCGGCCCACGACGAAATTCTCAAAGGTGTTGCGAGGATTCATCCCGGCGACGGCGATTTTCATCGATTTGTCCTTCGGTTCCTTGCTGGCTTTGCGGCTGGGCGCGGCCGGGGCGGGCTGGGATTCTGCCTCGCTCGGTTGGAACTCGACTTTTTCGATGGTCGGGGCGACGAGGAGGACGGATTCCCGGACGATCGGGAGGTAGTTGCTCTCGATAAAAAACTGGTGGATCGGATTGGGGACGCCCAAGCGGAGCGTTGCGCCATCGACGGCGGCAATCGTGACATTCGAAAACCAGCGCTCAAAACCATCGGCGCTCACGCGCTCGCGGATGTGCTTGGAAATCTGAGGCCAAAGATTGGATGGGGTGTGAGACATGATGGATTTATACACCGCGACCGGCCTGTCGGCGCTGGAACGGAGCTAGAATTGAGAGTGGTTGGACCCGAAACAAGTTTAAAAATCGGGCTGCGATCGAGTTTGAGTTGTAAAAATTTACCAACAAGCCGTTTAACCCTTTGTAGAAACCAATCCGGCTAGGAGGCATGGAATGTGTGGTGGATTTCACCTGCCCCTTGGAGGGAGGAGTGAACCGCACGACCAAATCCATGATTTTCAAATTATTCACAACTTATTCACATGCTGTCGGTTTTTGTTTCCGCCAGCGGCGGCAGAGTAGGAACCGGTCGATTTTGTCACAAGGAAAAAGATGAAATTTCGGGGCGAAAAATTTTCTCTTTTTGGGGAAAAATCCTTGACCCTCGCGAAGGCTGATTTTTTGGGGCGTTTCGGGTGGGAGCATCGGGCGGGCGGGAGATTTTTCCAGTCTGGGAGTGCTCGGGAGGGGACTCGAACCCCTATGGATTGCTCCACCAGATCCTAAGTCTGGCGCGTCTGCCAATTTCGCCACCCGAGCGGTGCGTGACCCGCGAAACGGCTTGGGAAGCGGCGTTGCGGGATGTTTGAGATTGGTCGCTGAGGGGCGACGGGGCAAGCGGAAAGTCGAGGGGATTAGCGGGAGAGGAGGTTTTTAGGGCGATTTTCGTCCTTGGGGGTCTGGTCGGTATCGGCGCCGGGGAGCGGAACGGGGCGGTCGGAGATCGTGGGAGTGGTGTGTTCGCGCTCGGCGATGGTGGCGGAGTCGATGGCTTGGGCACCGATCACGACGACCTGACCATCAGGCCTCTGAATCAGAGCGGGGACTTTCATGTTTTGCTGATAGGTTTTTCGCTCGTGGATTTCGCCATTGAGGCCGATGTGGGAGTGGAGGAAGGCCTTGGGGGCGACATTTTGAAGGATGTGAATCTCGTTCGAGCCATCCAGACGGATGTCGGGAGTGCCGTAGGAGACGATGCGGCCGAGGCGGTGGGTGCATTTGATGACGCCGGCTTTTGGGTCCGTGATTCGGATGTAGAGTTGGGTGCTGTTCGGGAGTCGGTGGGAGAGGACATTGATCTGGCGCGTGCTGCCGCCGCCGGGTTGGCTGGCAGGGACGCCGACGGTTTTCTCGAAAAGAGAGCGCCCCTCGGTGATTTCGATATTCATCGGCTCGGAGGAGAAGGATCGGCCGACAGATTCGGTGTGGATGGTGGCGCGGATGCGGTAGCCCCCATATTCGCTGATCGGGTAGAGCGGGGTGAGGTTCACCGGGCGGGAGAGTTTTTCGCCGGCTTGCAGGAGCAGGGAGGGATTCGAATGCTTGACGCTGCGAGGCGGGATGGGGCGGCCGTCGAGGGTTTCGATTTGGAAGCTGAACCACGGAATGTCGTCGGTGTCTCGGAGGTTGAGGGAGTTTCCGCTGAGATTTTGGATCGTCACATTCACGATGAGCGGCTCATAGGCGAGGTAAAGAGAGCGCTTGAGGCTCATGTCCACTTGCAACTGCGCGCGTGCGGCGGGCAGGAGGGCGGCTAGGGAGAGAAGAAGAGTGGTGGTTGTTTTGAGAATCCTGGCCATGGCTAGTCGGGTTGGTCGGCGGCGGTTCGGAAGCCCATCGTGTCGGAGGTTTGCAGCGGGGTCAAATCCATGGCGCGACGGGTGGCGGTGGCGGAGTCGGTGGCATTTCCAAAGCCAGTCATCCAGTGGCCGCCGCGAGAAACGGGGACTCGCTGGCCTTTTCCATCTTTCACCCAAATCGCAGTCCACTCCGAGACATTGCCCGCCATGCCGTGGACTCCGTAATCGCTGCGGTCGGTGGATGGCAAATCCACGCGGCTCCATCGTTTGAAGCCATCTTTCTCGCCGCCGATCTTGGCATCGGGGCTGGGTGTGAAGTCGAAGCCGAGATTTGCCAAATCCTCGGAATGCGCCTCGCCCCACGGGTGACGCGAGGAGGCACGGCCGCGGGCGGATTTTTCCCATTCCCGCTCGGTGGGAAGGCGGCGTCCGGCCCATTTGGCATAAGCGTAGGCGTCGAACCAATCGACTCCGAAAACCGGAGAGTCAGGCGTGAGGGGTGCGCCGAGATATTGCCCCTCACGGACGGCGCGTTTGAAATAACCGGGGGTCGGCGGCGTGACTTGTGTTTGGTCCGCCCAGCCTTTTGGCACATGGGACTTGCCGGGAGGTTGAAACGGATGGGCGATCTCGGCGCTCTTTTCAGGGTGGCGCTCGAGGTCCTCGAGGAACTTTTGATATTCGGCAATCGTGACTTCGTATTTGGAAATATAGAACGCCGGAAGGCTGGCAGGCTGGCCTTGGAACTCGAATGGCCCGGCGGGAATTTCCACAAGCGCGCCGAGATCGGGGACTTGGACCTCAATCGTCGAGGGCCTCATGAAAAACCAGAGGCCGAGCGCCGCGATCACAAGGAGCAACGCGCCGGCGATGATCTGGGTGGGGTTGTGTTTTTTTGGTGGTGGAGGCGTTGGCGGGGGAGTGGGGGAAGGAGGTGCTGGCTTCGGCGGGGCGGGGCACGAAAGCTTCTCGACCTCTTCCCAGGACAAAGGATTCGCTTCGGAATCCATCAACCTCAGTGCGACGCTTCTCGCCGATTCGGAAGCGGGGGTGGAGTCCAAGGCCTCGAGGATCAAACGGCCGAGGGTTTGCATCGATAGGCTGGGATTTTGAGAAGGGCCCTCTCCGGAAAGCGCGAGGTTGGCGAGGCGGGGGAGAGCGTTTTTTGGCAAAAGGATCGCCGAGGGGATCAGCGGGCCGAACGGGATGCTTTTTCTTTCGCAATCGCCGAAAACCTCGGCGACCAAAGCGATCACTTGCAGCGCGGTGGAGGAATCGATCTTGCCGCCGCTGGCCAGCAAGGTTTCCAGCGTAGCGCCCCCCAAGAACGGCGTGGTGAAAAACTCGCGTCCCTCGGCCGTTCCGGTTTCCAAGACCTCCAGAATGCGGGGGTGTGAGCGTCGCATCTTGGCTTGGGCCTCATCCAAAAATGCCGCACCCCTCTTCGGGCACGGTGGGCTTTCCTGAATCAACACATGGAGCATCACCTGATGGCCGCTGTGGGTTTTTCGGGCTCGGAAGATTTCGACTCCCTCCCGCTCGTCGAGTTTTTCGCGGACATGGAAATGCCCGAAAATCGTGCCGGTCAAATGGACCGCCGCCGGGGCGGGGAACATGGATTCCAAGCAGCTACGAAGGGCGTTTGTCTCCAGAGGGAGAGGAAGAAATGGTGCGCCTTGCAAAAGCCCCGCATAGGCGGAGATGTCGCGAGACGAAACGAAAAGCGTCTTCATCTCGGGGTAGCGGTCGCGGAGGATATCGCGGAGAGTGAATCCCCCGAGCGGCAAGAGGAAGACATCCAAGACCAAAAGATCGCAACCTCCCGTGGCCTCCATCTCCCGAATGGCCTCGTCGGAATGGAATGCCAGCGACGGGCGAGGCCAACTCAGCTCGACAAACAATGATGCCACCGACTCGGCGGAGGAAGCCTCATTGAGTGCCGCAAAAATTTTCACGGATTCTCGTTGGTGAGATAAAGGGGCAAGGGGTGCTCGGTGGCGAGGGAGCCGGGGTTCGCTCGGGTGTCTTGGAGTTCCCCGGTGTAGTAGATTCCCACCACATATCCGACGAATGAGAAACTCGGATCCGAGGGCGGGGTGTAGGTGGTGTCGAGGATTTCGGGCTCGTTCTCACTCCAATTCACCGGCGGGCTGATCCACTCGGTGATGATGTCCGACTCGGTGAGTTCGATGTTTCCGGCCGGATCCTTGTCGTAGAAGTAAACATGAACTCGCATTTGCTGGGAATCGATCGTTTGGCCGGGGCGGGACTTGATCGAGATGCGGAGGTTTTTCTTACCTTCGGAACCATCGATCAACTTGGTATCCACGATGCCGAGGATGGCTCCGGGCTGGAGGCCGAACTCGTCGCGGGCGTCCGCGCCTTTCTCGGCGGCGACCATGGTCAGCGCGGCAGGAGCCTGGGCTTTGGCATTTTCCAGCATCCCTAGCTTGCGGCGAGTCTGGGTGCGCAACTCCTGACCCAAATCCGGCAGGGCGAGCACCGTATTATAAATAGACGCCGCATCCTCGGTTTCGTTGCGCTTTTCATGAAGCCGGGCGATGCGAAGGAGGATGCCCGCATCGTTCGGCAAGAGGCGATCGGCCTGACGGATTTTTTCCAACCCGATGTCGTATTCCCCGATTCGAAAGGCCTTGTCCGACTCCGCCACGAGCGCCGTGATTTTCTCGTAGGTTGCGTCGTCTGGTTGCTGCGGAGTGGGGGTGGCGGTGGGCTGGGGGATGGGTGTCGCGGCCGCCACGGCAGGTTCCACTTTGGCTTCGGGCGGTTTTTCGGTCACGACTTGGCTGACGATGGCCTGCTGGAGTCGAGGCAGGAAATACCAAGTCACCGCGGCGATTTGCAGGACGAGAAAAGCGGCCAGCAACGAGGCAGCGACCTTGAAAGTCGTTCCAACTGGCTCGTGGAGGATCGGCGAATCCGAGGAGGTGGTGCTCATGAGAGGGTATAAAATGCCATATCCGATGAGTGGTGAAAGAAAAAGTGCGAGAACTTGGGGGTCGGCTGGCGGCTGCCAAAGCCATCGCGCCGTTTCTCCCCTGCGAGGCCATGCTCGCCGAGGCGGGAAGTTTTTTCCCGCGACATCTACCGCCCCGGCCCGCGCGTAGTGTTCTACGCCATGATACGCTCCGCACTCCTCCTTGCCCTCGCCTTCTCGCTACCCGCCTCGGCACACGCAGAGGAAAAAATTCTCTTCGACTTCAAAAAAGACGGCGACACCTCCGGTTGGATGATCGAGGACGACGGCGTCATGGGCGGCCTCTCGAAAGGGCGCTTCCAGCTCAACAACGAAGGCCACGCGACATTCAGCGGAAATGTCTCGCTCGAGAACAACGGCGGCTTTTCCTCCGTGCAATGGAACTTCGACCCCATCGATGTCAGCCCCTACTCGACCTTCGTCGTGCGCCTCCGCGGCGACGGCAAACGCTACCTCCTCCTCACCGAGGCCGTTCCCGGCGACCGCCATTACTACCAAGCCGAATTTCAGACCAGCACCGATTGGCAAACCCTCGAGATTCCCTTCAAAGACATGACCCCCCACTTCCGCGGCGACCGACTCGATAAGCCGAATTTCCCAGGAAAAACCATGACGCTAGCAGCCTGTCGGGGTTGGAGCATTTGAAAAGTCGGAACTCCGGATTTCGATTTTTTCAAAATCGAGGAGTGGTTTTTTTGTGATCTTCATTTCGTATCGCCTGTGTTCCTTTTGGTCAAAAGG
>JBILML010000016.1:0-63991 GCA_044375555.1 Terrimicrobiaceae bacterium
CCGGCATGTTTTGGGGCGTGCGCGGAGCCAACGCCATCCTCGCCTTGCGCTGCTGCCAGTTCTCCGACCGTTTCGATGACTTCTGGGAGGAAGCCGCTTGAACACCCCCTTTTTTGTCATGCACCCCCCGAAATTCCCGGAGCGAAACTTTTTGCATCTCCCGATTGAGGCCTGCCGTAATCCCGCTCACATCGGGATTAAAATTGACACCCCCGACTCCCTCAATATGGTTGATAACGCTATGAACCCGCCAGCGACCGAGATGAACGACTTGGTCAAAAACTCCGTCCTCTACAAAGAATTCTTGGCCGAAAGAGACGAAATTCTCCGCCACAAATGGATCGAAAGCGAAAAACGAGGTCATGATATCGGCTTCGAAAAGGCTTTGCTCGATTGGATTATAAAATATAGGTCCGCCTGGCGTTCTGAACGCGCCAAAGCGCTCCGAGATCAATCAACCACCAAAGAATAAAACAACCCCGCCCTTTAAAGCGGTCCCGCGAGGCCGCCAAGGACGCATGACAAACCAAACCGCCCAAGCGGACGACCACTCCGCAATCGCCCTCGACGCCGACGCGATCCAAAAAGCCATCCGCCGCATGGCCCACGAGATCGTTGAGCAGCATCCCTCCCCCGACCGGCTTGTTCTCGCCGGAATTCCCACCCGTGGTCTGGAAGTCGCCCGCCGCCTCGCCGAACACATCGAGAAAATTGACGGGGTCAAACCCTACCTCGGCGCAGTCGATATCTCGATGCACCGCGACGACCTCTCCACGCGCGGCAAAGTCACCGCCCTTGAAGTCACCGATCTCCCCATCGATCTCGACGACCGCCCGTTGATCCTGGTGGACGATGTGTTTTTCACCGGCCGCACGACCCGCGCCGCCCTCGATGCGGTCGCCTCGTTTGGCCGCCCCTCGAAAATCCAACTCGCCGTCCTCGTGGACCGCGGCCACCGCGAACTCCCCATCCGTCCCGATTTTGTTGGCAAAAACCTCCCCACCGCGCGCGACGAAAAAATCCGCGTCCGCTTCGAAAACATCGACGGCGCACCTGACTCCGTCCTCGTTCTGAAACCATGAGCTCCTGGACCCGCAAAGATCTCACCGGCCTCGACGAACTTTCCGCCGAGGAGATCATCTTCCTCCTCGACACAGCCCGCGCCTTCAAGGGCGTCGGCGAGCGCAGCCTGAAAAAAGTCCCTGCCCTCCGTGGCAAGACGCTGGTGAATTTCTTCGTCGAGCCCAGCACCCGCACGCGCACCTCGTTCGAGGTCGCCGCCATGCGTCTCAGCGCCGATGTGGTGAATATCTCCGCCACGGCCTCCAGCCTGCAAAAAGGCGAAACGCTCAAGGACACTGCCCTCAATCTCCAAGCCCTCCGCGCCGACATCATCGTCCTCCGACACAGCTCCCCGGGTTCCTCGAAGTTCCTCGCCGAGCGGCTCGACTCCAGCATCATCAACGCCGGCGACGGCGCGCACGAGCATCCGACCCAAGGCCTTCTCGACATCTTCACCATCCGCGAAAAGTTCGGAAAAATCGAAGGCCTCAATATCGCCATCGTCGGCGATATTCTCTTCAGCCGCGTTGCCCGCTCGAACATCTTCGGCCTCCTCAAACTCGGCGCGAAAGTCACGCTGGTCGGCCCTTCGACCCTCGTCCCGAAACGCTTTGAAAAGCTCGGTGTCCGCGTCAGCCACCGCATCGACGAAATCCTCGCCGAGGCAGATGTCGTGAACCTCCTCCGCATCCAGCACGAGCGCCAGCGCAAGGAATACTTCCCCGGCCTGGGCGAATATGTCGCCCTCTTCGGCCTCACCAAGACCCGTGCGGAAAAACTCAAACCCTCCTGCCTCATCATGCACCCCGGCCCGATCAATCGCGGCGTCGAGATCGACAGCGAGGTCGCCGATGGAAAACAAAGCGTGATCCTCGAGCAGGTCACCAACGGCATCGCAGTCCGCATGGCCGTCCTCTACGCCTGCGCCGGCGGCGCCGGTCTCCCGTCATGAATAAAACTTGGAACTCATCTACCGCTAAGGAGGCCTCTGCCTGTCAGAGCCGCCTCGATGTGATTGCAAAAGCCGCACCGGTCCTGACAAGCAGGACCCTCCTAGCCTTGATCTCATCTCAATTCCCTTTCTCTGTGCTCTCTGTGTCCTCTGTGGTCAATCCATGAAAATCACCCGCATCGCCAACGGCCGCCTCATCGATCCCGCCAACCAACGCGACGAAGTCGCCGACCTCTGGCTCGCCGATGGCAAAATCATCGCTCCCCAGCCTGGCTCAGAAACCGAAACGATCGATGCCACCAATCTCGTTGTCGCTCCCGGCCTCATCGACATCCATGTCCACCTGCGCGAGCCGGGGCAGTCGCACAAGGAAACCATCTCCAGCGGCACCCGCGCCGCCGCCGCCGGGGGATTCACTTCGGTCGTTGTGATGCCGAACACCTCGCCGACCGCTGACAGCGCGGCGACGATCACTTGGATCAAGGAAAAGGCCGCGAACACGGCGTGCGTGAATGTTTTCACCACCGGGGCGATCACCAAGGGGCTCAAGGGCGAGGAACTCGCGCCCTACGGCTCGCTATTCAATGCCGGCGTCGTCGCGCTCACGGACGACGGCCGTTGTGTGCAAAACCACGAGGTCATGCGGCGCGCGGTCGAATACGCCCGAATGTTTGGTCTCCCCGTCATGGACCATTGCCAGGACTACTCACTGGTCGGCGATGGCATCATGCACGAGGGCGAGTGGAGCCTCCGCCTCGGCCTTCCCGGCTGGCCGCGCGCCGGCGAGGAAATGATCGTCGCCCGCAACATCCTTCTCGCCGAACTCCTCGACTCGCCCATCCACTGCCAGCACATCAGCTCCGGCGGGAGTGTGCGCCTCATCCGCGAAGCCCGCGCGCGCGGCGTGAAAATTTCCGGCGAGGTCTGCCCGCACCATATCGCGCTTACCGATGCCGAGCTCGCCGCGTTCGACAGCAATTTCAAAATGAACCCGCCCCTCCGCGCGCCGGAAGACATCGAGGCCATCATCGAAGGTATCGCCGACGGCACTCTCACGATTCTTTGCAGCGACCACGCCCCGCACGCCGCCTACGAGAAGGAGGTCGAGATCGACCACGCCCCGTTCGGTATCACCGGGCTCGAAACCCAATTCGCCACCTTCCACGACATCCTCGTCCACAAACGCAAAGCCATCGACCTCCCTCGACTGATCGCCCTATACACCTCCGAACCCGCCAAGCTCCTCAAGCTCGACCGCGGCACGCTCTCGCCCGGCGCCTCCGCCGACATCACGCTAATCGACCCGAATCTCGACTGGACCTTCGATAAAAACGCCTCTCTCTCGCTGTCGAAAAACACGCCCTTCCACGGTCACACTTGGCGCGGTCGCGCGGTGCGGACGATGGTTTCTGGAGAAACCGTCTGGAGCCTTTCTTGATCGGGTTTTACTTTCCGACTTTCAGACGCCATCTTTTTTCCAACCTTTCACCGAATGAACCAAACGATCCGTTCCTTCTTAGCTGTGGCTTTCGCATTTTTGCTTTGGCCCGGCATGGCCACCGCCAAAGCCCAACTTACCGCCAGGCCCGATGAGGGTTTGCCTCCCGCTGTGTTCCCTAACCCGACAGCCCCCTCGGCCGACTCTCCCTTGAATCAACCTTCAGCGGTGGCAATTCCTGCTCCGCCCGCACCGCGCAAGCCCACCTACAACAGTTGCAATGTTGAGGGCACGGCGATCGCGTTGACTTTCGATGACGGCCCGCACCCCAAACACACCACCCGCCTGCTCGACATGCTGAAAGAGCGCGGCGTCAAGGCCACATTCTATGTGTTGGGCCAGAATGTGGTGCAGTATCCCGAAATCATGCAGCGGATGGTCGCGGAGGGCCATGAGATCGGAAACCACAGCTACACCCACCCGTCGCTCAATAAAATCAGCGCCGCAAAGTTGACTGAGGAAATCACCAAAGCCAATGAGGCGATCCTGCAGAGTTGCGGCGTCCGGCCCACCACGATGCGGCCTCCGTATGGTGCGACGAACGCCGCAGTCACGAAACGCCTCAACGACGAATTCGGCCTCACCGTCGTCATGTGGTCGGTGGATCCTCAAGACTGGAAAATCCGCAAAGCCTCCCATGTCTCGAACCACATTCTTCAAAATACCAAGTCGGGCGGAATCCTTCTCGCCCACGACATTCATCCTTCCACCATCGACGCCATGCCCGCCGTGCTGGATGGACTTCTCTCGAAGGGCCACCAGTTCGTGACGGTCTCGGAGTTGATTGCATTGGATCGCCCGAGCGGACCGAGCGTTCCTCCAACGACGAATCCTACTCCTTACCAGCCCGCCCCTGCTGCCGCTCCCTCGCCGCAGGTTTACTTGTCGCCATCCACGACATCCGGCGCGACGGACTTTAGGGCACGATGAGCGGCGTGGGTGATCCACCACGTCACTGCAATCGTTAAGCCAATCTCCAGAGCGTAAACGGCCCAAGCCCAGGAGCCTTGATGGAGGCCGGCTTTCGTGGCTTTTCCCAAAACCGAGCCGCTGTAGGAATACGCCGCGCTGATCGGAAAAAAACCAATCCAGGAAGCGAGCAGGAATCGCCAAGAGCGGATGCGAGAGAGACCGAAAGCGCAGCTCACCAGACTGTGCGGCAGGATGGGGGAGAGGCGTGTGAGGATGACCATGCGCCAGGCGTCTTTCACTGCGACATGGTTGAGGGCTTGGAATTTTTTACTGCCCGCGAACCGGCGTTCCATCAAGCCGCGCAGGAGAAACCGGGCGGAAACGAAATTCGCCAGCGCACCGGCGACCGAGGCGAGCGAGACGAGCGCGGTGCCGCCCCAGAATCCATAAACCGCCCCCGCGCCGACGCTCAGCACCGAGCCGGGCAGAAAGAGGACGCACGAGAGCGTGTAGAGAACGATGAACCACACCCAGCCGACGGGTCCGGTCTGCTCGATCCACGCCATCGACTGGCGCATCCACTCGGTCCATTGCTCGAGCATTCAGCGGCCGGAGCCGGGTTGGCTCACGAGAGTTTCTTCTCCAAAATCTCCCCGGCGAGGGCGGGGTTGGCTTTGCCCTTGGAGAGTTTCATCACCTGCCCTTTGAGGAAATTCAGAGCCGAGACTTTGCCAGCCTTGAAATCCGCGGCCGGGCCGGGGTTGGCGGCGATGACTTCATCCACAAACGCCTCGATGGCGCCGGTGTCGCTTTCCTGTTTCAGGCCCTTTTCCTCGACGATGGTCGCGGCGGGTTTTCCGCTGGTGAACATCTCGGCGAAGACTTCCTTGCCTTGCTTGGAATTGATCGCGCCGGAGTCGATGAGGTTGACGAGTTCGTCGAGCGCGTGCGGGGGCACGGGGCAGTCGGTGATGGCGAGGGAGGAATTGCCCAGCGCGCTCTGGAGGTCGTTGAGAATCCAGTTCGCGACATTCTTGGGTTTCTTCGCGCCCTTCGCAGCGGTTTCGAAATACGAGGCGAGCGCGAGGTCGTTCGCCAGCACGGCAGCATCGTAATCACTCACGCCGAAGTCGGCGACGAAGCGGGCGCGTTTTTCCCAAGGAAGCTCCGGCTTGCGGGTGCGGGCGGCCTCGACGATGGGCGCTGTTTTGACGGGAAGGAGATCGGGGTCGGGGAAATAGCGGTAGTCGTGCGCGCTTTCCTTGATGCGCATGAGGGTGGTCTCGCCGCGAGTGTCGTCCCAACGGCGGGTCTCCTGCTGCAGGACCTCGCCGCCGCGCAAGGCCTCGATCTGGCGAGGAATCTCGTAAGCGAGGGCGCGGCGAACTCCGGAGATGGAATTGAGATTTTTCACCTCGATTTTGGTGCCGAATTTCTCGGTGCCGACGGGGCGCACCGAGACATTCACATCGCAGCGGAGTTGGCCTTTTTCCATGTCGGCGTCGCTGATGCCGCCGTAGATCATGACCTGCTGGAGAACGGTGAGGTAGGCGAAGGCCTCCTCGGGCGAGGCGATGTCGGCCTCTCCGACGATTTCCATGAGTGGCGTGCCGGCGCGGTTGAAATCAATGCCGGTGGCGGTCTCCATATGGAAACTCTTCGCAACATCTTCCTCGAGGTGGATTCGGGTGAGCCGGGCTTTTTTGTCCTTTGTGGCTATGGTCTTCTGGGCGTCCTTTGGATACGCGAGGTCGTGGAGGGGGACGGTGCCGCCGAGGCAGAGGGGCAGATCATATTGGCTGATCTGGTAGTTCTTCGGCATGTCGGGGTAGAAATAATTTTTGCGGTCGAACTTGCAGACTGGGCCGATCTCGCAGCCGAGCATGAGGCCGGCGAGGGCGGTGAGCTTGAGCGCTTCCTCGTTCATTACCGGCAAGGCGCCGGGCATTCCGAGACAGACTGGGCAGACATTGGTGTTCGGCTCGGCGCCGTATTCAACCGCGCAGGAGCAGAACATCTTGCTGCGGGTCTTGAGCTGGACATGGACTTCGAGGCCGATGGTGGCGATGTATTCGGTCATGGTTTCTTTTTGGAAGATTCGGGATTCTGTTTTGTAGCGACGGCGCGATCGAGCGCTTTTTCGAGGTCGAGTTCGGTCACGAGCTTTTGAACGGAGGGGTCGGTGATGGCATTCATGACCGATCGGTTCTGCAGGATGACTAGGAAATTTTTTGTCTCAGCGGCTTGGATGAGCTCGCGATCGTCCATGAGGGCCTGAACACGCGGGTGGGCGAGGAGTTTTTGGACCCCGGGATCATCTAGAAAGCGCATCATCGCGTCGCTGTCTTTGGATAATTCGCCGAGCCGAGCCATGCGGTCGTAGGTCTCGGTGGGGAGAATGTCGATGGACTTCACCACGTTGCCGAGCGGACCATTTTCGAGGGACTCCTTGATGGCGATGAGGGAGCGCGAGGTTTCTGAACTTTTGGCGGCTGTCTGGGCGATGGCTCCTGCGGAGCGAATGATCGACACGGTGCCCCAGAGAATGAATAAGCCCGTGAGAATTCCAAAAAACGCACCGCCTATTCCGAAAAGCCAGCGCACCAAGCCGGGGGGTTGCTGGTGGGTTCGCTTAAAAACAATCGTGCTCAAAAACAGGCAGGTTCCCAGCACGAGAAGAGTGACGACAGATCCCGCAAGTAAGCCTGCGAAAAGGGAGAATCCGGGCATGACGACTCCAAGGATGGCGGCCGTGGTCTTGCCTGCGAGGAGGCCCAGAAATCCAGAGGCGACAAAGGCGCCGAAGTGCAGGCCGGCGCGAATCACACCGCGTCGCCAGCCGCCGAAAATTTCCCAAAGGAGAAACAATCCAGCCAAGTAGAGGATCGTGTTTTGCCAGAAAGGCGAGGAGAGATCGGAACTCACCGGCTTACCTAGGAAGGCAATCCTGCGCGCGCTGGCGGAGGGCGTGATCGACGAGAACGAGGGCGGTCATCGCCTCAACCATCACCACGGCCCGTGGCAGGACGCAGGGATCGTGACGGCCGCGAGCGGCGAGGGTGGATTCGGAGCCTTCGACCGTGACGGTTGATTGTGGCTTGGAGATGGTCGCGGTGGGTTTGAAGGCCACGCGGAATGTCAGCGGCTCGCCATTGCTGATGCCGCCTTGAACGCCGCCGGAGTGGTTGGTTTTTGTGTGGACGCGGCCGTCGCGGATTTCAAAGGGATCATTGTGCTCCGCGCCGGTGAGCAGCGTTCCCGCAAAGCCCGATCCGACCTCGAAGCCCTTCGTCGCCGGAAGGCTGAGCATGGCTTTGGCGAGGTCCGCCTCGAGGCGGTCGAAGACAGGTTCGCCAAGGCCGACAGGCATTCCACGCACGGCGGCATCGATCAATCCGCCGACGCTGTTGCCCTCGCTGCGGATTTTTTTGATGCGGGCGATCATCGCCTCGGCGGCAGTCGGGTCTGGGCAGCGCACGGCATTGGATTCGATGGCGTCGAGGGTCACCGAGTTCGCATCGACGCGGGATTCGATGTCGTGGATGCGGGACACCCAAGCGAGAATTTCGATGCCGGGAAAGAGGGCGCGGAGGATTTTTTTCGCAACGGCCGCAGCCGCCACGCGGCCAATCGTCTCGCGTGCGGAGGAGCGCCCACCGCCCTCCCAGTTGCGAACCCCGTATTTCGACTGGTAGGTGAAATCGGCGTGCGACGGGCGGAAATGGGTTTCCATTTCCGTGTAGGCTTCGGGGCGGGCGTCGGTGTTCGGCACCATGATCGAGATCGGCGTGCCGAGCGTGACCCCGCGAAAAACGCCGGAGAGGATTTTGCAGGTATCCGCCTCCTTGCGTGGCGTGACGATATCGCTCTGCCCCGGACGGCGCCGGTCGAGATCAGGCTGAATATCCTCCTCGGAGAGTGGTAGTCGCGGCGGGCAGCCATCAATGACAACGCCCACGCCCCCGCCATGCGATTCCCCCCAAGTCGAAATACGAAAAAGAGTCCCAAAAGTGCTGGCCATGTGAATTGAAAAAAACAGAACCCGCCGAGGGGATCACGCCAATAATTTGGGGTCTTGGATTCATAGGATTATAATTTTGATTTTTTAGGTAAGCTTATAATCTGGGAATGGTAATTATGACTCGCATCCGCCTTGATCACTTCGACGCCTCCCGCAATCTTGACCGCGGGCGTCCAGTGTTTGTTGAGGGGCTGTGGTATGCCTGCAAAATGGTGGTTTTCCTCTCTGCGATTCCTTGGCCGTCAGCACTAAAACGCGGATTGCTGAGAGTCTTCGGCGCAAAGATTGGCGAGGGCGTGGTCATCAAGCCTCGAGTGAATATCCACCTGCCTTGGAGGCTCGAGGTTGGAAGTCACTCTTGGATTGGCGAGGAGGTTTTCATCTTGAATTTTGCCCCCGTCCGGATTGGGGCCCATGCGTGCGTTTCTCAGCGTGCGTTTCTTTGCACCGGCAACCATGATTTTCGCGACCCGGAGTTTGCGTTTCGCAGCGGGCCGATTGAAATCGGCGATGGAGCTTGGATTGGTGCGGCGGTTTTCGTCGCGCCCGGGGTCGATATCGGCGACGAGGCGGTTGTGTCAGCGGGCTCTGTGGTTTGTAAACACCTGCCTGCCGCTATGATTTGTTCTGGAAATCCTGCCCTGCCCAAGGGTGCTAGATGGAAAGAATAACATTTTACCTGAGAGGGATTTAAGGTGGGGTGATCGACGGGACTCGAACCCGCAACAGCCAGGACCACAACCTGGAGCTCTGCCATTGAGCTACGACCACCAACTGAAAGCGCGAAATCCGCGCTTGAGCGATAAACCTATCTCTCCGCGACGGGACTTTTGTCAACGCCGTTCTTCGCGGGCGGCAAGGCAGGGACCTCGCCGGTTCGCCGGTAATCGACGATCTCGGCGAAAACATAGCCGATGAAAATATCCACCTCGGCGCGGAGGGGAATTCGCTCGCCATCGTTCGAAATCCAGATTTTGCCGGATCGAAATTTGGAGTGCGGTTCGAGCGTGTGGTCTTTTTTGTGATTCACTCGTTGGATGTTCAGGTCGAGTTGGAGCGCCTCGCGCGGACCGTCCTCGAGGTGGATCGTGCGCGGGCCGGCGGATTGGATTTCCACAAAAAATGACGAGCCGCCGGGATAGATCAGCAGTCGCACGGTGTCGCCCGGGGCGAGGGGTTGGCTGCGGATGAAGAGGATTCCTGCAAAAAGATCCCTCACGGGCTGGATTTTCAAATCCTTCCATTTCGGCGTTTTTTTCCCGGCAGGAATGGTCTCGCTGAAAGTGCGCAGCGCGCCGTGAGAACCAGTGACAATGGTCGTGAGTGAGCGGTCGTAATAGGTTTCCACTTGATCGGATCGGAGCGTGTGCAGGGTCGAGCGATCGACGGTTCCCTGAAAAGTCGCGTCCAACTGGTAGAGCGAACGGGCGAGTCCCTCGGTGCCTCCGCGCGTGTCGAGGGCGACTTGTGTGCCGTTGTAGGTGATTGCCGTGTGGGCCTGGGCGGCCTCGATTTCAGACCAGCCGATTTTGTATTTGGCGATGAATGGAGCGAATTCGGAAAACGGGCCGATCTGGTCGGAAGTGAGGGTTTCCTGCCAAGCCTGCAGGCTGGGAGCGGTGACGATCGCGAGGACCGCCAACAGTCGCAGCCAAAACTTCACGCGGCGGGGATGACTGGCGTTGTTCCCTCCAGCAAAAACCAGCCCCGCTGCCCGCCGGGCAATTCGCCGTGGCCCCAGCGCCCGCGCTTGGAGAGGATTTTCACCACGCTGCCTTGGCCAAGGCTGGTGATTTTTTGAGAGGGGTCCTCGGAGGGGGTTTTATAAAGCACGGCTCCGGCAGTGGAGAGGATCATCGCGTCGCGCGAGTCGGTCTCGCGCGGATCAACGAGCCACAGCACGGCCAGCGCGGCTGCGCCACAGAGGATCAAGACGAGCGAGGAGGAGAGGAGGGCGCGGCGGGATTTTGCAGCGATCAAGCCGGCCAAAAACAAAAACGCCCCGAGCCAGAATGCGGCGGCGCCGCCGATCGCGAGGTCATCGAGGGGAATCCGGCTGGTGACAGCGTTGTGCCAATTTCTCGAAGGCGAGGTGAGGCCGAGTTGGGCGTTGGCGTCGCGCAGGGCGGTTTCGGCGGGCGCGAATCGGGGGTCGAGAATCAGCGTGCGGCGGAAGGCCAGCGCGGCCTCGGCCTCCTTGCCGACCTTCGCGAGGGCTTGGCCGAACTCGAAGTAGGCGGCGGCGGATGGCGGTGCGGCTTGGAGATGTTTTTCAAAATACGGAATCGCCGATTCGTGCTCGCCATGGGCAACGCGGTTGCGGGCATCGGCGAGAAAATCGGCTCGCGCAAAACCTCCCGATGCAGCCAAGGCCGCACAGAGGATCAAAAGGAATCGGAGAATCCGGTCGCACATCATCATGAGGAGATTTTTTTGAGGGCTTCGAGAATCCGTGAGCGGGTATCGCGCTCGGGGGCAACGGTGGCGCCGAAGGAGTATTTGCACTCCGCGTCGCGGGCTAGAAGGTCCAGCAAGACCTCCTTCGAGTCGTCGTCCAGATCGAGGCTGTCCAGCTCCGCATCGGCTTCGAGCGGGTGGTCTTCGACATGGAGTAGGGAACGCAGACACTCCGCCGCGCGGGAGAAAAATTCCTTGTCCGGGCAATCTTTCAATGCGGCAAGAAGGGCTTTGGTTTTGCGGGCCTTTTTGCGGCGAAGGCCACCTTCGGAGCGCGAGATCAAACGGGCCACCACGATGATCAAGGTCAGCAACCAAACCAATCCCAGAGCCGCATTCGCCATGAGGAACGCCGGATTGAGAATCGGGAGCGTCCAACTCGAGGTGCCGACGGGCTTCTGCGGAGCGGGCGAAGCTGCTTTGGCGTCCGCACCAATTTCGGATTTGGAAGCGGCGGATTCGGCGGCGGGGGGAGGTGCTTGAGTCGGCTCGCCCGCCCGAGCATCGACGGCGAGAGGGGCTTGTGTGAGCGTCTCGTATTTTCCGGTGTCGGGATCGAAATAACTGAAGGTCACGCCCGGTGTCTGGGTTTGGTCGGTTCGCGCCACGAGCATGAACTCGTAAACTTTCTCTCCGGAAAAATTCACGCCGTCGGCAGGCTGGAATTTCTCGCTCGGCGGATAGGTTCTCCAATTTTCGTCACCGGTCAGAACCGGCGCGCCCATGGCCTCGAAATTCCCTTGGCCTGTCACCGCCACGCGGAGGGTGACAGGATCGCCGGGGCCGGTCTTTTTGGGATTCACCGAGGCCTCCATTTTGAATTTCCCGATCGCGCCGCTGAAATTCTCGGGTCGGCCCTGCTTGGGCAGCGGGGAAACTTCGATTTGGACCGGGCGTGTTTCGACGGCGACCTGCCGCGCGTTCGTGAACATGCCTGGCGGAACCATCCCGCCGAAATTCCGGAAGAAGTCGTCGAAGCCCGGCGGGACGCTGCCGGGGAGTTGTAGGCGGGCCTCCAGCGCGGCGGGCGGGATTTCGAGCATTCCCGATTTCGCGGGCGTGATCGAAGTTTGGAACGCGAAAACGACATAGTTGTCGCCGTTCACAATTTGCTCGCGCTTCGGAACATTGTTGAGCTTTTGGGTGGTGAATCCCTCGCCGGTGAGGTTCGGGCGGTCACCGACTTCGCCGCCGATCGATCCTAGAAAATAGTAACGCAACTCCACGGGGATCGGCTCGCCGACCCAGGCTTTTTTCTTGGAAAGAACCAACTCGCCGAAAAATGGAACGGCCTGGCCTTGCGGCGTCGGCGGGGCGATGCCGGGATCGGTGGCAGGCGGCAGCATGGGTTGGGCGGATGGCATTCCCAGCGCCGAATCGACGACATTGAGACGGAGGGGATTTGTTTGAATGGTTTTTCCGCCCACCTGCACAGTCACTGGCGGGATGTCGAACTCACCGGTGCGCTCGGCAATGACCGTGTAGGTGAAGGTGAGCGACGAGGTGATCTGAAAATTATTCATCTCGAACCGCGTCGAGCGGCCGAAAAGCTGAATCTGCAAGCCGGGGACATTGAGGGTTTCCGGCACATCAGCGGAACGGGCGTCACGGACTGTGAGAACGATTTCCACCTGTTGGCCCGGTGAGGTCGTGGGGCTGCTGAGGCCGAGAGTGGCCTCTTGCGCGCGGAGGGTGGCCGCGAGGGCGAAGGCGAAAAGAAGGGCGAGGGCTGTTCGGAATGAGATCATCGGTGCGGGGCTACCAGTCGCGGAGGACATCTTGCGAGGATTGCTGGGTTTCCATGAGATTCACTTTTTCTTCTTCGCCTCGGAGGGCGTTGAGCAGGGCGCGGGCTTGGCTGGGTGAAATTTGACCCTCCTGCTCCTCCTCGGCCTGGGCGGGAACGCCCTGCGCGTCGCTGGCCGGAGTCGGGGTGGGTTGGGGTTGTTCGTTAGAGCTCTTGATGTCGCCCTTCTTCTTGTCGCCGGGAGTGGGCGTGGCCTGGGGTTGCGCCTGAGGTTGTTTCTTCTTTTCGGAATCGGGTTTCTGTTCGGGTTGGCCGGATTGTTCTTTGGGCTTGTCCTTGTTTTTCTGCTCGTCGTCCTTCGGTTCCTTGCCCTCTTTCTCCTGCTGGTCTTGCTGGCCCTGTTGACCGTCTTGTTCCTTTTGCTGGGAGTCTTTTTTGTCCTGCTCCTCGGGCTTCTGTTCCTGATTTTGCTGTTGGTCCTGCGGCTGCTGTTGTTGCTGATCCTTCTTTTGCTCGTCCTTCTTTTCCTGGTCTTGCTGTTGTTGCTGGTCCTGCTTTTGATCCTGTTTCTGCTCTTGCTGCTGCTGTTGTTTCTCGAGGTCCTCGATCAGTTTTTTTACCAGCTCGCGGTTTTCCTTGGCGAAATTGTTGTCGGGATTGAGCTGTAGGGCTTCGTCGTATTGCTCGATGGCGTTTTTCCAGTTGGTTTTCTTCGCTTCGGGCTCCGCCGCCGCCTCGCCTTTTCGAACGAGCGTGTTGGCAAGATTGTAGGCGGCGGCTTCGCGAAGCTTCGGATTTGGGGAAAGGAGGGCCTCGGTGAAATGCGTCGCGGATTTTTCGTAGTCACCCGATTTGTAGGCGGCCGCGCCGGCGTTGAACTGCAACTCGCGCGAGCCCGGTTGGGCTTGGAGTTTATCCTCAAAAACGGTGGCGGCTTTGCTGAAATCCCCGCTGTTGAATTCCTCGAGGCCTGACTGCGCCTGGGCATTTGGCAAAAAGGCCAGCAGCACCGCCGAGGTTTTCGCCAAGCGCCAGCGGCGGTCGCCGGGAAGCAACGAGAGCGCGAGCAGGATGGACGCCACGGCGAGCGGCCATTGGTAGCGTTCGATCGGTTGGCGCGCGTTGAAAACCCCGTTCTCCGAGAGTTCCATCGGCACGATGCCCTTCTCAAAAATATCCCGCGCCGCCTCGGGGCCGATCGGAATGAAGAATCCTCCGGTGGTGGCGGCGATTTCGCGCAGTCGCGGCTCGTCGAGCTTGGATGAGACGGGTTTGCTGCTCGGATTATATTTATCCTCGCGAACAAAATCCGGCCGTCCGTCATCGAGACGGATTGGAATCAAGGAGCCCTCGGGCGAGCCGATACCAACCGTAAAAATACGAATGCCTTCCTGTGCGGCGCGTTTCGCGGCGGCGATGCCGTCGGCATCCAATTCCTCGCCATCGGTGAGAACCACCAGCGCGCGGGTATTCCCCTCGGCCTTGCCAAATGCGTCCAGCGCAGCATTGATCGCCTTGGCGATGTTCGTGCCGCCATGTGGAACCAAATCCGTATCGAGTTCATCGAGGGAATTTGTCACCGCCGAGTAGTCGAGCGTGAGCGGAGCCTGTAGGAAGGCTGAACCGGCGAAGGCGATGAGCCCCACGCGGTCGCCTTGCATGAGGCGCACGAGGTCTTGGGTGAAAAGTTTGGCGCGGGCGAGGCGGGTGGGGGAGACATCCGTGGCCATCATGCTTCGCGAGGTGTCGATGGCGACGATGACATCGCGGCCCTTTTGCTTGGTTTCCTTTTCGATGAATCCGTAACGCGGCTGAGCGAGGGCGAGGGCGGCAAAGACGAGCGCCGTCAGCATCAACGCCGCGCGAATGGTGCGGCGCAGCGGGCTGACCGAGCCGGCGAGCTGCTCGCGCAGGCGGGGGGCGACGATTTTGGAAACGAGTTCCCGCCCGCGCCGGTGCGACCAAAGGAACAGGATGGCCGCCAGCGGGATCGCCGCCAGCAACCAGAACCAGTCAGGCGCGCCGAATGTCAGGGAAGTCGTCTCCATACAGTTTGCGAAAGCAGGATTTCGAGAAGCAGGCAGGCGATGCCGGGGATCAGGACATATTGAAAGAGGTCGCGGTATTGCGCGGTGCGCTCCACCTCGATCTTCGTCTTCTCCATTTTATCGATCTCGGAAAAAATTTTGCGGAGCGAGTTGGTATCGGTCGCCCGGAAGTATTGGCCATTTGTGATGGTGGCTATTTCGCTGAGCGTCTTCTCGTCGAATTTCACGAGGACATTTCGATAGATCGTCCGGCCGAAGGCGTTCTGGAGCGGAAACGGCGCCTCGCCCTCGGTGCCGGCTCCGATCGTGTAAATGCGAATCCCGAGCGCCTTGGCGGCCTCGGCGGCGGTGAGGGGCTGGACCTTGCCGGCGTTGTTGTCGCCGTCGGTGAGCAGAACGATGAGCTTGGTTTTCGCTTCCTTGTCCTTGAGGCGGTTGGCGGCGGAAGCGATCGCGGAGCCGATGGCGGTGCCGTCCTCGACCAACCCGATGCGCAACCGCTCGAGGTTTCGGATGAGCCAGTCGTGGTCGAGCGTGAGGGGACTCACGAGGTAGGGGCGACCGGCGAAGGCGACGATGCCGATGCGGTCGTTCGGGCGCTGGCGGATGAATTGCTCGGTGACGAGTTTGACCGTGTCGATGCGGTTCGAGCGGCTGTTTCCAATCGTGAAATCCTCGGCGAGCATCGAGCGCGAGACATCGATCACGAGCATGATGTCCACGCCGGTGGCCTGAACGCGGGTCGTGACACGGCCGAGCTGTGGGCGGGCGAGGGCGATGATGAACAGCGCGAGGGCGAGGTAGCTGAGTCCGGCGAGGAACGCCCCGGCGCGGTTGCGTTGGCGGCTGCCGATCTCTGCCAGCATGGAGGTGGTTGAAAAAGTCACCGCCGCCGTGCCGCCGAATTTGCCTTTCAGCCAGGCTAGAACCGGGATGCCGAGCAGAAGCAGGAGCAGCCAGGGGTGGGCGAAGGAAAATTCGGAGAGCCAGTTCCTCATTTGGCGGGCTCCTTGCCGGGAGATTGTGCTTCACCGCGAACGAGGCGGGCCGAGATGTCGAGAAGGTCGAGGAGTTCAGTCTCCGGCGCACCGGAGCGGGCGTATTTCAGCAAGTCGGTCTTCGAGAGGAAAACCTCGAGGCCGTCTTTTTCATGGTCTGTGAAAAACGGGCTCTCTCGCAGGGTGTCGAGGAATTCGATCGAGGTTTGCGTGGAGGCCTCCAATCCATATTCCGCTTGGATGTATCGGCGGAGGGCGTTGGAAACATTGACGCCGAATTTGTAGGGATCGGCCCCGGGGACACCGGCGCGGAGTTTTTCCAAAGCCTCGAGAGCCTTTTGCCGGTTGGTGAGCGGGGGTGCCTTCCGGGCGAGGAGTTTTTTCACCAACTGGAAAAGCAGGAAAAGAAGGACGGCCAACACGGCCGCGCCAGCGATCGTCATCCAGAGCGGATACGGCCAATACCAGACCGGCCCGACGATGTCGTGGAGCGGGGCGGGTGTGGGAGTCGGGGTGGGGCCTTGGTTGAAAGGGTTCATGCGGCCTGGCGGCGCTCGCGCTGCTCAAAGAAATTTCGCAGAGAAATGAGATAATCCTCCGTGGTGGTGAGCCGGACGATGTCCACCCGGCGTGAGCGAAGGAGGTATTCCAAGTCGGCGAGGCGGTCGTCGTTGATCTCGCGGAGGGCCCGCCGGACGGCCTTGCTGCTGGTGTTCACATCGATTTGCTCACCGGTTTCGGCGTCCTCGAGAGTGATGATTCCGACATTCGGCAATTCGCTTTCGCCTTTGTCGATGACCGGCATCGCCACGAGGTCGTGGCGTTTGCTTGAGACCGTGAGGGCTTTTGTGAAATCCGGTGCGAGGAAGTCCGAGATCATGAAAACCACCGAGCGGCGGCTGACGACGAGATTAAGGTAGTCGAGCGCCCCGGCGAGGTCGGTGCCGCGTCCCTCGGGCTCGAAGTAGAGCATCTCGCGGATGAGGCGGAGCGTGTGCAGGCGGCCTTTTTTTGGCGGGATGAAAAGCTCGATCCGGTCGGTGAAAAGAATCAGGCCGACCTTGTCGTTGTTGTTGATCGCGCTGAAGGCGAGGATCGAGGCGACCTCGGCGGCGAGTTCGCGCTTGCTCAACTCCACGCTACCGAAGATGCCCGACGCGCTCACATCCACGAGAAGCATGACGGTGAGTTCGCGCTCCTCGGTGTATTTCTTGATGTAGGGCGCGTTCATCCGCGCGGTGACGTTCCAGTCGATCGATCGGATTTCATCGCCCGGCGCGTATTCGCGGACCTCCTCGAAATTCATGCCCCGGCCCTTGAAAACACTGTGGTATTGGCCGGCGAACATGGAGTTCACGAGCCGCCGGGTCCGCAGCTCGATGCGGCGGATTTTTTTCAGGATTTCCTTGGGATCGCGCGTCATGGCTTTCGAAAACAGGGTCGCCCGTTTTCTAGAAAAAATCAGGGAACCGGCACGCCGGCGAAGATTTGTTCGACGACGGATTCGGTCGTGATCGATTCGGCTTCGGCCTCGTAGCTCACGCCAATGCGGTGGCGCAGGACATCGAGTCCCACACCCTTCACATCCTGCGGAGTGACATACCCGCGGCCGGCGATGAAGGCGTTCGCTTTCGCAGCGAGCGTGAGGAAGATCGTCGCGCGCGGCGAAGCGCCGTAGCGGATCATGCCGTCGAGCTTGAGCTTCGCAGAGGCGGGATCGCGCGTGGCCCAGACGATGTTGACGATGTAGTCCTTCACCCGGTCGTCCACATAGATGTCGTTCACGATGCCGCGGGCGCGGATGATTTCGTCAGTGCCGACGACCTGATCCACGCTGAGGCGCGGCGAGGAAGTGGCCATCGAATCGAGGATCGAGCGCTCCTCCTCGCGGGTCGGGTAGCCGACATGGACCTTGAGCATGAAGCGGTCGAGTTGGGCCTCGGGGAGTTGGTAGGTGCCCTCCTGCTCGATCGGGTTTTGCGTGGCGAGGACGAGGAAAGGGTCGGGAAGCGGGAAGGTTTTTTCGCCGATCGTGACCTGGCGTTCCTGCATGGCTTCGAGCAAGGCGCTTTGGACTTTGGCCGGGGCGCGGTTGATTTCGTCGGCAAGGATGAGGTTCGAAAAAATCGGGCCGAGCTTGGTGGTGAACTCTCCGTCGCGGGGATTGTAGATCAGCGTGCCGATGAGGTCGGCGGGCAGGAGGTCCGGAGTGAATTGAAGGCGTTGGAAACCGGTGCGGATCGAGTTCGCCAGCGTGCGGACGGTGAGCGTCTTGGCCAGGCCGGGAACGCCTTCGAGGAGCACATGGCCGTTGCAAAGAAGGCCGATGAGCAGGCGGTGGACGAGGACTTTTTGCCCGACGACCACGCGGGAGACTTCATTGACGAGGGGTTCCACCCACTTGCGGTTGTCTTGGACATGCTGGGTGAGCTCGGAGGTGTTGATACTCATGGAATGATGACTAATTGATTGGTGGGTTTTTGAGACAGGTTGGAAATCGATTTGTTCAAAATTTCAACTCGGGCACTGAGGAAGTCGAGTCGGTGATCTTTGTTGATTGAAGAACAGGAATCAAGCTGGCGCATGCCGGAAAACCAATCTATTTCCTCGCCGCATGTCGAAGACCGCGATCGTCATTCCCGCCCGCTGGGCCTCCACCCGCCTTCCCGCGAAACCGCTCCTGCCTCTCGCCGGAAAACCTCTCGTCCGCCATGTCTGGGAACGCTGCAGCAAAGTTCGCGGTGTTGATGCGTTGATCATCGCGACCGATGACATGCGGATCGCCGAGGCGGCATTCGAGTTCGGTGCGGAGGTCGCCATGACCTCGCCGCGCCATCCGAGCGGCACCGACCGCATCGCCGAGGTCGCCAAAAACCTCGTCGGTTTCGACATCGTTCTGAATGTCCAGGGCGACGAACCGTTCATTCAGCCCGCATTGGTCGAAAAGCTAGCTACCGCCCTGCGCGAGGACAAGAAGCTCGAAATGTCCACCGCCGCCTGCGCGCTCGACCCTGACGGTCTCGCGAATCCGAATTGCGTGAAAGTCGTGACCGACCTGGCTGGCAACGCCCTCTATTTTTCCCGCGCGCCAATCCCCTGCGACCGCGATGGCGACGCCAATCCCTCGCGCCTCCGCCACCTCGGCATCTATGGCTACCGCCGAAAATTCCTCCTCGATTTCGTGAAGTGGAAACAAACACCGCTCGAAAAATCCGAAAAGCTCGAGCAACTCCGCGCGCTCGAGCATGGCGCGAAAATCCGCGTGATCAAAACCAAGCCCGCCGGCCCCGGCATCGACACGCCGGAAGATTTGAAGGCCGCCGAGAAATTCCTCGCGAAGCGCTAACCCGCATGGGCCATCGCGTCGCGGTAGAGCGCCGCGTAAACGCCATTTTTTGCGACCAATTCCGGGCCGGTGCCGTCCTCGGCGATTCGGCCGTCTTTGAGCACCACGATCCGGCCCAGCCCATGGACCGTCGTCAGTCGGTGCGTCACAATCAGCGTCGTGCGGCCGCGCATCAGTTCGAAAATCGTTCCCATGATCGCGCTCTCGGTGCTTGGGTCGAGGGCGCTGGTTGGTTCGTCGAGCAGGAGGATTGGTGCGTTTTTGAGAAACGCCCGGGCGATGCCGATGCGTTGGCGCTGGCCGACGCTCAAGTGCCCGCCGCGCTCGCCCACCGGGCTATCGAATCCTTGCGGCATTTTGCTAATGAAATCGAGCGCCTGCGCCTTCCGTGCGGCCTCGACGATTTCGGCCTCGGTCGCGCCGGGTTTTCCGTAGGCGATGTTTTCGCGGATGGTCGTGGAAAAGAGCAGCGTGTCCTGCAAAACCATGCCGATCTGCGAGCGTAGGCTTTTCTTTTTTAGCCGCCGCAAGTCACGGCCATCGAGCGACACCACGCCCGCGCTGGGATCATAAAAGCGTGGCACGAGGCTCAGCAGCGTGCTTTTTCCCGTTCCCGTCCCGCCGACGAAAGCCACCGTCTGGCCGGGCTCGATGTTGAAATTGATATCCTCCAACACCCGTCGCTCCTCGGAGTAGCCGAAAGCCACGCCGCGAAATTCGATCCGCCCCTTGGCCGGGCCGAAATCCTCGGCATCGCGCGCCTCGGGCACATCGTCCTGGCTGTCGAGCACCTCGAAGCATCGCTGCGCCCCAGCCGCCGCGCCCTCCAGCGCCCAAGCGGTGTAGGTGAGTTGTTCGAGCGGTTGGTAGAGCATCAGCAGGTAGGCGGAAAAAACCAGCAAGTCGCCGAGGGTGAAATTCGCGGCGGGATTCATCACCTGCAGCGAGCCGATGTAATACATGAGCGCCGTGCCAGCGGCCATCAGCGTGCCGACCACCAGCGCGCTCGCCACCGAGGTCATATTCAACCGCATATTCGCCTCGAGGCTTTTCGACGCGCGGCGGCGGAATTGATCGACCTCGAACGACTCGCGCCCGAACGCATGCACCATCCGGATTTGGCTCAATCCTTCCTGGGCGATGGTCAAAAGATCGCTCTCGCGCTCGTGGATGTCAGTCGATTGCCGCCGGACCTTCACCGCATAAAAACGAATCGCCCACACCACCGGCGGCAGGATGGCCAGCGAGGCGAGGGTGAGTGGCCAATTTATCCGGACCATCACGATAAAAGTCGCCGCCAACATCACGATCGAGGACAGCACGGTGGCGAAGCCTTTGTTATAAATCGTCTGAATGCTCTGCGAGTCGTAGGCCACGCGGAAGCTCGAGTCCGCACTGCGCCGGGAATCGTGGAATTTCAACGGCAACGCCTGGAGCGCGCTGTAGAGATCGGTCCGGAGTTTCAAGAGCGCCTGCAGGCCGACATGAACGAAAAGGTAGTTCGAGACGAGGTTGATCAGGCCGCCGAGGAGACTGATCAAAACCATGGCGACGCAGAGCCAGAGAATCACTGTGGCAGACCCTGAATCGCTGAACCATTTTTGCAAAAGCTCGCGCGTGTCGGCCGTTCCCGCCGTTTTGTCGAGCACGCCATCGACGATGAATTTGAAGGGCCATGGCTTGAGGAGATTGAAGCCGATGCTGGCCAGAGTGAGCGCCACGCCACCTGCTGTGGCCCAAAGGAAGGGCCGGAAATAACGAATCGTCCGCGCGTAGATATTCACTGATCCCTAGCTAGGCGAGGGGCTTCTGTCGCGCAAGCCCTCAACTGGCCTCAGAATTGGTTTGATCGAGCGCCGCCTCTGCCATGATATCAACGCGCTCTTGGACAACATTTCTATTCAGCGCCCGCGCAATCTCGATTGGCAACGGGCCTCGGCGCTCCTTTACGGAGATTGGGGAACCAGTAAGGCCTATGTGCTTGGTCTCGCTTTTGCGGCGACCGGGTTTTCCTCCTTGCCAGTCATTGCGGCCGTCTGCGCCCTGACCCTGCTGGTCGGGCTGAACTACATCGTCATCTGCCGCTGCTTCCCGGATGGGGGTGGAGTTTATTCCGCTGCCGGGGTTCATGGGAAAGTCCTCTCTGTCGTGGCCGCGCTCCTGCTGGTTGCGGACCTTACTGTCACGGCGGCTCTGAGTGGTTGGGCCGCGCTGAGCTACCTCGGGGTTCCGAAGGATTACATCATGGTCTCGACCATTGGCGTGATCCTTCTGATCGGCGCGATCAATTATCTCGGGCCAAAACACAGCGGCAGTTTTGCGGTCGCGCTGGCCCTGCCAACCGTCGCGGTCATTATCGCCATCATCGCGCTGGCGATCCCGCATCTGACTTTTGAAAACCTCCAGCCCCTGAACGGCTCCGCGAGCCACATTTGGGTCTCGTTCGTGGGTGTCATCCTCGCACTCAGCGGCGTGGAGGCGATCGCCAACCTGACTGGAACCCTCAAGCCCGATAAAAACTCCCCGATCGGCCATCCACGGGTCGGCAAAACCTCGGCCAAGGCGATCATTCCGGTCGCGCTCGAGGTTTCCCTCGGCACGCTTCTGCTTGGCTGGGCTGTGCTCTCACTCTCGCCCTCACTTGCTCCCCAAATGGTCGAGCGCAAGGAGGACATGCTTCGATTCATGGCCGAGCAATATGCCACGATGGCCTTCGGTCCGCTGTTCGGTCAGGCCTTCGGGTTGGTCGTCGGCGTGGTTTTCGCCCTCCTGCTTCTGAGCGCGGTGAATACCGCCGTGGCGGCGCAACTGGGTTTGCTTTTCATGATGTCCCGCGAAGGAGACATGCCGAAATCCTTCTCCAAGCTCAACTCCTCCGGCGTTCCAGTAGCCCCGCTCGCCATCTCGATCGGGTTGCCGATTTTGATCCTGTTGATGACCGATAATTTCGACAGCCTCGCCGGCCTCTACGCGATCGGCGTGGTTGGCGCGATTGCGATCAACCTCGGATCCTCCGCGACCAATCTCAAACTGGAGATGGCGATTCCCGAACGGACGCTGATGGTCGTAACCGCACTCATCCTCGTGGCGGTCGAAATCACCCTTGCCTACACGAAACACGACGCGCTTTTCTTTGTGGTTTGCGTGCTGATTGTCGGTCTGTCGCTGTGGGCCTACTCGCGCCGCTTGAGCGGCATTACGACGCTCACGGTGAGCAGTGAAGTCGCGAAGATCGTGAAGCCCGAGGTCATCGAAAACCTCCGCCAGCCCGTGCAGGAATCCCAAAAAATCCTCGTGTCTGTGCGCGGGTTGACTCCGGCGTTGAGTTTCGCGCTCGATGAGGCCGAGCTGCGCAAGGCGGCTCTGTATGTCCTGTATGTCCGCGAGATCGCTGTGCTCTATCCCGGCGCGAACTCGAAGGGCCGCGTTTCTTGGAAGGACGACCCCGAAGCCAACGCCATCCTCTCCGCGGCCATTCAAATCGGAAACGCCCGCAACATTCCGACGATTCCGCTTTTTGCCACGGCCACGGAAGCCGCCTCACTCATCGTGGACACCGCCGCAACGATCGGTGCGGATTTCCTGATCCTCGGTGCCTCGCACCGCGGCTCTCTGGCAAAGGTGCTCAAGGGAAATGTCGCCACGCAGGTCGCGGCGAGCCTGCCGGACAATATCCAGCTCGTTATCCACGGTTGACTGTTGCCGCCTCGAGGGGCATCGGGCGGTCGTGCTCGAGGTGACGCGAGCAAATGGCAAAAAACTCCCCGCGCGCATCGCAGCGCCGGATCGCGTGCAGGAAATCCTCGGACTCCTCCAACCCCTCACCGAGAAAGTTCATGTATTTTTTCATCTTCTGCACTTGGGCTTTCTCCGCGACGCCGGGGGTGCAAACCGCCTCGTAGAGTTCCGCGATGTAACCCAAAACCTCGCGCCCAGTCGGCAGCCGCGCTTCGCGTCCCTCCAACCGGTCGCGGATTTGTGAAAAAACCCAAGGGTTCCTGATCGCGCCGCGTCCAATCATCAACCCGGCAGCGCCTGTTTTTTCGAGGGTTTCCATCGCGCTCGCGGCCGAGCTGACATTGCCATTCGCCTGCACCGGAAACGGCAGGGCGCGCACGGCCTGCGCGATCCGGTCCAGATGAACCCTCGGGCCGTATTTTTCTGTCACCGTTCTTCCATGGACTGTGAGCAGGTCGAGCCGGTGCCGGGCGAAAACCTCCAGCAAGGCGTCAAACTCCGAGGGACTCTCAAACCCAATGCGCGTCTTAACCGTAAAGGCCCCTCGCACCGCACCGCGCAGAACGCCGAGGAGTTCATCCACCCGGGGCAGATCCCGGAGGAGTCCGCCGCCAGCGCACTTGCGATAAACAACCGGGGCGGGACAGCCGAGGTTGAGATCGATCGCCGCGACGGGGTGCTTTTCCAGAGCCTGCGCCACGCGGGCCATCGCCACGAGGTCGTTGCCGATGATTTGCGCCACCGCTGGCCGGTCGGTGGGATTTTCCACAATCGAGCGCAGGATTGATTTCTCCGGCACATAGTCGGGCGTGACCCGAAAAAACTCGGTGAAATACAAATCCGCACCACCATGGCGGGCCATCAACCGCCAGAACGGCCAGTCTGTGATGTCCTGCATCGGCGCGAGCGAAAGAACCGGCCGCCCGCTCTGGAACAACTGCGCGAACGCCTCGCGCCGGCCGTTCAAATCTTCGACTTGATCCATCGCATCACCCCGCCGAGCACCGGCAAATGCTCGTAAAATCCGGCCGCCGGGTCCCAGAAATCCTGGTGCAGCACCGCGCGCCCCTCGCGGTCAAATCGCAGGAGCGTCACCCCGATCGTGCGCACAGGCTCTTTCGCGCCCTTGAACCGCACATCCATCGTCCAGCGCACATAAAAATTCCCGCCCGAGCGCGCCACATCGTCCACCTGGGTCTGGAACGAATCGACATGATCCATCGTTTTTAAAAAATAAGCCTCCACCGCCGCGCGGCCGCGCAGGGTTTTCAGCGTGTCGTTGAACCAGACATCCTCCGCGTAGAGTTTGGCGGTTTTTTCCCGGATACTTTCCGGCGTCACATTCTGGAAAAACTCGCGAAAGCGCGCGGCCGCCGCCTCGCCCTCCGAGGAGGAAAGATCCACGCCGGGCGCGGTGGCGGCTGCTTTTTGGAATTCCGCAGGGTAGCCACCGCCGCTCGGAGCACCGCATCCAGCCAACGCCGCCGCCAATCCTAGAGTCGCCAAAATCTTTTTCATCGAGGCGATCCTACACCTGCCTTCCCCGGGGAACGGAAGAAAAGTTGTTGATCTAGGCGCGGCGAACCTTGAAAACTGCGCCTGCTTTAAGAGAACCCTCGCCCCCGAATGTTTCGGCTCCTCACATTCAATATCCAAAACGGTCAACCTTGGGACCCAAGCGATCCCGACAATCCTCGCGTGGACCTCGATGGCGTTGGGCGTTTTCTTGCCGCGCAGAATGCCGACATCATTTGCCTGCAGGAGGTCGAGCGCGGTTATGACGGCGGGCGCCAGATCGAACCGCCGCCGCACTACAACCGACTCCGAGACATCCTCTCCGGTTACGACTCGGTTTTTTCGTATCCTTTAAGAAACCAAACCGAGATTCCCTTCGGCCTCGGACTCGCGATTTATTCCAGGACGCCGTTGCGGGATTTCGAGCGGCTGGATTTGCCGGCGGCGGCGATCGAGTTCGAGTTCGGCGGGAAAAAACGGCACGCCTCCTCGCGGTTGCTGATCGGTGCGACGACCGAGATCGACGGCTCGCGTCTCAGGATTCTGAACACCCACCTGCAGGCGTTTTTTATGATCGGAGCGTTGAGTAATGCATTTCCCGATCAGAGGAATTTGGTCGAGGCGGAACTCCGCAAGCAGAGTGGTCCGGCGATTCTTGCCGGGGACATGAACACCGCGCCGGAGGAAAACCTCGTCGAGCAGTTTGAGGCGGTGGGATTTTCCACGGTTCAAAAAACCGAGCCGACTTGGAAGCGTCGCCCGTATGTGGTGGACCACATTTTCCGCAACGCCGCCCTTCGTCTGGTGTCGCACCAAATCCTCCCCACGCCGACCTCTGACCACGATGCGATCGTGGCGGATTTTGAATTCGTCTAATCGCCGCGCACTTCGCGCGCAAATTCGCCGACAGCCCGCTCGATCTCTCCTGCCAAGTCCGCGCGAGGCGTGGCAAATTTGGGGCGGAACCATGGGAAAAGCCCGACGAGATCGTGGAAGACCAGGATGTTCCCGTCACAATCCTTCCCGCTCCCGATTCCGATGGTGGGGCAGGGGACAGCACGGGTGATTTGGGCGGCGAGCGGGGCGTGGACGAGTTCCAGCACGAGGGCCTGAACTCCGGCCACCGCGAGGGCTTGGGCATCCGCCGCAAGGCGCTCGGCCTCAGTGTCGCTTTTGCCTTTGATCCGATAGCCGCCTTCCTCGACGACCCGCTGGGGAAGCATTCCGAGATGGCCGATGACCGGAATGCCCTCGGCGATGATCGCCTGAACCATCGGGAGGATTTCCCGGCCGCCCTCGATTTTGACAAGGTCTGCACCGGCCTCGCGGAGGAGTCGGGAATTTTTCACCGTGAGTTCCGGCGTGGCGCAACTCCCGGCGGGAAGATCGGCGGCGATGAGAGTTTTTTCCGCCCCACGGGCCACGGCGCGTGTGTGGTGGAGCATGTCAGCCATCGTCACTTGGGTCGTGTCGGGTTGGCCGAGGACGACCATTCCGAGCGAATCGCCGACGAGCAAAAGATCCAATCCGCACCCATCGAGAATCCGCGCGGTCGGGTAATCGTAGGCCGTCAGCCAAGCGAGGCGTCGGCCGGAGGATTTGGAGGCGCGGAGCGATGCGGGTGTGGGTTTCACGGAAAGGTCGGGGAGTATTCACGAACGGGCGAGCGGAGGCACGGAGGTTTTTTTGCAGAAAACAAATGCTGTCACGGGAAGCCAGTTGACACCCGGCGAGGCGGGCTTTTAGTGTCCGGCGTCTGCGGGGCATCCCGCCTCAAGCCGTGGGATCCGCCATCGGGACGCATTACCCATGCAATCGACTCTCGAAACACCTGTGTTGGTTCTGAATCGGCTCTGGCAGGCGGTGAACACCTGCAGCGCCAAGCGCGCCTTCACCCTCCTTTATCAAGGCCACGCTCAAGTGGTCTCGACGGCTCCCGGCAACGAATTCGTGACCCACGACTTCGCAAGTTGGCAGGATTTTTCCAACGAGAATCCCGATCGCGAGATGGTGCAGACCATTTCGATGAAAATCCGAATCCCGCGCATCATCGTGCTGTTGATGTTCGAGCGCTTGCCGAAGAAAGAGGTGAAATTCACGCGCCACAATGTCTTCGAGCGTGATGCGAACACCTGCCAATACTGCGGCATTGTTTTCTCTCGCGACTCGCTGAATCTCGACCACATCATGCCCCGCGATCGGGGCGGGCAGACGACTTGGGAAAACATTGTCTGCTCGTGCATCCCCTGCAACACGCGCAAGGGAAACCGCCTCCCGCACGAGGCTCGCATGGCGCTTATCCGAAAACCGAAGCGCCCGAAGTGGCGGCCATTCGTTCACATTTCCGTCTCCACCAATCCGCATGATAGTTGGAAGCACTTCCTCGATATCGCGTATTGGAATGTCGAGTTGGGTGATTAGGAAATGAACGAATTCCTTGGCCGGATGGCGTTGGCGTTCTTTTTGTCAGCCTCGCTGGCGACTGCTTTCGAGCTGCCCGCAGGTTGCCGTCAGTGCATTCTTGGGTTGGCTCCGGATTGGAATTCCTCGCGGGTGCAGGTGCGGGTCTTTGAAAAAAAAGACGGAGGCTGGGCACAATCCGCGGGGCCGTGGAGCGGGAGGCTTGGGAAAAACGGGCTGGCTTGGGGTCTGGGTCTGCATCCCGCGCCGACCGGGGGCGCTGCCAAACGCGAGGGAGATCTTCGCGCGCCGGCGGGAGTTTTTGCCCTCGGGGGCGCCTACGGCTACGCGCCGGCGATCGAAAAAGCCCCGGGCTTGCCGTATCGGCAAATCACCTCGCGCGACCTGTGGGTGGAGGATCCCGCCTCGCCCGACTACAACCGCCATTTGCAACTCCCCGTCGAGCCACGCACGGCGTGGGAGAAAAAACAGCAGATGAAGCAGGGTGATCACGCGCACTCGCTGAAACTCTTCATCGCCCACAACCCCGCCCCTGGAGCGGTTCCCGGCTCCGGAAGCTCGATTTTTTTCCACATCTGGCGAGCCGAGGGAGCGAAGCCGTCGGCGGGCTGCACGGTGCTCTCGGAGCCAAACCTCCGCAGCCTCATCGCCTCGATCGATCCAGCGAAAAATCCGGTTTATGTTTTGCTGCCGGAGGAGGAATACCGCCGGTTGGCGAGGGCGTGGAAACTCCCCGCCGTCGAGTCGCCGCGTGCCTCGCGCTAGGCGGCTAGAGTTTGTTTTCCCAGCTGAGTAGGAGATCCAAAAAGCTGCGGGCGCTCGGAGCGTTGAGGAGTTTTTGAAGAGTCTCCGGCTTGCCGCATAGGCGGGCGATCGTGCCGACCACGCGGAGGTATTCCTGATTCAGCGCGGTGGGGATGCCGACCACGAAAACAAGCCGCACCGACCCCTGGATGTCGGGGGAGGGGAAGCCATTCGGCGAGCGTCCAGCGGACATCACGAGGGAATTCACGGCATTCGTCCGACCATGGGCAATGACGATGCCGAATCCGTCGTCGGTGGAAACCGCCGGTGCGGCGCGTTCGAGAATGCTGGCGCGAAGGGTGTCCCAATTTCCGATGCGGATATCGCCGCGCAGCGGGAAGAGGAGTTCTTCCACGGCGGTGGTTTGATCGAGCGCGTCGAGTTGGAGGTTGATGTGTTCGGGAAGGAGGATTTCGGAGAGAGAAATCATATATTGCTACCGGTCCACTTGAGCTTCTGGCGAATCACCTCGGTGAAGGGCCTTTCGGGGAGCATGGCCAGCGGAAGCACGCGCGGGCTTTTTTTGAGAACCAAAAGATCGCCGATGCCAAGCTGGCCGCAGCTTTGGGAATCCACGGAGACCGTGACGGTCTGGCCGGGCTTGGCGACTTGCATTTTGATGACCGAGGCGTCGCTCATCACCACCGAGCGGATCGAGAGCACATGGGGGCAGATCGGGGTGATCACAAAACATCCGCAGTCCGGCATGAGGATCGGGCCGCCGGCGGAAATGGAATACGCGGTCGAGCCGGTGGGGGTGGAAACAATGAGGCCGTCGGCGTTGTAATCGGTGAGCGGCAGATCGTCGAGGCCGACACGGATTTGGACGAGTTGCGAGCGCTCGCCGCGGCTGGCCACGACATCGTTCAGCGCGAAAAAGGTCCTTGAGGCTCCGTCTTTTTCCACGAGGTCGGCCTGCATGAGATTTCGCGGGCTCACGATGTAGTCGCGATTCCGGATGCATTCGACGGCGCGCTGGACTTCGCCGGACCCGAGGCAGGTGAGAAATCCGAGTGTGCCGATGTTGATTCCAAAAACGGTGGGAATGGCGTCGCGCATTTTCTGCACGGCACGAAGGATCGTGCCATCGCCGCCCATGATGACGAGGAGTTCACAGCGCCCGGCGAGATCCGCGATATCGAGGCTGGAGGATTTTCCCGCCAGCGGGGCGGTGGAGGCTTCGAGTTCGTAGGGCAGGCCGGCGAGATCAAGTTCCTGCACCATGGCGCGCACGACCTCGGCGGCGGCGGGTTTTTCCGCATGGGCATGGAGTCCAATCATGAATTCGGTGGGAGTTAGACAAACCCCGGCCGTGAAAGCAACGCCAACCTCGTTAGCCCCTCGGGAGAATCGCTTGCGCCGCGATTGGCTGCGGGGAATAATTTGCGGCATGAGCACAGGACCTGGATCTGGTGGAAATGTCATTGCGGCCCTTTGCAGTTTGTTCATCCCCGGCTTGGGGCAATTGGTGCAGGGGCGGATTCTCGTGGCGTTCGTTTTTTTCATGGGCTCCGGCGTGTTGTGGTTCATCAGCTTCGGCACCCTGGGGTGGATCATCCACTTGTGGGCCTGCGTGAATGCGGCTCTTTGGAAGCCTTAGCGCTATGATCCTGAAAAACTACATCAACGGCCGGTTCGCACCGTCCCGATACGCGACGGTGCGGCCATTCTTCAACCCAGCGGACAACTCAGAGATCGGCCAGGTGGCGGAGTCCTCGATCGAGGATGTGGAAACGGCGATCCATGCGGCGCGAAAGGCCTTCGACGAAGGTCCTTGGCCGAGAACTCCCGCGCAGGAACGGGCAGCGAAACTCCTGAAGCTCGCGGCGTTGATCGATTCCCGCGCGGCCCAACTTGCGGAATTCGAATCCCGAAACAACGGCAAGCCCCTTCGCGAGGCGGAATACGATGTCGCTGATGCGGCAGGTTGTTTCCGCTACTACGCGGGGCTGGCGACAAAGCCGCACGGGCAGACCTTCGAGGTGGGCGATCCGAACATCGTGTGCCAAACGATCCGCGAGCCGATCGGTGTTTGCGGCCAGATTATTCCTTGGAATTACCCGCTGCTCATGGCGGCATGGAAACTCGCTCCCGGCCTCGCGGCGGGGAATTGCTGCATTCTCAAGCCCTCGGAGTTAACGCCGTTGTCGGTCTCCGTGCTGTTCGAGTTGATCGACGAGGTGGGCTTCCCGCCGGGCGTGGTGCAGTTGGTTTACGGAGCGGGTGACCCTGTCGGGCAATACCTCGCCGCCAGCCCGCTGGTGGATAAAATCGCTTTCACTGGAGGAGGAGTCACGGGGCGCAAGATCATGACGGCCGCCGCGTCGAACTTCAAAAAAGTCACCCTCGAACTCGGCGGTAAGAGTCCGAACATCGTCTTTGCCGACGCCGACCAAAACCTCGCGCTCGAATATGCGATGTTCGGAATTTTTGCGGGTCAGGGCGAGGTGTGCAGCGCGGGATCGCGCCTTTTGCTCGAGCGCTCGCTGGCGGATTCGTTTTTGCCGAGGCTCGCGGCGTCTTGCGAAAAAATCGTCGTTGGCCCCGGTCTCGACGCCGGCACCGAGATGGGCCCGCTCATCTCCCGGGCGCACCAGAAAAAAGTCCTCGATTACATCCGGGTCGCCCACGAAGACGGTGCCGAGCTTTTGTGCGGAGGCGGAGCCTACACCGACCAGCGCGCCGTGGGAAATTTCGTCCAGCCGACAGTTTTCACCAATGCACGCCCCGACATGCGAATCGTCCGCGAGGAGATTTTCGGCCCGGTGCTCGTCGTGCAATTGTTCGACACCGAGGAGGAGGCGCTCCGGTTGGCGAACGACTCCATCTACGGCCTCGCTGGAGGGGTTTTCACGAGCGATGCCTCCCGCGCCCAGCGCGTCGTTCGCGGTCTGCGTGCGGGCATCACTTGGATCAACTGTTACCACCCGACCTTCAATGAGGCACCGTGGGGCGGCTACAAGCAAAGCGGCATCGGGCGCGAACTCGGCACCTATGGCTACGAGGCCTACACGGAGGTGAAACAAATCACCCACTGCATCAATCCCCAGCCGCTCGGTTGGTTCAAAAATCTCGCCTGAATGCGCCTCACGAATTTCCAAGGTCAGCCGGTCATCGAATTGAAAAACGGGCCGTCCCGCGTGCTCGTCTCTCCTGCCCATGGCGCGAGGTTGCTGCGCTGGTCTGTCGGGGATTGGGAGGTCGTCCGATGGCCCGGGACGGCCGATTGGAGCAAGCCGCAGAAAGTTCGCGGCGGGAATCCGGTCCTATTTCCTTTCATCGCCCGGAGTTTTCATGACAACAAAATCGGATTCTGGAAATCCTCGGACGGCATCGTTCGTCCGGCCCCGATGCATGGATTCGCCCGCGATTCGGCCTTTTCGATCGTAACGGCGGACGACTCCTCGGTGGAAATGAGGCTCGAGGCGAACGACACCACGCGGGCGGTTTATCCTTTCGATTTCCGATTTGAGGTCACCCTCCGGCTCGGGGTGGATTCGCTCCAGGTCTGCTACCGAGTGACGAACACTGGCCAAGAGGCTTTGCCATGGTCTGCCGGGCACCATTTTTACTTCGGCATCCCCGCGAGCGAGCGCGCCGATTGGCAGCTGGAACTTCCCTGCCGCCATTGGGCTTCGCAGGATTTTTCGACGGGGGAAATTCAACTCCGTGATCCTGCGACGGCTCGCGATGTCCTCTCGAATCCGGATTGGATCGACCGCCTTCATGTTGAGCCCGACCTCGACCGCATCCGCCTTGCGCACGATTTGAGCGGCCGAACGATTTCGTTCCAGGATACCTCACCGCAGCCGGGGAGTTGGCATTGCGCGACGACTTGGACCGAAAAGCCGGACTCCGATTTTTTCTGTATCGAGCCCTGGAGCGCACTCCCCAACGCCGCCGCCAATGGCTTCGGCTTGCAAACCACTCCGCCCGGCGAATCCCTCGAAATCTCCTGCCAAATCCTCGCGCGAAACGCCTGATTGGATTTGAAATTCTTCAGCGTCGGGCTGGGAAGCGGGCTTCGGCAAACCTCCACACGCCCCAAGCCACCAGGAAGGAAATCAGGATCGAAACCGTAATATCCGAGGGATGGTGGGCTCCGATGCCGATACTGGCTCCGGCGATGGAAGCGGCGAGGGGAATAGCGACCACGAGTCCCCAAGCGGGCGAGGCGAGCACGATCACAGCGGCAAAGCCAAAGGCGGTGGCCGTGTGACCCGAGGGGAAGGAATTGTAGGCGGGAACGCCGATGAGCCACCGGCCTTCATGCTGTAGGCCGTAGAATCCCTGCTCGATCTTGGGGCTTTCGCGCGGGCGGGTGCGGCCGGTGGTAAGTCGGGAGGCATTGGCCACCATGCCGGCAAGAGTGGAGGCCACCATCGCGATCAGGAAAATGCGGCTCCATCTTCGGCTTCCCTTCCATTTCGCAACAAGAAACCCCAGCGCTCCGATGACCATGAGTTGAGGCCAGTCACCCCATCGGCGAATGGTCTCGTAGGTTTTGCGGAGCGGGGACTTTTTCCAGTTTGGTCCCTGCGACGCGACGAGTGTCTCGCGAACGGGATGATCCCACGAAAAAGAGGCCGGGATCAAAATGACGCCCAGCAGGACCAAGAAAAGCGGGAATCGGAATTTGGCGAGAAGGCTCAAGGCAAGGCGCGAAGATTGGCGATGGCGAGCGGGGGCGTCAAGCGACAGGCCGCAAAAAATAAATTGCCCCGCCCCTGCAGGCAGTTATGTATGTGATGCTTTGTTTTTCACTGTCTCGATTTGATTAGCACCCCAGCCCATGCAGGTTACAGAACACACGCCTGAAATTTTCGCCACCCGTCCGGCGAATTTGTTTCCTGCGGGCTTGAAAGTTGCCCGGGGCTCGACTCGGGAGCGGTCGATGATGCTGTTGTTTCTCCTGCTGGATGCGGCGGCTTGGGCGGGAACTTACTTGGCCCTGTCGGAGTTCACCGGGGATTTCAACCGATTCGGGTGGGCTGAAGTGCTTCTGCCGATGATCATTTCGATTTTCACGCTCAGCTTGATCGGGGCCTACGACCCGCGATCGGAGATGAAATCCCTAGGCTACACGAGCGAGCATCTGATCACCTGTTTCGCGGCCTTTCTGCTCTCGGCTTTCGCGGTTTACTTGGTGGCGAGTTTCGGTGGCGCGGTGGCCTCGAGTCGCGCGATTTTCTCGGGTTCGTTTCTGGCTTTCACCCTTTTCTCCCTCTTCCAGCGGCGTTTGTTTTACTCCACCCCTGGCATGGCGAGGGAAAATCGCCGCCTGCTGGTCATCAGCGATGCCGAGTCGGGTGAAAGGTTTTTTAAAACTTCCGCCGCGAAGGGTCTCCGGGAGCAGTTGCATTTTTTTGCCACGGGCGACGCAGAGGTCGGTCGCAATGTCGCAGGTCCTGGAACTCCGGTTTACGAGGGATTGGCCGCCGAGGTTATTAAGGATTTGGAAGGCCATGCGAGCTTCGAGCACGAGGGCATCGTCATCGCCACGCACACGGACCATCTCGATAACGATGTCCTGGCAGCGCTGGTCGCTGTGCATTTCCGTGAACTGCCGGTTTACACGATGCATTCGTTCCACGAAACCTTCTGGCACAAAATGCCACCCGACCTGCTCAGTCGGAGCTGGCCGTTGGATTCGGGGTTCCAACTCGTGCAGCACTCGGCTTTCGCTTCGCTGAAGCGGATTTTCGATCTCGTGCTGGCCTCGCTCACGCTTTTGATCATGGCCCCGTTGATGGCCCTCGTCGCCTTGCTGATCAAACTCGAGAGACGCGGCCCGGTTTTTTTCAGCCAGACGCGCGTCGGTCAGCACGGCAGTCTTTTCACCCTGCACAAATTCCGCACCATGGAGGTCGGCAGCGAATTCAAGGGACTCTACACCGTGGAAGGCGACCCCCGTGTGACCCGTCTCGGGCATTGGCTCCGCCTCACGCGACTCGATGAGTTGCCGCAACTCTGGAATGTGCTCCGGGGCGAAATGAGCCTCATTGGGCCACGCGCGGAGTGGATCAAATGCGTGGAGCGTTACGAGCAGGCGATTCCCTATTATCACTTCCGGCACCTCGTTCGGCCGGGAATTACGGGTTGGGCCCAAGTGAACTACCCCTATGGAGCCAACATCGAGGATACGATCGAGAAATTGATGTATGACCTCTACTACATCCGGCATTTTTCCATCGCCCTCGACGCCACCGTGATCCTGAAAACTCTTCATGTGATGCTTTTCGGCAAGGGCCGGTGAAACTCGAAAATTCCGCCAACCGAAGCTCCCTCCGGGACTTTCTGCCCCTCGCTGCCGGTCTCGCCGCCGTGTGGTGGTTGGCCATTCGGATGCTTTGGACTGATTGGGAGATCGATCCGCAATACAGCTACGGTTTTCTCGTTCCCCTCCTTTGCGTGGGATTGTTTCTGCAACGCTGGGGAGACCGCCCGGCGGCGACGCCACCCGCCAACCTGTCGCGGAACCTCCTCCTCGCCCTGCCCCCGCTGGTTTTCCTTGCGGGAATTCAGCCGTTTTTCGAAGCCAACCCCGAATGGCGTATCCCGGGGATGTTCGGAGCGATCAGTGCGGTGACGATCTCGTTGGTATTGGTTCACTCGCTGGGCGGTCGGCCTTGGCTGCGGCACTTTTTTTTCCCGATCGCATTTTTTCTCATCGCCGTTCCCTGGCCGCGCAACGCGGAGGAGGCGTTCATGGGATTTCTCATGGAAAAAAACGCCATCGCGGCGCTTGAGGTCCTGCATTGGTGCGGTTTCGAAGCCGTCCGGCGCGGAAATTTGATCTCGGTGCCAGGCGGGTTGATTGGCGTGGAGGAGGCCTGCAGTGGAGTGCGCTCCATGCAAAGCGGCCTGATGGCTTCGCTGTTTTTCGGGGAGATTTTCCGATTCGGGATCTTCACGCGCGGGATGCTGGTTTTTTCGGCTCTGGGATTCGCCATCTTTGGGAATTTCATTCGTGCCACCACACTCTCCCTCGTCGCTGCCACGCAGGGCTTGGCTGCTTTGGAGTCGTGGCATGACGCCGCCGGCTTCGCGACTCTGGGTTTCACCCTTGGTTCCCTGTGGCTTCTTTCCTATGCCCTCCACTACCGGCGGACTCGCCACATGCCTCCGCAGAAACTGCCGCCACCCCCTCCCACCCCCGAGGTGCCGGGTCAGCTCCGGAGGGCCGCGTATTTTGGATTTTCGCTCTTGGTTCTTTCGCTGGGTGGAACCGAGGCATGGTATCGCCTGCATGAACGCCAGACGCCTTCCTCGGCTGGCTGGACCATCCGCGAAGGCACGGCCGGAACGAAGCCCGTCCCCGTGGCCGACAAGACGCGCCGGATTCTATTTTTCCCCGAGGGATTTTCGGAAACCTTCCGAGATGCCCAAGAGCGCCCCTGGCAGTTTTTCTATTTTCGCTGGCCCGCCGGTCGCACGGCGGCGCAGGCCATCAATATTCATAATCCCGAGACCTGCCTCGGAAGTATCGGAATGAAAATGGTGCGCCAGCTTGACCCTCTTGAAATCCGCGCAAAGGGAATCATTCTGCCTTTTAATGTGTATCTTTTCTCCGATAGGGGACGGCCAATTCTTGTTTTTCATTCGATTATTGCAGACCGCCAACCGAATTCTCATAATGCGCCCATGTTGGAATCTGAAACGGGCATCAGCTCAAGCGAGGGACGATGGGCTGCCGTTGCAAGTGGAGTCAGGAATCGCGGTCAGCGTCTATTGGAAGCCGCCGTGTGGGGAACGGATCATGTCGCGGAAGCGAGCGTGGTCTTGCAGCGCTACTTGGAGCAATCCTTGGAAGTCGGCACCCCAGCCGTCCAGCCATGAGTGGGATGTCCGATAAAAAAGCGCCCCGTCGTCGCTCTGTGGCCCCGCCGCCCGAAAGCGAGGAAAATCCCGGCCCCGTCTCTCTGCCCGATCACAATCACCTGCCGGATTACGATGACGACCGTGGCCACAAACAACCCACCCACATCCTCCGGAATATCGCCTTCGACATCCGCTTTCAGATTGTCGCGGGCATCCTGGTTTTTTGCATTATCGTCTCACTTTCCGCCCTGCCGATTTACCGAAAGTTCAAAATATTGCGAGCAAGTCATTTAATGGATCGCTGCGAGCAATACGGATCCGCTGGCAATCTCCAAAAGGCGTTTGTTTTCATGCGGCAGGCCGTTGTCCTTGCTCCGGGGGATGAAGACATCTTCCGCCGCGTCCGAATCTTCAATGCCAGCATCGGGGACCAGGCCGCGCTTGGGATTCTGGAGGCTCTGATGCTTGAAGGCCAGGCCCGGCCCGAAGAATTAGTCGTCCTTGCCGAGCAATCCCTTGTTTTTCGCAAGACCACTATTACGAAAGAGGCCCTGAAAAAACTCGAGCCCCATCCCTCCGCACGACGCACGATCGTCGAGATGCGACTCACTGCCGCTGAGGGGAATCCCCAAGCCGCCGTGGACCTTGCCCGCGCTTCGTTGAAGAATTTTCCAGCCGCCGAGGGCGAGAAAATCCTGCTCGCTACGGCCGAGCTCGTTCTGAAATCCAACCCCGAAGTCAGCCGTCAAATCCTCGTTCCTCTTTCCAAAAAGAATTCCGAAAACGGCCTCGCCGCCCTTCGCATCCTCGCGAAACAGACGATCGACGAGGGCACCAAAAACTCCCCCGAATCCCTCGCCCTCGCGAAAAGCCTCGAAGCCCACCCGCTCCGCGCCAACGCCGATTACTTCCTCGCCGGGCAGCTGCAGATCCTCCACGACCCCGCTTCCAAGCGAGCCGTCCTTTCCAAGCTCTCCACCCGCCTCTCCACCCAGAGCGAGGAGGAGCAAATCAGCTACGCGCGCTGGTTGGCCGCCCGCCAATTCCAAGAAGAATCCCTCGCCTTTATCGGCCGCGACCGCGCCCTCGCCAAAACCGAGTGGCTCCTTATCTACCTCGACGCCCTCGCTGGACTCGGTCGCTGGAATGATGTTTTCACCATGCTCGATGCCAATGCCGTCTCGGGCCTTTCTGAAAGTATTCGGATGCTCTTCCTGGCACGCGCTGCGCAAAAATCCGGCGACTCCGAGAACGCCGCCAAGAACTGGCGCGAGATGCACCTTTCCCTCCAATACGAAAAACCCGAGGTCGTCTCCTTCGTGGCCGCCTACACGATGCGGATCGGCGAAAACGAACAAGCCGCCAAGGTCTTCACAGTTCTCGCCAGGCGGCGCGAGTCGGCCCTGGAGGGCTATCTCGGCATCATCCGATGCACTCCAAAAAACTCCCCGGCCATCGACCTGATCCCTGTTTATAACGAATTCCTCGAAGTTTTCCCGAACCTCGAAGAGGCCCGCAGCGACCGTGCCTACCTGCAACTCCTCACGAACCAGAGCGGATTCGATGCGGCCGTGCTTGCTAGAGATAACCTCAAGAAATCTCCAAATTCCCTCGCCGCGATGAGCATCGCCGCGCTCGCTCTCTTAAAGGATGGAGAGCCCGCCCAAGCCGATGAAATCTACAAGGACAAGCTCATCGCCTGGTCCACCGCACCCGAGCCTTGGAAAAATATCCGCGCCGCCGTGCTCTACGCCAACGGCAAAAAATCCGAGGCCGACGAGATCGCATCCACGATCAGAAAAGATCAGCTCCGCCCCGAGGAGCGCGCCCTCTTGCCAGCAGATTAGCCCCATGCCTCCCGGCGCCCCAAAGTCCGCCACTTGCCGACAGGACGAAGTTCTCCGCGAAATCAAATCCTCCGGCCCGCTCCCCGTCCGTCCACTCGCCGAAAAACTCGGCCTCAGCTACATGGGCGCGAAATCCCACTGCCTCGCCCTCGAGAAACGCGGACTCCTCGCCAGTCGCAATACCCACCGGGGCCCCGGCCGACCGCTCCTCGTCTATGCTCTCACGCGCCGAGGCCAAGCTTGGTTCGAGGAAAATGACAACGCCGCCGCGATCTCCATCCTCCGCCATGCCCAAAACCTCTTCGGGTCCGCCAGCGCCGGCAAACTCCTCTTCCTCCACTTCCAGGAACGCCTCGAAAAATACCGCGACTCGATTCCATCCAGCCTGCCAATCTCGGAAAAAATGGAACGCCTCACCGCCCTGCGCGACGCCGAGGGCTACATGGCATCTCTTGAGATCGGCTTCCGCATCGTCGAACGCCACAACCCCTCAGCCGCGCTCCACAAGGCCTTCCCCGAGGCCGACACCCTGGAGGAATCGATGTTTCGCCAAATCCTCGGAGTCCCCGTGCGGCGAAAAACCCAAATCCTCGGCGATCAATACGAGATCCGGCACGAACTCCACACGCCGCTCTCCCAGCGCCCGGGCTGATTCCCGCTACTCGAGCGAGTATTTCCGCCCCGGCACCGGAATCACCACCTCGGCCCCCTCGAGGCCCTTGAAAAATTCCAGCTGGAACCACTGCATCGCCGGCTCGTCGCCATGCACCAGCACGATCTTCGCCGGCTTCAGCGCCAGCACATAGTTCCGCAGCATCTCCCGGCTCGAGTGCGCGCTGAAGCTGAACTCCTCCACGCGGCACCGCACCGGCACAGCCGGGAAATCCTTGTCGAGTTTCACCTCGTCCCCCGGCGCCGCCTTGCGGACTTTTGCCGCCGGGGAGTCGGGGTCGGAATAGCCCACAAACAACAATGTCTGCGAGGCATCACTCAGAATCCGCCTTGCGAAAATATTCGAGAGCGTGTGCTCCGTCATCATGCCGCTGGAGAGAGCGTAGATCGCCTTCTTGCGCGGCATCGCATCCACAATCTCACGGCCCGAGAGCACATACGGCGCCATTTCTTGGAGCAGCTGCAGCTCGGGATGGTTCCGCGTGGAGTTTCCAGCCAGCGCGTCATAGACCGTCGTGACCTTCACGCTCAACCCCCCGATGTAGATCGGCAGCGCCGGAATCTCACCGTGGAGTCGCATTTTCCAGAGGATCGCCAGAATTTCCTGCGTCTTGCCGAGCGCGAAAACCGGAATCGTTACCGTCCCACCATCATCGATCGCCCGCCGCACCGCCCGCGAAAACCTCTCCTCCTCACTCGCCCGCGAGAAGCCCACCGGCGTCTGCGCATCGCCTCGCGTCGTCTCCATGATCAAAAAATCCACCCCGCCCTCGGGAAAGGCCGCCCCGCTCATGATCGTCTGGTTTTCGAAATTCACATCGCCCGTGTAGAAGAGCGACTTCCCCTTGTGCCGAATCAGCACGCCCGCCGAACCAAGAATGTGCCCGGCGTGGTAGAACTCGAAAGTCACCTCGTCATCATCCACCGACGGCTCGCCCGCGAGGTTGTAGCGTTGACGCAATCCGCACCGCACCCAGGCCTGCTCGCAAAAATCCACCCCCCGGTGCGTGAAGAGCGGATACTCCGCGAGGCTCAATTCCTCCCGCTGGCGCGTCATCACGCTCACCGAATTGTGCAGCATGATCTCGCAAATGTGCGCCGTCGGCTCGGTCATAAAAACCGGCGACTGCGGCTCACGGCGCGTCAGCACCGGCAACGAACCGATGTGGTCCTGGTGCGCGTGAGTAATGATGATCGCGTCCACCGAGCCCTCGGGCACTTTGGAAAAATCCGCCGTCGTGCCGAGTCCATCGACCTTCGGGTCCGCACCGGCATCGAGAATAATGTTCTTCCCCCCGACCCGGATCCAATAAGAGTTCGCACCGATTCCCAACTGGCGCGTGAGATTAACAAAATCCATTGCGGCGGAAGGTGCGTCCCCCCGCCCATTAGCTCAATTCAAAAATGCCAGCGCACTCCCGACGGTCAGCTTGCGTAGCTGAGAATCGTGAAAGTTTTGAAAAACTCCGTCTATCAGTTCACCCCCGACCCTCGTCGGCATCGATGTATTGGAACATCGTCTGGATGTCATCGCGACCCTCGAATCCGCTCTCTTTTTTCCGTCGCACGAGAGTCTCTGACAACTCGTCATTCCAACCCCGCTTCAGCATGAAGCCGTTCCAAATCTCGATCTGCTCCTCCGAGGGCCGTATGCCGTTTTGGAAACACCATGCGAGGATTTCGTCGTCGGTGCCGCCCTCGCCCAAGCGGGCGCGGAGGTTTTCGTAGGTCACGCCGACCAGCGAGGTCACCCGCTCGTCGAAGCCTTTGCCGAGATTCGCGTGGAGTTCGGGATGCAACTCGCCGGCGTTCATCAACCGGATTTTGTCGATCATCCGGCCGAAGTAGACGATTCCACCGACGGTGTCTTTGGGTGAGCGCGGGTATTTCATGAAGGGAAAAATAAATCAGCCCCATCGGAGCGGGAAGCTTTTCCACCGCCTGACGACCAGTGCAGCTTGAAAAAAACTCGGCGGCGAATAGCTTTCACGCAGCCATGACGCCAATCGAATCGTCCAGCATTGCCCGCACCTCCCCCGCGCCGGCGCGTTTTCCCGCGCGGAGGTGGGTTTCTTGACCGCTGTCGAGCGCAAGCGCCTCGTCGAAGAGCGCAAGGCCCGCTCGGCCGTGTGGCGCGTGATTCATTGGCTGGGCTCGTTGCAACTCGCTCTGATCCTCATCTCCACGATCGCCGCCGCCTGCGCGATCGCCACCATCGCGGAGTCCGAGTTCAGCACCAAAATCGCACAGGTTTATATCTACAAGGCCCCTTGGTTCATCGTTTGGCTGATCGTTCTCTGCATCAACCTCCTTGCCGTCACGATCACCCGCTGGCCATGGGCAAAAGCGCACGCCGGTTTCATCATCACCCACTACGGCATCATCACGCTCCTCATCGGCGCGATGATCGGCATCCAGACTGGCTTCGAGGGAAATGTCACGCTCCACAAGGACAAGCCGCCCGTCCGCAAACTCACCATCAACCGCAGCATCATCCAGGTCGAAAGCCCGAACGACACCGCGCTCTATGTCATGCCGTTCGACGCCTCGACCGCCCGCCCGAGTGAGAAACGCCCGCGCGTTTTCGAGGTTCCCAAGACAGATCTCGAAATCATCGCCGACGGGTTCAGCGAGAATTTGATCAAGGAGGAAAAACTCGTTCCTGCCGAGGGACGCCATCCCGGCGTGTCCCTCCACTTCACCAGCGCCCGCATGGGCCAAAACCTCGAAGTCCCCCTCGTGATGGAAAACTCCGCGCCGCAGGAGAAAGACTTCTTCGGCCTGGCGCGGATCGTTATGCAGAAAGACCTCCCTCCACCCAAAGCCCCCGGCGGAGCCGAAACCCAGATGGTCTTTGGGAAATTCGCCTCGGTCGTGCAGGGCGAAAAATCCACCGGCGTCCAAGTCATGCTCAGCGCCGACGGTCGCAAGGTCACCATCACTCCCCCGGACGGCGCCTCGGCCACCTACCTGCGCGAGGAGATTATGAAAAAGCCCGTCCCCACGATGGGCGCTACTGTCGTTGTGGAGGATTACTGGCCGGATTTTGAGATGCGCAACGGCAAGCCCGCCACGAAGTCCGACCAACCGCTCAACCCCGCCGCCATCGTGCGTGTGCAAACCGAATCCGCCGAACCCGCCGACTCGAAGCCCACCCTTTTCCTCGCGCCCGCCGGCCAAGGCATTCGCTACCAACTCCAGCGCCAAGGCGCCACCTACGCCTCGGGCGAGGCCAAGGTCGGCGAGTCGTTTTCCACCGGTTGGGCTGATTGGAGCGTGGAGCTGAAAGCCTTCTACCCCGAGGCGAATATCATCAGCACCATGATCCCAGGCCCGCCCCTGCCCAGAGGCGAGCAAGGCGTCCCCGGCTTCCGCGCCCGACTCGTCTCGCCGGAAATCCCGAACTCCGAGAAACGCTGGATCGCCAGTGGCGACATCACCTCGATCACCGACGGCAAAAATGTCGTCCGCATCGGCTACGGCCTGGAACTCCGCCCCGTGCCTTTCACTATCCGGCTCGTGAATTTCGAGGTCCCCCGCTACGAGGGCACCGACAAACCCTCGAACTTCATCGCCACCGTGGAGTTCAAAGAAGACGGCACAGGTTTGACCAAAACCGGCACCGCCCGCATGAACCACCCGGCGAGCTTCCCCGGCACGCTTTTCGCGAATTTCACCGGCATCAACTACAAATTCTCCCAAGCCGAGTGGAACCCCCGCGACCTCGGTGAAACCACGCTTCAAGTCCTCTACGACCCTGGCTGGCTGCTGAAATGGATCGGCTCGCTCGCCATCTGCGTCGGCATCACCATCATGTTCTACGGAAAACCCAAAACGAAAAACGCATGAAAACTATCGCCCTACTCGCCGCCCTGCTTTTCGTCCTCGCCGCCCCCGCGCGCGCCCTCGACCTCACCAAACTCGAAGCCGTCCCGATCCAAGAAGGTGGACGCAAAAAGCCGTTCCTCGTTTTCGCCGAGGAATCCCTCCTCGGGATGACCGGCAAAGCCCGCTACAAAAAAAACGACGAAAAAATCCCCGCCCTGAATGTCGTCACCTCGCTCTGGCTCTCGCCGATGGGCTGGGAAAACGAACCGCTCCTCCTCATCGGAAATAAAAAATTCAAGGAAGCGATCGGCGTCGATCCCGCCAAAAAACTTTTCTCCTACCGCGAACTCGCCGCCAACGCCGCCCTCCGCGCCTCCTTGGAAAATGTCTCCGCCATCCGTGCGAAAAATCCCAAAACCCAGCTCGACACCCTCGAACGCGAAGCCTCGAACATCGGCATGCGCCTCGCCCTCTTCGAGGGAATCGCGAGCGGGAACCTCGTCACCCTCCTCCCCACCGGCGCCGCCGCCTGGACCCCGCTCGTCAAAAACGACCCCGCCCTTGCCAAGCTACGCGAAGGATTTTCCAAGACCGACCAAGCTCTCTTCGACGAAGGTGTGACCCTTCTCCTCTCGGAGCAATCCCGCGAGGAGGCCCGCTTCCAAGCCGATCCCGGCAAAATCTCCCTCGAGCTGACCTACCAAAAACTCCACCCCGCCCGCTGGGCCTGGATCCTCTACCTCATCGCCGGCATCGCCCTCCTCGCCATTCCTGCCCGCGCCGGCTACGCGCTTGGATGGATTTTCGCCGTCGCCGGATTTCTCATGCAGTTCGCCGGAATCATCCTCCGTGTCCTCATCTCCGGCCGTGCACCGGTGACGAACATGTATGAATCCGTTGTCTGGGTCGCCTTCGGCACGATCCTCTTCGCTCTGGTTTTCGAGGCGATCTACCGCAGCCGGTATTTCCTCCTCGGCGCCGTGCCTGTGGCCGTCGCCTCGCTCATCCTCGCCGACACCCAACCCGTTATCCTCGACCGCTCGATCCACCCGCTCGTGCCCGTGTTGATGGATAATTTCTGGCTCACAACGCATGTGCTCACGATCACGCTCAGCTACGCCGCCTTCGCCCTCGCGCTCGGCGTGGGCCACATCATCCTCGGCAAATCCCTCTTCGGCTCCAAAGCCTCCCCGGCCCTCCATAACTACCTCTACCGCACGCTCCAGATCGGCGTCCTCCTCCTTGCCGTCGGCACCATCCTCGGTGCCGTTTGGGCGAACTACTCCTGGGGCCGCTTCTGGGATTGGGACCCCAAGGAAACCTGGGCGCTCATCGCGTTGCTCGGCTACCTGTTCCTACTCCACGGCCGCATCAACGGAAGCTGGGGAGGATTTGGCATGGCCATCGGCGCCATCCTCGCCTTCCAAAGCATCATCATGGCCTGGTATGGCGTGAACTTCATCCTCGGCGTGGGCCTACACAGCTACGGCTTCGGCAGCGGCGGCCTCCCCGGCGCCATCACCTTCGTCTCGATCGAAGTCCTCTTCGTCCTCCTCTGCGTGTGGAGGCACTACGCGAAAGCCAAGAGAGCCTAACCCCTCGCTCCGCGCTGAGGAGAAAATCCTCCCTCACACGAAGGGCATAGCTCCCGAATAAAAAAGGTAGGTGACCTCCGTGTATGCCAATAAAACCCATGAAAATTGAATCTCTTGAAAAAATAAAATCATGTGATTTTGTTTTTTCATGACAACGACCATGACTGGACACAACCAGACAACGATTCCAGCGAAGTTGGCGAAACGGTTTTCACTGAAACCCGGGACTCGCTTTGAATGGAGGGAGGGGCTTGCTCCCGATGAGATTGTTTGCCGGATTTTGCCCGATGCTTCCCAGTTGGCGGCGGAATTGCGCGGTGCCGGAAAAAAATATCTGAAAGCAGCGGTGCGCCATCCTTTGCAAGCCCTTGAGGAGGAAAGGGAGTCGGAAGGCTAAAAAGCCATGCCCCATCTGCTCGATACCTCCGCTGTGATGGCCCATTTTCTGGATGAACCCGGATCGGATGTGGTTTCACGGATTCTCGCTGGTGGTAAGAAAAAGGCACTGCTGTGTGCGCCCTCTTGGGCGGAACTGGAAAGGCGGTTGGCGGAACTCGTGCCCGATGAGGAAGAGGCGGAACGGGTTTGGACGCTCTACACTCAGGAACTTTGCGGCTTTCTGCCGTTGGACGCGGACTCGGTGCGGGCGGCGATTGATCTGCGGCGCTCTGCCGAGGGGCGTTTGCCTTTGATTGACGCGCTGATTGCTGGGTGCGCGTCTGCCAATGACTTAGAATTGGTTCATCGAGACAGCCACATGGACCGCCTTTCGCGAGAGAATCTGAAAATCATTTCACTCCCGACGAAATCTTGATCCCAAATCCTCGTGATGCTGTCCGGCGGTGCGTGTTTCATGGCAGGTCGGTGAGCTTGCTCTTGAGACTCGAAATGGTTTTGGACACACTCCGCGAGGCCCGCTCCACCGGCGCCGCCGAAAACCTCTGCGGAATGTTCGGAGCCCAGCCGATTCCTAACTGATCCCATCCCGCCTTGCCGATCCTCACTGATCTCTCCGCTTTTCAATGGACCCTCGCCGCCCTCGCGGCGCTGGGACTCGGCATGAGCAAAAGCGGCTTCGGCGGCATGGCGATGGTTGGCATTCTCTTGATGGCCCAAATCATCCCCGCCCGGGAGTCCACCGGCGTGATCCTGCCGATGCTCATTCTCGCGGATGTTTTCGCCGTGCGGGCTTTCCACAGCCACGCCGTCTGGCGCGTGCTTTGGCGCATCCTCCCTGCGGCAGTCGTCGGCGTGATTGTTGGCTGGATGGCGATGCCACTCATTCCGGTCCAATATTTCGCGCCAGTGATCGGCTGGATCGTCTCGGTTCTGATCGGTTTGACGATTCTGCAAAAATTTTCACCGCGCTTGCAGGAGATCGCTGCCGACCATCCCGCCATCGCCTGGCCGCTCGGCGTGCTTGCGGGTTTCACCACCATGATCGCCAATGCCGCCGGAGCGGTGATGACGATCTACCTCCTCGGTTGCCGATTGCCGAAATACGAATTCGTCGGCACCGCTGCGTGGTTTTTCTTTTTGATCAATGTCTTCAAAATCCCCTTCAGCGCCTCGCTGGGCCTGATCACATCAGAGACCCTCCTCTTCAACGCCACGCTCGCTCCCGCCGTGATTCTTGGCGTTTTTGGAGGCCGAATCCTCCTTGGCAAAATCAATCAGCAGGTCTTCGAATGGCTCCTGATCGCCATGGCTCTCGCCGGCAGCCTCCGACTCGCGCTCAGCTGATTTTGAGAACCGCCGCGAGGATTTTTTCCTGCGCGGTGGCCATCCTTTTTTCTTGGGCAGGGGTGATGTCGTCGTGCCCGGAGAGGTGCAGGAGGCCGTGGATGGCGTAGAGGGCGAGTTCGGTGGTGGTGTCGTGGCCGAACTCCCGGGCGCGTTCCGCGGCGACGGGGGCGCAAACGAGAATTTCGCCGTAGGGAAAAGTGATCACATCGGTCGGGCCCGGGATTCCGAGAAAGTCGCGGTGGACTCTCGCCATCGCGCGTGCGCCGAGAACCGTGATCTCGATGCCAGGGAGGGACGCGAGTTCGGCGTGATATTTTTTCGCGATCTCAAGGCAACGGGGTAGCGCGTCGGTAACGAGTTTTTCGAGGCGGTCCGCTTGGTAGGGCGTCGAGCGGGCTCTGTGGGAAAAGTGGAGCGTGGTCACGGGAATTTTCAGACGGGAAGTGAAGCACGAAAGCCTCGGGCGGCGAAGTAAGAGGACGCGCCGTTGTGGTAGATGAACCCGCGGTCGTAGCGCCGGTCGCGGAACAGCGCCCCGCCGGTTCGTTCCATTTCGGAGAGGGTGCGGAGTTTTTCCAGATTCGCCTCCAAGGGAGCCTGCACTTTTTCCCAAGCCATTTCGGGATGCCTGGCCGAGTTTTGCTCAAAGCGGGCTTTTAAGGTTTGGAGCAGTTTTTTCATGAAAGAGATTTGTTGGTCCAATCACCGATAGACTTCGCGGCGATGGCGCACGCGGTTGACCCTGACGACGCGAATCACATCGGCAATTTCATAAACCACCCGGTAGTCACCCACACGGATGCGCCAGTCGTGTTTGCTGCCGGTGAGCTTGCGGCAGCCAACGGGGCGCGGATTGGAAGCGAGTGCTTGAATGGCTTCGATCACGCGGTCGTGTGTCTCTGCCGGCAGGCGAGAAATGTCTTTCTCGGCGGCGCGCTCAAGCAGGACACGATACATGTCGGCTACTTGGTTTTGCGGGCGGCCAGATAATCCTCCAGCGGGCGGTAGTGCTGGGGCTTTTTGCGGGCCCGCTTGAGGAATGCCGAATCGTCAGCGTCCTCCACGCGCTCCAGTAGCTCCTGATAGGCCTTGATGGGAATGATGACGGAAACCGGCTTGCCTTTGCGTGTGACGATTTCTGGTTCGGGCAGGGTCGCTTTCATGACTTGGAGTTTAACAACTCTTACGCTTTTGCATAAATTTCTCTACCCATCTTTGCAAACTCGTGGCCGTAGTGACCATGTCCTGACTCGGCTTCATGCAGGCTTTTCCACGACCTTGCCATTTTCCCAAACGATCAACGGCAAATTCATGGCGCGATTTTGAGCCCGCACCTTTTTGGCTGCGCGGAGCAGGGCGCGTTCGGCACGAACTGCAAATTCAGGCGTCTTGCCAAGCGTGGGCTTTTCGCGTTTGAGGTTCATGTTGCTATAAAACCTCGCACTTTTTTAATGGAATCAACATCAGAAACCGCGATTCGCGCGGGAGGCATGCAGCGGGTATCCCAAACGGCCCAGCGACTGGCCAGTGGCAGATATTCTTCAAAAAGCAGGACAAGGCTGCGTTTGAAGCGCCGTCGAATATCGGCGGCCGGGACATGATGGCCGCCCTGCTGCACACGCTGACGGACTCGTGCGATGGCCTGCGAGGGACTTGAAAGCCAAAGGTAGTGGAGTTCGATTTCAAAACCCAGTTCCCGGGCACGCTTGAAAAGCCTGATGTAGGTCTTCCCACTCAAGGTGCTCTCCAAGGCGAATGTTTCTCTAGTGGAAAAGCACTTGTCGATTTGCGCCAGCAGCAATCTGGCAGCCTGCACAGCGCCGGCGCTGGGCTTAAGCGGCGAAAGTCCCCGAGCCATTTCGTCAGCGTTCAGGAAACGCAGACATTTCACTTCATTCGGGAGAAATTCTTTCGCAAAAGTGGTTTTTCCCGAACCGTTGCAGCCGGCGATGAGGTAGATCGTTGGCGGCTGCCTGGGCATGACATTACGCCTTCGCGTAAACCTCGGCGCCTTTTTCGACGAACTCGCGGGATTTTTCTTCCATGCCTTTTTCGAGGGCTTGCTGTTCGGTGAAGCCCTGCTCGGCGGCGTATTTGCGGACATCTTCGGTGATTTTCATCGAGCAGAAGTGCGGGCCGCACATGGAGCAGAAGTGGGCGCTCTTGGCACCTTCCTGCGGGAGCGTTTCGTCGTGGAATTCGCGCGCGGTTTCGGGGTCGAGGCCGAGGTTGAATTGGTCCTCCCAGCGGAATTCGAATCGGGCTTTTGAAAGGGCGTTGTCGCGGAATTGCGCGCCGGGGTGGCCTTTGGCAAGGTCGGCGGCGTGGGCGGCGATTTTGTAGGCGATGACACCGTCTTTCACATCCTTCTTGTTCGGCAGGCCGAGGTGTTCCTTGGGCGTGACATAGCAGAGCATCGCGCAGCCATACCAACCGATCATGGCGGCTCCGATGCCGCTGGTGATGTGGTCGTAGCCGGGGGCGATGTCGGTGGTGAGCGGGCCGAGCGTGTAGAATGGCGCTTCGTGGCACCACTCGAGTTGCTTCGCCATGTTTTCCTCGATCATGTGCATGGGGACATGGCCGGGGCCTTCGTTCATGACTTGGACGCCTTTGGCCCACGCGCGTTTGGTGAGGTCGCCTTGGACTTCGAGTTCGCCGAATTGCGCCTTGTCATTCGCGTCGGCGATCGAGCCGGGGCGGAGGCCGTCACCGATCGAGAAGCTCACATCGTAGGCCGCCATGATGTCGCAAATGTCGTCCCAATGCGTGTGGAGGAAATTCTCCTTGTGATGGGCGAGGCACCATTTCGCCATGATGCTGCCGCCGCGGGAGACGATGCCGGTCATGCGCGAGGCGGTGAGGGGGATGAAGCGCAGGAGGACGCCAGCGTGGATGGTGAAATAATCGACGCCCTGCTCGGCCTGCTCGATGAGCGTGTCGGCGAAGATGTCCCAGGTCAGTTCCTCGGCCTTGCCTCCGACTTTTTCGAGGGCTTGGTAAATGGGGACGGTGCCGATGGGGACGGGCGAGTTGCGGAGGATCCATTCGCGCGTGGCGTGGATGTTTTTTCCGGTGGAGAGGTCCATCACGGTGTCGGCGCCCCATTTGGTGGACCAGCGCATTTTCTCAACTTCCTCCTCGATGCTGGAGGCAACGGCGGAGTTGCCGATGTTGGCGTTGATTTTGACGAGGAAATTCCGGCCGATGATCATCGGCTCGAGTTCGGGGTGGTTGATGTTCGCGGGAATAATCGCGCGGCCAGCGGCGACTTCCTCGCGGACGAATTCGGGCGTGATCTCGGCGGGGATGCGTTGGGGGAAACGAGCGAAGATGCCCGGCGTGTAAGGGCTGTGGCCGATCTGCGCGGAGCCGGCGTGCTGTTTATGAAGATCATTGCGTAGGATGTCGCCGCTGAGTTCGGCGATCTTGGCGCGGCCCATGTTTTCGCGGATGGCGATGAATTCCATCTCCGGTGTGACAATGCCTTGGCGGGCATACCAGAGCTGGGTGACGGGGTGGCCAGCGGACGCGCGGAGCGGCTTGCGGCGGAGGCCGGGAAATTCGAGGAGGCGGTTGCGCTCGGCCTTGCTGGCGTATTCGGCGTGGTTGCGGGAGAGGTAGCCATTGTCCTGCGGCTTGACCTCGCGGCCGTCGTATTCGCTCACATCGGCGCGGGCTTTGATCCACTCGGCGCGGAGGGCGGGGAGACCTTGGGTGACATCGCCATCGAAATTCTCGTCGCCCCAGGGCCCCGAGGCGTCATAGACGCGGACGGGCTCGTTTTTTTCCAGCGAGCCATCGAGGCGTTTGGTCGGGGAGAGCGAAATCTCGCGCATCGGCACGCGGACAGTTTTGTGGTGGCTCCCCTCTACATAGACGCGGGTGGAGTTTGGGAGCGGGTCGGTGCTGCTGGGTTCAAAGGCTTCGGCGGGTGCGATCATGGTTTTGTTTGGGTTCGGTGGAATGACGGGGGGCCGAATCCGCGATCGGATGCCGCTCCCTCCGCCGGTTCCAACCGGATCAGGTTCAAAGGGTCTCCCGGCGCCGTGGGGCGGTCGGGACTCTCAGCCAATCAAGGCTCCCCTGCTGGCCGTGGATCGTTCGTCAGTCGCGACGCGAGGTCAATGTGGAAAATGCGGGAAGCGGCTGAGGATGGAAAAGTTTTCGCAGGCGCGGAGGGCTGGCTTGCTTGGGTAAAAATATCATTGCCAAGACAAGCCCATCCTCGGACAAAGAGCGCGCGTCGGCACGGTGCGGACGCCCCAATTTTTTCACATGAACGAACGAAGAGTCGTCGTCACAGGCATCGGCGTAATCAGTCCGGTCGGAAACGACCTGCAAACATTTTGGAACTCTCTCATCGAGGGCCGCAGCGGCATCAGCCGTTTTGAGGCGTTCGACTCGACAAATTTCGACTGCAAAATCGCCGGTGAGATCCGGGGTTTTGAGCCAGCTAAGCATTTTAAAAATCCCAAGACCGCCAAGCGCACCGATCGCTTTACGCAATTTGCGATGGCCGGAACGAAGCTGGCGATCGAGGACTCCGGCATCGACCTCGACAAAGTCGACCGCAACCGCTTCGGCGTGATGATCGGCAGCGGGATCGGGGGACTTTACAGCATGGAAGAAGAGGCGCACCGCCTTGCGGATCGCGGCCCGTCGCGCGTCTCGCCCTTCACGATTGCGATGATGATTTCAAATATGGCCAGCGGCATGGTCTCGATGGAATACGATCTTCGTGGGCCCAATATGTGCATCGTTACGGCCTGCGCGACGGCCAATAATTCGATTGGCGAGGCATGGCGCATTATCAAATTTGGCGACGCCGATGCGTTCATCGCGGGTGGGGCCGAGGCCACGATCACTCCGCTCGGCATCGCGGGATTCGCCTCGATGAAGGCCTTGAGCTGCCGAAATGACGAACCGCAAAAAGCCTGCCGACCTTTTGACAAAGACCGCGACGGCTTTGTGATGAGCGAGGGCGCGGGAATTGTCGTCCTCGAAGAACTCGAACACGCTAAAAAACGCGGCGCCACGATCTATTGTGAACTCGGCGGCTATGGCTGCACGGCGGATGCCTACCACATGACGGCTCCGATGCCCGAAGGCGAGGGAGCAGCGCGCGCGATGACGATCGCGATGCGCCACGGCAAGGTGACCCCGGACCAAATCGATTACATCAACGCCCATGCCACCTCGACCGGCCTTGGCGATATTTGCGAGACGAAGGCCATCAAACTCGCGCTCGGCGAGTCCTCGAAAAAAGTTGCCGTCAGCGCCACAAAATCCGTCACCGGCCACCTCCTCGGAGCCGCCGGCGGTGTGGAACTCGCCGCCTGCGCGATGGCGATCAAGCACGGTGTGATCCCGCCGACCATCAATCTTGAAAATCCAGATCCCGAGTGCGACCTCGATTGCGTGCCGAACCATGCGCGCGAGGCCAAGCTGCACAATGTGCTCAGCAACTCGTTCGGGTTTGGTGGCCACAATGCCACACTGCTTTTCAAGGCGCTGGACCAGTAGAGCACTGCTTTGACCCCGCCGGCCGAACGCGTGTCTGAACCGACCAGCGATCCCGATATCGAGGTGCGGACTTATTTCGCCCGGGGACGAAATGCGCTTATCTCTCGCGGGGATTTCTCCGAGATTTTCGCCGCTTGGTATCTCCACCGCATGGACCATGGGATCGAAATTCCCGCCGCGATGGAGGATGCCGCCCGAGAAGCCATTGCCTCGATCACTCTTCACAGCGCGAGTCGCCCCTGGAAGGAAGCCTGCGCCTGGACGGTGAAATTCCCCGAGCCGCGACTGAATGTTTTTGCTGCTGCGGACAATCACACCGGCTCGGTTATCGCCAATTTCCAGACCTCGGACTTGCAGCCGATCGGGGAGGGGATGTTTTACGCCGATGTCGTGGAGGACTCGAAGCCACCGCGCCGGAGCGTGGTGGACTTCCGCGAAAAATCCTTCCTCCGCGCGGTGGAGATTTTCTATTCGCAGAGCGAGCAGCGCCTGGTCCGGTTCTTTTGGCACGGAGAGGAAGACCTCGTGATGGTCGCCGCGCAGCCTGACTGCGACGAGGGATGGCTCGCGGGGCTGACCCAAGAATCGATCCACACGCTCGACCGCGATGTCGAGTTGTCGCTGCTCGAGAAGCGGCAGTTCACTTTCCGCTGCGGCTGCAACCAAGAGCGGATGCTGGATTTCATGGCGCCCGTTTTTCAGCGTCAGGCGGACGAGCTTTTCCATAGTGATCCGTCGATCTCGGTTCTCTGCCCACGCTGCGGCGCCCGGCACATTCTGACGCGCGAAGCACTCGAGGCCCGCACCACCAAACCTTCCCATGAATAACGAAAACCAATTCCTCTCTCCTGAGAAAAAAATCGGCGGCATCCTGACTCCGTTGAGCGCCATTCGTGGCGAATACGACATCGGCATTGGTGACACGGAATCACTCGTGGAACTCGCGGGGTGGGCTGCCCAAAAAGGTTTCCGCCTGATCCAAATCCTCCCCGTCAACGAAACCGGCAACGACAACAGCCCCTACAATCTCATCAGCTCGATTGCCTACGAGCCTTGCACTCTAGCCACAAACCCGCGCTGGCTGCCGGATCTTGCGGAATCCGATTTCAAAAAAATTACCAAAAAGCACGGGGTCGAATCGCTCCGCGAGGGGAAGGTGCAATACGCGAAGGTCAAGGCGATGAAACAGGAGTTGCTCGCCGCAGCCTTCGAAAATTTTCAAAAGGCGAAAGGCGCGCGCGTCCGGGAGTTTGAAAAATTTGTTGAGGAGGAGAGCGAGTGGCTCAGCGACTATTCGCTCTTCCGCGCCCTGGGCGCGTGGAATGACAACGACGAGGTTTTCACCAACTGGCCTGCCGACCACCAAAATCCGGAGGCCGCCCGTGAATGGCACGGCTCGCTGAACTCCACCGATGCGCGCCGCTTCGACGGTCTCATCCGCTATTTCAGCTACATCCAATGGGTGGCGATGACGCAATGGCGGGCCGTGCGCGAGGAATTCGACAAGCTCGGCATGGCGTTGATGGGCGACATTCCGGTGGGCGTGAGCCTTTACAGCGCGGATGTCTGGGCCGAGCCGGAGATCTTCGACAAGACGCGATCCAGTGGGGCCCCGCCCGAGAAGGTTTTTAAATCCGATCCGTTCACCGAGCACTGGGGCCAGAACTGGGGCTTCCCGCTCTACAATTGGCAGGCAATGTCGCGCGACAATTTCGCCTGGTGGCGGCGACGCCTACGGGCCTCGCGCGAAGTTTTTCACCTGCTTCGCGTCGACCATGCGCTGGGTTTTTTTCGAATCTGGAATTTTCCATGGCGTCCGCAAGAGAACGAGCGCTTCACCTTTCTCTCGCCCGAGCAGGCCCAGGAAATCACTGGCGGAGCGCTGCCGTGTTTTCTGCCGCGCGACGACAGCACGCCTGAGAACTGCGACTACAACCGCCGTCAGGGCGAAATGCTCTTCCGTGTTTTTCTGGAGGAGACCGGCCCGCACCGCCTGATCGCCGAGGATTTGGGCGAGGTCGCTCCGTATGTGCGTCCCTCCCTCCAATCGCTCGAGATTCCCGGATTCAAGATTCCGTTTTGGGAAGCCGGGGAAAATGGCGCGCTGCTGCCGGGCTCAAGCTACCAGCGGCTGAGCCTCGCGACCTTCGCCACGCACGACCATCCGACGATCCGTCAGTATTGGGAAAATTGGAACGCTGATGCCACGCAAGCCGAGTCCCGAGAGAAGTCGATTCACGAAATGCGCGTGGTTTTGGATTTCTGTGGCCGGCGGGGGATCGAGGTTCCATGTGGGTTCACGCCTGAGGTGCATGCCGCCTTCATCGAGGGGCTTTTCGCCTGCGAGTCGTGGCTGGCCGTTCACATGATCACCGACATTTTCGGATTGAGCGACCGCTTCAATGTCCCCGGTGCCATCGGCGATCAGAATTGGACCACGCGGATCGAGGGCGCCATCAAGGAATGGGACCAACTTTACAAAAACCAAGTCCTCCTGAGCGTTGAGGCTCTCCAGAAAACTGGTCGGGTTCCTGCGGCCTGACGCCGTTCGCGGATTGCAGGGCATGACAAAACCCGCCACATTTACCCCATGAGCAACAGCGCCACGATCAACCTGCCCGACGCGAGCGGCCACTTCGGACCCTACGGAGGCATGTTTGTTCCCGAAACGCTGATGACGGCGTTGCAGGACCTCGAGCGCGAATACCACGCCGCCCGCAAGGATCCTGAATTCCGCAAGGAACTCGCGGGGTTGCTCTCGGATTTTTGCGGACGCCCAACGGCCCTCTATTTTGCCGAGCGGCTCACAGAAAAACTCGGTGGCGCGAAAATTTACCTGAAGCGCGAGGATTTGCTCCACACCGGCGCGCACAAGATCAACAACGCGATCGGCCAAATCCTCCTCGCCCGCCGCATGGGGAAAACCCGCATCATCGCGGAGACCGGTGCCGGCCAGCACGGCGTCGCCACTGCCACGGCCGCCGCGCGCTTCGGCTTCGAGTGCACGATCTACATGGGCGCGGTGGACATGGAGCGGCAGTCACTCAATGTCGCGCGCATGCGCTTCCTCGGGGCGAAAGTCGTCGGCGTCACCGCCGGTCAGGCTACGCTCAAGGAAGCCATCAACGAAGCCATGCGCGACTGGGTCACGAATGTTCGCAACACCCACTACATCCTCGGCAGCGCGCTGGGTTCGCACCCCTATCCCATGATCGTTCGCGATTTTCACCGCGTGATCGGCGACGAAACCCGCCGCCAGATTTTACAGCGCGAGGAACGCCTCCCCGACCTGCTCGTCGCCTGCGTCGGTGGCGGCAGCAACGCCATTGGATTTTTCCATCCCTTTATCAATGACGAATCCGTCAAAATGACCGGCGTCGAAGCCGGCGGCGACGGCATCGTGCGAGGCCGCCACGCCGCGCGTTTTCAAGGCGGCAAGCTCGGCGTATTGCAGGGCACCAAAACCTGGCTCCTCGCCGACGCCGACGGCCAGATCGAGCTAACCCACTCCGTCTCCGCCGGCCTCGACTACGCCGCCATCGGGCCCGAGCACAGCTACTACCGCGACTCCGGTCGTATCGACTACGACTACGCCACCGACGACGAAGCCCTCGCCGCCTTCCGCAGTCTCTCCGAAATCGAAGGCATCATCCCCGCCCTCGAAACTGCCCACGCCATCGCGCATGTCATCAAAGTCGCCCCCGCCATGCGAAAGGACACGATCCTCATCGCAAACCTGAGTGGCCGTGGCGACAAAGATGTGAGCCAGGCGGCCGAGATTTTGCTGAAGGGCTGATTTTTTTATCGCCCAGCCTGCTCGCGGAGCGTCCGGAAAAGCACGATTGCGTAGAGCAGAATAAACAGGGCGAAGAGGCACTCCTTCAACTCTCCATCGTTTGGGCCGTAGTATTGATAGGGAATCTCGACGCCAAAATTTTTCATCAATCGTTTTGGAATGTTGCTCGCAACTGCCAACACAGCGACGATGGCTGATTGGGAAGAGGGCCAGAGCCAGAAATTGATGCTTCCCGGTTGGCAGAGTTGCTGGTTACGGCGAAGCCACCAAGGGGCGATCACAGACCCTACAATCATGCCGATGCTAAGCCCGTTGCGGGCGACTTTCCCGAAGAGGAATTCAGGCCAGCCTTTGAGATTGTGAAGGTTTGTTTCGTTCTGACGGTTCATTTCCGCCCAAGACTCTGGCGGCACCCATTTCAGGTAGTGCTGGCCCCAGCTGATTTCCTCGCCGAGGAAGATAAAGCAACCAATCGCAAAGAAGATCGTCCACAAGAGTTGGAGCGAATTGGAAGCTGCCCGCGCGGCGCACACGGCCAGCACGAGCGCAATGAAAAGAAAAAGATTGGAGAGCGTTTCTACGAGTCCGTATTCGCGATAATAATCGGCTTCCCAATTCAGTGCGGGAATGATCAAGACGGCAGGATATAGGAAAATAGCAGCTGGCATACCCCACTTCAGCCAGGCAGGCAAAGTATGAGCATGTGATGGAATCGATGTATTAGCCACGGGAGTATGTTTTCTCTGAATTTTAGTGTGAATGGAATTTAAAGTAACGCCCAGCTGGGATCGACATGATGTCTGATTCCAAAGAAGATTGTTGGAAGCGACTCTCTCCATCTTTGTTTCTGGCTAAAAGACGTCTCCTCCTCTCCTGCTCTTCGCATACTACTCTAACCGCAATATCGCAGGCCGAAATTCGTCTTTCCGGGCGGCTGGAGACATAGACAACGAGGCGCTTGCCTCGCAGATGATTTTCAAATGGGGCCAGCTCGTCCAGCGTATGGACGGGGTGTTTGACTCGGCGTTTCAAAAATCCCAGCCAAGATACCGAAAGAACTCCGTCATCAATTACTGCGATGCGCGAAGGCGAAATTCCCGGGAGTCCCTTTTTTCGGATTTGCTTTCCAAGCGTAGATTTTCCTGAGCCTGGGCGGCCAGTTAGGCAAAGCATACCCCGCTTTTTTCCCTTCATTGCTTGGATGCAAGCGCAGGCAAGAGCCTCCTGCCATTCAGGTTCCTGCAAGAGTTCCTCGGAAATTTGGAGCGGTCTCATTGATTCGGATCGAAGCTCAATCTGCCTACTTGGGCAACCGAGAAACAATCTTCTGAAAACATGCTTCCACACAACTCTCTAAAGTTTGATCGTGCGAATTGTCGATGGTCTCGATCAGTGTGCCCTGTAGTTGCAGGCGCTCCATAACATCCGGTTCGCAGCGTCCACGCTCTTTTTTGAAGGGACGGACTGCCTGGCCGGGTTGCGCGCAAAGTTTCATAACGGTTTCTTCGTCGAGAGGTGGATCGCAGAATTTTCGGGCATACGCTTGCATGCCCTGCTCGACCAGATGGGTTGGCAGCCCCTCCAGTTCACAGCGGATTTCGCAACCGCGAGTTTCGCGTGAGATCCCTCTCTGCAGGGAGTGAATTTTCTTATCCCGAAGAAGTCGGCGCAAGGCAACTGTCGCCGGGTCCGCAGTGAGTTGGATCACCAAATCGGGAAGATATTTTTTTGGAAAAGTTTCTATCTCTCGAGGGTAGCGGGCGATTCGCAGTAGCCCCTGATCGATCAAGGCGATCCGGCAGCCAATTTGAAGGGCCCGCCGAGCAAGACCCAAGGTGGAGTAAACCTGTAACCATTTGTGAGCGTTTCCAAAACCCATCGCTAACATAAGAAATTTTGGATGACTAGCGAGCCAGCAATGCCGCTTCCATCGAGTCCATTTTCTTTGCTGATGTGGAATCCCGCTTTCAGGCAACGCGGCGACCAAACGCGCGTCAAAGTGTCCGCGAAGTCGTTGGGCCAGCAATGGAGCCACCGTGGATTTTCCAACGCCATGATTGCCAGCGAGTTCGACAATAATTTTATCCTTTGGCATTTATTGATCAATCGCAGGGTAAACTCTTCCAACCTTCAAGCCCTAATTGAGTTTAACGAATTAGGAATCCGTGTATTTGTTGCCTGAATAGTTCCCGAAAATTCCTGCAAGTTGATTGCTATAAACCCAGCGACGGTTGCAATTATGGAGCCAAGGCATCAGCAGAGAGGCTGGAATCCAGTCGGTTCTAGAGAACCAACGAAAGTCATAGGATAGAGATTCCTTTTCCTTCTGATGCCTCATAGGGTTTCCGGTTATTAAGTGGCTTTTCGATCCGGCAATCGTTGCAGGAGGATTAGCCATATCTGTTTCAAGAAATACTCCAAGCCTTTCGATAAAGCGTTTGAGGCCAAAGCAAATCTCCTCATAGCCAAAGACAAGATGCGGAATCCCATTTTTTTCCAGCATCCGGGCTATTGAATTGTTTCTCCGCTGCCAGCGAATGGCAGCTTCGATGCCGATGAGCCAACGCGGTCTGGAAACTCCTTTCCGACTCTTTTTTAAATCCACTGCAGATACAATCGATGAGCGGAAGTCTCTACTGATGTGAAGCACGCGAAGTTCGGTGCTATTGATTCCTTGGATTTGTTCCATTTGATAAGGAAGTTTCGAAGAATCCACCATCCATTTATTGGTTCCGAAAACCCGTTGGAATTGCGCGATCGCCTCGTTGTAGCGGTCGGCAAACCCCATACGTTTGAGTCGGTCATGATCGCGGGCGAATCTGGACCAGTAGGGGCATTCATTGACCCGAGATCCGCATGAGCAAAAAAATGCCGAGTTTTTTTCATGATCTAAGGGAATCATCTGGACAGCTTTATCGATGCTTCCGAGACCAATCATTGAGGGTTGGTGGCCTAGCAAAAGCGCGGTCAGAGTGGATCCCGAGTGCGGGAGGCAAGCTACAAAAAGGACTTTCTGTTGGGATAGGATGGATTGGTGTTCGTAGTGCATTGCTAATAGAAAATATTTCGATCTTTAACGTTAATGTCAAACTTTGAATGACCGTTTGAACTAGGAACGCATTTAGGTGGATTCAAAAATTGGACCAGTAGTTAACGGAGTGTTCTAATCATTAGGCAACATTTGATAAAAATAATCCATTGCCGACACGATAAATTTCCTTTTATAAAATGAGATCGATCAAAAGATGAAGATACTCGCTTTTACGTTTGGTGATATGACATGTGCTAGCACATTTTATCGAGTTGGACAATATTTACAAAAGCTTAGAAGGGATGGAATCCAATGTGATTTAGTTTACGGATCCGCGAGGAATATCCCTCCGGCTAAACTGCTAAGCGAGTATGACGTGGTGCTTGTTCAAAAAAAGCTATTTCCAGTTCACATTGTAAATTATTTGCGAAGCCACGCCAAGCGACTTATCTTTGATATTGATGACTCTACATGGCATCCCCAGGGGCGCCGGCATAGTTTGTTTTCGCGATGGCGTGCGTCTCGAAGGTTGAAATGCATCGTTAAGGTTTCTGATGCTTGCCTAGCACCGAACATGTATATTATCGATCATTTAAAGTGTCTTGGAGGTCATGTGCATCATGTGCCCATGGCGATTAGTCATCTAGATTGGACTCCAAAGCAAAAAGCTAATTGCTCCAAAGTGAGATTAGGGTGGTCTGGTGCACCTTTGAATCTCCATTATCTCGAAACCCTTGAGCCTATATTATTCGATATTATTACTCAATATACTCAAGCAGAGATTGTAATACTATGCGGGGAACCGCCATCGTTCAAATCAAAATTACCACATACGCATATCAAATGGACTCCGGGTTGTGAGGCTAATGTCGTGCCTGAATTTGATATTGGTTTATTGCCCTTGCCGTTCGATCGCTTTTCGAATGGTAAGTCCCCGATTAAAGCCCTGCAATATCTCGCGGCCGGATTACCGATCATAGCTTCTCCATTAGCGGGCACTGTGGAAATTGCCAAAAAAGCTCCTTCAATTTTATTAGCTAAATCTCCAGAGGAATGGAAACATCATTTATCTGTGCTTATATCGTCCTCCTCGGTCATTCTGGAGGCAGGCAAATTATCTAGGACTCATTTTGAGGAGAATTATAGTGCTGAGGTGGTATATCCGCTTTGGAAATCGGTTTTAATTTCCGGCTAAAACTTTTTTGTGAAAGTATCGCGCCAATTAATCCAGTAGGTATCCAAAAATACATCCAGTTAGATCTAATGTCAATATTACTGCTGCTTACAGTAAGTCCGCATAATATTCCTAATATAAGCCAAATAAAAAATGGAAATAAATCAGGGGCTTTAGTATAGTGTAAAAAAATATATATGAAGACTGCTGAAAAAAGAATAAGTCCGATTATCCCTAAAGAATAAAAAGCATCAACAAATTGGTTGTGAGCGCCTTTAAAATTTAAAATCGAATTTCTTTCATGCGATTTTGCTTCAACTAGAATATTAATTTTAATTCCACGCCCACAACCCAGTAATGGATTATGCTCGATTGTTCGACTAATCGATTGGGTCCAAATATCCTTGCGGAAACTATTTTCAGAAAGCCGATTTGAGACGGTTTTATATATTAATGAATTAAATGTTATAAATGTTAATAAGAGCATGATAAATAATAATAAAAAAAATATATAATTTTTATTAAATTTATAAAATAAAATAATAAAAACTAAAGTCACTAAAAATGATAATATAGGACCTCGGCTTTGTGATGCAATCACAGGAAGGAGGTTCAGGGTCATTAACAAAAAAACCTTGGTTTTATTTTGTGTTTCACAAGTATCAATTAATTTGATAAAGCAAAGCAAAGTTGTTAATGAGTAATACATTCCTATATCGATCGGATTTGATGGCCCAAATCTTTTCCATCCCTGCGGCCACATGCGCGTGCTCAAGCTGTTCTCAGCGTAATATATAATGATTAAGAATAAAGCCATTGCGGCACCGGTATAAATCAGGACATTTATAATAAGCCGTGCATCGATTTTCTTTTTATGTGCAAGCCATGCACTACCGCAGAACCAAGTGGAAAAACAAATAAATTCAGTAAATCGTTTGTATACATTAGGCGAGTCTGACCAAAATGTGCTGCAAGCAAAAAAACCTCCATATAGCAGAGCAATCTTCGTAAAACTCCCCCCATAATAGTTCCACCGCCACGGTTGCGTGAGCATGATGCCGGCTATAGGTAATAAAAAAAATAAATAATAAACCCACCTTACTTGACTGTTGTTTTTTGCGCAAAAAAAAGCCATTATTAACACAATCAAGCCTAAAGATGCCCAATTGGTTAAAGCCCTCTCACGGAATTCTCTATTGTGTAGAAATCTAGCGATAAAATCCTTTATATTAGTGTAATTAATGTAAGTTATGCAGGGGTTTCTAGTTATGAACTTTATCATGCACGAATACATTTTATAATTGTGAAATCTGTTTAAGGTTGGTTAGAATTTTACTTGCCTTGTGACATTCATTAGCATCCTTGCAGGCTTTCAGAATGGAGGCGAGCGCGATATCTCTCATGTCGCCCGCTACATGGGAGTCGGCATTGTTTGTTTCGGGTTGGATCAACCAATGGGTGACTTCCCATGGGTAGTATTCAAAAGTCGGGGAGGGACCAAAAAGGGCCACCGTGGGACATCCGCAAGCTGCCGCAAGGTGCATGGCCGCTGTATCCACTCCCACAAAAAAATTCGCCTGCTCGAGGAGCCATGCTAGTTGCGACCACGAAGTAGTTCCTGCTGTCGTTATTAAGCGAGGCCCGATTTTTTCTGAGAGCATTCTGGAAGATAAGACTTCCTCGGCGCCGGGTCCGCAACTCAAGATAATCTGGGGCACCATTTCAAGAAGTAGCGGGATTAGTGCTTCCCAGCGCTCGATGGGCCATGATTTTTGAGGCCAACGAGTGTGAATGTGGAGGACAGCGAAGGGCGGGCGATTTTTATAATCTAAGTCGTGCCACGGAATACTGCATGTCGCGGCGAAAACTAAAGGGCCCGGCGTGGTGGGAAGTTCAAGAATTTCCTCCGGACAAACGTAATCTCGAATTACTTGATGTTTTGGGTAGCGAGGAGTTGTGCAAATCCGGTGAAAAAAAGGCCGCCAGAATTTCTTAAGAGTTGGGTGCTCGTTTGTGCAGCGCATGGGGGTGCGGGCGGCGAGGGCAAGGAAGCGGGCGCGGTCGTTGTCGGTGAGTTCGAAGACGAAATCGAAATGGGTGCGGCGGAGGAGGGCGGCGAGCTTCAGGTCGGAGAGCCAGCCGAGCTTGCTTCGCTTGGCGGAGTCCGGGTTAGCGGTGGTGAGGATGCGGTCGATCTCGGGGCAACCGGCGAGGATGCCGTCACAGGTTTCGCGGACGAGAACCCAGATTTCGGCATGGGGGTATTTTTTTTTCGTGGCGGCGATGGTGGGGGTGAGCAACAACGAGTCGCCGATGTGGCGGAGCTTGATGAAGAGGATTCGCATCGCGGGGCTACAGACCTCTTCCAAAGTTTTCCGGTAGGCAAGACATCGGAGCGGGGAATTTAAAAATCAGCCAGCGCGGCGGTGATGGATTTTTCGATGGGGTGGGATCCGTCGCCGCCGAGGTCTTGGTCGATTTCCTCGAGGCGGCGGATGAGGTCGAGGACATGGGTGCGGGGATAGGGGCCGCCGGCTGCGGCGCAAAAATGTGTGCGGCAGCCGAGGGGGCGCGATTCGTAGATGAGGCAGCGGGAGGTTTTCGTGTCGAGGAGGGGGCAGGAGCCGGCGGTGTGGGCGGGGAGGGTTGTTCGGCCGGTGGCGCGGAGGGCGTTGGCGGCGACGAGGGCTTCTGCGTAGGTGAGGTGTGGGGTTTTACCGGTGAGCTTGAAATGGCAGCAGTCGGTGCGGAGGGCGCAGGAGCGCTCGAGGGGGCGGGCTGCGAGGTCGGCGTAGATTTTTCGAACCTCGCGGGTGGCGTTGAATTTCGCGGCGGAGAGTGGATCGGGCGCGGGCATGGATTAGGGATTTTGGCGGCGGAGCATTTTTCGGAAAAGACGGCGGGTTTCTTCCAGCGGGGTGTCGTCGATGAAATAGGCAATGGCGGCGCGGCCGAGCGCGTAGGTGCCGGCGCCGGCGATGAAGCCTGAGACGGCGCTGCCCCAGAAGGGAACAAAGCGAATGGCAGCGCGGGCGCCTTCGCGAAGAGCGAAGCCGGCGGCGGCGTTGATGCCGAGTGCGGCGAGGAATTCCCCCACGAGCCGTGGGCCGACGGGCCGGCCGGAGGTGTGGACGATCAAGCCGACCATGAGGCTTTGCAGAGCGAGGAGAACGGGCAGGTCGGCGAGGGGGATGGGCTGGAGGCCGACAACGCCGCAGACGGCGCTGAAGGATTTCAGGAGTTGCGAGGCGATGAAGGCTTGCGCCCGGCGCGCGGCGGTGAAGCGAGCGAATTCCAACTGGGCCTCTCGAGGGAGTGTCGCGCAGAGGATTTCCGGACAGGTGGGGTCGGTGATCGAAAAGACCGCGGTGGTTTTTTCTGCAAGCGGGGGATTCGCGCGGATGAGGTCGTTGAGGCGTGGGAGAAAAGAATCGGTCGATGCGATGGCGATGATTGGCTTGCCGGAAGCGAGGGCTCTGGCAAGCACGGCGGCCATGGCTGGGGTGTGGGGCTCGGAGTCCAACACCAAAAGAACAAGGTCGGGCTGCGCGTGGGCGAGGGCGCTCTGGATATGGGAGTCGGGGGATTCATCACGCGCATCGAGGATTTCTAGGCGGCTGCCTGTGGCGTTGGAATATTCGCGCCAACCTTGGTGGGATTCGCCGGTCGAGGAATGACTGGCGCCGAGCGATGCAAGCAGCGAGGGGACGCTGGTGGTGGCTTCGCCGACGAGTTCGATGCGGGGCGGGCGCTGGCCTAGAAAGATCGCGCGGATGGGTTCGAGTTCGCGGAGGATGGGTTTGTGAAGGCCGCCGGGGAGTTTTTCCAAAAGCCCGGAGAGCCTTTCGTAGAGCCGGAGAACGGTGGATGGAGGGGCGGGATTCAAAGGTCTTTTAGAATGGTGGGGACATGGTCCGCTGGAGAAATTTTTCGGTGAATGGCGCGAATCAGGCCGTCTGGGCCGATGACGAATGTCGTGCGTTCCGTGCCCATGTATTTTTTTCCATACATGCTTTTCTCAACCCAGACGCCGTAGGCCTCGACGATGGCGCGGGATTCGTCGCTGAGAAGCGGAAAGGGCAGTTGGTGCTTCGCGATGAACATCGCGTGGCTCGCGGGAGAGTCGATGCTCACGCCATAAATCAGCGCTCCCTTGGCGAGGATGGCAGCGTGGTTGTCGCGCACGCCGCAGGCCTGCGTGGTGCATCCGGGTGTGTCGTCTTTCGGGTAGAAATAGAGGACGACGCTTTTGCCGTGAAGGCTGGAGAGGCTGATGGATTGGCCTTCTCCGTGGGGTCCGCCCACTGCGGTGGCGTGGAAATCTGGAGCGATATCGCCGGGATGCAAGGTGTGTTTCATGGGGTGAAGAATTTCACTCGAGTGCTGTGTGCGCAAGCCACCGCCGTGGTTTTTTTCGATTATTGGTAGTGGTCGTCTGGCGCGGTGGTGAATTATTGGAACGACTGGAGAGCCGCTTTAATACTGGCTTGGCGGGATTTTGCCACCGTTTCAAAAACGCCTCAAAAAACGCCCCGTAATTTTTTTTGAATTTTTTTTGAAAAAGCTATTGACCTCTGAAATCCGCTGACTATTGTGTTCCTCCCGCTGACGACAGGTCAGACGGAATTGATCTCAAGCGAACCAAAAAATCAGGTCCGAAATATCCGGTGAAAAATCTGGATTCGCACCAGGTTCGAATTGAAAAAGTTTTTTGAGAGTCCCATTCGGGTTTTGTCGGTATCGGCAAAATTCAGAACGCAAGATTGGAAATGACAACAAACAGCAATTGCTGAATTGTGCGTTTCCTGTCGATTTTGATTTTTTATAGCTTCGACGTCTTTCCCGATGTCCTGTCTCACAGGCTTCGTGGAATAGATTAGTCAGAAAACTTTCCCGCGTGTTTAGCGCATGCGGGGCAAACTTTTCAACGGAGAGTTTGATTCTGGCTCAGAACGAACGCTGGCGGCGTGGATAAGACATGCAAGTCGAACGGGATTTTTTGTGTAGTAATACATAAAAAGTCTAGTGGCGAACGGGTGCGTAACACGTGAGCAATCTGCCGGGAAGTGGGGGATAGCTCGCCGAAAGGCGAATTAATACCGCATGTGGCCAGAGGGGACATCCCTTCGACGCCAAAGTCGCAAGACGCTTCCTGATGAGCTCGCGGCCTATCAGCTTGTTGGTGAGGTAATGGCTCACCAAGGCTTTGACGGGTAGCTGGTCTGAGAGGACGACCAGCCACACTGGAACTGAGACACGGTCCAGACACCTACGGGTGGCAGCAGTCGAGAATTTTTCACAATGGGGGCAACCCTGATGGAGCGACGCCGCGTGGAGGATGAAGGTCTTCGGATTGTAAACTCCTGTCATGCGAGAACAAGAAAGTGATAGTATCGCAAGAGGAAGAGACGGCTAACTCTGTGCCAGCAGCCGCGG
>JBILML010000058.1:0-6135 GCA_044375555.1 Terrimicrobiaceae bacterium
TCGAACCTTTTGGACCTTCGGCCACTCGTGCGTGTTGCAAGCACTCACGGGTTCCACCGAGGACATTGGATCAATCATTTCAGCTTGCCCAGCGCTGGTTGCTGCATGACTTCATGCCATCACAAATAGTCGCGAATGGGGAAGAATACAAAAGCTTATTTGCCATGGTTTTATTCGCGTGGATTCGCGTCATTCGCGGGCAAGGGCGGCATGGCCGCTGATGTGGGTTTTCGATAGGCGCTGCTGCGCATTCGCCGCCCACTTCGTTCCCCTGGGTAGGGGCAGATCGCCGAGATGCCCCAAGTCTCAGGCGCGCAGCGCCGTCCGCACTCCCGCAGAGCCGCCGCTGCATTTTATAACTTGCATCATTGAGTAATTTTACTCATAAATATGAGTAAATCGTGAAAAGAGAATGGATATTTTCGAAGCTATCTCAACGGCTCGCTGAAAAACGGCGATTTATGCAGATTCTTATTGGACCACGGCAGGTTGGGAAAACGACTTTGGCCAAACAAGTCATGGCAGCCCATGCGCACCCGACCCACTACGGATCCGCCGATGACCCTGCGATGAAAGATCGGGATTGGGTTTTTCAACAATGGGACTTGGCGCGCCTCAAAGCCAAAGGCGGGCCGGGGCTTCTCGTGCTGGATGAGGTTCAAAAAATCCCCGACTGGTCGGAGGCGGTCAAAAGCCTTTGGGATGCCGATAGCGGAACCGGCAGCGAGCTTCGGGTTCTTTTGCTAGGCTCGTCGCCACTCTTGCTTCAATCGGGCCTTTCCGAAAGTTTGGCAGGCCGCTTTGAGGTAATTGCCGCACCGCACTGGTCTTTCGCGGAGATGCAAGAGGCCTTCGGTTGGGATTTGGATACCTATATTTTTTATGGAGGCTATCCCGGAGCGGCGGATTTGATTGCAGAACCAGAGCGGTGGCATCGCTATGTGAATGATTCCCTGATCGAAACAAGCATCTCCCGCGACATCCTTCTGATGACACGAGTGGACAAACCCGCCTTGCTCAGGAGGCTTTTTCAACTCGGGTGTGATTACTCCGGCCAAATTCTCTCTTATCAAAAAATGCTCGGCCAGCTTCTGGATGCGGGAAATACGGTAACGCTGGCGCATTATCTCGAGTTGCTGAAAGGGGCGGGCATGGTTGCAGGGCTTCAGAAGTTTACTCACGGAAAAATTCGCCAGCGAGGCTCCAGCCCAAAACTCCAAGTGCTCAACACCGCTCTGATGAGCGCGAATAGCATGATGGGATTCGATGAAACGCGGGCCAATGCTGAGCGATGGGGGCGAATGGTGGAGTCGGCGGTCGGCGCCCATCTCTGGAATTCCTTTGTGGGCGGAAATGTCGAAGTGACCTACTGGAGAGAGCGTGGCGTCGAAGTGGATTTCGTGATTCAACGGGGCTCGGAGATTGTGGCCCTCGAGGTGAAAAGCGGCGCCCCGCGCCATGCCCGAAGCGGCTTGCAGGCTTTCCGAAATGAGTTCACGCCGAAAGCCGCTTTTTTGATAGGCAGCGGCGGAATGCCGTTGGAAGATTTTTTTCTAGAATCGCCCATGCGATTTTTTCAGAGCGCCTGATGAAGCCGACCAAACTCCCGCAGAGCCGCCGGGGCGTTTAGGGGAAGTGGAACACATGCCAGCGGGCGCTGGCTGGGTAGCCTGCCGAAGGCAGCCCGAAGGGCGACATGAGCGGGAGCGAGGGAGGTAAACCGGAAATTCTGCCCGCGAATAATGCGAATAATCGCGAATAGGGAAGAATACAAAAGCTTATCTGACATGGTTTTATTCGCGCGGATTCGCGTCACTCGCGGGCAAGGGCGGCATGGCCGCTGATGTGGGTTTTCGATAGGCGCTGCTACGCATTCGCCGCCCACTTCGTTCCCCTGGGTAGGGGCAGATCGCCGAGATGCCCCAAGTCTCAGGCGCGCAGCGCCGTCCGCACTCCCGCAGAGCCGCCGGGGCGTTTAGGGGAAGTGGAACACATGCCAGCGGGCGCTGGCTGGGTAGCCTGCCGAAGGCAGCCCGAAGGGCGACATGAGCGGGAGCGAGGGAGGTAAAGCGGAAATTCTGCCCGCGAATAACGCGAATAATCGCGAATAGGGAAGAATACAAAAGCTTATCTGACATGGTTTTATTCGCGCGGATTCGCGTCACTCGCGGGCAAGGGCGGCATGGCCGCTGATGTGGGTTTTCGATAGGCGCTGCTACGCATTCGCCGCCCACTTCGTTCCCCTGGGTAGGGGCAGATCGCCGAGATGCCCCAAGTCTCAGGCGCGCAGCGCCGTCCGCACTCCCGCAGAGCCGCCGGGGCGTTTAGGGGAAGTGGAACACATGCCAGCGGGCGCTGGCTGGGTAGCCTGCCGAAGGCAGCCCGAAGGGCGACATGAGCGGGAGCGAGGGAGGTAAAGCGGAATTTCTGCCCGCGAATAACGCGAATAGTCGCGAATGGGGAAGAATACAAAAGCTTATATTCCATGGTTTTATTCGCGTAGATTCGCGTCATTCGCGGGCAAGGGCGGCATGGCCGCTGATGTGGGTTGTTTCGGCGATGACTATCGAAAACCAAGCACTACTCCCAGGCTTTCAGTGTCCCCAAAGTTTCTGCGGAGTTGATCAATCCGATCCGGCCGGTGGCATTGGCAGGCAGTGCGAAGCTTTCGACCAGGATATCATCAAGGTAGAACTCCATGAGCGGCCCTTGGAGCAAGAGGCGGAACTTCGCTGGATTCGCAAAGGTCATTTCCCGGTCGACGCGTTTCGGATTCTGCTTCTTGCCTCGCTTATTGAGTTCCCTGATTTCGAAATCGTCGCCGTTCGCCTGCAGGGAACCCAGTTCGGCCACCCCGGAATGATCTATGAGCACACCGACTCGTTCGCGATTCCCACACTCGATATACAGCCCACTGCGCGGCTCCCCCTCGCCCTTTGGCAGCCGCAAGGTGCCCTCCAGGATGATTCCTTTGCCCGTATCAAACTGATGATCGAGCATGGCAATCGCCTTGGAGGTTTCGCCAGGTGCCTCGACCGCAATGGCCGCGCGCTTCATTTTCTCATTCCCCTTCCACCATCCGAGACGCAGAGTTCCTTCGCCGTCGATGCGCGCGTCTTTTAGCGGAGCGAAAGAAACTTCACCATTTCTGTCTCGTATAAAATGGCATACCAACATCCCATCTGTCGGGTGAGGGAAAAAACGACAAAAATAGGTGTGTCCCGTCAAGAGGTTGAAATTCTTCTCCGCCGCGCGAAAGGGGCCTTCGGGGCGGTCGGCGGCCAGCGTCACCATGTAGGGCGGGTAGTTCCCCAACAGCATGTAATACTTGTTCCCGATCTTCTCTACGGCTCCGACTTCTGCATGCTCGCGATTGACCCCTGACACTTCAGGCGGCGGGAGGGCTTTCCAGTGCAGGCCGTCGTCCGATTCGCCAAAGCCGAATTTGCTGTCTTTAGAAAGCGGACTGGCTGTCCAGTAGCCATAAAATCCACCGCCCGGTTTGGGCAGGGTCCAGATGCAGTCCCAACGGCCGTTCTTCTGATACCATCGTTCGTCCGGCACAAACCGGTATTCCTCTCCCTCCAACCGAGTCCAATTCAGAAGGTCTTTGGATTCCGCAAAGTAGATGGTTTGACGCCCGCCGACCTCTTCCGAGAAATTCATAAAAAATTTGCCGTCCTGTTCAAAGGCGGGTGATTTCCAGGTTGAGCCGGTTCCCATCCAAGTAGCCTCTTCCGCCTTTTTCAAGATCGGACCTTTCTCCGTCCAGTTCACACCGTCAGGCGAGGTGGCCAACGAAATGTTGTTCCACGGCTGACCCTTGGGAGGTTTTGGCCCGGCATTGGCCAGGTAATAAAGGTAGTAGGTCCCCTCATGATGATAGAGCCACACATCCCACATGTTGCCGGTTTCAGGATGCTGTGCTTTGTAGAAAAGGGATTGCGCGGGAGGATGAGTGGCCTGCGCCTTGGAATCCACTTTCGCCGGCCTCTGTTCGCGAGATTTCGCCGACAGCTCTGCGGAACCCTCTTCTGGAATGTAGGGTTGAGTAAAAACATTCATAGCCAACATCATGAAGACAATCGGGGCGAGCAGTATGGCGGTGATGGGGGTGAGGATTGGTTTCATTTCGTGTTAGGTTCCCAAATGCGGTTCTTCTGCGCTTCGCGGAAGCCTTGGTTGGTGGGCTGGAGCTTCCAGATTTCGAGTTTCTTGATGGTCGTCGGGGCACCGACGGTGAAGGCGTTCAGGTCAGGCTTGCCGCTATATGCAGCGTGGGACGCGACCATGGCTTGACGGTCGTTGGCGAAGACTTCGACGAGGTATTTGTCGATGAAGATGCGCAGCTCCACATCCTCGCCCTTGGGAAGGTCGGCGATGGAAAAAGGGGCCTCGGTGGTGCCGACACGCAGCGTGCCGGTTTCGGGACGGAACAAGATCGGAAGGCCGCCACCTTTGCCGTCGGCAAACAAGCTGAAGCCAAAGAGCTTCCGCTCGGCCTGATCGCGGGGGATGGTGATGCGGAGTTCGTGGGCGTCGCCGTCCAGGGTGGCGATCTTTTTGCCTGCGGGCGCGGCGTTGGGGAGCACTTCCTTGGTGAGTTCGCCAATCGTGATGTCGCTGAGAGTGACTGGGGCGTAGCGCAGCGTTTCGAGTTCGCGCAGGGGTTTGATGCGGAGGATGCCGTCGGCGGGCAGGCTCAGTTCACGAGGTAGGGACTGGATGGTTCGGCCATCCATCGTGCCGTCGGACTTGCCGAGCGTCGCAAGCCAAGCCCACATGACACGGCGGCCATCGGGTGTGAGCAGGCTTTCGGGAGCAAAGAAATCCACGCGCCAGGGCGGGCGGCCAAAGAGGCTCTGCTCGTCCCTGCGCCAGTTCATGCGGCCATGGGTCTGCGGAACGAACTGCTCGGACTTCGCGTCCCAATCGCCAAGGTAATAGCGACAGCCGAGTTGATGGCTGATGCACAAGAGCATCCATTTGTTGCCGAGAGGAAAGAAGTTGGCGCAGGAGATGTCCTCGCCGCGAGCTACGTCGGGCATGTCGTGCTTCATGAAGTCACCAACAAGGGTCCAATTCTTCAAGTCCTTGGACTTCATCAGCGGCTGGCTCTCGCCGCCGGAGATGGCATAGTAATCGTCGCCGATGAGAAAACAATCGGGGTCCCAGTGGAGGATCTTTGCGTCCTGGCCGTCAGCGGTCTTGACGTCGAGTGGATAAGGCTTTCCCCACGCGCTGAGATTGCGATCCGTCGCGATAGCGATCTGGTTTTTGCCCGATCCCTGGCCGTGATAGATGGCTGCGGGTGTGCCTTCCTTGGTGATGAAGCCCGTGCCGCTGAACATGCCGTGACCGGTGAATGACGGCTGGAGTTTCGTCGCTTGCCAGGTCCAGTGCAACATGTCCGGGCTTGTGACGTGGACGAAGGAGAACGATTTGTTCTTCTTCCACGGATGGGCGAGGATGTAGTGCAGATGGTAGGTGCCATCGAGGTAGAAGGCCGCATTGGGATCGCCCGGCAAACTGTCACCACCGGGGTGCATGAGGTGGAAGTTCAGCGCGAGGTCTTCGTCAGCCGCGTGCAGCGCGGCCAGCGGCATCAGCAACAAAGCCGCGAGGGTGAGGGTTGTGAGTTTGTTCACGATGGCTTTCCTTGGATCATCTTTTCTTTTTCCTCCCCCGTCTATAGCACGATCGCGCGATCTCTTAGCGCACCCTGCCCAACATTTGGCCTGGGGAACTGACTCCCTCAAACTGTGACAAGCAAAGTAGCATCTCTTCCTCCACAAACACAAAATGTGTCAATATGCGGAACTGATTCTTTTGACTTTTTTGACTCGCCTGAAAGCCATCGAAAGCCGTTTCGGCTTCCGCTACCGGGGAAATCTTGGGGTCTTGGCGTGAGGGTTTTTGGGCCCGCGAATGACGGAATATCCACGCGAATGGAAAAAGAGCAGAGCTCAGAAAGTAGCGGAATTTTGAAATAATTTCGAGGGCGGTTTGCCATGGCTCGGCAGAAAGTCATCGAAAGCCGTTTCGGCTTCCGCTACGGGGGAAATCTTGGCGGCTTGGGGTCTTGGCGTGAGGGTTTTTGGGCCCGCGAATGACGGAATATCCACGCGAATGGAA
>JBILML010000059.1:0-6134 GCA_044375555.1 Terrimicrobiaceae bacterium
AGAATTGTTCACAAACCGGTAGCTCTGGCTTGGCGCCAGCGCGCGAGCTCTGCCCTTCGGGCTCGCGCTGCCGCTACCTTGCCTCCGGCATTTATGAACAATTCTCATGACTTTTGTCCTACAAGACACAGTGCGCAAAATCATTTTTTCAACATGGAATGAATGAACTGGCTGCTTGAAACTTACAAACTTAATTGATGAACCTGCATTTCAACCTTCGGGCTGCCTACGGCAGTCTTTCTCCACTTCGCTCCGATTCTTAAAACTTAAAACTCCATCTACCACACCTTCCACCAAGGGGCGGATTCCGCAGGCTTGGCGTCGCCTTGGGCGGCTCCCGTAGCGGAATCCGGAACGGATTTCGACCCGCTCGCGTTGAAGGCGAGGAGGTTTTCGGTGCTGCGGTCGAGTTTCACGCGGCCGCCGGTGGCTTTGGTGATTTCCTGGCCGAGGCCCATGTTGTCGAGGCGGGTTTCGACATCGATCACGCTGAGGCCTTGCGAGTCGAACTCGCGGGGCCAGACGGCGCTGATTTTTTCCGTGTCGGCGAAGTCGGTTTGGATTTTCTGGAAGTCGTCGGAGCTGATGCCGCTGAACTCCAGGCGTTTCATTGCGCCGAGGTCGGTTTCGGTGACCCAACGGGCGAGGATTTTGTTGAAGAGCGGCGGGGTGCCTTGATTTTTGCCGGCGGTGCTGAGGACTTTCTGAATGACATCCCGCGCGGCCATTTCCTTGGAGTCGAGGTCGCTTTCCACATTCTCGGTGCCTGGCAATGCGGCGACGGCGACGACTTCGCCGGTCTCGGGGCGGATCGCGCGGAGTTCCCCGCCGACGGAGAACACATGCTGGGGCAGGCTGCCGAAGAAGCTCTGCTTGCCGACATAGCGGGCCACGATGTTGCCTTCGATCAAGAAGTCGCTCTTCTGCGAGATGCCAGCACTGCGGAGCTTGGCGTTTTTGTCGTTGCCGAGGATGGCGTCGCGGGCGGCCATCTTGCTCTCCTGTCCGCTGGCGGTGGCGACATCGACGAGGCTGAACTGCAACTCGCGCGCGGTCTGCTCCATGATGCCTTGCGCATATTTGGTCGGGGCCGGTGCGCCGTCGATTTGTTCTTGGACATTGATGGAAACACGCGGCGAGCCTTTGAGGAGCACGATCTGGCGGAGGGCGAGTGTGTTCTTGGCATCCGGCGCGCCTTTTTCCACCTCGGCCTTCACTTTGACCGTGTAAATCTGATCGGCGCCGAGTTTCGAGCTGATCACCTTGTAGCTCTTCACATGGCCAAAGGCGGAGCTGAGTATGCGGTCGTAGTCCAAGGTAAAATCGGACACGCCGGTCGTGCTGAGCACATCGACGCCGGTCCCCACGCGAACGGCCTCGCGAAGGGCATCGGCGAGCGCCTGCTCGCGGGCGGTCTTCATGTCGCCTGGCGCACGGCCCTCGGCTTCGACGGTGGCGGCTTGGAGTGATGCGCCCATTGCGAGGGCGCACAGTGTTGTGATGGCGATCTGTTTCATTGTTTTATTTGGATTTGGTTTGGGTTTGGGTAGTTCAATGATTCTTTGTTTGATTGGAGATATAGGTATGCGGATTGAGGCAAGGGTCTTTTGAAGATATGGTTGATGAGTTCGCAGTTCATACCAGCGAAAACTTTAAATAAGTAATTCGCTTATTAATACAAAGCCGTTTTCTCTTTAATAAAGACAAGGACCGCAGTCATGCCATCTTACTTGGAAGGCAAAACGATTGCAGCGGTGCGCGATCGCCATTGATTGGATTTTTGTTTCATAGATTGTGGGGTTGATTTTGATGCAGCGATTTTTCGATTTTTTTCAATGTTTCAAGCAGTTCTTGGAACTCAAGTGGCTTTGAGTGGAACATGGACTGCATAGCGATGTAGTCGGCTTGCCATTCCTGCAAAGCGGCTTCTGGCGGTATCAGCTTCAATGAGGACGGAGCAAGGGCCGTGTAGTTGACCCATGTGTAGTCAAAAAAAGCCTTCCGGTGAGCAATGACCTCAGGAAAGAGCATCCAAAGCTGGGTGGAAGAACCCACGGATTCCCAGAGTTTGCAAAGGTCATAAAGATGGCGGGCCTGGCGAGGCGCGGGCGGCTTGCCGACGGGACGGGTGTTTTGCTCGTGAAGCAGGGCGGCTTTTTCCCAAAATGTTCGCTCCGGGAGGACGCATGGCAGTGCTATCGCACCATCGGGATCGATTGCGGGAAATTCCTTGGAGGCATAGGAAATGAGTGGGCGCGTTTGCACCGGAGTGCCCTCCGCTCGTCCGCTCAACTCGATCTTGACGGACGCCCGATGGTAGGAGGCCGGGGCGGCAAACCCACTGCCTGGGTAATGAATATGGATGCAAAAGGGATCGCGCGCTTTTTCCAGCGGTTCGATTTCAATACTCGCTGGTTCGGGCAGTGATGAGATGGCTTCTGCCAGCATTGGCGCGAGCACATCGGCGACGACTGTGCGGCATTCCTCCCGCAGAGACTTCAATCGTTTTTCCCGTTCAGATTTGGAAATACCCGGCTCGCCTGGATTCTGAACCTCTGTGAACCACGCGCGGGCCATCGAGAGGTCGATATCCTCGGAAAAGCGATCGATCAAGCCCCAGCATTTCGAAAGCGAGGTGCCGCCACGAAAGGCCAGATGCCGAGCTGCGCGAGAATCCCCAAAAAGCACGGACAGCGCCCAACAAACCCAGAAGTCCTTCTCGACATGAAAAGGCGTCAACCCGAGCCGAACTCCCGTTTCAGAGAAAAGAGCCCGGCGGTCATCCTTTGGCAGGGTCGCGATGACTTTCATGGGGCTGCCACCTTTCGAAAAACCTCGCCGATCCATGCTGGAACGAGAGGAATGTCTACAAGAAGTTGCTGTTTTTCTTCCGGCCCCAAGCGTTTTCGCAGCGTGGCAATCACAGAATCATCGATCTGGGGCCGGCGTAGAAACCGTAGCGCTTGGGCCACTGTGCCGCTCGCCCGGCCAGCCGTCGCCAATCGGCGCGGCGTGGTTGGCTTGAGAGTGACGGGAAGCTCGCGAACCATCGCCTGACGCGCCGGTCCATCCGTGAGATACTCCATGCGCGCAGGAACCTGATCCGTGAGCCCAAGCAGATTGGCGGCCAAGGCACCAGAAGGCTGGAGTTTTTGCGAACCACGCCGCGCAAGGGCCTTGGCGACCTCCTCGGGGTTTGCGGAAAGCTCGCCCAGCAACGGATGCCTCGTCGGCAGACCATAAAGCCCCCTCCCCACGCGACGAAGCAAACCTCCCCGCACCAGACGCGACAGAGCTTGATCCACCGCCGGCCGGGTGCCAATATCCAGAAAATCCACTGGCGTTACGACAGCTTGGGAATTCCTGCGCCGAAGACGATAAAGAATCTTTGCATCTGTGGATTGCTGGGATTTTGGTCGACTCATTCCGTCAGAAATACTATGGTTTTTTTCTTATTAAACAAGGGGCTTTTTAAGTGCTGAAAACATGGCTTCGCGCAAGGCATCGGCGAGCGCCTGCTCGCGGGCGGTCTTCATGTCACTGGGCGCACGGCCCTCAGCTTCGACGGTAGCGGCGGGTGCAAAGTAAGAAGTCAGAAGGAGGAAGGAGGAAGTGAGAATAAGTTTTTTCATAGGTTTTGTTTGATTTCGAAACTGATGTTTTTGCGGGGTAGAATGACTACGAGAGGCGTAATTATTTTTGCTAGATTATTCAACCCGATTTCTTGCCGTTTTTGCCTCTGGAGGAGAAAGTTTTTTCATGCACCGAACTGTTGGCGCGCATATCCGATGGATCGCTTTAGCTCTCGTGGCCGTCTTCGCCTCGCTTGCTGGCGGGGCTGAAATCCATCCCGAGAGTCTGCGCCAAGCGGCGGCTTATTCCGCATCGCACGGCGGATGTTCGTTTCTTGTGATTCAAGGGGGGCGGGTGCTGGCGGAGGATTATGCGAATGGCGGCTCTCCGAACAGCCCGATGAAAATCTACAGCGGAACCAAAAGCTTTTTCTGCATCGCGGCCTTGATTGCCTGTCAGGAGGGCTTGGTGGGTCTCGACGAGCCGGCCTCCCGTGGGATTCACGAATGGCGAGGGGATGCGGCTCGAAAAAATATCACCATTCGGGAATTGATGGATTTCACGAGCGGGTTGGATGCCTGTTTCAGACTTCATTCGAAAGAAGTCGCGGATCGAAATGCCATGGCCATTAAAGTTCCTTTGGTAGCACGGCGGGGAGAGGCTTTCACCTATGGTCCCAGCCACGGCCAGGTTTTATGCGAGGTGCTTCAGCGAAAATTGGCGACCCGCGGCGAGACGCCATTTGTTTTTTTGAAACGCCACCTTCTCGATCCCCTTGGCATCGGAGACATCGAGTATCGAAAGGATCAAAAAGGCGCGCCGCTGGTGGCGAGCGGATTTCGGCTAACAGCGCGGCAGTGGGCGAAGTTCGGCCTCATGGTCCTCGGCCGCGGCTCTTATCGTGGGAGGAAAATTGTGGATGCCGAGTTGTTGGAGAAATCCTTCCAAGGGTCCCGGGCGAATCCGATGTTTGGCTTTGGATTTTGGACGAATCGGAATGCCAAGTCTGATGGTGCCCGCGCGGTCGATATCGAGCAGGAGCTGGCAGCCGATTGGGATTCCCAGCGCTGGCGGGGGCGTTGCATCTCGCTGGACGCACCGCCTGACCTGGTCGCCGCCGTGGGATCAGAAAACCAACGCCTGTTCGTGATTCCATCGCTCGACATGGTGGTTGTCAGGCAGGGGAAGCCTGCGAAATTTTCCGATGCGGAATTTTTGCGACTCCTGTTCAATCCTGGGACTTGAAAGAACGGGAGGTTTCGTCTGAAGAACGGCCTGGTATCAGGGATTGCGGGTGGTGGCTTGGCTGGGGGAGAACTCAAGCGGGACCTTGCGAGTGGCGACCATCAAAGTGGATTCGCCAGCGCGATGCCGATAGCCGATTCCGAAATCCAAAGGACTTGGATTGGTGGAGCGGTAAAGCTCCGCGAGCTTCGGCTGATGGTGGTTTTTAAAGATGGCTATTGGCCCTAGATATCGACCATGCAAGGTCACATTCCAATCGGCCTCGTTGAAAAAGGCATACGGGATGCCCGAATCGTCTTGGACCAATGCCGAGGAGTTCTCCAAAAGAAACTCGCGAATCTTTGAGAAGTGGGATTCGTGCATCGTGTAGGAGGCTGATTTCACAAAGCTGTTTCCAGGAGCCAGCGTGCTGCAAAATTTCAAGAATCCGCTTTGGGCCAGGCCGCCATTCGAGATGTCGGTGCTGAAAAAATACAGTGTCTGGGGTTGATTATCCCCTTCCGAAAGAAAACGAATTCTCACGCCTGGCGATTGGGATTTCGCGGTGGTCGGGCCGTCCGGGAGCTCGCTCAAGCGGCCTTCGGCATCGAGATTCAGGTGCTGGATTTCGGTAATTGTTTTTCCGCTACGGGCTAGAAAAATCGAGAGGATGGGGAGCGAGCCATTGATCGCGTGGCCTTGGAAATCGCCCTTCATTTCTTTCGTGATGAAAAAGCTGAAACTCATGACGGAGTCCAAAGAGTTGCGAAGCGATTGGAGGCTTTTTTCCAAAGCGGCGGGTGTGAGTGTGGAGACATCAGGCGTCGGACCGACAGGCTCCATGCCGCACATCACCAATGTGGAGGCCTTCGGAAAAAGGGCGTTGGCATAAATAAAATCCGGCCCGCTGAACATGTAGAAAACCGTGCTGTCGGCGTTGTGTTGGTTTGGAATCTGGGCCGTTGCCCATTGAGTGACTTTGGAGAGTTGATTTTTCTCAAGAGCCGACCAAGCCGCATCGAAATTTTTGGCATAGTTTTGCCAAGCCGGAGTTTTAGCGAGTTCCATCAGGGCGGAGTCTTGAAGCGGAGGCAAACCAGCAAGAAATCTGGCGGTATCATTCCATCGGCTTGAGACGGGCGGATTCTCGCTGACAGCCGATGGCTCTGGCGTTGGCTCTGGCGTTGGCTCTGGCGTTGGCTCTGGCGTTGGCTCGGCGGCGGGTTCAGCGGCGGGTTCAGCGGCGGGTTCAGCGGCGGGTTCAGCGGCGGGTTCAGCGGCGGGTTCAGCGGCGGGTTCAGCGGCGGGTTCAGCGGCGGGTTCAGCGGCGGGTTCAG
>JBILML010000017.1:0-63745 GCA_044375555.1 Terrimicrobiaceae bacterium
AGATCGGTTTTTCTTTTTCATGAAATCCGGACACGGTAGCTCCACTCGTGCGGGCCGGGGCCGGTTTGGTGTTTAGGCAGCGTGTCGGGTCCGCAGCTTCCCGAGCCGAGGCCACGATGGGCCGCGTCGATGGCGAGAAAAGTTTCTGGAGCGGGCTTCAGGTCGTTCTGTCTTTTTGCCGCGAAGAGCATCTCTGGAGTGAAGTGAATGGCGGAAAATCCCAGCGGTGTTTCGAACTCGAACCTCAATCGGCGTCCATCGGAGGAGGAGAGTTCCACCCAGCGAGTGCCGCCGTGGTGTGCCGTTTCCTGAGGCATCACATAAGGGAAGAACTGCGAAGACACCGCCCCGCCATGAACTCCGAGGAGCGCCCCACTTTGGCGGTCGGGGTAGTTCTCCTGCGGGCCAAGGCCGAAGTATCGAAGGTTCTCGAGTCCCGCTGCCAACGTCCAAAGCACCCCCACGCGGGGAAGGTCGTCGAACTCCGGGCCGCTCATCTCAAGACGGTGTCGCACCAGAAAGGAATCTCGGGCATCAAAGACAAAGCGGGTTTCGAAAGTTCCAATCGGGCTGCCCTGTCGACCGGAAAGATGTCGGCGGGTTGTGAGAAGAATTTCGCCATGGGTTCCCGTTTCGATCGAAGCGGGGGATTGCTTTTCGGAGACTGCATCGAGGCCGAGGGCAAGCCAACGACCGAGGGGTTTGGAGTCCTGTCCGTCCCAGAGTTTGATGCCATCGTTGTCGGTCGCGGCGCGCCAGAGGTTCGGCTTGGGATCGCAAGCACAGAGGGGGCCAGCGGGCGTTTTCAGTGAAAGCCAGCGCCCTGTGGATTCCTCGATTTGGAGCGAAAAAACGCCCGTGTCGATGCCGAGGAGGCCCGCTTCGCGGTTTGCCTGCGGCGGCTCGCCGGATGGAAGTATGGTTTTTTTTGGGGAGGAAGAAATCGGAATTTCCGCATGGGCGACCTCTTCACCTGGATCGAAAAACGGTTTCGGATTGGCGGCCCGCCAAGTCAGTCTCCAGTGATGCTCCTTGCCCTCTTCGAGCGGAAGGTCAGGCAGGGAGCAGGTGACGCTTTCCTGCGGCGGACAGACCGGAGCCTCGAGGATACCCGAGGCCACAGGTTCGCCATCCGCCAAAAGAGTCCACTCCAGAGAGAGCCAGGCGGTATCGCTGAAATCCTGGCGGTTGTGGATTTCCAGCGTCTTGGGATCGCGCATCGTGGCGTGAACGGGTTGGGCGAGGAAGCGGTGCTCCCACATGGCAGGGTGCGGCTGGCGATCCGATGAAACCAGACCGTCGCAAACGAAATTTGCGTCGTTCGGGGTGTCACCGAAATCCCCGCCGTAGGCGAAGTATGGACGTCCTTTTGAGTCTTTACGAAGGATGCCATGGTCCATCCATTCCCAGATGAAGCCGCCCTGGATGCGTCGCGATGAGCGGAAGAGGGCAAAGTAGTCGGCCAGCGAGCCGTTGCTATTGCCCATGGCATGGCTGTATTCGCAAAGGATAATCGGGCGGTCCCACGGACGAAGCAGGCTTTTCTCCAAAGGTCGACCGCTACGGCAATCCACTTGAGGCGAGGTGGGAGGAGCTTTGTTCAGTGAAAGAGTTTCCAGCCAGTCCTCGGCCTCGCGCAGGCGTTGGATTTCAGGATACATCGGGCAAATGATATCCGTCGCCAAACTTCCGTGCAGGTAAGAGAGGCCCGATTGGAATTCGGAGACTGCGCCCTCGTAGTGAACAGGCCGGGAGGGATCGCGGTGACGCACCCAACCGGCGCAGGCATCATGATTGGCCCCGTGGCCGCTTTCATTGCCGAGGGACCAGGCAATCACGCTGGGATGGTTTTTATCCCGCTCGACCATGCGGATCGTGCGGTCCAGCCAAGCCGCTGCGAAGCGCGTGTCGTTGCAGAGCGAATTGTGGAAAGCGTGGGACTCGATGTCCGCCTCGTCGATCACATACAGGCCCGCTTCGTCACAGAGTTCCAGCCAGCGGGAATCCGGCGGGTAGTGGGAGCAGCGGACGGCATTGAAGTGGAATTTCTTCATTAGCGTGATGTCTCGCCGCATCGTTTCCTCAGGCACTGCCCGTCCATGCACGGGGTCAAAGCCGTGGCGGTTGACTCCGCAAAAAAGAACGCGACGACCATTGACCAGCAAGGCTCCGTCACGCACCTCGATTCGGCGGAATCCGGTTTTGATCGCCGAGTGCGAAACGCTGTCGCCTTGGCGCACGGTCACGAGCGCGGTGTAAAGCGCGGGGCTTTCATGGTTCCAAGGATCGACCTGTGCGATGTCCTGATCGAAGCGGGCGATGCCACGGAAATGTTGATTGGGCTCCCGTGTCCATTTGGCCTCTGCGTGCAATGGGGCTTTGAAAACAGGCTGTCCGGAAGGATCGAAAAGTTGAAGTTCCACCCCGGCCGAGTTCGGAATTTCGACAGGCAGGGAAACAGTGACCTCGGCGGAAAGACGCCCCGTGCCATCCGCGTTGAGATGGGAGCGCACAAACACATCCGCTGCATGAACCGTCGGCATGGCCAGAAGCGCAACGCGGCGGGGCAGGCCGGAGAGCCACCACATGTCCTGATCCTCGATGAAACAGGCATCGCTCCACTTAGCGACGAGGGCCCGGATTTCGATGGTTTTCCCCGGGGCTGCGAGGGGTGTGATGTCGAACTCTGAAGGTAGGCGTGATCCTTTTCCCATGCCCACGGGCTGGCCTTCCACCCACACGGCGAGGAACGACTCGGCGCTGCCGAAATGCAGGACGATGCGCAGGCCGTTCCAGTCGCTCGGGACTTGGATTTTTTTCCGGTAAAGGCCCGTGGGGTTAATGCGCGGAACGGACGGCGGCTCGTCCGGAAACGGCATCGTGATATTCGTGTAATGCGGCACGCCGAAGCCTTGGAGTTCGGGATGGCCGGGAACGCGGATCGATTGCCACTCGAGATCTGTTTTGGCAATCAAAGCCTCCGCCTCGGCCGGGCCGCATGCTGTGAGAAAATCCCAATCTCCGCAGAGGTCTACCTCCCAAGGCGAGTTGCTGTTTTCCTTGGCCCCTGCGGCGTCCGGGTGAAACCGGTGGGAGGATCTGGCAGGGAGTTTATTGAGTCCAGTGGCAGAGGGGTCCATCCACAAGTGAATGAGACCGGAAGAAACAAAAGGCATAGTTAAAAAGCACCCCGGCGTCGCTCGAGTTCGGCGCGGATTTCCGCCATCCGAGCGGGGCCGAGTTTATAGAAGAAAAGAACCGCTCCGGCGACAAATAGCAAAAGGGTCGGTGCGATTGCAAACCCGAGCCGCATTCTGGTCATCACTTCCTCAGGTTGATTGGCCCCAAGATCGATGTGGAACCCGCTCCACTCAAGGAATGGTCCGCTGAGCGCGAGGCCGAGTGTCATGCTGACCTTGAGTATCCAGGAAAAGATCGAGGCAAACGAGCCCTCGCGCCGCTCGCCGGTGGAGAGTTCGTCGAAGTCCACCGTGTCCGCCACCATGGAGGGCAGCATTACCCAGAGACCCGCGTTGGCAATATAGATGAGAGTCTTTTGAGCGATCACGAGCGATGGGAAATCGGGAGTGTAGAGCCAATAACTACCGGCGCTGCCCACGATCTGAAGAAAGACGCAGACTCCGAGCGTCCGGGTTTTTCCGATGCGGCGAGAGAGGAGGTTGAAAAGCGGGAGGGAGGCAATCGCAAAGGCCAGGCCGATCGTTCCGGCCATTCCGGTGATGACCGATGCCCGGCCTTGATCGCCACCGCAAACATGGAAAGTCGTGATGTAAGGGCCGAAGGAAAGCGTGATCGCGCCAAAAGAAGAGAGCACGGCGAACGCAAGAATGAGAAGGAACGGCTTCGAGCGGAGGGTGAGCTTCAGACTCTGAAGGAGTTTTTCCTTTTTGTTGCCTTCCACCTTCGCATAGTGCCGTTCCTTGAGAAACAAGCCGGGAAGGACGCCGAGCACTATAATGAGGAGGCCCATGACGACCGCCACGGCGCGAATGCCGGAGAGGGTGTCCTGCTCCCCGGTGCTTTGGTCGAGAAAGAATGGTAGCTGCGTAATAGCCCACACCCAACTGCTAATGACCGATGCAAGGTTCTGAAACACGGCCCGGAAGCTGGTGACCGAGGTGCGTTCGTTGTAGTCGCCGGTCATCTCCAGAAGCATACTCTGGTAAGGCATGTTCCAAATGGTGGAGAAGGTGAAAAACACTATGCCTGCGACGATGAGCCAGACGGTCATCGCAAAGGGGCTCCAACCGGGTTGCACAAGCCAGATCAATGGGAACGTTACCCCGGTAAGAATGGCCCCCACGACCACATACGGGCGTCTCCGCCCCCAGCGGGTTCGTGTGTTGTCCGAAATCCACCCCATGATCGGATCGATGATCGCATCGTAGAGCCGGAATACCGCGAACGAAAAACTGATCAGCGCCGGCGACAGACCCAGCGCCATGTTGAATACTTGATAGGCCATGGTAAGCGGCACCCAGGTGGCCCAGATATCCACTGGCCCCGCCGCGCCATAAACCAGTTTGTCGCGCAGACGGACTTTATCGGTTGCCGTAGGGGATGGGGCGCTCACTGGCCGGTCGCGGAAAGTTGGTCAATCCACACGGTTGCCGGGCCCTTGATTGTAATCGAAAACTGCCAATGGGTGGCGTCCTTGGCGCGTTCGATCCCCTGTTCGAGGATATTCCAAGACGAACTGATCTGCGAGGAGGGGAACAGCGGCTTGAAATCCACGCTCTTGAAGCCCCCGCTCATCGTGTAGCTCTGGATGGCTAACTTCACATCCGCTTCCGCGCTGAGTTCCCCTCGGTATCCGAAGCGGATCGACCCGTTGGCGGAGGAGGAATCCATCGGGAAAGAGACGCTCGCAAGGGCCGCCACGGGGAGGGAAATTTTCAGACTATTTCCACCGGAAAGGTCGTTTTTCGGATCGATTTCAATTTTCAGGGCGTCGCCAACACCTGGGGATTTGTAAATCACCATGCCGGCCGTTGGCAGGGTTTCGAATTCCGGGTCGGCCATTTGAAGGATGTTCCTGGCGTTGGCCGCTGTGACGGTTGCGGCGAGTGCCGCGACTAGGAGAGTTTTGAGTTTCATGGTGGGGCGGGGTTGCAGGGGGTTTAGGGATTGCGGGTTTGGTGGTTCGGGGGGGTATGACTGGATGGTGGTGGGGGCATCAGAGGGTCTCAATGTGCAGTTTTAATGAATAAGTGCATTTTGAGATTCTTTTTTGGGGTCATTGCGGGTGAATTCCCCAAAACTTCCCGGCAGTTTGCGGAGAACACTCTTCAATGTTTCCTTCATCCCGGCCAATCGGGTGGCATGGGCTGGACCGTCGGCGAGATTGCGCTTCTCGGACGGGTCGTCCGCAAGGTGGAATAACTGGTCGGAATCGTAGTAATGGGGCTTTTTGCCGGTCGTCGAATGCTCGGCATGGGCTCCCCCGGGGATGGCGCTCAAGTGGCTGAAAGGCGCGGCAGGGTCGGTATTGACCGGGGTGATTCCTCTTTCGATCAGCCCTGCATTCCACTCCTCCAAACGCCGCCGCCGTTCCTCGACGGTCATATTTTGAACCTCCTCGGGATAGCGGATGGACAAATATTTCCAGTCTCCCACTCGAATGGCGCGGGTGAAGCCCATTTCAGAATACAGCACACGGTCTTCCGGAGGGGACGCTCCGAGGAGAATTTCCCGGAAGCTTTGTCCATCAAATCCCACTACGGCTTGCTCATGCGGCCCAACCGGCATGGCCCGACTCGCGTATTGTCCCGTGAGGACATTGTAGCGGCTGGGCGTGCAAACGGCCGAAGCCACATGCTGTCCGGTCATCAGAACGCCTTCGTTGACCAATCGATCAAGGTTCGGGGTCAGGTTGCGCCCTTTTCCCTCGGGGAGCGCATTGAGCATGGTCCGCTCCATATCATCGACGATGATGAAAACAAAATTCGGCCGGTCCGAGCCAATGGAGCTCGGGCTGTGTTCGGGGGAGGGGGCTGGCGAGAGTCCCTGACCAGCGTTGTCGGCATGGGATTGGGCCGCGTAGATAACAGTGGCAGCGCAGAGGCCGCGTAGGATTCCCCTCATTCCAAGGAGGCGCTTTTGGGGGAAGTGGGCCTTCCAAAGAGAGTGTTCGCGCGGGCAAACGACATATCCTGCAAGTTCACGGAACCTTCCCCTTCGAAAAAAAGCACAATTTCCCCATCGACTGCATCCGGGTGGAGCAGGCAATAGAAATTGAAGGGTTGTTCCCCCTCGCTCGCCACCAATCTTCCCAAGGGCTTCCAATCAATCTGCTTTCTTCCGGGGCCATAAGAGCGAAGTGACAGATTGGCTGCGGCTCCGTCGTTGCCTTCCACCTTCCATTTCCCTTGCACATTGAATTCCGAGCCGGTGGGTTTGAATGTCCACCCAGTGGAGCCGGCCGCCTTGCCATCCACCGATTTGAGAGCGACGCCCAAACCCTCGCTGGAGGGCACCGCCTCGAGAATTCCCTCGCGCTTCCAAGGGTTGGACCACCGGTTTTCCCCGGAGGGCAGCGGGGTCTCTGCCTCCTCCAGCACCGGCAGAAGGCCGCTGGCCGGGGCTTTGGCTGCCACAGGGTTCGCCCCCTCGGGGCTAAGTGCTGACATGAAAAATCCCCCGCCGCGTGTGCCAGCCAGCAATCGGTCGCCGGCAAAGCCCAGAGCGGAAATTTGTCCAAATGGAGGCGTGCCTAATTCCTGCCATGTCTCTCCTGAGTCGTTGGAAAGTTGCACAATGCCATTCGTAGCGACCGCCAAGCGCCCTGGCACGGCTCTGTCCACGGCCAAGACCTCACATTTGCCCGCGTAGACCTGCTCCCATGCGGCCCCGTCTTTGCTACGCCAGAGTCCGCCATTGGATCTGGTCAGAAACAAATAGTCGCCATTGGCCCGAAGTTGGAAACTTGTGTCGGGGAGGGGTTGCTCCACTTTCTGCCAGACGCTCTCTCCGACGGGAAGGCGGTGGATCATTCCGTTCTTGTGGCTGGTGGCCACCAGAGTGCCGTCCGCCGCATGGGCCAATTCCGAAACCAATCCCCAGATTTCCTTGTGGAAATACTCCTTGCCCTCTTCAAGACCCTGAAAAAGCGGTTTGAAGGTCAACCCGCCATCCACACTGCGGTAAACCCCCCCGCTTTTTCCGACCGGACCGGAATACGCGACGGCGATTTCATAAGGGTTCCCGGGTCGAATCGACAGGGAGTTCATGGCTTGTTCCGCAGTCGTCGGCGCACCGCGCATCGGCGAGCGGACCCAATTTTCTCCACCATCCGCGCTCACCCACAGGTAGCCAGCCCTCCACTCACCGGCTCCCCCGTCGCCTGCTCCATACACGCGGCCAGGCAAGGAGGAATCGACGGCGAGCGTCTTGATGTTGGAAAGGAATTTTTTCCCTCCCTCAAACCGCATTCCGCCATCCACCGAAGGACCATACCCGTTATCCGCCATGCCGGAATGCACGCGACCCGGATCGCTGGGATCCTGAGCGAAACAATGGATCACCGTCACTTCGATGCCATCGATCTTCAGCGCCCAGTTTTTTCCGGCATCCTTGGATTCATAAACGCCATACCAGTCTGTCATCCACCAATTGTCGGGATTCGCAGGGTTCACAGCCAATTTGCCCATAGCCGCCCCGAAATGCTGCCATTTGCCGGGCTGAATGCGACCCCACCAAGGTCTTCCTTCAAAGATTTCCTCGACGCCCTCGCGCTCGACCTTTTTCCAAGTTTTTTCGCCATCGTTGCGTCGGTAGGGGGTGCCACGGGAAGAGCCCACAAGCTGGAAGTCGGGGCCGCTTGCAAGAGCCCGGAAGAGGTGCTCGCTCGTGAATCCTATTTTGGCGTCCTCCTGATCAATGGGCAGCCCCTCGGAATCGGATTCCCACGTGCGGCCTCCGTCGGTGCTCGAGCGCACATCCCAAGAGTCGAAAACGCCCGTCAGCGTGCCGTCGCGTCCGATGATGATCTGGTCTGGGCCAGCAGGGAGGGAGGTCCACTCGCCCCCGGGAACCCGGCTGAAAAACCCCTCAGCGAACTCGGCCCCCTTCGGCATCTTGTGGGTTTTTGCGCAGACATACACCACACCCTTATCATCGACTTTGATATCGGAGATATTGAAGCCCTCAAGGCCTTCCAGTTTCCATGTCTCCCCCCCGTCGGTGCTGCTCCAGAGCCCGTCTCCAGCGGTTCCCGCAAGAAGGACACCCTCGGGCGTGCGGGCAAAGACAAAGCCCGTGCTCCGGTGCTGCTCGTTCCCGAGGAATTGAGCATCCAAGACCTTTTTCCAGCTTTCACCGGCATTGGTGCTCAGAAAAATCCCGCGATTTTCAGTCCACTGGTTTCCAACGCCAATCACCAAGCGGTCTGGGTTCTGAGGATCGACGGCGAGTCCGCGCACACATTGGTAGCCGTCGCCGACAGGCAACCCGCCGTGGAACATTCGCCAAGTGTCGCCCCCGTTATCGCTTCGGTAGACCCCGCCCACATCCACATATGCAAAAAGGCGCTCCGGCTTAGAAGGGCAGAAGACCACATTCTGAGTGTATCCGCCGCCGCCGAAGGACACGCTTCTCCAGTTTCCATGGGTTCGATTGTCACCAGACTTTTCCTCATTGGGGGATTCCGCAATTCCGCATGCTCCTAAAAATAGGGCAGCGGCAAGAGCCAGGAGGATGGATTTCAAATCAACAGCGCGGAGTGTGCATTCGGGAAGAGGCATGGGAGGAAAATCCCTAAGCGACCGAACCTTGACAAGGTGCAGTTTCAGCTCAAGTTTGCATTTTTATTCATGCCTTCAAATCGCGTTGCCTCCCAGCCTCCCTACGAAATTCCCCTGATGCGGAGTGACGGGCCGTTCTTCCGCCCCTCGATTGTCGGCCATGAAATCGTGGATAGGGATTTCAAAAGCGGCCTTTACCATGATTACTCCACCGACGCCGTGGAGAGGATGGAAGTCGTGGTGATGACCGTTTCCGGTTTTTCCCAAGTCACGATTGGTAATACGCGCGAGCGTTTGCGCCGGGGCTCCATTCTTCTGCTCTCGCTTCCCTGCGAGGCCCGCATCCATGTGCGGGACGAGGGTTGTCCTTGGGAATTCCTCTACATCCATGCCTCGGACGCCACGCCGTCTGCCGCCTTGCAATGGCTTCGCTCCAAACACGGCAACATCCTTCACCTCCCGCCGCGCTCCCGCGGCGTGTCCCGTCTCATGGACGTGTCCAAGGAGCTTTGCCGCGATCTGCGCTCCCCCGCGAATCACAATCTTCTCTCCTGCTCCCGCCGCACCTACCTTTGGTTTCTGACCCTCGCGGAGGTTCTGCAGGAATTCCGGTCCCACGCCTCGGAAGTTCGCGTGGGCGGAGTTCTCGAGGCCTCCAAAGTCATCGGCGGGTGCCACACTATCAAGGAATACGCCCGCCAACTCCACTACTCGCCCTCCTATCTCTCCCGCAAACTCTCCAAAACCTGGCAAAAACCCGCGGGGCGCACCCTGCGCGTCGCCAGGCTGGAACAGGCCGCCAGCCTCCTCAAGGATTCCGACCTTGCGGTTTGGGAAATCGCCAATCGGGTAGGGTATTTTTCCACCAGTTCTTTCATTCGCGCCTTCCACGCGATCTACAAGATCTCGCCAGCCAAATTTCGGCACAGTCCGGCTCAGGTCCGACCTGCGCCTGAAGCAAGTCCCGCCCGGCGGAAATCCCGCAAGCCGACTACCACCAACGCCAGCGGGAGGGCGAGCCGTCGGCAGGCGTCAACTTGAGTTCCGCTTCGCTTAGTAGTTCGGTGTGGCCATCCATGAAAAGCATCATGGCCTTTTTCTTTCCCGCATGGCGGTAAGCGGGGAGCCCCCAAGTCTGCGTAGCATTGTCTTTATCCTTGCCGTCACTTGTGTGCATGTAATCAGAACCGCCTTGCTGCATATCTCCAGCGAGAATGATCTTAGAGGGTTGTGGAACACTCAGGATCCGGAACCCCCATTTCCCATCGTCACGCATGAAGTTGTTCAATCCGAAGCTCGCCTGATTTCCAGTATTATTCGTATGGTAAGGCGAATTCAGCACGAGTTTCGGATCCGACCTGTTGCCGCCGATGAGATTGAGATAGGGGAACAACCTCGCCTGCCATGAGATTTTAACCGTATCCGTGTAAAAGGGCGTCAGCCTTCCATTGTTGTCCTGCGCATAGGCCATTTGCAGGACATACACCTGCTTCAAGCGACCTGCGGTCGTCGCCTGCTTTCCGGAATCCACGAAACGCCCCGCCGCTGCCAGTGCCAGAGCCGCCAGCACGCCGACGATTGCAATTACCACCAGCAACTCGATCAATGTGAAACCCCGGAAAGTCATTTCCACTGAGGATTCGGGCACGGGTTGTGGGACATGGGGAAGGGGACTCATTATTGAAACACTAGCATAGTCGGAAGGTCACGGGAGCCGATATGCAATTATTGACATTCATCGCATCCAAAAACCTGAGTATCTATAAATGAAAATGTATATTTTAATTTAAAATGCATATTTTTTTAGATTTTCCCAGAGGCGAGATTCCACACAGCTACCTCCTCGTATGCGTCCCCCTGCCTCCAACACTGCTCAATCACCCCAGCTTCTGGTATTCGCCTTAATTTGCGGATTTCTGCTGCTCCCGCAGAAATCCGATGCCCAATTCACTTTCGCCACAGACAACGCTTCGAATGCGGCCTATGTGGGCGGACTCGCAAATGGCAACAACGGAGGCTCTGGATTCAACGCGTGGAGTATCACCTACGGCAATAGCACAAGCACCTTCGTCGGCAATCCTTCGACTGCCAGCATTGGCACCGCCGGTATTGGCACTGCGGCTTGGGTTACCAGTGCGGCGGGCATCACAAGCGGATGGGTGGATGCCTCCCGCCAACTTTCCACTGCGATGCAGTTGGGCGATTCCTTTTCCTTTTACTGGGCCATGAACTGGGACTCCGGCGGGGCGGGTGGAAGCAAGGGGTTCGACTTGAAGGCCGGGGGGACAAATGTGTTCACGCTGGTAAATACCAATACGCAGAATATCACCTACTCAAACGCTGGAACAGGCACCATCTCCGGCAACTACGGAACCACTCCCATGCTGGTCACCGTGAACCGCACCAGTTCCTCCCAATACCAAGTCAGCATCACGCGGCGCGATACCAACGAGGGAACATTCTCCCTTACTGTCAACAGTGCTCTCGACCTCGACGCGGTGAATTTTTATGAAGGAAAGCAGTCGGGCACTAACGTTAATCAAAACACCTATTTCAACCACCTTCTGAATGCGAATTCAGGCAATTACAACTCGAGCGGCAATCGCACCGAATCACGGGCTCTCACGGGCGCGGGCAATCTGACGATCTCGAACAGCACCAACCTAACACTGACAAATGCCGGAAACACGTTCAATGGCACCACCACAATCCAAAGCGGCTCACTCCTACTGGGAAATGGCGGTGCCGATGGGTTCATAGGGAGCACCTCCTCCATCACGAACAACGGCACGCTCGTCTACAACCTGACCTCCTCCGGAACACTTGGCATGGTAATCTCCGGCAACGGGGGGCTGGTGAAACAAAGCTCCGGCACCCTCACGCTCTCGGGATCGAATACCTACACGGGAGCCACGACGATCAGTGTCGGCACACTGGCCCTCGGAGCATCAAACGCGATCGCGGATACCTCGAATGTCTCGGTCGCCTCGGGTTCCACATTTGCGCTCGGGGGATTTTCCGACACGGTGGGCAGGCTCACTGGAGCGGGATCCGTGTCCCTCGGAGCAGGCACGCTCACCTCGACCTTCAGCGGCGGCGGGGGCTTTTTGACATTTTCCGGAGTCATCTCCGGAACTGGCGGTTTCACGCTCGCAGGAGCTGCGGATTTCAATGATTTTTTATCGCTGAGCGGCAGCAATACCTACACGGGGGACACAACCCTCACTGGAGCAACCCTGAGTCTCGGTGCGGACAATGTGATCTCCTCCTCGAGCAACCTCGTGATCTCCGGCGGACGACTGGGCGCCTCTAACCGAAACCAGACATTCCATTCCCTCACCATGAATTCCGGCGCGATCACTCGCGACGGCGGCACACTGGCCTTTTCAAACGGCGCGGCGTTCAACGGGGGATCGGTCACCATCCGCAACAACGGAGGGGTCATCAGTTCCACTGGCACCACCACCTTGGGAAATGTCACATTCACCTACAACGCGTCGACCTCGGGGTTCGACGCGCTGCTTCTGGGCGGAAATGTGGTTGTCACCAGCGGAGCCTCCGCGCTTTTTGAAATGGGTCCGGCCGGCGGTCAGGGGTTCATCAAGCTCGGTAACACAAACCGCATATTCGATGTCGGAGAAAATGCCACCGCCACCGTGAACTGGGTCATCCACAGCACGAATCTGGCCCTGGGGGCCCTCACAAAAAACGGATCCGGCACCTTGGTCCTGAATGCGGTCAACACCTATACGGGGGGCACGACGGTGAATGCTGGCACGCTGGTTCTCGGGCATGCCACAGACACACTCGCGAACGCTGCGGCTGTGACGGTGAACGGAGGCACTCTTTCCTTGGGATCCAATAACGACACCATCGGCGCGCTCACCCTCACCGGTGGCTCGATCACCGGAACCACAGGCGTCCTCACGGCGTCCTCCCTCACTCTCCAAAATGGCACCGTCTCCGCGATCCTCGCCGGCTCTGCCTCCATCAATAAAACTACCTCCGGCACCTTGACCCTGGCCGGAAACAACACGCTTTCAGGGGGAATCACCCTGTCGGCTGGACAACTCAACCTCAACGCCTCCGGGGCACTTGGATCCGGCAACTTCACAATCCAAGGAGGTTCTCTGGGCAATACCTCCGGATCCTCGGTAACGATCTCTTCAAGCGCATCCCAATTTTGGAATGCGAATTTCACCTATGCCGGACCAAACGATCTGAACCTCGGCACGGGCGCTGTGGCGATGAATGCCACCCGCGCCATCACGGTTGACTCCGGCACGCTCACCGCTGGTGGTGCCATTTCAGGATCCGGTTTTGGCCTGACGAAAAACGGCACCGGCACGCTCACGCTCTCGGGATCGAACACCTACACGGGAGCCACGACGATCAGTGTCGGCACACTGGCCCTCGGAGCATCAAACGTGATCGCGGATACCTCGAATGTCTCCGTCGCCTCGGGTTCCACATTTGCACTCGGTGGATTTTCCGACACCGTCGGCCGCCTCACTGGAGCGGGATCCGTGTCCCTCGGAGCAGGCACGCTCACCTCGACCTTCAGCGGCGGCGGGGGCTTTTTGACATTTTCCGGAGTCATCTCCGGAACTGGCGGTTTCACGCTCGCAGGAGCTGCGGATTTCAATGATTTTTTATCGCTGAGCGGCAGCAATACCTACACGGGGGCCACAACCCTCGCTGGAGCAACCCTGAGTCTCGGTGCGGACAATGTGATCTCCTCCTCGAGCAACCTCGTGATCTCCGGCGGACGACTGAGCGCCTCTAACCGAAACCAGACATTCCATTCCCTCACCATGAATTCCGGCGCGATCCTTCGCGACGGCGGCACACTAGCCTTTTCAAACGGTGCAGCGTTCAACGGGGGATCGGTCACCATCCGTAACAACGGAGGTGTCATCAGTTCCACTGGCACCACCACCTTGGGAAATGTCACATTCACCTACAACGCGTCGACTTCGGGGTTCAACGCGCTGCTTCTGGGCGGCAATGTGGTTGTCACCAGCGGAGCCTCCGCGCTTTTTGAAATGGGTCCGGCCGGCGGTCAGGGGTTCATCAAGCTAGGCGACACCAACCGAGTTTTCGATGTCGGTGCGGATGCCCAATTCAACATCAACTGGGTTATCACCAGCAATACCCTGCCCTCTGGCTCCCTGACAAAAAATGGATCAGGCACACTCACCCTCAACGCTAGCAACCCATACACCGGTGGCACAACGATCAATGCTGGCACGCTGGTCCTCGGGCATGCCACCGACACCCTCGCGAACGCTGCAGCCGTGACCGTGAACGGCGGCACACTTTCATTAGGGTCCAATAACGACACCATCGGCGCGCTCACCCTCACCGGAGGCTCGATCACTGGATCCACTGGCATCCTCACGGCCTCCTCCTACGCTCTGCAGAACGGCACCGTCTCGACCATTCTGGGCGGCTCGGCATCTATCAATAAAACCACCGCGGGCACCGTCACCCTCAGCGCCGCAAATACCTTCTCGGGCGGCATCACTCTCGGCGGTGGCACACTCGTGCTTGGAAACGCCAACGCCGCTGGCTCCGGTGTCATTACCCAGACCAGCGGGTCGTCTGTTCTTTCGATCGATACGGGCGGCATGATTTCCAACACGATGATCGTTTCCAATGTGCTGGCACGGCAAAGCACCACGCTGAATGGCTCGATCACCGTCAACAATGCTACCTTCGATGTCGAAAACGGTGACACGCTCACGATCTCCGGTGTGGTTTCCGGCAGCGGCGGCGTCACCAAAACCGGCAACGGCACGCTCATCCTTTCCGGTTCGAACTCCTACAACGGATCGATAGTTGTGAACGCCGGCACGCTCAACGCCAACAGCACAAATGCTCTGGGATCCAACAACACCGTCCAAGTCACCGGCGGCACACTTCTCGTGACGGCGGATGATGCGATCCATGGGAAAAATATTGAGCTGGGCGGTAGCGGTGTCGGGCTGCAATTCAGCGGCACCTACAACGGGTCGATTGGTCTTCTGACTTTAAGTGCCAACTCCACGCTCGACCTCGGCGCTGGGAGCGTGATTGCCAGGTTTTCGGATATTGATTTTGCAGGCTACAACCTGAGTATCTACAACTGGACAGGAGAAACGCTGTGGGGTGGCACGAACCGGGATAACACCGACCAAGTCTACATCATGGCACCGGTCGATCCAGCGGACTTGAATCGAATCAGTTTCTACAGCGGCAACTACGGAACCGACAGTTTCTTGGGCTCCGGTTTCGAGTTGGGCTTCAGCAGCGGCTTTGCGGATCAAATCATCCCCGCCCCCGAGCCCGAAACCTGGCTGGCAGCCGCTCTCCTCGCCAGTTTCGGGCTGTTTGGGTTGTTGCGAAAAAAATTCCCGAAAATCCTAAAATATGAACCTCGCTCTTGATATCCCGTTGGATGAATCCTTTGATATTGTCGTTGTGGGAGGCGGCCCCTCCGGCTGTGCCGCGGCGGCGGCCTCCGCCCGGGAAGGGGCTAAAACCCTTTTGATCGAATCGGGAGGTTGTCTCGGCGGTTCCGGCACCACAGCTCTTGTTCCCGCGTGGTGCCCGTTTTCCGACAAGGAGAAAATCATCTACCGAGGCCTCGCCGAAACAGTTCTCACCCGCGCCAAAGAGGGAATGGCTCATGTCGCCCCGGATGCCCTGGATTGGGTGCCGATCGACCCCGAGCGGCTCAAGCGCGTTTATGATGACCTCGTCGGCGAATTCGGGGTTCATGTCCTTTTCCACACCATGCTTTCCGCCGTTCGGACCGACGGCAAGGGCCGGGTGGAATCTCTCGTGACAACCAACAAATCCGGTCTTCGCGCTTGGAAGGCCAAGATTTTTATCGATTGCTCCGGCGACGCCGACCTCGTTGCCTGGGCAGGCGGCCGTTTCCACAAAGGGGATGACCATGGAAAGGGGCTCATGCCCGCCACCCATTGTTTCATTCTTTCGAATGTGGATGAAAAGGCCTACCTCGCCAGCCCACCGCTTCATCTTCCGGTTCCCGAGAATCCCATTTTCAAGATCCTTGAATCCGGGAAATTTCCGCTCCTGGTCGATGCGCATTGCTGCCAGAACCTGATTGGCCCTGGCACCGTGGGCTTCAATGCCGGGCATATTTTCGATGTGGACAATACCGATCCCGAAAGCATCTCCAAGGCCCTTGTCCACGGGCGACGCATCGCCGCACAGTTCTGCGAGGCTCTCCGCGAATTCCACCCCGCATTCCGCAATGCCTTCTTAGTTACCACCGGCGCGCAGGTCGGCATTCGGGAAACCCGGCGCATCGTCGGAGACTACACACTCACCCTCGACGACTACCTGCAACGCCGCTCGTTTCCCGACGAGATTTGCCGGAATTCCTACTACATCGACATCCACTGGGCCCGCGAAGACGCCGCCAAAAATCTGGCCCAATGGGAGAAATGGGAGAAAGGCAGCATGCGCTACGGTCCCGGGGAATCCCACGGATTGCCTTACCGCAGCCTGATCCCTGCCGACCTCTCAAATGTCCTTGTCGCTGGACGATCCGTTTCCTGCGAAAAAACCGTCCAAGGCAGTATTCGCGTCATGCCGGTCTGCCTTGCGATGGGAGAAGCGGCTGGGGTGGCCGGGGCGATGGCTGCCGCCTCGGGCACGGAGCCTCGCGGAGTTGCTTCGGATGCCCTCCGCATGCGTCTCCGTTCCCATGGCGCCTATTTGCCTTGATTCGGCAACGAACAACCCGATTTGGCGGGTCCTGAAATCAGCTGGAAAAAAGACACCGTGGATGACGAGGCGGGGGCGTTCGTGTGCTTCAAAAACGGCGGCAAGTTCTCGATCAATGTCAGCGGGCCGTAAGGCGTGGATTCTGCGCCGGAGGCTTTAGTCAAGCCGCAGGGTTGGGGGTCGATAGTATAAGCCCTGCCTCCCCGAGGCCGTGGGGCGGATACCGAGGATGATGCGTTTGAAATAAATAACCTGGGCGTAAGACAAACGGTTTTTGGATTGTGCGAAGTGCACCTAGCTTCATCTTCTGTCGAATGAATTTCGGTCGAGTTGTCTCCGAAAGAACACCTGTCATGAAAAACGAGACACGAGTCAGATTTAATCGAAATCAATTTCAGGTGGGCAGAATCCCGAGTTGTAATGTAAAACAACAGTCTTTATCTAAACTTAAAATTTAAATAAAGGGCTGTATTTCTAAATAAAACTTGCAGTTTTGCAATTCCGGAGGCAGTTTTGGGGTCATGAAACGGTTGATTGAAGAAGAGTTGCTCTCTTGGAAAGACTCGGGGCATCGCAAACCTCTGGTGCTCCGCGGCGCAAGGCAGGTGGGCAAGACTTGGTTGGTCGAGCGATTTTTGGCTCCGTTGTTTGAGAATTTTGTCAAAATCGATTTTGAAAAACGCCGGGATTTGCGAGCGATTTTCGACGAAAATCTCGATCCTGCCAGAATTCTCAGCGCCTTGGAAATCGTCGGCGGAAGGATTGTGCCAGGTAAGACCTTGCTTTTCTTGGATGAGATCCAGGCCTGTCCGCGGGCCCTGTCCGCGCTGCGGTATTTTTACGAGGAAATGCCGCAGCTTCACATCGTGGCGGCAGGCTCCTTGTTGGAGTTTGCCCTCGGCGACATTTCGGTGCCGGTGGGTCGGTTGCGCTACCTGCGGGTCGGTCCGATGAATTTTCAGGAGTATCTGCTTGCCGTGGGAAAGGAGGTCATGGCCGAGGCGTTGACGGGAAATCCGGAATCGATCGCCGCATCTTCCCACGGGCTGATTCTGCAGGAGCTGCGGAATTATTTTTTTGTGGGTGGCATGCCTGAAGCGGTCAAGTTGTGGCGGGATACAGGCTCCATGCGGGAAGCCGCCCGTGTGCAGGAGGAAATTCTGCAGTCCCTGCGCGACGATTTCTCCAAATACACGCCGAGGGTGGCGCCGGATTGTTTGGATGCCGTGCTTCAAAATGCGGCAAGAAGCGTCGGTGAACAGCTCAAATACACCAAGTTGGATGGAGGCCACTCGGGGCCGACCAATCGCAAGGCGTTCGATCTCCTCTGCAAGGCCCGAATGCTGCATCGAATTCCAGCCTGCGATCCATCAGGACTCCCGCTGGGCGCGACAGCCAATCCGGTCAAATTCAAAGCGGCGCTGCTCGACATCGGCTTGATGCAACGAGCCTGCCGCTTGCCAGTGGAGGCGGCTCTCGAACCGGGTGATCTGCTTTCACTTTATCGAGGCAAACTTGCCGAACAATTCGTCGCTCAGGAGATGTTGGCCTCGGGCGAGGGCGAATTGTTCTATTGGGCACGCGATGCACGGGGCAGCAGCGCCGAGGTGGACTACCTCGCGGTCAGGGGTGCGAAAATTCACCCCGTCGAAGTCAAATCCGGAGAGTCCGGCTCCCTGCGAAGCCTGCATCTTTTTTTGAAGGAATATTCAAACTGCCCCACGGGAGTCGTTCTTTCCTCTCGCCCGCCCGCAACGCTGGCGGAACAAAGACTGCGCTTTCTCCCGCTCTATTTTGCCGGTCAATTACGCCGACCGGATTTCGAACTTTAGAGCTGTCGATTGGATAAAACGAGTTCTCTCCGGAAGAACAGTGGTTATCGAAATCAAGGCATTGGTTCAGAAAACTTTGCCGATGACAACCCCGAGCTCGCAATCGTAGTCAACATCTTGGCTGGCATCACCTAGCCATCCGCATAGATATTGGCTGGGCTTGGAAAGTTTTCGATTCACGGGGATTTGCCATGCGCTCCGAAACGGCAGGGGACTGCCGTTGCTACAACGGATTTTCTCCGTGACTTCGTGAGAGACTGCTGGAGGCTTAGGCGGCGTCTTTTTCCTGCTTGCGGCGGAGGAGGGGGGATTTTTTGCCTTCGACGACGGCGCGGTTGAGGGTGACCTCGGAGATGTCATCGCGGCTGGGGCAATCGAACATCACATCGAGCATGATCCGCTCGATCATGGAGCGGAGGGCGCGGGCGCCGGTGCCTTTGCGGATGGCTTCTGAGGCAAGGGCGCGGAGGGCGTCTTTGGTGATGTTGAGGTTCACACCGTCCATGCCGAGGAGCTTGGTGTATTGCTTCACCATGGCGTTCTTCGGCTCGGTGAGGACCTGGACGAGTTGGTCTTCGGAGAGTTCGTCGAGGGAGGCGACGACGGGGAGGCGGCCGATGAATTCGGGAATGAGGCCGAAGGAGATCAAATCCTCGGGTTCGACTTTTTTAAGGATGTTCGAACGGGAGGTTTCGGAATCCGCACCGATCGCGGGGGCATGAAAACCCATGGTGCGTCCGCCGAGGCGGCGTTGGATGATTTTTTCGAGGCCGACAAAGGCTCCGCCGCAGATGAAGAGAATTTTCTCGGTGTTGACCTGGATGTATTCCTGCTGGGGGTGCTTGCGGCCGCCTTGGGGCGGGACATTGCAGACGGCGGCTTCGAGAATTTTGAGGAGGGCCTGCTGGACGCCTTCGCCGGAGACATCGCGGGTGATGCTGACATTGTCGGTCTTGCGGCCGATTTTATCGATTTCGTCGATGTAGATGATTCCCATCTCGCAGCGCTTCACATCGAAGTCGGCGTTTTGGAGGAGTCGGAGGATGATGGTTTCGACATCCTCGCCGACATAGCCGGCCTCGGTGATGGAGGTGGCGTCGGCGATGGCGAAGGGGACATCGAGGACATTGGCGAGGGTGCGGGCGAGGAGGGTCTTGCCGGAACCGGTCGGGCCGAGGAGAAGGATGTTGCTCTTCTCGATCTCCACCTCGTCGAGCGCCTCGAGATGGGCGACTCCGGTGAAGGGCTGGGTGAGGCGTTTGTAGTGGTTGTGAACCGCTACAGAGAGAACTTTCTTGGCGGTGTCCTGCCCGATCACATGCTGGTCGAGGAGTTTTTTGATCTCGGCCGGCTTGGGAACGCGGAAGGTGGGCTTTGATTTTTTGGTCTCTTCCTTGAATTCCTTCTCGATGATGCCGCGGCAGATCGTGATGCAACTATCGCAAATGTAGACACCGGGGCCCGCGATGAGCTTGCGGACTTCAGCTTGGCTCTTTCCGCAGAAGGAGCACATCGTGAGATTGTTTGCGCGGGCCATGAAAGAGAAGTGAGGAGCTAATTACTCGGCGGCTTTTTCAGCGGCCTTGACGGCGTCGGGAAGGTCTTTGCGGGACTTCACCACCTCGTCCACAAGCCCGTAGGCCTTGGCTTCGTCGGCGGTCATGTAATTGTCGCGGTCGGCGTCTTTTTCCACAGTCTCGACGGTTTGGCCGGTGTGGTGGGAGATGAGACGGTTGAGGCGTTTCTTGAGTTTGAACATGAACTCGACCTGGCGCTCGACATCACTGGCTTGGCCGCGGGCGCCGCCGGAGACTTGGTGGATCATGATGTCGGAGTTCGGCAGGGCGTAGCGTTTGCCCTTGGTGCCGGCGCAAAGGAGAACGGCTCCCATGCTGGCGGCGAGGCCCATGCAGTAGGTGTTCACATCGCAAGTAACGAACTGCATGGTGTCGTAAATGGCGAGGCCGGCTGTGACGGATCCGCCGGGGGAGTTGATGTAGATGTTGATGTCTTTTTTGGCGTCTTCCATTTGGAGGAAGAGCAACTGGGCGATGACCAGGTTCGCGACATTGTCATCAATCGGCGTGCCGATGAAGATGATGCGATCCTTGAGGAGGCGGGAGTAGATATCGTAGCTGCGTTCTCCGCGGCCTGTTTGTTCGACGACGATTGGGACTAGCATGGTGGGAAAATCAGTTGTTGGCTTGTTGTTCGGCTTCCGCAGGGGCTGAAAGCTCGGTCACGGTAGCATTCGAAAGCACATAATCAAGGGCCTTGGAAATACGGATTTGTTCCCGTAGACGGTTGATTCCGCCTTTGCGGGAGAGGTCCTTTGCGAGTTTCTTGACGGGAATTTGGTTGCGTTCCGCCGTCTCGAAAAGGGCCTGATAAAGTTCGCTCTCGCTCTCTTCGAGTTTTTCCTGCTCGGCGATGCGGAGGAGGACGAAGTTGGCGCGGACGCGCTCGCGGGCGCTCTCGCCAGCGGTTTCGATGATCTGGTCGGTGTGGGACTTAATCTCGTCGTCGCTCATGCCTCGGGCTTGGGACTCGGAGACGATGTCTTTAAGAATCGAGCCGGTTTCCACAGCAACGGCCTGCTCGGGGAGTTCGCAGGTGAAAAGGCTGAGGAGCTTTTTCACAGCCGCGTTGCGCTTGGCGACATCGAACTGGTAGTCGGCCGATTCCTGCTGGCGCTCGCGGATTTTTTGTTTGAGCGATTCGAGGGTCGCGCCGGGTTCGATCTTGGCGGCGAGGGCGTCATCGAGGGGCGCCATTTTGCGGGTGTTGATGCCGTGAAGCGTCACGGTGTAGTCCACCTTTTTGCCTTGGATTTCGGGAACGGGAAAAGTCTCCGGGACCTCGAGGGTGAAGCTGCGCTCTTCCTCAAGTTTCATGCCCTCGATGGCCTTGGCAAAGCCAGGGATCAGCGTTCCTTCGCTCATCAAAACCCAGCCATTGCGGCGGCCGCAAAGTTGGGCCGGGGCCTTGGGAACGACTTCCGAGAGGAGTTGGCCATCGACCTTGCCTTCGTAGGTCACCACGGCGAAATCCTCCATCGCCAACGCGCGGTCGGTGACGGGCTCGAAGGTCGAGTGGGGATCGCGGAGATACTCGAGGAGTTGATCGACATCGGCCTCGGTGACGGGGCGTTTGTAGGCCTCGAGCGCGAGGTTTTTGTATTCGGGAAGATCGAAATCCGGCATGCGCACCACGGTGGCGCGGATTTTCATGGATTTGTCGGCGGCGATGCTCGACTCGGTGATTTTCTCGATGGCATTGAGGCGGAGGTTTTTTTCCTTCACGGCCTCGACGACGGCTTCATAGGAGAGGGAATCGGAAACCTCGGATTCGATCTCGCGGCCGTAGCGCGACTCGATCATCGCCATGGGGGCTTTGCCGGGGCGGTAGCCAGGGATGCGGGCTTGTTTTTGGTAGGCCTTCGCGACTTTGTTCCATTCCGTTGTCACGCGATCGGCGGGCAGGTCGATCTCGAGGTTGACGATGCAATTGGGCTGATTATCCAGAGCTACATTCATGATGAGCCCGCCAGAAAAGCAGAATCATTCCGGAGCGGCAACCCGCCACTGAGAAAATTTCGCGGGCGCGAGGGCGGTTGCCTTACGGAGCCTCGGTTTCCGCTACGCCGTAGAATTTCTCGCCGAGGTGGATTTTTTCGCGTCCGTTCGCGGTGCGCCATTTGTTCGAGTCGCGCAGGGAGTAGATGCAGCCGCAGTATTCCTGCTGGTAGAAATGCTCGCGCTTGGAAATTTCCAGCATGCGCTGGGCGCCGCCGCCCTTGCGCCAGTTGAAGGTCCAGTAGGCGAGGTCGGGGTATTTCGCCGCCGCTCGCTCGCCGCAGCTGTTGATCTGCTCCATGTCCTTCCAGCGGGAAATGCCGAGGCAACTCGTGATGACGGGGAAGCCATTCTCGTGGGCGTGAAGCGCGGTGCGCTCGAAGCGCATGTCGAAACACATGGTGCAGCGCTTGCCCTTCTCCGGCTCCCACTCCAGACCCTTCGCGCGGGCGAACCAATTGTCGGTATCGTAGTCGGCATCGATGAACGGAATGCCTTCCTTCTCGGCGAAGCGGATGTTCTCGGATTTCCGCAACTCGTATTCCTCGCGGGGGTGGATGTTCGGGTTGTAAAAATAGATCGTGTAGTCGATCCCCGAGGCCGACATGGCCTCCATGACCTCGCCGGAGCAAGGCGCGCAGCAGGAATGGAGGAGCACTTTCTTGTGTCCCCCAGGCGGCGTGAGGATGGGGCGGTCGGTCATGGGTGGTGTAACTTTCATGAAGAAAAATTAACCACAGAGGACACAGAGAGCACGGAGTGGTAGTGTGTTTTTGCCATAAGTGGGAATTTATTCGGGTCTTTCCACTTGGTCTTTCAGATCAGGAGGTAGGGTCTGCCAAAGTTGAGGGTGCGCCTCGATGAGGCGGATGATGTCGCCGAGATCTTTGGTGCGCTTGCTTTGGCGACGATTGGAATCACGCCAAGCTTCGATCTTTCCGGTTAAAGTGTCCTCGAGTGAGGCCACGCGCATGAGGATGCCGAAAATATCGGCAGGCACGGATCTGGATGGAAAAGAGTGATACAGCTCCTCGGTGCTGAGTTGAATGCTCACGCGCGAGCTGCCTTGGAAGTTGATGGACCACTCAAATCGAGTGGGTTTGAACCCTTCGGCCTCGAGGATTTTGACTGTTTTATCGATGGCTTCGACGGTGACAACAAAGTCCACATCTCGCGTCACCATCGGCTCGTCAGCCCAATGGTTCACGGCAACTCCGCCAATCGCACACCACGGGATGTCCGCCCGCTCGAGACAAGCGACAAATCCCATCACATCGTCTGTGCCACCAGCGGTCTGCCAATCGTAAAACCGCTTGTCAGTCATGGTGAGAAGGCTCCGAGAAGTTTGCGAACGAATGGGGCCTTACTTCGCCTTGCCTTGGTTGGCGACGGCGTTCATGGCGGCGGCGATGGCTTCCTGGTCGCCGAGGTAATAGCTCTTGATGGGCTTGAGGTCGGCGTCGAGTTCGTAGACGAGCGGGATGCCGGTGGGGATGTTGAGTTTCAAGACCTGCTCTTCGGTGAGGTTGTCGAGATGCTTGACGAGGGCGCGGAGGGTGTTGCCGTGCGCGGCGATGATGACGCGTTGGCCGGACTTCACGGTCGGCGCGATTTTTTCGTGCCAGAGCGGGAGGAAGCGGTCGACGGTGTCTTTGAGGCACTCGGTGAGCGGGAGTTGGTCCTCGGGGATGCCGGCGTAGCGGGGATCGTGGCCAGGCCAGCGCTCGTCGGATTTTTCCAAAGCCGGTGGCGGGATGTCGTAGCTGCGGCGCCAAACGAGGACTTGGTCGTCGCCGAATTTCGCAGCGGTCTCGCCTTTGTTGAGGCCTTGGAGCGCGCCGTAGTGGCGTTCGTTCAGGCGCCAGTCTTTTTCCATGGGAATCCAAAGTTGGTCGAGTTCGGTGAGGACGCCCCAGAGGGTGTTGAGCGCACGCTTGAGGACGGAGACATAGGCGATGTCGAACGCGAAGCCTTCCTTCTTGAGGAGTTCGCCGGCGGCCTTGGCCTCGGAGCGGCCTTTGTCGCTGAGCTCGACATCGTGCCAGCCTGTGAAGCGGTTTTCTTTATTCCAGGTGCTTTCGCCGTGGCGGATGAGAACGAGTTTGTGCATGGGTATTTTGAGATTGAGCGGGGAGCCTAGTGGGATTTCGAGCGTCCTGACAAGAAGCGGGAGATTCGGTGCTTTCAAGAACCGCTCGCGGTGCGTTCAATCCCGCGCATGGATTTTTCGAGTCGATGGACGCGGTGGATAGAAATGTTGCGCGGTCTGTCCGAGGCGAGGGCTCTAAGAGTCGCTCTATTCGTTTGGGTCGTTTATGCCGTGATCATAGACCGGGATTGTGGCAGCGCAACCCGATCGCCGCACGGTCACTCCCGAGTATCGAGAGGCTTCCGAAAAGTGGTGGGCCTCCCAACCCCGTATTTACACAGAGAGAAACGGTTTTCTCTATCTGCCGCAGGCTGCGATTCTTTACACGCCCTTTGCATTGTTGCCGAAGCCGGTCGGGGAGCCGTTGTGGCGGCTTGTCATGCTTGCCACCTTGGCGGCGGCTCTGTGGATGGGAGCCAAAAAGCTCGGAGGTCAAAAATGCTGTCAGTTTTTTTTGATCGCCACATTACTCGTTTTGCCGTCGAGCTTCGCCAGCGCAAGAAATGGACAGGTGAATATGTTGCTGGCCGCCACCTATCTCTTAGCGGCCTTCAGTATCGCGGATCGTCATTGGTGGAAGGCGGCGTTGTTTTTCATCATTGCGCTCGCGCTGAAACCGATTTCCTTGGCGCCGATACTCCTTGCTGCGGTGGCTTTCCCTCATTTGATCATTCCATTGATCGTCGGCACGGTGTTGCTCGTGGGCCTGTCTTTTGCTCACAGCGACCCGAGTTATGTCATCCAGCAATATAAGGACTTTTGGGAGTGCTGCGTTTCGAATGGAGGTCGACCAACGGGACATTCTTGGTGCGACATAGCCGGAATGTTCCGAACCTTTGGTTGGCAACCTGGTCACGAGCTGATGTGGGTGACTCGAGCTGTTGCTGCATTGCTGGCGCTTGGGCTTGCGCTGCGGGCGGCCCGAAGGCCTGATCCAATCCGGGCCTCATTGAGCGTGATGCTCGTTGGTGGAATCTATCTGATGCTTTTCAATCCACGCACGGAGACGAATTCCTATGTGATCTTGGCGGCCTTTATTGCCCTAGCGGGGGCCTATGAATTCGTTACCAATCGCTCATCCTTTCGGACTTGGGCGTTTGTGGGGTTGGCGATTGTTTGGGGGAGTGAAAATTATGGGTGGCCGATTTTCCCATTAACAAATTTGTGGCTGAAGGCTCTATGCACCACGGGTCTTTTGGTTTGGTTGCTTCCTTCCATTCTGAGGGCCCGGGAACCCCAGCCGTTTTTGCCGCCACCAGATGCCGATTCGAAAAAGTCTGGGGTTGCGTTGAGCTAGCGGGAGCGCGGTCGTTTTTTCAAAAGCTCTCTGGCTTGTGACGCCATGATTTTCAGCAGCGAGCGGAGGGCGGCGGGGAGCGAGTCGCGGCGCGTGCGGCCGGGTTCGCGGATGCTCAAAAAGAGAAGCAAGCCGAGTAGGGTGGCTGCGCTTTTGATGAAAAATCCGAAGTGGTAGACGGCGATGCCGTGTCCGCGCTGCACCAGGAATTCCTCGAGCAGACCTCCGGCAAGGATCGGGGCGATGCCCATCGCGGCGGAAGTGATGCCGAGGTGGATGCTGATCGCGGCGGTGCTGCTTTTTTTCGGCACGATGTTGAGCAGGAGATTGAAGGTGCTCAGGAAGAAGGCGACCGAGAAGAAGCCACTCCAGAGGGACAATAGATAAAGCAGCCAGGAATTTCCGGGATGCAGAAAGGCCCAGAGCACATTGGAGATTTCCCATACAAACATTCCGAAAACGAGCACGGGGATGTTGCCGGCGCGGTCGGCCACTCGGCCCCAGAAGGTCCAGCCTGCGACGGCGCTGACGGTCGCCAGCGCGGTGAAAAGCGCCAAATCATCGGGTCCAAAACCCAACTCCTCGAAGCAAAACACCGGGCCGAAGGGACCGCTGAATCCCATCCAAAAATTCGTCCATGCCGAGAAGAGGATGAAAAGCGGGAAGCCCGGCGCGCGCAGGCAATCACGGAGGGCTGCGGTGAGGCCCGGCGACTCGATGACGGCGGAGGAGCGCGGAGCATGAATTTTCTGGAGGGTGAGCAGGCCGAAGAAGCGGCTGGCGGCTGCGAAGCCGAGAACCCAAACGAACGGCCAGATGGAGTTCGGCAGGCTTTTGAAAACCAGCATTACCATTCCCAGAAAAACGAGAGTGCCGGCGGCGATCGAGGAATTGCGCACGCCGAGATAGCCGCCCCGCAGCCGGCCGGGAATCCACTCGCGGATCCAGGCGATCCAGCCGACCGAGCTGAATGCCCCGCTGATGCTCATGAGGGCGAGGAGGACGGTAAAAACGAAGACGACTTGCGATTCGTTGTCCCGTGACAGGAGTGGCAGAGCGGCAATCAAGGCGGCCCAAAAGGCAAGGTTGACCCAGGCCATCGTGAGCGTCAGGCGTTTCGGCGCGGCGCGGCCTGCGAGGAGGGGAAGCGCGAGGGTTTGGGCGGCGTTGGCCAAAAAGGGGAGCGAGACGAGAAAACCGTAGGCCGATTTTTCCAACCCGAACCACTGAGTGAGCAGCGCGGAGAGCACGAAGGCCCCCGGCATGACGACGACAGAGTAAGGTGTGGTGAGAAGTCCCTCCGCAATGCCCGCGCGGAGATTTTGCCGTGTGGTGGTCCTCACTCTTGAATTCGCAGCATCGCTCAATCGACCGCTTCGAACTCGATCTTCGTGAATTTGCCCATGTTGACCGCAGCCGTTTTGAGGAGGCCATTTTCCACGGTTTCGATTTTGGACTTCATCTGTCGCTTATTGGTTTCCGCTCCATTAACGGGGCTGATGTCCATGGTGGTGATGCGGGCGCGGTAGCGGGTGCCGTCAGGGAAACCTTCGCCCCGGAAGTCCACGCGGGAATGGGCATTGTTGTAGAGTTTTCCTGTTTGGATGGTGGAAGGAATGGCGACCTTGACCCATGCCTTGCCGTTGGCGCCGTCGGAGTAGATGAGCACGGTGAATTTGCGCTTCGTCCGGTTCCACGAGGAGATTTTGTAGTGTTCCTTGCCGGTCCAACCGGTGCCCTCGACCTTGATGTCGTTGCCAGGTTCGCCGGCGATGGCGTGGCGGATCACCTCGTCGGCGCCTCCCGCGATCTGCGCATACCACCTCCAGATGTAGTAGTGGAGATGGTTCGGGTCGGACGGGTTCGCATAGTCGCGGGCCTTGAAGGGGTCGGGGGCTTTGGCGAGACGCAGCGCCCCATTTTTTTCCACGATGTCGATTTTGGTGGCGAGGATGTCGGCATCCCCATCGGCGGAGGGGAGGACCTTGCGGCGGTTCTGGGACTTCACGAGTCCACCAGGGTCGCGGCGTTTGGTGAGTCCCATCGACCAACCGCTAGAGTTATCCGCCCAAGGGAGGTTCATCGTGTTCAAACCGCGCTCGAGGCATTTTCCAAAAATGGTGATGGTTTTGTCGTAGGCATCGAGTTCGTTTGTTTTGCCATCGCCATTCACATCGGCGGCGTTGCCGGAACTATCCCAAACGATCCAGGACTCCGAGGCCATCACGCCTTTGTCGGCATGGCCGTGCTCGGCGAGTTTGTCGCGCACGAGGTCGTAGTGGTCCCAAACCCCGCTGATCAACAAGCCATCCATCAATCCGTAGCCATTCAAATGGTCGGAGACATTGAGGTTCAGCGCGTCGACGCTGGCCATGAGTTCCTTGTTGGAGGCGAGGCGATCGTAATAATCGACAAGTGCCACGGCGCCTTCGCCGTTCAAGCCGTCAAGAACCGGACAGGCTTCGCACGGCGAGGTGCCGCCGGGTGAGATCAGCACGGGCTGGGCGGGGGCTTGATTGTAGACGGAGCGGATGGCTTTCGCGCCGGGGATGAGCATTTCGGAGATGAGGGAATCGACATCGCCGTCTTCGAGCATGCTCTTGAGGTTGGCCTCGTGGTGGATTTGGTAGGAATCCACGCGTCCCTTGAAGTGCTGTGCGATGCGCTTGGCGAAGGCGGGGAATTCCCCGGGCTTGGGTTTAAAGGGGCCGGCCTTGCCGCTGACCGAGGCCCAAGCCGGGCAATGCCAGAAGACGAGTTCGGTCTTGATGCCCCGGGCGACACAGGCATCGACCGCCTTGTCGATCGCGCTGAGGTAGGACGACATGTGGTTTTTGTAATCCTTGTTTTGGGAATCGGGTTCGGCCTGCGCCCAGCTTAGCCAAAATTGCGCATAGCTACTGTCCTTCGCGATGACGGGCCGAGCGGCATCATACTCGTCCGCCGGATCGATGCCGAAAGGTTGCCAGCGGACGCCCACCATCATGTGGTCATTCGTCCACTGATAGGAGGCAGGCTTGTTTTTCGGGGTGCCGATTTGGGCGGGTTGCTCGGCTCCCGCTGGCATCTCTAGCGGCGGGGTGGAGCAGGAGGACAGAAAAACGACCGTTGCGGCAGCTAGTAGGGTTTTTTGTAACATCCGGCGATGCATCGGGGTTTAAGGGTGTTTGCCGTAGGCTTTGAGCTCGTGTTCGTAGTCTTGCTTGAAGCGCACAAGGGTCCAGATGAGCGTCAGCAAGGAAACAACGAGGCATGCGATGCCGAGCGAGGTTTGGCCGATGATCAACTCGCCGATGCCGTAGATCAGAGCGAGCACCATGACCAAGCCGATCGCCCACGAAAGCATTGTGCGGCCGAAACTTTCCACAGGGTCGTAGGGTTCGCCGAGTTCGCGGATCACGGGCTTCCAACCCATCGGGAACGGACGCGCCATGAGGAGGAATTTTTTCAGGCCTTCCATCGGCTCCGGCGGGGTGAGCAGGGTGACGATGAAGACCGAGGCGGTGACAGTGACGAGCGCGAAGAGCATTCGAGCGCCGGTGAGCGAGGCGGCAGTGGAAAAAAAGACTCCTTCGGGTAGGTCGAGCAGCCATCCCATGGGAGCGTCGAAGATTTTGAAAACGAGCATCCCAAAAAGAACGAACCAGCCAACGACGAAGCCTGCCATGGCTCCGTAGCGGTTGAGGCGCCACCAGAACCATTGAGCAAAGGCGATGATGATGCCACCCGATCCAAGCACATAAGCAAGAGAAAGGAGCTGGAGAATCGAGTCGGCCTTCAGCGAGATGTAGGCCCCGGCAGCAGCGATGATCGCCGTGGCCACGCGGCCCATCATGACATAGGTGCGGTCGGAGGCGTCCTTGTTGATGAAGCGGCGGAAGACATCGTTCATCAAATAGGACGAGCCCCAGTTGAAAAGTGTGGTGATCGTTGAGATGAAAGCCGCCAGCAGCGCGGCGATGAGGATGCCGCGGAGGCCAACGGGCAGGATCATCATCACCATTTTGGGATAGGCGCTGCCCTGCTCGGCATCGGGGATGTGCGGGATGAGAATCAACGAACAGAGGGCCACGACGATCCATGGCCACGGCATGAGGGCGTAGTAGCAGACGGTATGGAGGAGTTGGGCTCCGCTCGCGTGGTTGGAGTCTTTGCAGGCGAGGAGGCGTTGGGCGTTGTAGCCGCCGCCGATGGCGATGCTGATTCCAAGTAGGACGAAGGTGACCAAATCCCAGAATGGCAACTGGCCCGGCTCGGAGCCGATGGCAGGAATGAGATCGAGGTTGTTCCCCGACCAATGGCTCAGCCCATGGAGTTTCTCCACCATGGCGCCCGGGCCGCCAACGGCCACCACCGCCATCACAGCGAGGAGGACTGTGCCGAAGACGGCAAAAATGAGTTGGAAGAAGTCGGCGTAAACAACGCCGGAGAGACCGCCGAAGGTCGAAACAATGATCGCCATGATGACGACGCCGATGGTCACATAGATTCGCATTTCGGGCGGGAAGCCGAGCGCCTCGCGCGAGATGGTTTCCATCGCCTTGATGACCCAGGCGCAAGTCAGCGGGCACATGACCAGCGCGCCGAACGCGCCGCCAAAACCTCGCAGGAAGCTGGCAAATCCTCCCCCGAAGCGGGCCTCGACGAGTTCGACATCCGTGAGGAATGCCATGCGGCGCCAGCGGCGGCCGAAGTAGACCGCCGTGAGAACCGCACCGGTGAAAGGCAGGCAGAATTGCCACACAAAATGGATGCCGTGCTCGCGGATGAGGGCGGTGACCCAGATCGGAGTATCCGCCGCGAAGCTTGTCGCAGTGAGTGAGGCGCCGGCCGCATACCAAGGGAGCGAGCGGCCGGAGACGAAGAACGACTCCATGTCGTTGCCGGCGGATTTGGTGAAGTAAACGGCGATACCGACGCTCGCGACGAGCATTAAGATGATGGCGAGATAATCGAGCCAGTGCAGGGTGTATTCCATGAGGTATTGGGGTGGGTGGGGAATCGATGAGCTAACCCCCGATGGCGGAGGTTAGCAATTCACAATTGGCAATCGCTTTATGACGAGGCGGATTCGTGGAAAACGCCCTCGAGTTTGTGGACCGCGCCCTCGGCCGTTTGGACGGTCTCGGTTTGTAGCTCGAGGCTCTTGCCGCGATCATTGCCGAAGAGGACTCGGCGTTTTTCTCCGGTGAAACGGGCGCGCCACCAGCCTTCGGTGCGATCCCATTCGAGGTCGAGGATGCCGCCGCCGCGCAGGCGCATGCCTTTGAGGCTACCGTGGCGCCAGCTCCAAGGAAGAGCCGGGAGCAAACGGAGGGTGCCGGGTGTCGAGAGCGCGAGCATTTCGTAAACGGCCGAGGTGATGCCGTTGTTGGCCTCGGTCTGGACGAGCGGGCGAGGGCCTTTGCGGTAGTCCATCGTGATGCCCATGTCGCGAAGGTCGTTGTGGGCGGTAAAGAGATTCACGCCGACGACGGAGCGGCAGAGGAGTTGCAGGGATTGCAAGGCGCGGCCGGGCTTGCCGAGGCGCGAGTAGATGTGCGCCATGTGCGAGAGCGACCAACCGGTTTGGTCCGCCAGACCGACGACGAGGCGTTTCTCAACCGCCACGCGGCAGGCTTCGAACAACTCGGTGTTGTCGGGCGTGATCTCGAAGCCGGGGAAGAGCGGGTAGAGGTGCGAGAGGTGGCGGTGGTGGTAGTTGTCCTTCTGGCGGGCGTCGACCCATTCGGCGATCGCGCCGTCCTCGTTGATGCGGTAGGCGGGGAGCTTTTGGAGCATTCCCTGCCAGCGCTTGGTGTCCTCGCTGTCGCCGCCTTCGACGAGGCGCACGGCTTCAATGAGGTTGCCCAAAACCTCGCGCAAGAGGGCAAAGTCCATCGTGGCATCCACGCAGATGCGGGCGGGGTGGCCCTTCGCGGTGACATGGCCGAGCGGGTGGTTCTCCGGCGAGTTGCCGGGATAGTTGTGGAGGAGTCCATCTTTGCCCTCGACGAGGAAGTCCTCGTAGAACCAAGCGACCTCGCGCATGAACGGAATCGCGCGCTTGGCGAGGAATTCGCGGTCGCCGGTATGGAGCCAGTAGTCGAAATAAATCTGGGCGAGCCAGGCGCCGCTTCCGGTCCAGAACTGCACATGCGCCTGAAGGTTTTTCTTCAAGCCGCACTCGGGCGACATGTAGAGCGGGGGCAGGATGCCTCGGCAAGCGAACATGTTTTTCGCGTTCGTGCGGAAGTCGTCCATGCGCTCCTCGAGGAGATCGAAAACGCCCTCGACGCACTCGGGCAATCCGCCCGGCAAGGCAGGCCAAATAGCCATTTGGAGGTTTTCATTGAAGAAAAATGTGCACCACCACGGCGGGAGGTAGTTGCCATTCCAAATGCCTTGGAGGTTCGGCGGGAGGGTGCCTTTGTTCGCGGAGGAAATGAGAAGGTGGCGGCCGAAATTTGCCAGGCGTGCGAGCAGCGCGTCGGGAACATCGCCGCGGTAGGCTTTCATCAAAAGCTCGTCGTTCGAGAGTTCGGAGCTTTCCACATCGAGGTCGAGCACGCAGCGGCCGTAGCGCTCGCTGTGGATCGCCTCGTGGCGGGCTTGCAGGTCGGTGCGGGCGACGAGTTCGGCGAGTCTTTCGGTCTCGGCTTTCAACTGCTCGGGGGTCGGAGAGATGAGCATGTTTGCGACGATGCGGCAGCCGGGCTTGGGAGTGACGCGAACGGTGTGGCCGCCGATGCGCGAACTTTCCAGATCCCCCCAGTGGGCGATCACGGTGCAGGACACTTCATCGGGACCATCGAAACGCGAGGCGAGCCAATTGGGGCCGAAGGTCGTCGTCTGGCGGATGTTCAAAGGTTGTTGGCGATCGGTGTGGTCGATGGCCTCGGCGAGGTCTTGGGGGGTGAACCACAGCATCATCTCGGCGGGCGCGCCGCCTTCCTCGCAGGGGTTGAGGACAAAGCAGGCATCGGCGGAGGAGACAAACGCGGTGCGCTGAAAGTGATGGTTGTCGAGTTGCCAATCCACGCCGGCGACGCCTTTGGAAAAATCGAGCCAGCGGCGGTAGTTGCGGAACGCTCCGGGAATCTCGCGGCGGATATTCAGGACAGGGCCAGGGATGTAATGGGCGCTGTCGGCGAGGTAGCCGAGTTCGCGCCAAGCTTGGCGGTAGACATCGTTCGCGGTGCCAAAATCGCCGGCCTCGAGGAGTCGGCGAACCTCGGCGAGGAGGTGGGAGCTTTCGGGGAGTTCCGGTGAGCTCGCGCCGCCATAATAGCGCTCGTGGTTGAAAAGAATGCGCTCGTGGGCGAGGCCGCCGAATTGCATCGCGCCGAGGGTTCCGTTGCCGAGTGGCGAGGCGTCCCGCCAGTCGAATGCCGCGCTCTCCATCCACGAGGAGTGGATGCCTTTGTATGCCTTTCTTGGAGTCATGGTTGGTTTAGGAAAAGTGGGTTTCTACTTCACGGCGCCGGGAATGACCCGGCAAAAATACGCGCCCTGCGGCTTGCCCGAGGCGCGCTGGCCGTCGATGACGGGTTCCAGAAAAATCTCGCCGGCGGGGAGTTTGGCCTCCATGCGGACGCATTCGGTGCCAGCGGGGATTTCGGTGGCGATCGTTTTTCCGGCGATTTCCAGGCGGGCCTCGCCTTTCGCGAAGGCTTTGGGTTCGGGGGCCTCGGCGGGACGCTGGCGGAGTTCGAGGGTGTAGAGGCCGGGAGTTTTCACTTCGACCAGCCAGCCGCCGATGGCGCCATCGGTGGGCATCTTTTTTTTGCCCTCCTGCCAGCCGAGCAAGGTTTTCTGTTCGTAGGTTCCGCCGGTGAATTTTTCCTTGGTGGCGCGGCTGGGTTGCCAATCCATGCAGGTGAGATCGACCGCGCCGACCCCGGGCAAGCCGACTAGGAAGGGTTGGATCGACATCGCCTCGGCGCGCACGGAATTCCACCAATCCAGATGAGCCTGGCGGAGTCGGTCGCGGGTTTCGGGATTTGCAGCGGCGATGTTGTTTTTTTGGCCGGGGTCGGCTTCCAAATCATAAAGTTCCTTGCCGTTGACGAGGCTGTAACGCTGGTCGCGGACCGAGGCGTTCAGGAAAGGGAGTTTTTCCTCGGGAGTTCCCGAGGCCCAGCGCGCCACATGGGTCGGCACCACGCGGTCGGTCCAATCGGCGGGCTGCTTGCCGGAGCGCAGGATCGGCAGGAGCGAGCGGCCGTCGGGTTCCGGGAATTTGGAAAGATCGAGTGAGCAGGCTTGGGCGAGGGTGGGGAGGATGTCGCAGAGCGAGCCGAGGGTGTTGACTTTTTGGTCTGCCGGGAAATGCCCTGGCCACGAGAAAACAGCTGGAATCCTGACGCCGCCTTGGTAAGCGGAGCCTTTCGTGGCGCGCAGGCCGCCATTGAAATCGCCGGGGCGCGGTGAGCCGCCGAGGGCGGTGCCGTTGTCACCGAGGAAAATGACAATCGTCTCGCGGTCGAGGCCGTCTTTGGCGAGTTCGGCGAGCAATTTTCCGAGCTCGGAGTCGAGGTTCGCAATCATGCCGTAGAATTTCGCAAGATGCTCGGGCAGGCCCGCCTCGAGATAGGGCTTGGACCACTCCTTACCGACTTGGAGGGGCACATGAGGAGCGTTGAGCGGGAGGTAGCAGAACCAGGGCTTTTTCTCGGCGCGGATCCACTTCAGCGCCTCGCCGACGAAAATATCGGTCATGTAGCCCTTGTAGGGTTTCCATTTTCCATTCTCTTGCAGGTGGGGGTCGAACATGGTGTTTCCCCAAAAATCGGGTGTCTGGCCCGTGGCTCCGCCGCCGACGAGCAGGGCGTGCTGGAATCCGCGGTCGATCGGGTGGAAGGGGCGGGGATCGCCGAGGTGCCATTTGCCGAAAATCGCCGTGCGGTAGCCGGACTTTGCAAACGCCTCGGCCATCGTCGGGACTCCCGCGCGCAGGATATTTCGGCCCTCGATCGTGTGCGTAACGCGAGAGCGAAACTCGTATCGGCCGGTCATCAGCGCCGCTCGTGAAGGCGAGCAGGTCGGGCTGGCGAGAAAATCCGTGAATCGAACGCCCGAGGCCGCCAGAGCGTCGAGGTGAGGGGTTTTAAGGATCGGGTTCCCTTGGAAACCTGCATCGCCGAAGCCTTGGTCGTCGGTCATGACGAGAAGGACATTGGGGCGGGAGGGCCGGGAATTTTCAGCTGCAAACGCGAAGCCCACAACGGCAACAAATGCGAAAACGGGGGCCAGTAGTTTTTTCGTAGGAGGGATCAAGGCTGGGCCGGAGCGGGAGGGTTAGGCGTGGGCGTGGGCGTGGGCGTGGGTTGGGGCAGTTCTTTGACGAGCACCTGGGTGCCCTCTACGGAGAAGAACTCGTCTTTGCCCGAGCTGCTGTCTTTTCGCGCGTAGCCGAGCAACCCCCGAAGAACGCCGGGGCTTTCATACTGGTAATAGACCGAGCGATTTTCATAGAGCGTGCGCTCGGGGTGATCGGCGGGCAGGATGTTTGGGGCGGGAGCAGTGCGGGCAAGGAGGTGGGGATCGGTCGTGGCGAAAAGCTCGGCGTTGCGGGTGTCCTCCATCAGAAAGATGGGCACGAATTCCGGGGATGGCGTGGCGTAGAGATGGAAGGTCGGATTTCCCTCGCCGGTCTTCGAAGGTTTGCCGTCTTTGATCCAGACCGGAAGGCGCAGCGAGGTCTCGGGTTTTGGCATCCACATGGTGGCTTTCGAGGCCAACTCGGCCGCACGCTTGCGGGTGTGATCAAAAGAACCTGCGACGAGAAACCACCGCATCGACAAAGTCTCGCGGGGCTTGATTTTCACACTGCAGCTTGTCTCGACCACATTGTAGTCGCGCACGGCGGCTTCCCCCGCAGTGCCGTAGAGAATCAGGCTAGGAGCGCGTTTCCAAGGCGGCAGCTCCTCGGATTCTTTTCCAAAAACCATCGCCAAAGAGGGATCACTCTCTTTCATTTCTCGGGAGGTCCAGGCGATCCAGCCGCCTGTTTCATTGAAGCGGGCTTTAGGGATTCCCGTCCATCCCCACACGCCATCCACTTTGCTCCAGGTCCCGTCGTTTTTTGAAAGCACGGTCTGGGGCAACGAGGAGTAGCGAACTCCACCCCATGGGGCGTTGAGATAGGTCAAATCCTCGGTGCCGAAATTGGTGAGCGATTGAGTGACCTCGATCGCGCCGTCGCCGAGGTCGCGGTAGGCAGTGAGAACCAGCGCGCCGGATTTCCAGACATTCGGGCTCCTGGCCATCTGCGCCCAGTTTGCCATGAAGAGAGTGCGGGTTTTTGGATCCCAGTGGCTTTCTAAAATAGGGGAATAGTAGGGTTCATTGGGGGCCCCCAGCTCGTTCGTGCCGGTCAAGCCATCGAGGTAAACGCCCGCCTGATGGATGAAATACTGAAAGGGCATGCCTCGATCCCAATTTTTTGCTGGATCGGCGTTTTGGAATTTGTGGATCGGGGTGACGATTTCCTCATTGGTCACGACGAGATGCCAGACTTCATCGATCCATGGAGCTTTCAGGCGTTGCGGGGGCACTCCTTCGCCAAAGGGGCCGCGCATCGAATAAATCTGCCCGCCTTTTCCGATGCCGAGCCGGAGCTGCTCGGTCTGGAACACGGCGTGGAAGACCTTCGACTCATCCAACCCGGCGATCCAACTTGAGCCGCTGGGTTGAAAATCAAACGAGCAAGTGGCATTGCCCGCCCACTGATCGGCGCCACCGTCGGAGACGATGGAAAAAAGATCCTTTCGAGGCGGTGACGGCGGGAGCGGGGTTCCTCTCGGCGAGGGCGAGGGCGTTGGAGTCGGGGTCGGCTCAGGAGCGGGGGCCTGAGGAGGGTTGCCGAATAAAATGGGTGAGCCGAAAAGAACAGCGGCCGAGAGGACCTGAAAAAATCGCATGAGTGCGGGAAGATAAGGATGGGGGTTTCGAGGACAAGGAATATTCCTTCAAATTAGAACTTGCCAAAGAGCCCTTCGCCGTCGATTTTCACCGGCTCTTTCCAGACCCTATCGTCCAGCGGTTAGGACACTGCCCTTTCACGGCGGTAACACGGGTTCGAATCCCGTTAGGGTCGCCAAAAACGAAGTTTTTGGTGATTTTCGCGTCAGCGAAAAAAAACGAACGCCGTTCGAGTCGAGCGAAGCGAGACAGACTGCGAGGCAGGAGCAGCCCGGAGGGTGGAGGCGAAGCCGGAATCCATCCCGTTAGGGTCGCCAAAAACGAAGTTTTTGGTGATTTTCGCGTCAGCAAGCTTATCGAGTTGCAGGAGCTTTACTTTTGCCCGCCCATCATTATTCGGCACCCCGGTTGTTTGCATAAAAAGGCCGGGGGCGCCCCGTTGCCGAAGCGCCCCCGCTGAGTGATGGCTGTAAGCCGGATTCTGTCCAACCCGCGACTCACGCCGCAGGTCTGGACGGTCATTTGTCTCGGCGCCGGGGCTCTCGCGCCGGCGGCGGTTCCTTGCGGAACGGCGACCAATACCCGGAAGGTTCTCCGCTTGCGCGGAGATCGGGCAGGCGACCCGATCCCTCCTGTTCTGTCTTGCACCGCATGGGGTTTTTCGTGCCCCCTCGCTTGCGCTCGGGGCGGTGGGCTCTTACCCCGCCTTTTCACCCTTACCCGCCGGCTTGCGCCAGAGGGCGGTCTGTTTTCTGTGACACTGTCCGTCGACCGGGGCTTTCACGCCGGCCTCCCGCGCGTTCTACGCGGCATGCTGCCTTGTGGTGTCCGGACTTTCCTCTCTGCTCGTGCTTCGCAGCACAAACCGAGCGACCGTCCGCCATCGGCGAAAAAACTAAACCCGATCGTGGCGGGAGCAAGGTGCGATTTAGACAACCCCCCGCGACGCTGAATCGTAGGGTTGATCATGGCCAATATTCTCATCACTGGCGCCTCGAGTGGAATCGGGGCGGAACTCGCTCAACGCCTCTCATCCCGTGGCGACTCGGTATTTCTCACCGGACGCTCGGAGGAAAAACTCGCCGCCCTTGCCTGCGGCTCGCATCTCGCCGCCGACCTCACCGCCCCCGGCTCCGCCGAAAAAATTGTCGCCGCCGCTGTCGAAATATTCGGCTCAATCGATGTGGTCGTCCACTGCGCGGGCATCGGCTTGATCAAGCCCGCCGCCGACACGACCGATGCCGAATTCACCCAAGTGATGAATGTCAACACGCGGGCCACCTTTTTGCTGATGCGGGAAGCCTGCAAGGTAATGTCCGCCGCGAAAAAAGGCCTCCTCATCACAATCCCCGGCATCCTCGGCAAGGCCCCGATGCGCAATGCCTCGGCCTATGTCGCCAGCAAATATGCGGTCACGGGCATGGTGAAATGTTTCGCCCAGGAATACCAACGCTCCGGCCTGCGATTCTGTCTGTTCCATCTTGGCGGGGTGGACACGCCCTTCTGGGACAAAATCCAAATGGCCGTCCAGCGCGACAAAATGATTCCGGTCTCAACCGCCGCCGACCTCATCCAGCAAGCGATCGATGCCCCGCCGCACCTGGTTTTGAGTGAAGTGGTGATGCAGCCCGAAAGCCATCAACTGGTTTAGGCAAACAACTCGCTGTGGCTTCCGAGTCGCACCAAGCGCAGCTCATCATCCGTCTGGACATAGATGAGAAGAAGGTCGGGCTTGAGATGGCATTCGCGGCAGCCTGCAAATCCTCCCTTCAGGGAATGGTCCCTCCATCTAGCATCCAAGGATTTTCCATCCGCCAGCCGTGTGACGATGTCTTCCAAAAGCGCGTCGAGTCCCTTGTCGCGGGAGCGCTTCTTGTGGTCCCGCTTGAATTGACTGGTCAGCGTGATCTCGCGCATCAACCGTGAAGCGAACGAAGTGCTTCGGCAGAGGTCTTAAAGCGACGGGCGGGTTTTTCGGCTAACGCCGAAGCCGTCTCTGCGTTTCGGATTCGTTCCGCGTAGCGCTCCTCGATCTCCTGAAGCGTTGCATTTTCCAAATCGAGGCGTGGGCGTGTGCACAAGGGAAATGGGATGGCCTTCTGGATGCAGACTTGGGCCAGAAACAGATTGATGGCTTCACCGGCGGAGATGCCGAGTTTTAAGAAAATTTTCTCGGCAGCTGTTGCTTTGGCGGAGTCCACTCGAGCGCGAAGGATTGCTGATTTAGCCATGGCACGAAAGTGGCTCTTTCGTGCTATTTGGTCAAGGGTTGTGCTGGCTCGTTGAAGTAATCGCCTCGGCGATTGGTTTGACGAATTCGATGATTTTTTCGGGGAGGTTTTGGGCGGAGCCATGCTCGCCGATGCGGCGGACGATGGCGCTTCCGACGACCACGGCATCGGACTCGCGGGCGACTTCGGCGGCTTGGTCGGGAGTGGAAATACCGAAGCCGACGGCCACGGGGAGCGTGGTGTATTTTTTGATCTCGGCGACTTGCGACGCGATGCCAACCGAGAGGCTGGCTTGTTCGCCGGTGACGCCTTCGCGCGAGACATAGTAAATGAAACCTTCGGCGGACTTCGCGATGAGTTCCATGCGCTCCGGTGGGGTCGTGGGCGCGATGAGGCGGATCGAGAGGAGACCGTGGGATTTCATCAACTCCGCGTTGCGAGCGGCTTCGTCGGGCGGGAGGTCGAGGATGAGCAGGCCATCGGCCCCGGCGGCCGAGGCGTCGGCATGGAAGCGGTCGAATCCATAGATGTAGATCGGATTCAGGTAGGTGAAGAGGACTATGGGGATTTGTGAGGTCTTGCGGATTTCGCGAATGGCATCGAGCACGCCAGCAACCGTGGCGCCAGCCGCTATGGCGCGTCCGGAGGCGGCTTGGATGGTGGCGCCGTCGGCAAGGGGATCGGAGAACGGAATGCCGAGTTCCACGATATCCACACCGGATTTTTCGAGGGCGGCGACGAGAGTGGGGGTGGATTGGAGGTTGGGGTCTCCAGCGGTGATGTAGGCGATGAAGCCGGTTTTTTTGGCGGTGCGAAGGATTTGGAATTTTTCGTCGATGCGGTTCATGGTTTGGATGGTTTTTCGAGGCCTCGGGTGATCCAGATGCCGAGCAGGGCGATGTCGGCGGGTGTGACTCCGCTCAAGCGCGCGGCCTGACCGAGCGTTTCGGGGCGGACATTGGAAAGAGTCTGGATCGCTTCGAAGCGGAGGCCATTGATTTTGGAAAAGTCGACCCAATCAGGGATCGGCTTGCTTTCGTGCCGGGCGGTGCGAGCGATCTGATCCTCTTGGCGCTGGATGTAGCCCGCATATTTCAGATCGGTCTCGAGTTGCTCCCATACGGGATCGGGGAATTTCGAGCGGATGTCGGCGGGGAGGGTGGCGCAGGTATTTTCGGAGCGCTTGAGCCAGCGCTCGAGAGGCAGAGAGTCGATGCGAAATTCGCCGAGGCGGGCACGCAACTCGGCGAGTTGGTTTTTTTTCGCTTCGAAGCGAGTGGCGCGTTCGCCCTCGACGAGTCCGAGTTCGATAGCCTTGCCGGTGAGGCGAAGGTCGGCGTTGTCCTGCCGCAAAAGGAGACGGTATTCGGCTCGGCTGGTGAACATCCGGTAGGGCTCGGGCGTGCCGCGCGTCACGAGGTCGTCGAGCATCACGCCGATATAGGCCTCGTGCCGGGCGATGGTGAGCGGTGGCTTGCCCAGGCACTTCAAAGCGGCGTTCGCGCCAGCGACGAGTCCCTGCGCGGCGGCCTCCTCGTAGCCGGAGGTGCCATTGATTTGGCCCGCAAAATAGAGGCCCGGCAGGCGCTTCGTCTCGAGAGTTGTGTGGAGCTGGGTGGGTGGGCAGTAGTCGTATTCCACCGCGTAGCCGGGGCGGAGGATTTCGGCATTCTCGAGGCCGCGCACGCTGCGGATGAAGGCGTATTGCACCTCGAATGGCAGGCTCGTGGAGATGCCATTCACATAAATCTCGTCGGTGTGGCGTCCCTCGGGTTCTAGGAAAAGTTGGTGCTGCGGCTTTTCGGCAAATTTGACGACTTTGTCCTCAATGCTCGGGCAGTAGCGCGGGCCGACTCCTTCGATTTTTCCGGAGTAGAGGGGGGATTTGTCGAGATTCGAGCGGATGATTTCGTGGGTCGTTTCGTTGGTGTAGGTGATCCAGCAATCGATCTGACGGGCGTGGAATTCCCCGTCGCGCCATTCGTTGAGCGTGTGGACATCGTCCTCGCCGCGCCGGATCGTATCCGCGATGTAGCTGAAAAGCGGGGGAGGGGTGTCGCCTGGTTGACGCTCGCACTTGGAAAAATCGATGCTCTTAGCGAGAAGACGGCAGGGGGTTCCCGTCTTGAAGCGCGCCACCTCGAAGCCCAGTTCGCGCAGGCAATCGCTGAAGGTCGAGACGGTATCGCCGAGTCGGCCGCCGGCTTGGTTTCTCAAGCCGACATGGAGTAGACCGCGCATGAAAGTGCCGGTCGTCACGACCACCGAGGGGGCATTGAAACGCAGACCCAGATTAGTTTCCACGCCTCCGACGCCGTTGTCGCCAATCGCAAGGCGGGTGACATTCGCCTGCTTGATGTCGAGGCGGGGTTCGCGCTCGAGGATCGCCTTCATGCGAAATTGGTAGGCTTTTTTATCGCACTGGGCGCGGGGGGCTCGGACGCTCGGGCCTTTGGTGGCGTTGAGCATTCGGAATTGGATGCCTGTGGCGTCGGTGTTGAGGCCCATGGCTCCCCCGAGGGCGTCGATTTCACGGACCATGTGGCCCTTTGCCAAACCGCCGATCGCGGGGTTGCACGACATCTGGCCGACGGTGTCGGCGTTTTGGGTTAGGAGGAGCGTCTCGCAACCCAGGCGCGAGGCAGCCATCGCCGCCTCGATGCCGGCGTGCCCGGCCCCGATGACGATGACATCGTAATTTTTTGGATAAATGAAATCGCTCAAATTACTCGGTCGAGATGCCGTGCTCGGAGAGCTTCTGCGAGAGGGCTTCGGGGGAGAGTTTGAAGCTGTTTTTCAGAACGATGTCGCCGACCACGAAGTTGTCGAAAGTGCCGCGAATGGCGGCATTCTCACCTCCGACGATGAAGGATTTTTGATCTGAGAGATTGCCTGCCCAGTCTCGGTGGTAAATGGTGGCTTTGTTTTGATCGTCCACGACATCGACCACTCCGGGAATGTCGTCCTGATCGAAATAAGCCTTCACAGCGGGCGTGGTCTGATTTTGGAGTTGCATGGTGACGGCCAGTGGATCGGCGTCATCGTCATCCGACTGCTCGACTTTCCCAACGCGGCCGTAAACGCAGATTCGCATGCCGTTGTATTTTTGGAGGGCATCATCGGGCTGGCTGGTGAAATCCTGCACGATTTGCTGAAGCGTTACGAACCCGTCGGGGGGTAGGGGAGCGAGCGGGGATTGTGAAAAAGCCGCCAAGGCGGATGCGATGAGAATGGCCGATGCGATCGAGAGGGTTTTCATGACAATTGGAAACCATGGAGCATGCCCTTCCGATCCTCAACGCAAAAACCGGGCGAAATTATTCGCCACGCCTGACGGGGATGAAGGAAGCTCCGCGAGACGATGAAGTCCGACATCGAAGAATTCCTCATGCATCTGGCCACCGAGCGCGGCCTCTCCGAGCGTTACCAACTTCTCGTTCAATACTCGTTGGATATTTTTTTGGGTTGGGTGGAAAAAAACACGCCGGTCCGTGACTGGCAGTCCGTCGAGCAGACACAGATCACCGACTTTCTGATTTTTCGAAAACGCTCGGGATTGCAGGCCTCGTCCGTGCGACTCGATGCGGTTGCGATCCGGATTTTCTTTCGTTTTCTGACAGCCCGCCGCGCTTGGCCTTCGAATCCTGCGGCTACCCTTGTGCTGCCGCGTCCGGAAAAGCATCTTCCCGAAACCCTCCGCCCCGAGCAGGTGCAAAAACTCCTCGAGAGCATCGGGCCGAACGACCCGCTGGGCCTGCGCGACCGGGCGATGATGGAGCTGCTCTACTCGAGCGGACTGCGTGTCTCGGAGTTATGCGATGCGCGGCTCGAAAATATCGATCTCGACTCGGGATTCATCCGCGTCACCGGCAAAGGCAACAAGACCCGCCTTGTCCCAGTCGGCAAGCCCGCAGCCGCCGCCGTTCGCGCCTACCTCGATCGTGAGCGTCCGGAACTCGTCACCAAGAAAACCGGCGCCGAGATTTTTCTATCGATCCGAGGAAAAAAACTCACCACTCCGCGCATCCGGCAACTCATCAAGCAATACGCGGCCCGCGCCGGCCTCGAGGTGAATGTCTACCCTCACCTCATGCGGCACAGTTTCGCCACGCACTTGCTCGGGGGTGGCGCCGACCTCCGCATCATCCAGGAACTCCTCGGCCATGCCGATATTTCGACCACGCAAATCTACACGCATGTCGAGAACAGCGGCCTCAAAGCGGTGATTAAAAAATTCCATCCCCGCGCGTGATGAAGCCCCCGCTCGCCACGCAGCCCTGATTCCGCCAAGCTCCCGCCATGCTCATTGATACCCACGCGCACCTCGACTATCCCGATTTCGCCAACGACCTCCCCGCCATCCTCGAAGCGGCTCGCGCGGTTGGAGTCACGAGGGTCATCACGATCGGAACCGGCGTGGAAAGCAGTCGCCGCGCCGTAGCGCTCGCCGAGAAGTTTGAAAACATCCACGCCGTCGTGGGACTCCATCCCACCAATGTGGACGACGAAAAGGGCGACTGGCTGGCCGAGATTCGCGCCCTCGCTACGCATCCCAAGGTCGCTGCGATTGGCGAGACCGGCCTCGACTATCACCGCCTGCCCTCGGAAAAACTCTCGTCCGCCCCAGCCATCAGCGCGCTCCAAGCCGAGATGTCGCAGGATGCTGAGGCGGCGATCATCGATGGTGCCTACAAATCCGCCCAAGCCGAGGCTTTCGCGGCCCAACTCGATCTCGCCGCCGAACTCGGCCTGAATGTCGTTATTCACCAACGCGACGCTTGGGACGACACGCTGGCGATTTTGAAAGACTTCACCGGCAAGCTGCGCGGCGTCTTTCACTGCTTCGGCAACACGCCCGACCAAGCCCACGAAATCCTCGCGCTCGGCCACCTCGTTTCTTTCACAGGCATCGTCACCTTCAAAAACGCCGAACTCGTTCGCGAGGTCGTGGCGGCCATTCCCGCAGACGCTTTCATGGTCGAGACAGACTGCCCCTATCTCGCGCCGGTGCCGCATCGCGGCAAGCGTTGCGAACCTGCCCACACCCGATTCGTCGCCGAAAAAATCGCCGAAGTCCGAGGCGCCACGCTCGAAGAAATCGCCGCCACCACCACACGCACGGCAGAGTCGTTTTTCCGACTCAGCTGCTGAAGCCGCCGCTCAAGCCGAGCAGCAACTTGTTTTTTTGGACCCTTGGTTCCACGGCATCTTCGCGAGCAGGATGGCCATGGGGCAGAAATCCGTGGCACCCGCGAGCATCAGGCCGAAGCCCACAAAGCCGGAGAGGAAAACCCATGCGGGATTCACCGTGACAGCCAGCGCCGCTCCCCCGAGAGCCATCGCGCCAGCGACGAGTTGGACTTGGCGGTTGAGTGGGAGCGCCCGGCGCTCGGTTTGGTTCACCGGCAGGCCCGCAGCCGCCCAAGCTGATGTTCCGCCAGAGACCACCACGCAATCTTGGAAGCCCGTGCCCTCCATCTTGCGAGCAGCGCGCTCGGCCCGCGCCCCCGAGTGGCAGAGGATGTAGATGGTCTTGTCCTTTGAAAATCCGTTCGTCTTGGCGAGAACCTCGGGGTCGAGGTCATCTACCGGAACCAAATGCACACCCGGGACATGGATTTTTTCGTGTTCGGCGGGGGTGCGGACATCGAGAAGCGCGCAGGTGGTGCCGGCTTGGCGGAGTGCATTCAGCTCGGTTGGTGTGATGGTTTTCATGACCGAAACATAAAAGGCAACGCAGTCGGTTCGTCAAAGGAATGCGGTTGAGAAATTCTCGGCGACTTTATTTCATTTTTTATTGAAATAGATGAAGTGCGCTGTTTAGATATTGAGCACATGCCCGCCGGACTCAAAGAAACCGCCCCTGAGACCTCCGCCTTGTCGGAGTTGGAGGTGGAGTCGATCGAGATGTTCATCGGGTTTTTCAAGCTGATAGGGCTTCAGAAATCGATCGGGGAAATTTACGGAGTGCTCTTTGTGTCACCCCGCGCACTGTCGATGGAGGAGATCATCGATCGGTTGGGAATCAGTCTGGGAGCGGCGAGCCAGGGTTTGAAGGTGTTGCGCTCAGTGGGGGCGGTGAAGGCGGTGTATGTGCCGGGCGAGCGGCGGGACCACTTCGCGGCAGACTTGGAACTCAGCAAATTTGCGACGGCATTTATCAAGGAGGATTTGCAGCCCCGGCTCGATCGGGCCCTCCAGCGCATCGAGACGATGGAGTCCTTGGCCGAAGAGATGTCCCCCATGGACCGCGCGGCGGCGGAAGAGCGCCTGGAGAAGCTGAAACACTGGCTCGAGCGCGGAGAGGAGATGCTCCCTTGGATACTCAAGTTTTTGGTTCATTGAAAATTACGGCGCCGCTCCGGTGGCGCTCAATTCCGTGAAAAACGCGGAGACAGTTTGGAGTTTGAGCAAGGTTCGCCGGGATCACCCGATGACCAAGGGCGGCAGCTTGCTTGGGATAAATGCGGTAAATCGATATTTGAAATGGAATTAAGAAGTGTGGAGGCCGTGGTCGCAGCGTTGAACGCGGCCGAGGTGCGATACCTGATCGTGGGCGGCTTGGCGGTGAATGCGCACGGGTATCAACGCACAACGGTGGATTTGGATATGGTTATCCAGCTCCATACGGAATGCTCAGAGGTATGAAAGCTTTGGGAGGGCTTGGCTATGCACCCAGAATCCCCGTTTCCATAGAGCAATTTTCCGATCCAATACAAAGGGAATCATGGAGAAGTGAGAAGGGGATGCTTGTTTTTCAGTTGCACAGTGATCAGCACAAAACCACTCCAATTGATATTTTTGTTTACGAGCCTTTCGACTTCAACTTCGAATACGATCGATCTATCGAGGAGCCAGTTGCTCCAGGGATCAATGCGCGTATTATAGGACTTGAAGTGCTTTTGGAAATGAAGCGGACCGCGAATCGTCTCAAGGATCAGGTTGATTTGGAGGCTCTTCAAAAAATCGCTCCCTACAAATCATGAACCCAGATTTGGCAAACCATCCCGGTTGGAAATGGTGCACCTATGAAGGTGCGGAATTGTATTCCTTGCTCTTGGGTTTAGAGACATCGCTCCGAGAGAAGATTATTTGGATGGAGGAGATGCAAAAACTCCACGAGCGGTTCGCGGAAAACCGCGCCAAACGGCTTCGCGTGGAGAATCAGTCCTTAAATCCCCAAGACTGAGCACCAAATTCCGAATTTTTCCATGACTAGCTATCCCACAAAAATCGACGGGGCGTTCCTGCTCCGGCCGCGAGTTTTCGGCGACGCGCGCGGTTTTTTCCTCGAATCTTGGAACAAGGAAACCTTCGCCAAGCTGGGAATTAACGCCGATTTCGTGCAGGACAACCACAGTCGCTCTTCGAAGTATGTCCTCCGTGGCTTGCACTACCAGAGCGGGTCGGCGGCCCAGGGGAAGCTCGTGTGGGTCACCTCCGGCACGGTGTTCGATGTATTGGTGGATCTTCGGGAAAGCTCCCCGACCTTTGGCAAATGGGATGGCTACATGCTCACCAGTGAGGCCCACGAGCGCCTCTGGGTGCCGCCGGGTTGCGCGCATGGATTTTTGGTCCTCAGTGAGGTGGCGGATTTCCACTACAAGTGCACGAACTCCTACCACCCCGAAACCGAGCGCGCCTTATTGTGGAACGATCCCGCCGTCGGCATCCACTGGCCGCTCCCCGTCGGCATCGATCCGCTCGTTTCACCGAAGGATGCCGTCGCTGCGAACTTCGCGACCTGCGAGAAATACCCGTGAGGCTCGATGCCGACAAAGCAAAGCTCGTGGCGTTCATGGAGGCCCTTGGAAAGCGGGTTGGGGGACCAGGAACGGTTTACCTGACAGGTGGTGCAACAGCGCTCCTGTTCGGTTGGCGCGAAAAAACGATCGATATCGATATCAAGGCAGACCCCGAACCGCTGGGATTCTTCGAGGCGATCGCGGAGTTAAAGGACACGCTCGACACGAATGTCGAATTGGCCAGTCCAGATCTTTTTATTCCCGAACTTCCCGGTTGGCGCGAACGCAGTCCATTCATCCAGCGCTCGGGACAAGTAGAATTTCATCATTTTGACTTTTACAGCCAAGTCCTCGCCAAGCTGGAACGCGGACATGAGCGCGACATGAACGATGTTCTCGAATTCAAAAAGCAACGCCTCGTGGATCCCAAAAAACTCCTCGAACTTTTCACTCAAATCCGCCCTCAACTGAAAAAATTCCCGGCCATCGACGAGCTATTCTTCACAAAAACCGTTGAGGATTTTTGCCGCAATCCATGACCCCAACCCCTGCCCAAATCCGCACTCTTCCAGGGGGCGAGCGGATGCTCGAGGGGCTCCAGGACTGGCGCGCTGGTCAAACCACGATCTCCTCCTGCCTCATCGCCATCGCCTTTGGAAAATTTCGTAAAGCCGGCCTCGTCGAGGGCGACCCACCTTTCTCCGAGGCGGAACTCGTCCTCTACGATCTGCTGCGAAAGGAAGGCGGCAACGCCTATGGCCGTTACAATTCCCTGATCCGCGAACTCGTCTCCTTTGGTCGCGCCCTAGCGCATTGGCAACGCAAGCTCCCATGAAACCCCATGTGGCCGAAGCGGACCGCATCCAGCGCGAGATCATCCGCAAAATGACTCCCGCGCAGAAATTCGCCATCGCCCGCGAGCTTTATGACACAGCGTGGGAAATCAAAAAAAGCGCCCTCCGCGCCCAACACCCCGACTGGACCGAAGAACAAGTCCACGCGCGGGTGAAGAGAATTTTCACCACCGGCTATGATGGTGAGTGACCATTGAAAAAACACGACTTCATCGTCATCGGCGGAGGCATCGTGGGTCTCGCCGTCGCCCGCGAGTTGCTCCTGAAAAAACCGGGTGCTTCAGTATGCGTTCTTGAAAAAGAGGATGGTCCCGGCCGCCACCAGAGCACGCACAACAGCGGTGTCCTCCACTGCGGACTCTACTACAAGCCCGGATCGCTGAAAGCCCGCCTCGCCGTGCGCGGAATCCGGCTCATGACCGACTTCTGCCGCGAGCACTCCGTCGCCCATGAGATCTGCGGCAAGGTCGTTGTCGCCACCAGCGAAGCCGAAGTCGAGCGCCTGCGTGACCTCGAAATCCGCGGCCAGCAAAATGGCCTCGAAGGCCTCCAGTGGCTCGACGCCGCCCAACTCCGCGAGATCGAACCCCACGCCGCCGGCCTCGCCTCCCTCCGCGCCCCACAAGAAGGCATTGTCGATTATCAAGCCGTCTGCGACGCCCTCGTCCGCGAAATCGAACTCCTCGGCGGCACCTTCCAAAAAAACGCCCGCGTCACAGCCATTCACGACAACCTCGGCGGCTGGGTCCTCGAAACCCCCGCCGGTGATTTCGAAGCCCGCTATCTCCTCAACTGCGCCGGCCTCTTCAGCGACCGCATCGCTGCCCTCGCCGGCACAAAAAATGACATACGCATCGTCCCTTTCCGTGGCGAATATTTCGAGCTCGCCCCCGTAGCGCGCCACCTCGTCTGCCACCTCATCTACCCCGTGCCCGACCCCGCCTTCCCCTTTCTCGGCGTCCACTTCACCCGCCTCATCCACGGCGGCATCGAAGCCGGCCCAAACGCCGTCCTCGCCATCGCCCGAGAAGGCTACCGCAAGACCAACATCCATCCCCGCGAAGCCGCCGAAATCCTCGCTTTCCCCGGCCTCTGGAATTTCCTCCGCCGCTACCCCTCGATGGTCTGGGACGAAGGCCGCCGATCCCTCAGCAAAACCCTCTTCGCCCAGTCCCTCCAAAAACTCGTCCCCGAAATCCGCGCTGAGCACCTCGCCCCAGGTGGGTCAGGCGTCCGCGCGCAAGCCATGTCCCGCGACGGCACGCTCCTTCAAGATTTCCACATGGTCCAAAAACCCCGCGCCCTCCATGTCATCAACGCCCCCAGCCCCGCCGCCACCGCCTCCCTAGCCATCGCGGAGGAAGTCGTGGGTAGAATCGGCTTGAATTAAACGATGCCCCGCCGCGAACTTCGCTTTCCCTCCCAAGTCGAAAACTGGCTCCAAGACTGGGGCGGAAAAATCCAAGAACCCGCCGAGCTAGTTTTGATCGGGTCTGGAGGCTTGTTGTGGCACGCAGCGCAAGCGGGAATCGAAATACCGCTCCCCGAAAACAGCATGGATGTCGATCCCGTGACCGACAGCGACGAAGTGGCCTTCCTCGGATACGAGGCCATGATCGGAAGCGAGTTTGAGAAGGAGCACGGCTGGCATGTGAACTTGATGCCAGCCCAAGTCCTGAACGAAATGCTCCCCGGTTGGCGGGACCGCGCCTCCCGAAAAAACTACGGCAATCTGCTGGCGGTGGTTCCCTCTGTCCCAGACCTCCTGCATCCAAAGTTGAAACGCGGCGAGCCCCGCGACAAATTGCACTCCGAATGGGCCACTCAACTTCCATAACCCCTTGGGGAAAATACCCGAACTATCGCGACATCGCGCGCTTCGAATATGGCCGCTTGCTTTGGAAAAACCCCGAAGCCCGCCGCCGCCTGCTCGCCCATTGGGAAAGCCCAGAGCACCCTCACTCCCAGCGCTTCGATGAAAACAAATGCCTCGTCTGCGAAATCCTTGAATCCCCATTATGCGAAGCTGAACTGGATGCCGATCTCCGCCAACGCCACCTCAGTCTGCGCGCCGCCGCCCGCGAAATCCCTCCAGTTTTCGGTTCGATTTGAATTCCGATGAAATTCGAAATCCGCCACACCAATAACGGGGCCCTCCTTCGCGTCGCACACGACTACCCCGAAGGCGAAACCGAAGAAATCTGCTATCAGGAAACCGAAGGCGGAGAGATCGAAGCCTTTGCCGACTTCCTGCGTTTCCTGAACGACCACTACGGTCCCTCCACCAACCGCTACTCCCTCAAGCGCATTCACATACTCGTCAAGACCGGAGACAAGCATCAGGATTTCAAAGACGACGAGTTTCCTTGACCCAAAGGCATTTCAGGTGAAACCCGGCGAAAGTTTTTTCTTCCAGCCCAAGCTAAGGAATTTGGGGCTAAAGTCAGTTGACAATTCGAAGTATTGGGCCATAATGCTAAAATGATTCAGGCCAACATATCCACAATCAAAAACAATATCAGCCAGTATATCGAAAAAGTCGCTTGTGGCGATGAGGTTGTCATTTCGGATAGGGATACGCCAGTGGCCATGCTCATCCCTTTTAGGCCCTCTCATATTCACGGAAATTGGTCTGCCCGAGTAGCTCATTTGGCAAAACTCGGGCAATTGAAAAGACCTCGATTGGAATCGACGCTGGCTGTCAACGCCCCCCCTATCGAATCGATGGGTGGCCCTCAGCTCTCCGACTTGCTGCTGGAAGAGAGGGGAACTGGGCGATGAGGTTTTGGGATAGTTCGGCGATTCTTCCGCTGATAGTCAAGGAAAGCACCTCGCAGTTTCTCATAGATCTCAAAAAATCTGATGAGGAAATGGTGGTTTGGTGGGGAACTGAGGCTGAGTGCCTCTCTGCTCTTGCTCGAAAGGAGAGGGAGGGGGGCTTGGATCGCACAGCCGTGTCTTACGCGGAATACAATTTGGAAAAAATACTAAGCTGTTCTTACGAGGTTCAGCCTGGCATTGAAGTCCGTCGGATCGCTCGTCGCCTTCTGATGACTCACCCACTCCGTGCGGCCGACTCATTGCAACTCGCCAGCGCCTTAGTTTTTGCCGGGATTCAAGTGCCGGAATTGCCATTTGTCACACTTGATAAAAACCTTGCCTCTTCGGCAGGAAAAGAGGGATTTTCTCTCGTATCGATCGCAACAATATTTTGACCATTTCCGTCACTCGCCACTGCTGGCGAATTTTGAATTCTGGAAAAACTAAACGCGAAAAGGCATATTTAATGCGCTCAAGCGCGGCGGCGTGAAGGCTGCGCGCCGTGCCAAAGTTTATGGAACGGAACGATTGTTGGGTTTGGAAAAAAAGCTGTTCGGTAGCATTCTTTTTTCGTAACTTCTTGCGTCTTTTGCGCCCAATCTTTCCTCGACCCTCGCCTCTGGACGCTGGTCTCTCGACTACCCTTCATTTCTGCCCGCTACAAATTACTCGCTACCAGCCACTCTCCCAAGTCACGCCGGAGTCGCGCAGTGCGCAGGTGGAAGGCCCCCTTGTGTCTCCATTTCAGCTTTCAGCTTTTGCTTCACACGCCACTTATTGCGCACCGCGTTTTCCGTTTTTCCCCTTCGCATTTTTTCTTTTATTTATTGACATCGGTTCAATTTTGAACCATCCTGAAAGGCATGAGAAGCACCACGGCAAACATTAATTTCAAGCGTTCCCTAACCGCCTCGATTCGACAGAGAATGAAGGAAGACAACCTCTCGATCGCTGCTTTGGCCGAGCGCATGGGCACCGCTCGAACCGCCGTGCGGCGGATTCTTGATGCCCGGAACACATCCATCACATTCCGATCCATGAGCCGTGCAGCCCAAGCTGTTGGTCTCAAGATCAAGCTCGTCGCCGAGCCTATGTCCCCCGAGGAACTCGGAGCACTCGCCCATCGTCTGGCGGGCCAAAAAAACCCTGCCGAGGCCGATCGGCTGGTGGCCAAGATCACCGAGGGCTTCTACGGTTCGTAATGGCGAAAATACAGCGAAGCAACATCCCGCGGCCACTCTTCTTTGAGCATCTGCTACTGCGTGTGAGGGACAGGGACATAGATGCGGCTGCAATTCAATCTTTGGCGGCTTGGCTGGATACCAACCCCGAGGTTCCAACAGGAAGATTGTTCACTTTCCGCCTTGAAAATAGATAGCCGAAAATAGACATGGGGCTTCATGTATTGAAAATTATTGCAGATGAACCAAAATGTATGAGTGTTCTAGAAAGTTGAAATTATGTCCGAAAAAGATTTATTATCACGCATCACTATAGATCCACACATCTGCCATGGTAAGCCTTGTATTCGAGGATTGCGATACCCAGTTGAGTTCATTCTCGAAATGTTGAGCGGTCCAACAAGTGTTGGAGAGTTTCTGAAAGATTATTCCGATCTCGAAGAAGATGATATTCGTGCTGCATTTGCGTTTGGTGCTCGGGTGAGCCGTTCAAAACGATTTGAATCTCTTGTCATTGCATGAGGTTCTTGATTGATGCGCAGTTGCCGAGAATCCTCGCAGAAGAACTTGTCAAGAACGGGCACCATGCTATTCACACTCGTGACTTGCCGCGTGAGAACCATACATCAGACAATGAAATCAGGCGGATTGCAGATCTCGAAGATATGGTTGTTGTATCGAAAGATAATGATTTCGTAATAAGTCACCTTCTTCACAACAGTCCAAGAAAAATTTTGATTGTTTCAACTGGGAATATTCCAAATGTAGAACTTCTCAAACTCTTTAGAAATCATTTATCTGTAATAATAAATGCTTTTCAAGATGCTTGCTATGTAGAGCTAAGTCGTTCTTATTTAGTTGTGCATGGTTAGAGGGGAAAAACATGCATCAATATAACAAAATGTGGAACTGACCCTAAATGTGTGGTAAAATCCGCAATCCGCAATTTCTTTTGACTAGTCCATTCTTGCCTCATTTAGCTCATTTTGATTGACCTTGTTTCTGCAATGTTCCCTGCTAATTTAAAACTATGAAAACCAAACCACAGGAGTTCAGCGTCCTGATCGAGCGCGATGCAGAAGGATATTTTGTTGCATCGGTTCCCGCCCTACGAGGGTGCCACACTCAAGCCAAGTCCCTTGACAAGTTAATGGAAAGAGTTCGTGAAGCAATCGAACTTTGCCTTGAAGTTGAAACAGAACCGTATGTTAGTGGAGACTTTGTCGGCGTTCAGCGCGTAGCAGTTTGACCATGCTTAAATTACCTAATCTCAAAGGTAAAGAGCTCATCAAGATTCTCGCCGTGCATGGATTTCAAGTTATACGCATTAAAGGAAGCCATCATTTCATTAGGCATGAGGACGGTCGGTGCAGTGTTGTTCCCGTGCATGCTGGAGAAACTCTTGGACCAGGGTTGCTCCTTCAAATTCTGAAAGACACCGAACTCGATAGATCAGATTTGGTTGTAAAGTAGACGCAACAATTTCTTCGACTTTTCTTTTTTCGCGTTTTCTCGCGCCTCTTTACGGCAAAATAAATTCCCTTTAGCTTTAAAAATGCAAAACAACGTCCCTACACCTACACCTCAACCTGATAACGAAATTAGCCTTCTGGATATTCTTTTGGTTATTGCCGAGAATATTAGACTTCTCGCTCTTGGGCCGATCTTGGTTGCCTAAATGAAAATCTTAGTTACAGGAGCCGCTGGCTTCATCGGCTCGCATGTCGCGCATCGGCTTATTGATCGCGGGGACGAAGTTCTGGGCATCGACAATCTAAACGATTACTACGATGTCACGCTCAAGCGGGCGCGCTTGGATCGTCTGCTGGCTCGTGGAAACTTCCGTTTTCTCAAAGCCGATGTCGCAGATATAGCCGCCATCGAGCAAGTTTTTCGAGAGGAAAAACCGCAGCGAGTCGTGCACTTGGCTGCGCAAGCAGGTGTTCGTTACTCACTTGAGAATCCTCACGCCTACATCCAGTCCAATGTCTCGGGGTTCATGAATATTTTGGAGGGTTGCCGGCACAACAGCGTTGAGCATTTGGTCTATGCTTCCAGCTCCAGCGTCTATGGTGGCAATAAGAAGTTGCCATTTTCCGAGCACGATAGCGTGGATCATCCCGTCAGCCTCTACGCCGCTACCAAGAAGGCGAATGAACTCATGGCCCATACCTACAGTCACTTGTTCCGCCTACCTACCACCGGCCTCCGCTTCTTCACCGTCTACGGCCCGTGGGGACGACCTGACATGGCGCTTTTTCTGTTCACCAAGGCCATCCTTGAAGGCCGTCCGATTGATGTATTCAATCACGGCAAAATGCAACGCGACTTCACTTACATAGACGACATCGTCGAAGGCATTCTGCGCGTTTTAGACAGGCCAGCGCAGCCCGATCCTGCCTTTGATGCCTTGAAGCCTGATCCATCCCGCAGCGATGCGCCCTACCGCGTGTTCAACATAGGCAACAGCTCGCCAGTCCAACTCATGACCTACATCGAGACATTGGAAGAAAACCTCGGCCGCCAAGCCATCAAAAATTTCTTGCCACTCCAGCAAGGGGATGTTCCGGCCTCCGATGCCGATACCTCCGAGCTGAAAGCTGCCACCGGCTTCGCGCCATCGACGCCCGTTACAGAGGGCATCCGTCGCTTCGTGGAGTGGTATCGCTCCTATTACACCAAATGAAATCGCCTAATTTAACAAAAGCAAAACTGGCCGTTATCGGCCTCGGCTATGTAGGGCTCCCGCTTGCCGCTGAGTTTGGGAAAAAACGGCCAGTCATCGGCTTCGATATCAACAAACACCGCATCGAAGAGCTCGGTTCCGGCATCGATTCTACACTGGAAGTCTCTGCAAAGGATTTGCGTCTTTCCCTGCATCTCTCCTTTTCATGCGATCGCCAAGACCTCCAAGATTGCACGATCTACATCGTCACCGTTCCCACGCCCATCGATAAATACCTCCGTCCGGACCTCACGCCGCTGATCAAAGCCAGCGAGACCGTGGGCAGCGTCCTCAAGGCCGGAGACATTGTGATCTACGAGAGCACCGTCTATCCCGGCTGCACCGAGGAAGACTGCGTGCCTGTGCTCGAAAAAATCTCCGGTCTCAAGTTCAATCAAGATTTTTTTGTCGGCTACAGTCCCGAGCGCATCAATCCCGGGGACAAACAACACCGCCTTACCACGATCAAAAAAGTCACCTCCGGCTCCACGCCTGAGGTTGCCGATCTCGTGGATCAACTCTACGGTGAAATCGTCCAAGCCGGAACCCACAAGGCCAGCAGCATCAAGGTCGCGGAGGCAGCCAAGGTCATTGAGAATACCCAGCGCGATGTGAATATCGCGCTCATGAATGAACTCAGCCTCATCTTTCACAAGCTCGGGCTTGACACTCTTGAGGTTCTCGAAGCCGCAGGCACAAAGTGGAATTTCCTCCCATTCCGCCCAGGCTTGGTCGGTGGCCATTGCATTGGCGTTGATCCCTACTACCTCACGCACAAAGCCCAGGAAGTCGGCTACCATCCCGAGGTGATTCTGGCCGGCCGCCGAATCAACGACTCCATGGGCAGCCATATTGCCGATGAGACAATCAAGCTCATGCTCCGCAAAGGCATCGATGTTATCGGCAGTCGGATTCTCGTTCTCGGCTTATCATTCAAGGAAAATTGCCCGGATGTCCGCAATACCAAGGTCGTGGACATTATAGCGAGCCTCAAGGCCTACAATGCTCAGGTCGATATCTACGACCCTTGGATCGAGGTCGATGAGGCCGAAGCGGAGTATGGCATCTCCTGCCTTCGGGATGCTCCTGCACATGGAGCATACGCCGCCGTGATTCTCGCCGTCGGCCACAGCCAATTTGTTGCTCTCGGCGTCGCCGGCATTGCAGCCTTCACTCAAGAAAAATCTGTCATCTTCGATGTGAAAGGCATCTTGCTGCTTGGCGCCGCAGATGGGCGTTTGTAGCGCGACTCTTTTTTACAAATTTTACTATGCCTATTGACCAAATTTCTATTGAAGTGGGTTGGTTATACAAGACACCTCAAGAGCAGGATAGGGTTGTTATAAGGGTTACTCCCGATTCAAAAGTTGTTTATGCATGTAGAGGAGGACTTGTGCAAAATCCTTTTGAAAATAGAGAAGAATCATCTTTAGAGCTTTTTGCTAAATCCTGTTCTGAAAAAGTTAAAAAGTTATCTGATGATGAATTCAACGATGTAATTAAGAAATGCCACGCTGTTGCAATAATTCAAAAAGATTCTGCAGATGGCATGTTGTGATTTCTGGGGAATCTTCTAATGAATAATTCGATGACTATTATCACGCCCCAGCGGCGGCCTGGTATCGGCTTGATTGCAGCTTGGCAGCGGCGCGAGCTTCTATTAATGTTTGTCCGGCGGCACATCTTTTCGCGCTATCGGCAGATGTTTCTGGGAATTTTGTGGTCAGTGGCGGAGCCTTTGGGCTCACTCCTTATTCTTACCTTCGTTTTTGGATTTGTGATCAAGGTTGATACTGGCGGTTTGCCCTATCCGCTATTTGCATTCTCGGGATTGGTGGGTTGGTGGGTTTTTAGTAAAACTACCACTGCAGTGACATCCTCCCTGCTGGACAACATCGGCGTTATATCTAAGGTTTATTTTCCTCGGATTATCCTGCCTCTTGCTGTGGTCGGGCGTGAATTGTTCGATGCTCTTATTCTTGTCGGAATTCTTTTGGCTATATCCCTTGTTTACGGCTTCGTGCCGCATTGGCAGGTTTTAGTGTTACCGGTGATTTTGCTGGGGGCCGCGTTGCTAGGTTTAGGCTGCGGACTTATCTTGGCTCCTCTCACCGTTAAATTCCGCGACGTTCGCCACATTCTTTCTTTGGTTTTACAAGCTGGAATGTATGCCACCCCGATTGTTTATAGCGCCACTTTGGTGCCAGCAGCCATTGAACCTCTTTACCAAATGAATCCGATGTATTGGATTGTGGAAGCGACACGCTGGGCCTTACTCAATACCCCATTTGCGCTGACGCTCAACTTCTGGATATCAATAGGGCAATCCGTAGCGATAGTAGGGGCTGGGCTTGCCGTGTTCGGTAGGTTGGAAAGGATCAGTGTCGATGTCCAGTAAAAGGCCTGCTGTCCGCGTCGAGAATCTCGGTAAGCGTTACCTTATCCCGAAAAAGCGCAATCCTAGCTCACTGACTGCTCACTTGAAGGATTTTATTCCTTTCTTAAGGGATAAGAGTGAAGATTATTTTTGGGCGCTGAAAGATGTTTCTTTTGAAGTGCAACCCGGTGAGATTCTTGGAATTCTCGGGAAGAATGGCTCGGGCAAGAGCACATTATTGAAGATTCTGTCCAATGTTACATTTCCAACGGAAGGGCGCGCCGAACTATCGGGCCGCGTTGGCTCACTTCTTGAGGTTGGGACGGGATTTCATCCTGATCTAACAGGCCGTGAAAATGTTTTTATGGCTGGATCGCTGCTGGGTCTCAAGGGGGTAGAAATTAAATCAAAGTTCGATCAAATTGTTGATTTTTCTGGGATAGAGAAATTTATTGATGTCCCAGTCAAGCGTTACTCCAGTGGAATGTATGTAAGGCTTGCTTACGCTGTTGTTTCAATGCTAAAATCTGAGATACTTATATTAGATGAAGTTATGGCAGTCGGAGATGCTGCTTTTCGTGAAAAAAGCCGTGATAATATAGCTAGAATTGCTGCTGAGGGATGCACGATACTTTTTGTCAGCCATAATGCTCGCGCGATATCTGGTATGTGCAGAACCGGAATAATTTTAGACGATGGCAAATGCGTTTTTCAAGGTAGTTCTAAAGATGCCGTTGCTAAATATATGCGTAAAGTTCACCATTTTGATGCTAATGATAACTTGGCTAAAGAAACAGTTCCATTCCAAAATCTTGCGAATGCAGGTCGACTGAATTCTGAAAAGAAAGTGCTTGAATGGGTATCGACTCACAAGTCCGACGGCAGGCCTGCTAGCCATTTTAAAACTGGCGAAACATTAATGGTTCGAATTGGCTACAAGGCGGCGCATGTTAGCAATCCATACTTCGCCGTGCTTATCCAGAATGAATTTGCTGAGCGCGTGGCTACAATACACAGCACTCATGCCCCAGCTTTATTTGATTTTAGGCAATCGGGTTATGTCGAGTGTGTCGTTCCGGATATCCGCTTAGGGGATGGGACTTACCGATTGATGTTGGACTTTGGCAACTATGCTGGAACACGTGCACTTCTTACATCGCTGGACTGTGTGCCCAATGCAGTGCAAATACATGTTGAATTAGGTGGTTATTTGGATGGCATTGGTTTAGATGCATACCAAGGAGCTGTTCACAAATCATCTTGGATTTATAGGAGTGTTTGAATAGTATGCTAAGACCTATTAAGGAAAAAATTAAGAATATTTTTCGGGGTTCTATGTTTAATAGAAAATATCTCGAGTTCACTGCAGTCGGCTATCCCAAGACTGGAAATACATGGACTCGCCTTATGCTTGGTCATTATGTTTCATTAGTATATGGTATAAATAATATTCCATTATTTGATTCACTCGAGCCAGAACATGTTTCTGATACTGCATCCAAAGTTCCGCACGGAATATTCACTCATATTCCTCTTCTATGGGAAAACCAGACAGCGAGTGATTTATGTTATGACAATGTTATTAGACCATATGAAAACAAAAAAGTTATTTTTCTGACTCGTCATCCATTAGATGTCATGGTTTCACTATTCATGCATGAGAGTGTCCGGCTTGCTCAACTCGGTCGTTATACTGGAACTCTTCCTGAATTTATACTTGATCCAATTTTTGGTTTAGAAAAGCTTATTAAATTTCACAAGCTGTGGGCAAAATATAATACTACAACATCATCCTTTCTTCTATGGCGTTATGAGGATGTTATTCAAAGGCCAGCAGCTTGTTTTAAAAAATTACTTGAGTTTATAGGGTTGCCAGTAGATGAATCGTTTATTACTGAATCAATAAATTTTGCGTCATTTAGTAATATGAAAAAAATGGAATCTTCAGGGCATAGTCTGGTTTATAAGTCATCGGGGTTTCGTTTTTTAGCTCGAGTTTCCTCAGATAATCCTAATGCTTTTCATGTTCGCAAGGGTAAAGTTGGAGGATATAATGATGAAATTGAGCCCTGTCTTGCTAGACAATTAGAAAATCAAGTTCGAAAAGAAATGCCAGAGCTTTTCGGATATTAAAATAGCGTCATGTTGCAGCAAAAAAAAATTAAAGTAGTGCAACGATTTGATTTGATGCGCTTTGAATGGAATGAGTTAGTATTGGCTTCCCCTGATGGCTGGACGTATGGCCTTTTTGATTGGCAAGAGCTCATTTTGTCCGTTGATTTATGGAAACTCGTTGACCATAGTTTTGGATTGCGCGTTGATGGCAAGTTAGTGGCTGTTGTCCCGCTTCAACTTGATATGCGAAGCATGACTATGGGTTCATCTGGGTGGGGAGGAGCAGGTCCAATAATCGATGCGCGGTTAGTTGGCAAGGCGCGAAAAAAGATAATGGCTTCTGCACTAGATCACTCTCTTCAATTAGCGGATGAACATGGAGCTGCAAAGTTCTCATTAAGTATATCGCCTGTTACAAAGACCTCTCTGAGCGCTGTGCGTGGGGTAAATCCATTTATCTTTTATGATTTAAAAGACCAATCTGGCGTTTCGCAAATCATCGATTTGAGTCTTTCACAAGATTCGCTTTGGGAGGCTCTTTCCGCAGATGCACGTTATCAGATACGCAATGCCAAGAATCTCGGCATGACTGTTGATCGTAGCGACTGGTGTGCTCGTCTCGATACTTACTACGAGCTACACTGTGAGACATACAAGCGGACCAATGTCGAACCGCATCCAAAAGAATATTTTTTTGGAATCGCAAAGCATATGGCGCCCAATGGATATTCCGTCTTGTGGGAATGCAAGTCCCCGAATGGTCAGCCCATCGCTTTTCACAATGCGTGTTGGTTTGGGGAGGGAGGTTGCTACCATACCGGAGCTTCTAATGCCGAAGCGGGCAAGAGCGGAGCCAGCTATCTTCTTTTCTGGGAGGCGATAATGGGCGCGAAAGCCTCGGGTCTTCGGTGGTATGACTGCGGAGCTATTTTCCCAGGAAAATCTGCCACCCAGAAACAGAAGGGGCTTACTATTTTCAAAACCAAGTTTGGAGGGCAACCGCATCGTCTGTTTGCCGCTGGAATCGATTTGCAGATTCGGTCCCATTCATCTATGCCGATTGACGCTGCGAGTTCTTTCTTGGATCGCTCTAAAGATGCTTTGACGAACACGATCAAGTCAATAATGCATTTTGGGCAACATAGGTGATGGAGGGTGTATCTCTAACTTACTAAATGCCAACTACTAACCATACCCGCCAAGCCTCAGGAAATCTTGTTGAGCATTCTATCAGAGACAGTTATGAGGCAGGGCAGATTTACAGCAAGGAGACAATTTGCAGCAGGCTCAACGTCGCCTCGCGGGAGTATGCCGACCGGTTGCTTGCAGATAAACTTTCTATTGTCAAGCGCCATATCCAGAGCGGGTTGCTCGTTGATTTATGCTGTGCCACCGGAGAACACCTCTTCACGCTGAAAGATGAGTCAGATCGTTGTATCGGCATTGACTTCAGTCGACCGTTCATCGAAGAGGCAAGAATGAAAGCGGAAACTTTAGCAATCGACCACGTCTGTTTCCAAGTTGGAGATGCTACTAATATTCCATTAGATTCAGAATCAGTAGCTACACTTTACTCACTATCTGCTTTATACCAAATTCCGAAGCTTCACAACGTCTTAAAGGAAATTGCTCGTGTGCTTCAAACGGAAGGGCGTTGTATATTAGATTTGGGAAACTCTTATTCTCTGAATTCTATCTGTGTCAAATCTTATACGGAGCTACCGCCCTCCTTTCATATTTCTGTAGCCGAAATGCTACGCCTTTGTAAATTACATGGTTTAGAAGTGATCGAGCATCGTGCGTTCCAATTACTCCCGTTATGGGCGGGTAAACCAAGGTGGCTTTGGCCGCTCTTGCATCCCAGGTGGAAAACCATCATGGCCACACGGATCTCTGGACGCATGTTAGACGAGTGGTTGTCGAGTAGTTGGTTTCTAAGGAATTTTGCTTTTCGCCACCTGCTCGTTTGTGTTAAGCGTTCCAATGATTAATTAGTTATAGTATGGGATTAGGATTTATCAGATTTGTGTTGGCGATGATGGTTTTGTTAAATCATCTCTGGTTGCCAACGGCGAATACTATTGGCGCTCACGCAGTCACTGGCTTCTACATTGTAAGTGGCTTTTTAATGACAAAAGTTATAAATGAAGTTTATTTAGGCGATAAAGGGAGGCTTCGGTATTTAATAAATAGAGTGCTTAGAATTTATCCCTTATATTTGCTTATCTTGACGGTGACTTTTATATGTGTTTTTATATTTCCGGAATATTTTAAAGTCTATAGTCTTATACGGCTTCCTACAAATGCTAACGAATGGTTTAGCAACTTGACCCTTTTTAGGTTAACTGATTCCGCAACCATTCTTATCCCTCCTGCATGGTCGCTTTATGTCGAAGTTGTTTTTTACATGATCATTGCCTTTATTGGTAGATCGCAGATGGTAATTTTTTTGTGGTTCATAATTAGCGTTTTTTACACCGTTTGGATGGTAGAAAATAATTATTCTTTCGGGGATCGATACTACCCGTTGACTGCTGCATCATTATTTTTTTCTGCTGGTGCTGTGATCTATTTTATTATAGATAAAAACAGATCCACTATTTTTTTAGATAAAATACCCAAGAAAGTTGTTTTTATTATTTTTGCTTTGTTCATCGTTTTTCCATTGCTTGTGGGGAGCTGGGGTGGGGGGCGTCATTGGTTGGGTTATTACGGTGCAAGCGCAATTTTTTTATTTCTTTTCTCTGTGTTAGTCGCTAAAAAACAGTTGAAAGGTAGCCATTATGATGATTATATGGGTGATTTGGCATACCCAATTTTCCTAACACATTTTTTCGCAGAGGGATTAGTAAATCTTATTACTTTAAACAAATTTGTAATTAATGGTCATGTTCACTTTTTGCTATCGACATTCGCCTGTTTGCTAATATCAATAGGTTACTTAAAGTGGATGGAACCGTTAATTGAAAGACTCAGGAGTAGAATGAGGTTTCGTGAGGTGCAATCGTGAAAACGGAATTTATTGATAATTTAACTAGGCAAGAGGTAGAAGATTACCTCATTAAATTATACACTGGCGTTTTTACTTCCGAAGCCATTTCATCTCATTTGGAAAATCATGTTGGGTTCGCTTTTGCTGAATATGCAACCCAGGTGGTTGCTCCGCGCTTGAAATTTGGGGCAAAACTGCTCGATATCGGTTCTGGCTTTGGCAGTTGTGTGCTTGCAGCCCGGAATTCAGGACTTGATGCGATTGGGCTCGAAATCGCCCCTTTTGAGGTTAAATTTGCTCGAGAGCGTTTAAAAAAAGCGCGCCCTCAGGATGACCCTCAGTCAGTCTACTTATGTGGAGATGCGCATGATGTGAATCTTTCGCCTGAAACACTCGATGCCGTTACTCTGTGGAATGTCTTGGAGCACATTCATGACTGCGAATCCATATTGCAAAAAGCGGTTCGCCTGCTGAAACCGGGTGGGATCATGTTTATTATCTGCCCGAATTACATGGCATGGCGTCAGGAGGCACATTACCATGTGCCTTGGAAGCCAAGTTTTCTTTTTCCGAAGGAGAAGGGTGCGGCTTACCTCAGGGCGCTTGGTCGCGACACAAGTTTTTTTGAAAGCTCCATACATTACCGGACCAACTGGGAGGTTCTTGATCTCTTGAAGCAGTTGGGTATGGAGGTTCGCGATTTGGGGACATTTGAAAACCGCAGTGTGAGCTTCCGGCGAATGCCGGCACTTATATGCCAACCAATTAGGCACTTGAAGTTCCACAATCCATTTCGGCATTCGGTTGAAGTGGCAGCGCGCAAGGTTTAAACTGAAAATTTTATGCCTCGTCTCCTTGTCATCGTTCCAGATCGCATCAGCGACATCCTGTCAAAGGGAGAATACCAGCCTTGCTATTATAACCCGGGCGAAGTGTTCGATGAGGTTCATATTCTGACCACAACAGATGACAAGCCCTGTCTTGCGGAGTTGCAAAAAACGGTTGGCGATGCAAAGCTTCAGGTGCATTGTTTACCTGAAGAACCCGCAATTATCGGCAAGTGGCCTGAATGGTTTTCGAGCTTGAGGCTTCGTCGCTGGGCTAAACCGGGAGTGGAACTCGCCCGTCGAATTCAGCCTGCGCTAGTCCGCTGTCACGGAGCAGATTGGAACTGCTACCTTGCGAGTCGCATCAAAGCGGAACTTGGCATCCCTTATGTGGTTAGCTTGCATATCAATCCTGATGTCAATCCGGTTCGAAGATACATCAGCCCTCCATTGACAGCTGAGAAACGCAGGCACAACCGATTTTTCAACATTATTGAGAGCGACGGCTTGCGAGGTTCTGACTTGGTCATGCCTGTTTACCGCCCGATCATCTCCTATCTGGAGCGACTTGGAGTTGAAAAGTTTAAAGTGTGCTATAATGTTTTAAATAGCCTTCATCTACAGAAGAAAATCAGCTACGATCTTCATAAACCTGCTCGCATAATCTATGTGGGTCGCCTAATACCAGAAAAAAATCCCGACAATATTATTCGAGCTATTTCTCAGTTGCCTGATACTGTTTTGACTATCGTAGGGGATGGGCCGATTCGCAAGAAACTCGAGCAGTTGGCGTTAGATTTGGGTGTAGCGGATCGCGTGCGATTTCGATATTCTGTGCTCAACGATGAACTTTGTTTGCTTTTAGCAGAACAGGATATTTTTGCTGTCCATTCCGATTATTTTGAAATTAGCAAGTCGGTATTGGAAGCGCTGCTTACAGGCCTCCCAGTGATTATAAACCACCGTTCTGGCGACGCAGTGCCAGAATTGGAGGGAGACTTTGTTACAAAGGTGGATAATACTCCGGATGGTTACTTAGGCGCCTTGAGCCGCCTTCTTTCGGACCATGCGTTCCGAGAGGAATTAGGCAAGAAGGCCCTTGCTCATGCTCGAACTCGCTGGTCGCCGGAAGTAACCGAAGCAAAATATACAGCCATTTACCGCGCTTTTCTGGAAAGAACGAATGAATTTTAGCATCTTCAGTTGCCCAGCTTGTGGAGACTCCTCTCTTGAATTTGGAAACACTAAAATAGCCTGTCTTTCCTGCTTGAAGGAATTTCCGGTTAGTTCTGGCATTCCTTTACTTGTTGCCGATGCCTGCACTCATGAGCAGGCCATGGCAGAGACGCGTGCCCGTAACCCCGCGTGGTATTCGTGGGAACAACCCAAGGAAGAGGATAGCCCCTGGCGCCATCATTTGCGCAAAAGGCGGGACTATGTAACCAAAGTCCTAAGGCGAGAACTGGCAATCCGGGGCAAGACGCATTCAAAAGGTTCTTCACGGAATTTCATGGGTAGAGGGGAAAAGATCGAGTCTGCCGCAGTAGAAGAGGATTCTGGTGCGGTAGTTGAGGGCGTTACGGAAACCACGGGCATCGGCCTTGAGGGATTGGATTTT
>JBILML010000018.1:0-62312 GCA_044375555.1 Terrimicrobiaceae bacterium
CCCGCCGAGCGAGACTTTCCTCATCCGCGAATACCGGATCATCGGCTCGAAGACCCTCCCGCGCGACGCGGTGGACAAGGCGGTCTACGGCCATCTTGGCAAAGGACGGACGCCCGAGGATGTCGAAAACGCCCGCACCGCTCTTGAAAAAGCCTATCACGAAGAGGGTTATCAAACCGTTTCAGTCTCGATCCCAGCACAAAGCGTCAACTCCGGCGTGATCGTGCTCAAGGTCACCGAGGCGACGGTTGGCCGTTTGCGGGTCAAGGGCTCGCGGTTTTTTGACATCGAAAAAATCAAACGACTCGCCCCCGCGCTGGCCGAGGGCAGCGTGCCGAATTTCAACGATGTCCAGCGCGACATCATCGCCCTCAACCAAAGCGGCGACCTCCAAATCACCCCGTCCCTCGCCCCAGGCGTGGAACCCGACACCGTGGATGTGGAGCTGGCGGTGAAGGACAAGTTCCCACTTCACGGGTCGATCGAACTCAACAACCGCTACAGCGCGAACACCACCCCGCTCCGTCTCGATGCCGCCGTGCGTTACGACAACCTCTGGCAGCGCGGCCACACGATCGGCGCGGCATTCCAGGTCGCCCCGCAGCGCCCGAGTGATGCGTTGGTTTACTCCGGGTATTACATCGCTCGCACCGAGGCGATCGATTGGGCCTCGCTCATGCTCCAAGCCACTCGCCAGAACAGCGAGGTCTCAACCCTCGGCGGCACTGACTCGCTCGGAAACGGCGAAATCTACGGCGGGCGCCTGCTTTTCAACCTCCCGTCGAAAAAAGGCTTCTTCCACTCCGCCAGCCTCGGGATCGACTACAAGGACTTCGCGCAGGACCTCGTGGTCGGCAATCAGACCATCTCCTCGCCGCTCCAATACTGGCCTTTCAGCATCAATTACAACGCCAGCTCGGCCGGGAAACATTACGAGACCGGCTTCTCCGGCGGCGTGACCTTTTCCTTCCGCGGCACCAGCGAGCAGGAGGCGATCGACTTCGACAACCGCCGCTACAATTCCAGCGCGAACTTTTTCTACTTCCGAGGCGGCGTCGACCACACCCAAAAGCTCCCCTGGGATTTCCAACTCCTCGGCGCCGTTCAGGGCCAGGCGACCGCCAATCCGCTCGTGGACACCGAGCAATTCAGCCTCGGTGGTCTCAACACCGTGCGCGGCTACCTCGAGTCCACCGTCGTCGGCGACAACGCGATCACCGGAACGCTCCAATTCCAAACCCCCTCGCTCCTCAGCCGCCTGCCCGAGGGCAACGAATGGCGGTTCTTCGTCTTCGTCGATGGCGGCTACGCGGCCCTCGTCGATCCCCTCCCCGAGCAGGAATCCACTTTCTCCCTCTGGAGCTACGGCGTGGGCACCAGCCTCCGTCTCGTCGGCCACATCAATGGCGAATTCCTCATCGGAGTTCCCCAAATCACCCAGGAACCCTGCAAAGCAGGTTCCCCGCTCTTCACCTTCCGCATCTCCGCGGAGCTTTGATCCACACAATGAAAACCTCACGACTCGTCAAACTCCTCCTCGCCTCGGCCAGCCTGTTGGCTCTCGGCGCCACCGATGCCAGCGCTTGGTGGAACAAATCCTGGACCGCCCGCACGCCGGTCGTTCTCGACACCTCCGCCACCGGATACGAGATCGGCGACAACGCCGGCGACGCCCTCGTCCTCCTCCGCCTCCACTCAGGCAACTTCGACTTCTCCCTCGCCAAGGAGGACGGCACCGACCTCCGCTTCGTCTCCGAGGATGACAAAACCACCTACGAGCACCGCGTGGAAAAATGGGATCCGCTGATGGGCGAGGCCTTCGTCTGGATCAGCGTTCCGAATGTTCAAAACAAGGCCCAGGCGAAATTCTGGCTCTATAGCGGCAACCCCGAGATCACCGCCGACGAGGCCGCCGACCCGAAGGCCGTCTACGACGACACAACGATCCTCGCCTACAACTTCGGCGCGCCCACTCCCGCCGACGGCACGAAAAACAAAAACACCGCCTCCTCCGGCGGCACGCTCTCCGAGGGCGCTCTCATCGGCCCCGGCATGCGACTCCTCGGCAACACCGCCATCAAAATCCCAGCCTCGGACACATTCAAAACCAACGCAGGCGAGCCTTTCACCCTCACCGTCTGGCTCAAACAAACCACGATCAATCCCAAAGGCGTGCTCTTCGATTGGGGCACGGACGCCGACCGCTTCGTCCTGGAATTTCAGAACGGCTCACCGATCATTTCCATCGGTTCCTCAAAATCCACCCCCGGCGAGGCCCTTGCCCCGAATGTCTGGAAACACCTCACCGTCGTCTCGGACGGCACGGCCACCAAACTCTTCGTGGACGGCAAGGAATACTCCACCCTCTCTGCCGCCATGCCCGCCATCTCCGGCGAGGCCACGCTCGGAGCCGACGCCGCCGGCAAGAACGGCCTCGTTGGTGAAATGGATGAATTCGTTCTCGCCAAAACCGCCCGCTCGCCGGGCTGGGTTCGCCTCTCCTACACAGGCCAGGCCGGCAACGACGCCAGCACAAAGCTGATCAACACCCAAGCCGCCGAGGGCGGCGGAGGCGGAGGCCACAGCGGCGCTCTTGAGCATGTCATGCTCTTCGGCGACATCGCCAATAACATGATGTTCGACGGCTGGATCGCCGTTGCCGTCTGCGTGGTCATGATGTTCGCCGGTTGGACGGTTGCGGCCGTGAAATATGTCCGCCTCGGAAAAATGGAAAAAGGCAACGCGGCCTTCCTCCGCCACTGGCGCGAAGTTTCCACCGACCTCACCGCCCTCGACCTCGACAATCCCGACTCGAAAAAACACCTCGGCGGCGAAAATCTCGAACTCCTCGCCGACTCCCCGATCTACCATGTCTACCATGTCGGCGCTGAGGAAATCCGCCTCCGCCTTTCGCAGGAACGCCACCGCGGCAAGGGCCTCCGCGCCCGCACCGTCCAAGCCATCCGCGCCAGCCTCGATGCCGCCCTCGTCCACGAGCAACACCGCCTGAACAATGGCATCGTCTATCTCACCGTCAGCATCGCCGGCGGTCCCTATGTCGGCCTCCTCGGCACCGTCGTGGGCGTTATGATCACCTTCGCCATCATCGCCAAATCCGGCGAAGTCGATGTGAACTCCATCGCCCCCGGTATCGCCAGCGCCCTCCTCGCCACCACCGTCGGCCTCCTCGTCGCGATTCCCGCGTTGTTCATGTATAGCTTCCTGAACACCCGCATCAAAGGGGTCATCGCCGATATGCGCGTCTTCATCGACGAGTTTGTCGCCAAGATGGCCGAGTTCTACCACCCGCCGGGTGATGAAAACTCCGTGCCGCCGCTCCAGACCGTCCGCAAACCCGAGCAGGCCATTCATCACGAGGCCACTCTCGACTCGAAAGCCTGATCCATGGATGCCGGAGACGATAAATCCTACGACGACATCAATGTCACCCCGATGGTGGACCTCTACCTCGTGCTGCTCCTGATTTTCATCATCATGACCACGGCAGGCGTTCAAGGCACCAAAGTCGACCTCCCGAAAGGCAGCAAGGCCCCCGCCATCGGCGGCCCGAAAAGCAAGGCGATCACCATCAATAACGAAGGCAAGGTCTTTCTCGACACCGTCCCCGTCAGTCTCGAGGAGCTCGAGGCGAAGCTCAACGCCCACAAGGCCCAGGTGCCCGAATTTCCCGTCGTCGTCCGCGGCGACAGCTCCACGCAATACCAGATGGTCATGAATGTGCTCGATGTCATCGGGCGCGTCGGCATCACGCAGATCGGTCTGGCCACCCAACCGCCGAAGTAAATTTCCCATGCCTTTCCACGACCAGAAAGGGCAACGCTCTTTTTTCCAAAAAAACAAAGTCGCCATCCTAGTGGGCGTCGGTGTTTTGCTCGCGGTGGTCACCGCGTTTTTCCTCATGCCAAAAAGCGCGCCGAAGAAGAAATCCTCTCCGGTCGTCAGCATCAGCCTTCCGCCTCCACCACCTCCTCCCCCGCCACCACCACCACCTCCGCCTCCCAAGGAGCAACCACCCGAGACCGAGCAACAGGAGGAAAACTTCCAACCCGAGGAGGCCGCTGACCCCGAACCGCAAGCTGCCGATCCCGAACCTGCCCCCATGGGCACCAATATCGAAGGCAACGGCCCCGACGCCTTCGGTCTCGCCAAGGGCGGCGGCGGTGGCCTCATCGGCGGCAAGGGCGGCAGCGGCAAGAAAGGCTCCAAATACGGCGCCTACGCCGCAAAGGTCCAAACCAGCGTCGTTCAGGCCCTCCGCTCCCACAAAAAAACCAAATCCGCCTCGATGAATGTCACCGCCCGCATCTGGCTCGATGCCTCGGGCCGCGTGACCCGCGCCACGCTCACTGGCTCCTCCGGCGACTCCGCGCGCGACGCCGCCATCCGCGAGGAGATTTTGACCGGTTTGCAATTCCAAGCGCCCCCACCAGACGGCATGCCGATGCCCATTGTCATGCGACTGAAAGCCACTCGACCCAACTGATCCCATGCTCGTCCCGAAAAAAACCACCATCCTCCGCGCCCTCAGCTATCTCCTGATTCCTGCCTCGGCCATCGCCCAAGACTACACCGTCTCCCAATCGCAGGAGGGTTCGAAAAAACAAATCGTCTTCGAATACGCCGCCGCCGAACCCGCTCCCACACCGGCGAAAGACCGCCCGCCCATGCCGCTCAATGCCGACAAGGGCGAATCCGAAGTCTCCATGCAGGAGACCCAAGGCATCGCTCCGACTGCCGCCGAGGAAAAAACCGCCCCCACCCCTGCACCAACTCCAGCACCCGCCGCGCCAGAGCCTGCAAAATCCCAACCCGCCGCCGAGCGCCCGCCCATGCCGCTCAACGCCGACAAGGGCGAATCCGAAGTCTCCATGCAGGAGACCCAAGGCATCGCCCCGCTCCCCTCCGAGTCGAAGGCTCCCGTTCCCGCAACACCCGAACCCCCGCTCGGATCGGGCCCGGCAACCCACACCCCCACGGGCAATGTCACCATCAACCTCATCAACAAACTCGTCGAGCGCGGCATCCTTACCAAGGCCGAGGCCAACGAGATGATCCGCCAGGCTGAGGCCGAGGCCATGGCCGTCCGGGCCCAGGCCCAGACCGAAATGGTCGCCATCGCCGAGGCCGCCGCCGTCCAAGCCACCGCCAGTATCACACCCGCCGCCGATCCGAATCCCGCCTCGCCCTCCGACATCCGCGTGACCCACATCCCCGCGCCAGTCAGGCAGCAGATCAAAGAGGAGATCAAACTCGAACTCGCCACCGACCGCGTTGGCGCAAAAATCGCGAACACTTTCAAACTTCCGCCTTGGGTGGAAAAAGCCGACCCGACCTTCGACCTGCGCTTCCGCTACGCCGGCACCTACTTCCCGAACGGCAACGATGCCACTGGCGCGTTCCCGAATTTCAACGCGATCAACACCGGTGCTCCCTTCGACACCACCGGCAACCAATTCGCGCCCCAGCTCAATGTTAATGAGAACCGCAACCAATACCTGATGCGCATGCGCTTCGCCCTCGACTTCGACATGGGCGAAAACTTCACCAGCGGCTTCCGCATCGCCACCGGCAACAACAACAACCCGGTCTCCACCAACCAAGGCATGGGCGTTGCGAACTCCGCCACCCAAAACCAGGGCGGCAATTTCTCCAAATACGCCATCTGGCTCGACCGCGCCTTCATCCGCTACGACTACGAATACGAGGAAATCCTCGGCCTCACCGCCTGGGTCGGCCGCTTCGACAATCCGTTCTTCTCGACCCGCCTCACTTGGGATGACGACCTCGGCTTCGACGGCACCGCCTTCACTCTCAAGGCCGATGTCACCGAGACCTTCCAGCCCTACCTGACCGGTGGCGCGTTCGTGGTCTACAACACCGACTTCAATTTCTCCTCGAACCAGCCAGAGAAATTCGCCAGCTACGACAAATACCTCTTCGGCGGTCAAACCGGCTTCGAATGGGAATTCGCCGACGACTGGACCTGGAAGACCGGCGCCGCCATTTACTGGTTCCACAACATCGAGGGCCAACTCTCCACCCCCTACACCCCGCTTACTGTCAACGACGCGAGCGACACAGACAACAGCCGTCCCTCCTTCGCTCAGAAAGGCAACACCTACATGGCCATCCGCGACATCGTGCCCGATGCCAGCAACGACTACGGCGCGATCAACCAGTGGCAATACTACGGCCTCGCCACGAAGTTCACCGAACTCGCCCTCACTTCGCAACTCGACTACGACGGCTTCGAACCCGTCCGCGTCTCCCTCGTCGGCGAGTTTGTCCAGAACCTCGCCTTCAACGACGGCGACATCGAGGCCATTGCCGTCAACAACCGCGGCCCTGTGGATGCCAATGAACTCACAGACATCGGCGGCTTCGAAGGCGACGCCTACGGTTGGTATGTCGATCTGCGCGTCGGCACCCCAGCCCTCAAGAAACGCGGCGACTGGCTCCTCTACACCGGCTACCGCTGGATCGGCTCCGACGCGGTGGTCGATGGCTTCACCGACTCCGACTTCGGCGGTGGCGGCACGAACATGCAAGGCTTCACCATCGGCGGGTTCTATTCCCTCTCGGAAAATGTCTACCTCGGCCTGCGCTGGATGGGCTCGGACAGCATCGCCGGTCCCCAATACAACACCAACATCATCTATGCCGAGATCAACTCAAAGTTCTGACGCCACATGAAAAAAACAGCCCTCATCCTGCTCCTAGCCGCCACCTCGCTCCACGCCGCCGAGGAGGACCCCACCGAGAAATTCCGTGAGGCCCTCAAAAACACCATGCTCAAACTGCGCGACGCCCAAAACCAGCTCGCCGCAGCCCAGGCATCTCAATACGCCGCCGAGGCCAAAGCCCAGGAGTTCGAGGAAAAATCCAAATCCCTCGCCAAGGAACTCGCCGACGAGCGCAACACCTCGACCAACCTCATCTCCGGCCTCAAAAAAAACCTCGCCGAGCGCGAGGCCACGATTGCCGAGCAATCCGCCACCCTCGCCAAATGGAAAAAATCCTACGACGAGGTCGGCAAGCTCGCCGTGAAACGCGAAATGCAACGCCGCGAACTCGAAGCCAAATCCCTCGGCCTCGAGCGCAAAGTCCAGGACCAGCAATTCAAAAACATCGAGATGTATAAGGCCTCGATGGCCACGCTCGAACGCTACGAGAAATTCGGCCTCGGCGACGCCATCCTCGCCCGAGAACCCTTCACCGCCGCCCAGCGCGTGAAATTCCAAAGCCTCGTCCAAGACTTCGCCGACCAACTCACCGACGCCCGCATCTCACCAGAAAAAAAATAAAAGATCCGACCGATCCGTCCAATCCGTCTAATCCGACCGATCTAAAAATCCCATGCTCCGCCACGCCATCCTCCTCCTCGCCGCCGCCACCCCTGCCCTCGCCTCCGACCCCGTCGTCGCCCGAGCTGGCGACAAGGAAATCACCGCCTCCCAAATCCAGCCCTACCTCGCCAAAGTCTCCCCGGCCGAGCGCGACGCCCTCCTCCAAAACCCCGCCGCCCTCAGTCGCGCCGTCCGCACCATCCTCCTCCAACGCCAACTCCTCGACGAAGCCAAGTCCGCCGAGTGGGAGAAAAAACCGGAAACCCAAGCCCTCCTCGCCCGCGTCCGCGACGCGGCCATCGCCGAGAGTTTCCTCGAATCCGTCACCGCCCTCCCGCCCGACTACCCCAGCGACGCGGAAGTCACCGCCCTCTACGAGTCCCGCAAAGACTCCCTGCGCCTCCCCGCGCAATACCGCCTTGCCCAAATTTTCATCGCCTCCGCCAACGACAAAGCCAATGCGAAATCCGAAGCCGGCGCCCTCGCCAAGCAGGTCAAATCCGGCGATTTCGCCGCCCTCGCCAAGGCCAACAGCGACGAACCCGTCTCCGCCGCCAAGGGAGGCGAGGTAGGCTGGCTCACCGAGGACTCCATCCAACCCGCCATCCGCAAAGCCCTCTCAGGCGCGGGCAAGGACGCCATCGCCGGCCCCATCGAACTCGGCGACGGATTCTACTTTGTAAAAATCCTCGACCTCCGCGAACCCCGCACCGCTACCCTCGACGAAGTCCGCCCCCAACTTGTCGCTGCCCTCCGCCAAGAGCGCGCCGCCCTCAACCGCCAGGCCTACCTCGAACGCCTCCAAACCAAGGCCCCCGTTACCCTCAACGAAATCGCCCTGCCCGGTCTGCTCTCGACCGAAACGAAAAAGTGAGATTGCAAGCGACAATTTTTTCACAAACCAAACCCTCAAAATCGACCTCGAGCCGTCGATTTTAAGGGGATTCGCCGCATGCCTGAGCCTCGCCGTCCATCTCGCCACCGTTTCCACGCCTTCCAACCGTTGGCCCGCCTCCACGTTCTCCGCGCCGGCGTCTCCACCCTGCTCCTCGCCGCACTAACCCTCGGCACCCCCGCAACCATCCAAGCCGGCGACATCCTCCGCGGCGGCGCCAGCGCCAAAAACGCCGACCGCAACGCCCAAGCCCGCGCCCAAGCGGGAGCCGAGGCCGCCCAAGCCGCCAAAGTCCGCGCCCAAGACCGCCTCGCCCGCACCACCAAGGCCGTCAACGACATGCGAGCCCTCCATGTCTCCGCCCGCGCCGCCGCAGGAGCCAACAACATCCCCAACGGCCTCGCAGAGGGCGGTCTGAAAGTCCTCACCGGCGCCAACGCCAAATGGCAGGGAGCCAACGCCCCGGTCCAATCCGGGAATACCGTCGGCATCACCCAAACCGCATCCCAAGCCCTCCTCCACTGGGAAACCTTTAATGTCGGCCGCGACACCACAGTCAACTTCGACCAATCCGCCGGCGGAGCCGATGTCGGAAAATGGATCGCCTTCAACAAAGTCTTCGATCCCGCAGCCAGACCCTCCGAAATCCGAGGCAAAATCAACGCCCAAGGCCAAGTCTACATCATCAACCAAAACGGCATCATCTTCGGCGAAGGCAGCCAAGTGAACACCCGCGCCCTCGTCGCCTCCTCCCTCCCCATCAACGACAACCTCGTTGCCAGCGGCCTGCTGAACAACAAGGACGCCCAATTTCTCTTCAGCGCGCTCGAAGTCCCCGGCGGCTCCGACGGCACTCCCACCTTCACTCCCACAGATGTCCCTGCTGTTCTCGGCGATGTCGTGGTCGAGCGTGGCGCAAAAATTTCCAGCCCCGAACTCGCCGGCGGCAACGGCGGCCGTGTCATGCTCGTCGGAGCCAATGTCCGCAACGAAGGCGAAATTTCGACCCCCGCCGGCCAAACCATCCTCGCCGCCGGCCTGCAGGTAGGAATGCGTGAACACGACAGCTCCGACCCTAGCCTACGAGGACTCGATGTATGGGTAGGTGCAGTTGATCTCGGTGACGTCGATCCCTACGCGGGAACTGTTCAAAATTCTGGGATCATTGAATCTCCAACCGGCTCGATTGTCGTTGCAGGTAAGAAGATTGAGCAAAATGGTATTTTGGAAAGCACCACTTCCGTAAACTTGAACGGTCGGATTGATCTCCTCGCCAACTACGGGGCTGTAGCCAACCCGAATTTTGACAATTCAGGAACTCTTGGCGATGGCGCTCCGATGTTTATCAACCAGTTTGCTGGCGAAGTCGTGATGGGTTCTAAAAGCCTCACCCGCATCCTTCCGGACTATGCCTCTACCAAGTCGATTCCCGGCACAAAACTCTCTCAAAACTCGCAAATCAATTTTCAAGGAAATGCCATATCGTTTTCTGCCGGATCCACTCTGCTTGCTCCTTCCGGCGATGTCGGCATTCGCGCGGGCACATGGAGCTACAAGGATGACGAAAGTTTGAATCGCACGATCTTCAACGCAGATGGCGAAATTGAAGAGACCCTCCAATCCGCGCTCCGCACGCCATTTATTTACACTGGTGGCACAGTAAACTTCTCATCTGGCGCAATTCTTGATGTCTCGGGAACTCCGGATGTTTTTGTGCCTCTTTCGCATCATGTCATGGATGTCCAGTTGCGTGGAAACGAACTGGCGGATTCCCCATTACAAAGGGACAGCGATCTGCGTGGAAAAAATCTCCGCATCGATCTCCGTAAAACAGGCGTTTACGGAGGGCGTTTTTGGATGGGAACACCTCTGGGCGATGCTAACGGCTTGGCAAATATCATCGAAAGAAACGCCGCCCAACTCACAATACGGGGCGGCACGATTGCCATCCAAGCCGGTGAATCGGTGGCTGTGGCATCCGGCGCCGAATTGAATGTATCCGGCGGCTACACCCGCAACGAGGGCGGGTTGATCCAAACCACCCGGCTTCTGCGAAATGGCAATCTGATCAACATCGCGGATGCGACTCCGGATGTTGTTTATGATGGAATCCACACCGGAGGCTCCGAAAAAATCTCGGCCAAATGGGGAAACCCCAAAACCTATCGCCATGCTTTGGCTCCAACGGGTGTTTATACCGAAAAGGAATACATCGCTGGCGCTTCGGGCGGCTCCATCGATATCACCGCCCCAGCCGTTGACATCTCGGGAGAATTGAGCGGTCGAACAGTTACTGGGCCGAAACAACTCAACACACCAGTTGGGCACTCTTCTTTGGCTCTTCGTTTTCGCAATCAGAAACCGGTTGAAACTCCGACAGGCACAGTTTATTTGGATCAAATCTCTGCTCCACCTGCGCTGGTTCTTGGCACTGGTTCGGGAGTCAGCATCCCCGGTTTGGAGATGGGGCAAACACTCACGATTCCGTCAGCAATTCTTGAGGAAGAAGAAGGAGGTTTTGGCCATGTCACACTCGAAAACAAAGGAGGCACGATACAGGTCGCGGGGGAGCCGGTTAAAATGGCCGCTGGCGGCTCTCTGACGCTCCAGGCCACTAATGTTTCGATTATTTCCTCCGTCTTGATTCCCGGAGGCTCTCTATCTGCGACGGCCTATAATTACTCGCCATTCCTCTATGCCGAGCAAACTGCCACCGAGGAATTGGTGGGACAACCAGCACCAGAGGTCGTCGAGGGCACTGGTATCATTTTTATTGGGTCAGGCGTGGAATTGAATGTTGCAGGAACCATTTCAGATGAGCGACCCACCTCCGTCTTGGCTCACAACACGCGACGAGCCGTCGACGGCGGCAGCGTTAAATTGGAAGGATTTTCTATCGTTGCAGGCTCAGGAACCGCCATCCGCGCATCGGGCGGGGTAGCGATGAATGGCAGGGGTAAATACACTAAGGGAAAAGGCGGCTCGACTTCCCTGTTGGCTGGCAAGGATCCTCTTTTGAGCACATCGGTCGGGGGGACTTTGGGGCTGCCATCCATCCTCGAGGCTTATTCCGCGAGCACCGGCGGCTCCCTCACTCTTCAAGCGATGAGTGCGAGACTTGGAGCAACAACGGATCGTGGCGGCACCACACTCGATTTAAGCCCTGGCTTTTTCCAAAAAGGTGGCTTTTCCAATTTCTCCATCCGCGCGATTGGGCAACCGGGATCGGATGAGCCTGCTCTCTATGTTCTGCCTGGAACCACCATCGAACCCATCACCGAATCTGTAGTCGTCCGCCCGCATGTGCTAAACAGCGGCTTGGGTCTTGTAAAAATGCAGCTTCCCGAGGGTATTCGCTCTGCGGCGGGACTTTCACTGACTGCACTTGGTGTGGATGATCCCTTCACGAATGAAGAGGTGGAAGCGATTGGTTCGATTGTCCTTGGTGCAGGTGCCAAAATCAAAACCGACATTGGCGGTGCTGTCTCACTGAAGGGGCAGACTGTTTCTGTTTTCGGTTCCATCGAAACTCCGGCCGGGAGCATCTCCATCGAGGGCGGAAGCAGATTTCCTCTCGCCGCCCAGCAGGCCGCCTCCTCAACCTCGGCACTCACCACTGTCTATATCGCCCCAACAGCCCGTTTGCTTGCCCGTGGAGCGACGCGGGAAATACCTGATTCCTTCGGGAGAAAAATGGGAGAAGTTCTCGGAGGTGGCTCGATCCGTTTGGCTGGCAACATCGTGGCGGAATCCGGAGCTGTCCTCGATGTGTCAGGCATTTCGAATAAATTGGACTTTCACCCCTCCTCTCTGAAAACCGCACTCAAACCCTCGCCCCAGCATGGTTTGGTTACAAAGCCTTGGGGTCAACAATCCGTGCGCGTTGCAGTAGACAGCAACGGCGGCACAATCAGGCTTCTCGGCTCACAACTCCTGCTTTCGGATGCGACACTGCTTGGAAAATCCGGAGGCCCGTCGGCCGTTGGCGGTTTGTTGGTGGTTTCCTCGGATTTGTTCAGTCTTGAATCGGGTGCCGATATCACCCTTTCGGTGCAACAATCCGGAAATTTGATTGGAGCGGAAAATGCCGATTTGGGTGTTGGATCGACTGTCTTGGACTCGGAGGGCTCCGAAATTACCGGCGGCGGCTTTTTTGCCATCGACCGATTCAAGACGGGAGGCTTTGCCGCGTTGGATTTGGGTTACGAGTATTTCCCCTCGGCCGCGATCCCGCACGGAGGAAATGTTAAGTTCATAGGCCCAGTGAGCATCCAAGCAGATGGCTATGTTCGCGTCGCGGCAGGCGGGGTTGTTCAAACCGACGATCAGGTTTCCATTTCCGCGCCCTACATCGCGATCGGTCAGGAGTTCCGGCCCCCGCTTCATCCCTCCGAAACTTTTTCGCCCTTCAATGATGCGAATGGCAAACTGGCTGTGACGCCAACCACCGGGCCGGGAAGTCTCTCGCTTCGAGCCAGTCATGTGGATGTCGGAACATTGGTTACGATGGATACAGGATCGCTCCATATCACAGCGAACAATGGCGACATTCGGGGCAGTGGCACTTTGAGTGTGGCAGGAAGCATTACGCTGGAGTCCGCCCAAGTTTATCCCACCACTCTCGGGAAGTTCGACATCTTTGCCTATGACACGGAGGACACCCCAGGCAGCGTGACAATTACCCAATCAGGGCTCGCCGGAGTTCCTCTTTCCGCCGGGGGCAACTTGCGCATTTTTGCATCGAATATTTCTCAAGGAGGAACCCTGCGCGCACCCTTCGGTTCGATCACTCTGGGATGGGATGGCTCCGACTTGAATACAGCGACAGAGGATGTCGACGGCCCGGTGAACCAAGTCGCTGGAGCGGAAACAGCCGCACCCGTTGCCTCTGAAATCAACCTTCTTGCTGGCAGCACCACATCAGTCTCGGCCATTGATCCCGCAACCGGCCAAGGAGTTGTAATCCCATTTGGAATAAGCCCTGACGGAAATACCTGGGTCGATCCTCGGGGCGTGAATGTTACCTCGACCGGCATGCCTGAAAAGACAATCATTGTCTCCGGACAGGGAATCAATCAAGAGGCTGGCTCGCTTATCGACCTTCGCGGCGGCGGGGATTTGATGGCCTACCGCTGGGTCTCCGGAACCGGTGGCAGCGTGGATATTCTTGGCAGCCCAGTGGCATGGAACTCGGGAGCGGACTACTCGGCAGGCGATCTGGTTTCACACAATGGACGGCAATACTCGGCGCGAATGGCCCTTAGTCCTCAGGATTTTAACGGGAGCATCCCGACTCCGGGTCGCACGGCCTATTGGGTGGAAGTGCCCGAGTCTTTCGCCGTCATTCCCGGGTTCAAAGCTCCTCTTGCGCCCTACGCGCTCTTCAATTCCAGCGACTACGCCAGTTCTCTGGGAGGAGACATTGGCTACACCTCGGGCTTGAAAATTGGTGACCGAATCACTCTCGACAGTGGTTATGGCCTTCCGGCGGGCACTTACACCCTGCTGCCGCGACGCTACGCTTTGCTGCCGGGTGCGCGACTTGTTACGCCGACCTCATCCAAATCTGCAGGATTCGTAAATGCCGAGGGAGCGTCCTTCGCCTCCGGTTATCGTTCGAATTTCTTCACGAAGCCGGATCAAGCGACACCAATGCGGAGCAGCTACGAAATCCTCTCTCCAGATGTTTTGGCGAATCGAGCGGAATATGCCGTTTACTCTGCGAATGATTTCATTAAATCGGCCGCTGCCGCTGCGCGCACCAGCGTCAATCAACCATTGCCGATGGACTCCGGCTCACTTTCCATCCACGGCGAAAGCACCCTTTCCCTTCTCGGTCAGGTGCAAACCGCTTCCGCCGGAGGCAAAGGCGCAACGATCGACATCAGCAGCCTGGCGGGAGTCACGATTGGCAATGATCCAGAGGCGGCCTCGGAGGTTTTCCTGAATGCCGCCATTCTGAATTCCTGGAAAGCGGAAAGCTTGCTGGTAGGCGGCCAACGCGTGAGAACCGCCTCCGGCACGAGAGTGGATGTCAAAGCTGACTCCCTCACTCTGGACGGAGCAGTCTTGGAAGGCAGCGACATTATTCTCGCAGCAAAAAACAGCCTCACCCTCGGTGCTGGCAGCTCGATCCAATCCAAAAATCCCTCCTCGTCTCCGCGCGATCTGACAACGGAAGGCTCGAGTGCTTTCGTTCGTGTGGACGCCAATAACTCCTCCAGCCTAAGCAGAACTGGCAGCATTGACGAAAATGAAGCGTCTCTCAGCATTGGAGACGATGTCGCGCTCTCCGGAGGTTCGATCTCACTGGACTCCTCCCGTCGCGCTTTGATTTCTGAATCAGCACTCATCGATTCACGTCGGATTTCGATTGGATCAGGAACCCTGCTCGTGGATCTCGAGGGAACCGAAACCGTCGATGCCGATACACTCCGACTCGGCGGCGGTTTTTTAGACCTGCTAAACCAATCCGATTCGCTGACCCTCAAAGCCTATTCTTCCCTCACAATCGCTGGCTCGGGAACACTTGGTTCGGAAAATCTCACCACCCTCTCGCTTGAATCCGGGGGCATTCTCGGCAACGGCGGCGAGGTTTCGGTTAAAGCAAAAAACCTGCTGCTCTCGAACCCGAATGCGGTCGCTGCGCCTGCCGAGACCTCCCGGGCGGGACAGATTTCCTTCCGATCGAATCACCTTCGACTTGGCAAGGGAGAGTTCACTGTCGCGGGCTACGACCTTGCCCGATTTGAGTCCGAGAAGGGAACGATTATCACTAATAGCGGCACACTGCGTGGAACTGGTGACTTGGATTTTCTGACGCCCACCATCGCCTCGTCCCGGCTCTCCGATTACCTCATCGAGTCCGATGGCAGCCTCAATATCAATTCCTCCGAGGCAGCGGGCGATGTGGCCAGCGAACTCGGCGCCAAACTCTCCCTCTTCGGTAGCTCCGTCACCATTGGCTCCGAAATCACTCTTCCGAGCGGCGAACTCGATATCCGCGCCAAGAGCGGGGATGTCACCATCAACTCGGCTTTGAGCGTGGCCGGCAGCTCACGAACCTTCTACGATGTCGTAAAGTTTGCCGACGCAGGAAACATCCGCATCACTTCGGACAACGGCGACATCCTGCTCACCGAAGGATCGAGCCTCTCGGTTAAGGGAGATGATGACGGGGGGCGCGCGGGAACCCTGGAGATCGCCGCAAGCACTGGATCGTTCACCAATCAAGGAACCCTGCTCGGCCAATCGGCGGCAGGATTCGAAGGAGGATCATTCATTCTTGATGTCGGAACGACCGGTGATTTTGCGGAGATCAACACCCCTCTGGAAGATGGCGGCTTTAATGAGCTGAGAAGCCTTCGTGTTCGATCCGGCGATGTTTTGGTGGATCAGCAAGTCACATCAAGAGAGTTCCGACTTAGCACGGATGCCGGATCCATTAGGGTTTCTGCAGGGATCGACGCGTCCGGAAAAACCGGCGGCACAATTTCGCTGGCAGCGTCTGGCAGCCTGACACTCGCGGAATCGGCCCTCCTTTCCGTGGAGGGGGAAAATTTCAACTCCGCAGGCAAAGGCGGTCTGGTCGAGCTGTTTGCCGGTTCGCAAATTAATGGCGCCATCGATCCCTCGGCACGGCTTTCCATTCAAGCCGGCTCCCAAACTCTTCTTGGCGTAGATGACTATGTCGCTGGAGGCTACCTTGATACCCGCAGCAGCGCCTCGCTGGGTAAATTCCAAGGCAAACTCCATCTCCGCGCTCCAAGGAATGACGGTAACACTGATCTCTTAATCGATCCTCTCGCCGGCACGATCGACGGGGCATCGGCCATTATTTTCGAGGGTTACCGTCTATTCGACCGAACGGCACAGGAGGGAGTAATGAATATCGCCCTGCGCGATGCCATCCACACAGACGCTCAGAGCTTCATGGCCAACGAAGCCACTATCCAATCCCGCTTGCTCGCTGGCAGAAGTGATGACCTCTCCGCCCAAACCGTGGTTGCGCCAGGTTTTGAAATCATCAACACATCTGGCGATCTGACGCTTGGCTTGGCGAACACTCCCGAGGGAATCGACGACATCGAAGGAACAAGCGCAGCCGACTGGGACCTTTCCAAGATGCGCTATGGCACCAAAAACGCCCCGGGACTTCTCACCCTGCGTGCCTCGGGAGATATCGTCTTCAATAACTCCCTTAGCGACGGCTTCGTATCCGTCGAGCCCGGCCTGGAGGATCCGGCCATCTACACAAACAACCTGAGCTTCGAGGAAAACGGCCACTCGCGACTATGGTTGGCACAACTCCAGACGATCAACTCGAACATTCCAACAAACTTCCAATCATGGAGCTACGCAATCACTGCGGGATCGGATTTGGCTTCAGCCAATTCGAAATCCATCCTATCCAGCGACCTCCTAGAGGAAGGCAAAGGCTCTGTCGTTGTAGGAGAGTTTTATCCAGCCGTTGCGAACTCAAACAACCCCGATACAAATCCCGATTCTCCTCAAGTTGATGCGGGCGTCGGGCAATATGGAACCACTGCAAACCATCTCCGCATCAACCTCACAGAGACGGACGAAGGAACCTACGACGACGAAGGAAATGTCATTACCGAGGGAACAGGTCTGCTTAAAGACATGGGAACGCGCTATGAAGTCGTTCGCACCGGCACCGGTGATATTGAGGTCAATGCCGGACGGGATGTCCAGCTCCGGAACCAATTTGCCACCATCTACACGGCAGGCGTTGCGATTCCCGATGCAACGAGAGTCATTGCAGACGGGGATTTTTCCACACCGATTGTGGCTTTCGACCCAACCTCGCATCCTGAGCAGGGATCCTTGGGCCGCCCCTCCCAGGCATTTACGCCTCAATGGGCCATGGCCGGCGGTGACCTCCGGATTTCTGCGGGAAATGACATAGCAAGGGTGACTCAGTTTACCGACTCTGATGGCAACATTTCTGTTATCCCGGATTCGAGCCATCAGTTCACTTCAAACTGGCTGTATCGCCGTGGTCATGTTGATCCAGCGACAGGTAAATTCGGCGCGATCCAATTCCAAGATAGCAATGGAGAGACAATCGAGGACCCCTCCGCCTCCACCGCCTGGTGGATCGACTACAGCAACTTCTTCCAAGGCTTTGGAACCCTCGGCGGTGGCGATATCGCTCTTGTTGCGAAAAACGACATCGTCAATGCCGATGCAGTCGCTCCCACCAATGCCCGTATGGCGGGAATTGGCGCTGGGGAAAACCTTTCGCCGGACCTGGCTAATCTCGTCGAGTTCGGTGGTGGCGATTTGAAGATCGAAGCCGGAAGGAATATCGACGGAGGCCTCTACTACGCCGAGCGCGGTCAAGGCATCCTCCAAGCCGGTGGCGAGGTGAAAACAAATGCGGCCCGGTCGCCCTCTTTGGGACTATTGGGAGCACTCGGTGCCTACAGCGAGTCTTTGTTAACTAGCACCGAGCCGGAAATTTTCCTTCCCGAAACATGGCTTCCCACGGCTCTCTTTGTTGGCAAGGGGTCGTTCGAGGTTTCCGCCAAACAAGACATCCTGCTCGGCCCAATCGCCAACGCCTTCCTCATGCCAACCGGTTTGGGGAACAAGTTCTGGTATAAATCCTATTTCAGCACCTTCTCGCCAGAATCCAGTGTGGATGTGAAGTCGCTCGGCGGCGATGTCACCTTCCGTTCAGCTACTATCCTGCCCTTGGAGTTCGGGGCAAAACCGATCCTCACCGCTTGGATCCAGCAGCAGAACCTCTTCAATGTCGAAGGCGCGGATATTTATTCTTCGAATTACCAACCTTGGACACGACTCTCCGAATCGACACTGGAGGGCTTCAACAGTGTGATGAACCTGATTCCTCCCACGCTTAAGGTTGGATCCTTTGCAGGCAATGTGAATACGATTGGGTCTCTGATCCTTGCCCCTGCCTCGCGTGGAAATCTTGAAATTGTTGCGGCGGAAGCGGTCAATGGCCTTCAACCCGCAGGCAAAACGGAGTTTCAGGACGAAGCGGGCAATCTCTACTCGCTCATGGGCTGGATTTCCTCGACCATCAACCTCTCGGACGCCAATCCCGCCGCAATACCAGGAACAACCGCTCCTCTTAGCTACTACGGATATGCCGGTGAATCGGGTGTCCTTTACGAGTCCTCTGCAAACTTCCTCGCAAACATCGACAAAGCCCTTGGCGAAACCGGCTCCTATGCTGGCAACGATGCGGCTATCGATCTGAAGAGGCTTCGACATGGAGACTCGCTACTCCATGCGGGCGACACCGAACCCGTCCGAGTTTACACCGGCAACGGCGATATCTCCGGCCTCGTCCTCTACGCGCCCAAGTTCTCAAAAATCACCAGCGGAGGATCGATCTCGGATGTGGCATTTTACCTCCAGAATCTTGATGCCAACGATATCTCCATCGTCTCGGCGGCAGGCGACATCATCCCCTACAACGAAGCAGCGACACTTCGCACCGAGGCATCAAACATTCTCGCAGGGAATATCGTTCTCGATTCCCCGCGCACCACGGCGAACAACAAACTGGTCACCACCTTGGCAGGCGACATCCAAATTTCAGGCCCCGGATTCCTCGAGGTTTTGTCTGGCGCAAACCTCGATCTCGGAACCGGCGAAAACCTGGCCGACGGCACCGGCACGGGCATAGTAAGCATCGGCAATTCCCGCAATCCCAACCTCCCATTTGAAGGCGCCTCGATCATTGCGCTGGCGGGTATAGGTGGGGCGGTGGGCGGTCCGGCTCTCGGCCTCGCTGGCAGCAAGTTGGATTTTGAGAATCTCGAAGCCATCGCCCCGAGCGGCTCAATCGTGGAACCGCTCTCTGACGATTCAGAGCACATCGCCATCGCAGGCTTTCAGACCCTGTATTCCATTATTGCCGCCACAGGCGAAGCGTATCCAGAGACTTCCAGCTACGAACCTGCTTTGGAGGCCGTAGAGACTGTCTTTGCGGCACTCGATGGAACAGGCGATATTTTCACCCGCTCGCGTGACATCCGCACTGTGAGCGGCGGCTCAATCGCCTTGGCGGCTCCGCGCGGCGGCCTGACCATGGCCTCGGACATTTTTGGAAATCCTCTGACTCCTCCGGGCATCGTCACGGAATTTGGCGGCGGAGTTTCCATTCTTACGGATGGCGATGTGGATATCGGTCGCGCCCGTATCTTCACGCTTCGCGGAGGCGATTTGGCGATCTGGTCCAGCACAGGTGACATCGCTGCGGGCACATCTCCCAAAACCGTCGTCACAGCTCCTCCGACCCGTGTCGTGATCGACTCGCCCAGCGCGGATGTAAAAACCGACCTCGGTGGCCTGGCCACAGGCGGTGGCATCGGCGTGCTCGCGGCTGTCGAGGATGTCGATCCAGGCAATGTCTATCTCCTCGCCCCCGAAGGAACCGTGGATGCGGGAGACGCCGGTATCCAAAGCACAGGTAACTTGAACATCGCTGCCGTCTCCGTGATCAATGCTGACAATATTTCCACAGGCGGAGCCTCAGCCGGCGTCCCTTCTTCGGCCCCCGCCGCATCAGCCCCAGTCTCGGTTGCCCCGTCCGCGTCAAGCAGCACTGCCGCCTCTTCGTCCGCAGCTCAAAGCATGGCCAATCAGGCCCAGACTCGTCCGGAGACAACCGAGGAAAAGCCATCATTGATCACTGTGGAAGTCCTCGGTTATGGCGGAGGGGATTCATTGGAAGAGGAAGAGCAGGACGCAGGCTAGAAAACCTCTTCAGCCTTTGCCAGAGCCGCTGTAATCACCATTCACCTGATTTTTTTACAGAGCCGCTTTGTGGCAGAATTGTCACACTAAACCCCTCGCAGATCGATACCGCCCCCGCGATCTTTCGGACCGCAATCACTCGGATTCACCGTGTGGCGCATCACAATTACAAACACCAAATCCAACACATCTCATGTTTAAAATCCAAACCAACTCACTACTGATCGGCGCGGCCGCCCTCGGGCTTGGCCTCTCCGCTCAGGCTCAAACCACAACGGTCGACATCGTCGGAGCCACAGCGTTCCGCTCGGCCGCTCATACTTCCATCATGGCCTCCTACACAACGCTCGATGGTTACGCCCACTCTGGTGCCGCTACAAAAGCTGGCAGTGCCTCTCGAGCCACCTACAAAGGAACATTTCCCGGCATCCTCGGCACCACTGTTATTCGCGTCAGCTGGACAGGTTCTGTGGAAGGCGTTCGCTCATTGGCCAGCTCTAAAGCCACACCCGACAAGTTTATTCCAGTTTCATCTGTCACGACTGGAGAAACTCACTCGGTCAATGCGACTGTGACCGGTTCCAGAACGGCTGTCATGGCCTTCTCTGATGTGGCCCAAGTGAACACGCCCTATAAATCTCCAAAATTGGGAGGAGGCCCTGTTGGCGTGATCGCTTTTGCTCCTGTCATTAACAAAGATGCTGAGGCGGAGATCACAAATATCACCAACCTTCAGTTCCGCCGACTTCTTACCGCTGGAGAAATTCCCGAATCGATGCTTACCGGCAATACGACTTCCAATGGAAAGATTTACCTGACAGGAAGAAATGATGGTTCAGGAACGCGGGTTGCCTTCTTGGCCGAGGTCGGTCATGGAGCGGCGAATGCTGTGAAACAATATGTAATTGATAAATCTACATCCATCACCAACCTCTCCACTCCTGTCATCGCACCCATCACTGAGGATGCAGATAAATACACTGGCTATAAGCTTTCCACAGATTTTGCCAAGAAAAAGATTGTTGGGAATGGTGGATATGAAAGCGGTGGCACAATCGCCGGCTGGATGAAACTTCCTTCTTCCGGAGATTTTAACATCGTTAGCTGGTTGGGCACATCCGATGCAATTACCGCCCGCGATTCTGGCAACGGTGGGCGCGTGCTTTCCTACAATGGCGAAAAATTGGAAGGTGTAGCTGCAGGCGTCCTCAGCACCGCTGATATTAACAAAATCCGCCTTGGCAAATATTCTGCTTGGAACTTTGAAAACCTCTTCACCAAAGGCACCCTAACAGGAAAAAATAAAGTTGTTTACGATAAGCTCGTATCAACTATTCCAGCCAATTTGGGATCTTCCGGTGTCGCGAATGATTCTTCCTTCAAAGTGACCCGCACCACAGATGGAAGCGTTATTGCTCCAAAATAATACGATTCATTAGTTCAAAATCGGACTGGCACTGCCTTGCAGTGCCAGTCTTTTTTTTCGTTACAGCTGGTTGATTTCTTAATCTCAAAAGTGCCAATGTTGTTTTCAAGATTCTAATAATGGCAAGCGGTCTGCCCCTATGCTTCTAATAAGAAAAAGAACCTATTTGGCACTTGCGATAATCGTCTTGGGATTCGCAGTCTTTTTACTCGTCCCATCAAGCAATAATCTTTCTTTAAATTCTTACCAAGAATACGAAACAAAAATTAAAAAACGCCAAAACGACTTCGGGTTTTCTGGAAAAAATAACGTGAGACCTTCAGAGCAAACTTCGGAACCCATCCAAAAATCTGTTATTCACTCCTCAGATGCGGAGCTCCAAATTTCGATCCCACAAGGAGCCATGCTGCCAGCCGCATTTATGGATGAAGGCAACCTAGAAGACAGCGAGGGAGTGAAGGAATTGCTCCTATCGCTCGAAAAAGAATTTCAGGAGGAGTATGAAACGGAATTGCATAAAGGGCTCACTCCCGAGGAAGCCTGGGAAAACGCCAGATCAAAGTCCGACGAGCGCTATCGGGGCCTGTTTGGGCAAGAAGCCTACCTCGAAGCCTTGAATCTCGCTGCGGAAGAAGCCAGAACAGACTGGGAAACAAGCCAGTAGCCTGACCTTAAAAAGATCACTTGGCAGCGATTTCCGCTCTGAGTTTTTCGGCCAACTGATTGGCCTCCTCAAGTTCCTTGGAAGGCAAGTAAACGCGCAACTCATTCATTTTGTATACGGCAAGCGGTTCTCCTTGATCCGCAGCCAGAGACAACCAAGCCACCGCCTCAATTCGGCGCATGCGTTTCTTTGATGAAGGATCAAGCAAGAGCCCGAGATTGCTTTGAGCCTTGAAATTTCCTTTCCGAGCGGCTTCGCGAAACAAGGCCTCCGCTTTTTTAGGATCTCCCATTACAGCATGTCCCTCACGATACATGACCCCCAGCATATTGGTTGCTGATGGGTTACCACCATTCGCACTCGCTTCCACATGTGGAAGGGCTTTTTCAAAATTGGGCTTGGACTCCGGATCGTAGAGACCCAGAAAATAAATCTCTGCGAGAGATGCATGGGCATCTTCTGACCCCGTAGAAGCAGCAGACTCCATCAGAGCGAGACCTTTCTCTCTATTGGCCCCCACGCCACGCCCCTCCATATAAAACCTAGCCAAATTTACTTGGGCTGCCTGCGAACCCAAATCAGCCCCTTTTTGAAAAAAATCGAGAGCCTTGGCGTCATCCTGATCAACACCGCCCCGTCCGTTTGCATAAAAAAAACCCATCGCACTGAAGGCATCCGGATACCCCGAGCCCATGGCTTTTTTGAATTGATCAAAAGCCGAAACCTCATCACCAGCCTTCAAAAGCTCCACTCCCGCTTGGTATTCCGTTTTTCCTAAAGGATCCTCGGCCAATGAATAATGAACAGCTAGAACACAGGCTAAAAATGTCGCAAATCGAATCATCACCCGAAAATTTGGAGGCTCTGTCATGTCTGAAATCTAGAAAAGTTTTGTTACAGTTATGTAACATTTGTATTCATCCTCGCCTTAGGCCGCTTTCGAATTTATGAAGGACAGCTGCATGAAAAAATCCATCCTTCTCCTATCCACACTGGCCTTCCTTGCCGCCTCAGCGCGGGCTGAAAAGGTCGCGGTGGATCCTGCAATCAAACCCTACGCACCCGTCAGCGGCATCAGCGGAAACCTGAACTCGATCGGTTCGGACACCCTGAACAACTTGATGACACTTTGGGCCGAGGGTTTCAAAAAAGCCTACCCGAATGTGAACATCCAAGTCGAAGGCAAGGGCTCGTCCACCGCGCCTCCGGCCTTAATCGAGGGCACCGCCCAGCTTGGGCCAATGAGCCGCCCGATGAAGAGCGCCGAGATCGACGCTTTCGAGAAAAAATTCGGCTACAAGCCGACCGAAGTTCCCGTCGCCGTCGATGCGCTCGCGGTGTTCGTGAACAAGGACAATCCGGTCAAAGGCCTCACGATGGCTCAAGTGGATGGCATTTTTTCCAGCTCCCGCAAGAGCGGTTCCGAAGACATCTCGAACTGGGGCCAAGTCGGTCTCACCGGCGATTGGGCCAAAAAGCCATTCTCGATCTACGGCCGCAACAGCGCCTCGGGCACCTATGGATTCTTCAAGGACGAAGCACTCCAGAAGGGTGACTTCAAGCCCACCGTGAAGGAACAACCCGGCTCGTCCGCCGTTGTTCAAGGCATCGCCAGCGACCTCGGAGCGATCGGCTACTCCGGCATCGGCTACAAAACCTCGGATGTCCACACGCTCGCCCTCGGTGAGAAGGCTGACGAATTGATCGAGCCAAGCTACGAGAATTGCGTGAACGGCGAGTATCCCCTCGCCCGCTTCCTCTATGTTTATATTAACAAAAAGCCAGACGCCCCGCTCGATTCACTCACCAGCGAATTCCTCAAATTCGTGATCTCCAAAGAAGGCCAAGAGGTCGTGGTGAAAGACGGTTACTTCCCGCTTCCAAAAACAGCAGTGGACGAAACCCTCGAAGCCATCACCAAGTAAAAATCGAACTCAACCGGCGCCGGGCATCCCACCCGGCGTCACACCAAAAAAACGCGGCTCCGGTCGCGTTTTTTTATTTCTGAAATGGAAGCGCTGATCCGCCAGTGGCTCGCAGATGAGTCCGCTGAAGTGGCTCGTGGCTCAACTGATCAAGAGCAGGCGTGGAGGATCTCCGGGCTGGGTCAGCGGAGCGCGATGCACGCACGGAGGGACGGGGCTGTCCGGGTAGTCAGTGGCAAGGCGCCAAAAATTGAAAAGGCCGAAGGAAAAAGGCTGCGCGCCAGCTGTCGGAGCGTAGTGCAGGTCGTAGCAATGCTCGGCCAGAAAGTCGCGAAAGCCGGGCCCCTCCCCTCCACCGAAGGCCGCGAGCAGAGCCTCCCGCGTTTCAGGGAGATCGATTCGTTTACAAGAATCCTCGTGGCGGAGGCCCTCGCTCGGTGGACCGTAGTAGGTGCAAAGATATGTCGAAGCTTCGAAGGGCGCGCTATCGGCGTGAAACGAAAACACGTCTGTCGCCACCACGCAGGGGTCCTCATCGCAGGGGTAGCCATAAATGCAGTTTAGTGCCGGATCGAGGGCCTGATCGCGCAGGAGTTGCCAGTCGGCAAGCATCTGTTCGACGGCCGTGCGGCCTGCTGGGCTGAGCCGCATCGCACGCAACCGGACATCGTTCAGAGCCATGATCGGCTCGCCATCGCCCTCACCCAGCGCGGCAACTACCTCACCATAGTCACCAGGGAGGGAGCGTTCCCAGCAAAGGGCATTGACGCCAGCGGTGAACGGCGTGCCCACCAATTCGGCAAAGCTGTGCACACGCCGCACGCGTGGGTAATCGGTTGGCAAAGTGAAGGGAGTCATAGGCAAAAGCGCGGAAAACTGGTGAGTCAGAATGATGGCGGGGTTGCGATTTAGTGCAGCGCCATTTTGGTGGCTGTGGCGGAGTCCATGCGGCCGCTGGGGCTGATTCCTTGCGCGACTTGCCACTCCTTCAAAGCAGCAACAAATGTGGGGCTGGGCATTCCGTTGTGCGGGCCGGCGTAGAATCCGCCAGCGGCGAGAACTTGCTGAATTTGGCGCAAGGTTTCGACTTGTGAATTCGCCTCGGCTCTTGCGAACGGACCGCCAGCAAAAAACCGCCCGATGGCGTTGTAATCGGGAGCAGGCGCGGGGCGATCCACACCGAGCTTGGCGAGGGTTTGATGGTTGAGCTCGCCGGTGACCTTGAGGTTCTGGGCGAGTTGAAATCGGCGGATTGCGGCGTTCGTCATGCTGCCTGAGGCCCCGTCCACCTTGCCTTTGTAATAACCCAGAGCTTGGAGTTTTTTTTGAACTAAGCGGATCGATTCGTCTGCACGGACATCAACCACGGGGAGAAAAGCCATGGCGAGGAGGAGAACGCAACGATGCCAGTTCCACATGAAGACGATTCTTCACGGCCTGCGCCGAAAATCAAGAGGCCCATCTTGATCGGTATTGCCGAAGCGGGCAGCAGCGGCTAACAACTCCGACCTATTTCAAAACCCATGCGCAAAAAAATTATCGCCGCCAACTGGAAGATGAACATGACCGTCGCCGAAACGGTCAGCTACCTCGAGAGCTTCCGCACCAATGTCGAAGCCGTGAACGGAGTCGAAATCGTGATCGCCCCGCCTTTCACCGCCATTGCCAAACTCTCCGAACTCCTCGGCGGTTCCCAAAAAATCAGCCTCGGCGCGCAGAATATGTATTTCGAAATGTCGGGCGCCTTCACCGGCGAGATCAGCCCCGCCATGCTGCGCGAGCTTTTCGTCCGCTTCGTGATCCTCGGCCACAGCGAACGCCGGCAGATTTTCGGCGAGACCGACGCGCTGATTAACAAAAAAGTCCACACCGCCCTCGCCTGTGGTCTCAAGCCGATCGTCTGTGTCGGCGAGACCCTCGAAGAGCGTGATGCAGGTCGCGAAACCGAAATTCTCACCACCCAACTCCGCGGCAGTCTAGCCGGCGTGCCAGCCGAAAAAATCTCCAACATCGTCGTCGCTTATGAACCCGTCTGGGCGATCGGAACCGGCCGCAATGCCACCCCGGAGCAGGCCCAGGATGCCCACGCCCATGTTCGCAGAGTTCTCGCGGAAATCTCCGATGCGGAAACCGCGAACAAAGTCCGAATTCAATACGGCGGCAGCGTGAAACCCGCCAATGCAGCCGTCCTCCTCAGCCAGCCCGATATCGACGGCGCCCTCGTCGGCGGTGCCAGCCTCGAAGCCCACGGCTTCTCCGAAATCGTCAAAGCCGCCGTCGGGAAGTAATCCCCCCCGCCTCGCGATCCAGCCAGGAGCCCCGCCGACTCGCTCGAGCGGGCTCAGAGTTCTATTGCGCCAAATTCCCTGCTGGCAAAAAGCGGATCACCCTCGCGCTTGAAGCGAGCGGTGATTTTTGGTGGGAGAGAAAAGGGGGAAGTGGCTCCTGAGGTAGGACTCGAACCTACGACCAATCGGTTAACAGCCGACCGCTCTACCACTGAGCTACTCAGGACTCGAAAAACGAGTGCGAGATAGAAACCTTTCGTCTCCGTGTTTTCAAGCGGAATTTTAACTTTTAGTCGGCAAGGTGCAGACGAGCAGATGGGTCCCCGTTGTTGTTGGCGCAACATTCATCCCGCTTCCACTGGCTGGAATCAGGAAAAACTCTGAGGGGGCGAAGGTGCGGCCGCCACAGGTTACGGGGTGATCCAACGAGACGGCTAGGGCGAAGGCTGATTGAGGGCGAAGATCACGGCTCGTCAGAAGGGAGATTTTTTCGACATGGAAATACTCGCAGTCCGCCATGAGGGGATCCGCGCTGGATTTCAACTGTGGCTCGAAATCCTCAAAGTCGATCGAGGCTAGGGATTCCGCGATGTGGAGCGCTCGGGCCTTGCCGTCGAGGCCGGTGCGGTTCCAGTCGAACACCCGGTAGGTCGTGTCGCTGTTCTGCTGGATTTCGATGATCACATTTCCGGCGCCAATCGCGTGGAGGCGGCCGCTGGGAATGAAGATGCTCTCGCCCGTGCGGACTGGGATTTCGTGAAGGGCGGTTTCCACCCCGCCGGTTTCGAGGAGTTTTTGAAATGCCTCCCGCGTGATTCCTTTTTTGAGCCCCGCGTAAATATTCGCGTCATCAGTGCAGTCTAAGAAATACCAAACCTCGGTCTTCGGCTCGCCGCCAAGTTCCTGAGCTTTGTGGGACGGAGGGTGCACTTGGGCGGAGAGATTTTCGGCGGCGTCGAGGAGTTTCACCAAAATCGGAAATCGCTCCGAGGGATGCGTGATGTAGGCCGAGCCGAAAACCTCTTCGCGTTGATGGCGCCAGAGATCGTTCAGGATTTTTCCTTCAAGCTCGCCGCTAGTCACGACGCTCTGCGCATCCTCGCGATCGACCATCTCCCAGACTTCCCCAATCGGCGCACCCGGCGGGAGTTTTTTTCCGAACCGCGCCAAGCTGGCGCCACCCCAGACGCGTTCCATGGCAATCGGCTCAAATGAAATCGGCTCGTTCATGGCATCACCATCCCGTCGATGCGTCGCCGAAGGCAATGGATTTTTCCGAAGAACGCCGCCATAGTGCCAGCCACTGGATTCATCGATGCGAATCGCCCGCTGGTTCATATATGGTCTGCCTGTTGCCCTGCTGCTTCTGTTCGGCTTGTCGTATTGGAACGCCTCGCGCCTTTCAGCGGACAAGAAAAACGAGATGTCGCTGGGCTTGCTCGGCGAACCATCCACGCTGAATCCCATCCAGCAGGCCGACAGCGCCTCCTCTCAGGTGACGGGCTCGATTTTTAATGCCCTCCTCAAATACAGCCCCGACCTCGAGATCATCGGTGATCTGGCCAAATCCTGGACGCTCCACCAGACAACCACTTTTGTCTTTCGCGACGCCCAAACCGCCGAAGCGGCGGCTGAGCTTCTCCAGAACGCAAAAAAAGACTGGCCCGTCTGGAGTCTCGAGAATGTCTCGACGCGCGGACGGGAGTTGATTTTGCAACTCCGCGAGCCGGGTCTCGATGCCAGTAAAAAAATCCGCTCCCTCTTCGAAGCCACCCCCCTCGCCCCCCTCGCCAACCTCCGGATCGAAACCAAAAACAACGCCCGTGAACTCCTCCCCGCCTTGCGGCAATCGCTCCCGCCAGAATCGATTCTCCGCGAATGGATCGAAAGTGGTGCCGCCTTGGAAATCACGGCAGATCCCGCTCTGAAGCCTGCGATCGAGTCATGGCTCGCCGCCAATGGCGGCGGGAGCGTGACGGTCGGCGACCCTGTGGATTTTCTCGCCGAGCCCAAGGTGGTGTTCTCGCTCCGCGACGATGTGCGCTGGCACGACGGCGCAGCATTCACCTCGCGCGATGCGGCGTTCACCTATACGGCGATTATGGACGACGCGACCGCCTCGCCTCGCAAGCCGGACTTCGATTTGATCCTCAGAGTGGAAACTCCCGACGAGCGGACTTTTCGAGTTATCTATCGCAAACCCTACTCGCCCGCGCTCGAGAGCTGGATGATTCCCCTCCTCCCCGCGCACCTGCTCGAGGGCAAACCGCAGGACTGGTGGGTGAAACATTTCAACCGCACCCCTATCGGCACCGGGGCCTTTAAATTCGCCGAGTGGCGCACAAATGAATTCCTCCGCGTGGAGCGAAATCCCGATTACTTCGATGCGCCTGGCCCGTGGCTCGACGGCATCGTCTACCGCTTCATGCCCGACCAACTCACGCTGCGACTGGCCTTCGAGACGCATCAGGTGGATTTCTGGGGAGCCGAGCCATGGACGGTTACAGCGTTTGTGGGCGATCCGAGGTTCGATGTCTTCACGAGCCCGACGAGCAGCTACACCTACATCGGCTGGAACCTGAAGCGGCCGCTGTTTCAAGACCCCCTCGTCCGCCGCGCCCTGGCTCATGCCGTCGATGTGCCCTCGATGGTGCGCTACATCCTTTACGGGCACGGCCTCCAGAGCACCGGCATCTTCACGCCCCAGATGTGGTTTTTCGATCCCTCGATCACTCCCCTCGCCCATGATCTCGAAAAGGCCCGCCAACTCCTCGCCGAAGCAGGCTGGAAGCCCGGACCCGACGGAATCCTTCAAAAAAACGGCGAGCGATTTTCCTTCACCCTCATCACCAATAACGGAAACGAAGTCCGCCGCGACATCGCCACGCTCGCGCAGGACGGCCTGAAAAAACTCGGCATTGAGGTGAAGGTGGAACTCTACGAGTGGGCTGTTTTTTTGAAGAACCACATCAACAAGGGCGACTACGACGCCATGGTCCTCGGATGGTCGCTCGGCAACAGCTACGACCAATTCCAGATCTGGCACTCGTCCCAAGCGAACCCCGAACAGCTCAATGTCGTGGGTTACAAAAACCCCAAGGCCGACCGCCTGCTCGACGAGATCCGGCAGGAATACAACCGCGAGAAAATCATCGCGATGGCCAGCGAATTGCAGCGCACCATCTACGAGGACCAGCCCTACCTGTTCCTCTATGTGCCCGAGGGCACGAGCGTGATGTGGAAGGACGCCTACCGCATCCGGCGACCCGATGGAAAAGGCGGCTGGATCGACTCGCCGGTGGAAATGACGAAGGCCGGCTGGGCGTATTGGTCGGATTGGTTCTATCGCCCCGAATTCTCGGACCGCCTGCCGAAATGAAGCCCGACATGCACAAAGCCCCCCCCGAACCCCGGCCACCTCGAGATGCGCGCTTGGGCGATAGCCCCAAATGCCCTCAAGGGGCGGTGGGAGCGAGGGTTCTTCGGAGATGCGATCCGCCGATGTCGAGCAGGATCACGGGCACGAGGATACAGGCTAGAACGGCCGAGAATTTGTCCCACTGGTAGAATTCCTGGTAGGTGTGAAGCCAAGCCCCGATCCCGCCGGCGCCGACATATCCAACGATGGAGGCCGAGCGAATATTGTATTCGAGCATCCAGAGGGTGTGACTCCAAGCCAGAGGAGCCGCGTGGGGCCAGATGCCGTATTGGAAGGCTTGAATGCGCGAGGCGCCACCGGCACGCAGGGCCTCACTCACAGCGGGGTCGGCACTCTCGAAGGCGTCGCTAAAGAATTTCCCCAGATACCCTAGCGAGTAAATTGCGAGTGCTGTCACGCCCGCCCCGGCATTGGCACCCAAAACCGCGACGGCGATGAGTGCCCAAATCAAGCCAGGGATCGAACGAATGCCATTTAGCAGCAGACGGACAACGAGCACCAGGGCACGGGGGGCGATATTTTTGGAGGCCGCCGCGGCAACGGGAATACCGATGAGGCAGGAAAGGACCGTGCCGAGAACTGCGATTTGGAAGGTCTCGACGAGCGATGGGAAAATGGTGGGCAGAATCGAAAAATCTGGAGGCCAGAAGCGAGAGAGAAAACGGCTGAGATTCGCAGCGTAGTCGAGCTCGCGCCCCGAGGGCTGGATGACTGGCAGGGAAAAGAGAACCGCCAAAAGGAGCAGAAGGGACGCCACGCGGGGCGCATCGAGACGGGGGAGTTTCACTTCGTCTGGGTTGGTGTGAGTTCCCAATCGGAGCCGCCACCAAGGCGAAGGCGGAGGTCCGAGAACTCCTCGCTCAGTTCGGGATCATGCAAGGCGCAGATGACAGTGCACCCCTTGTCATCACAGAGCGTCCGCAAGAGTCGAAGGACATGGCGGGCGAGTTCGGGGTTGAGGTTCGAAACCGGCTCATCCGCGAGCAGGAATTCGGGTTGGGAAATGATCGCCCTCGCGACGGCAGTTCGTTGCCTCTCCCCGCCGGAAATCCGGGATACCGGCTGATCCGCCAGGGGCGCGAGGCCCAGTTGGGCGAGGAGTTCCTGGGCGAGTGCCTGCTCGGAGCGGGGAAATCCAAAAAGCGTGCGCCAGGCCGAGTGGCGGGACAAAAGACCGCAGAGGACATTGGTTTTCACGCTGGCATTCGGCGTGAGGGCCAGGTGCTGAAAAACACACCCGATGTGTCGGCGAAATTGTCGCGGCGAATGTTCATGGCCTTGTGATCCACGATAGGAAATGCGGCCCTGAGCGGGTTCCAGCATTCCAGCAAGACAGGAAAGCAGGCTGGTTTTTCCAACCCCCGAGCGACCCTCGATCGCGAGAAATGTTCCCCGAGGAAGATTCAAGTCGAGGCCGAGCAACACAGGACGACCCTCGCGCTCCACATTCAGCCTGTTGACACAGAGCTGGGTCATTCCTGAGGGATAATGGCCAGCGCTTCGACGATCGGTTGGAGGTGCTCGTCGGCATTCGCAGGGACAAGGGGCGAGGTGAAAACCGTCTGGCAGAGCTTCGGATCGGCGGAGGTGAATTCGAGCAAGGCATCACGGAGCTTTTCGCGGGCGGCTTGATCGAGTCGCGCGGAAACAGCGAGCGTATGAGTGGGCACAGGGCCTTGTCGCGCGAGGATGCGAAGGCGGTTTTTTTGCTCGGGCGTCATGTGTTTGTCTTTCTCGAAAACATAATCACTGACGGCAGCCGCCTCGGCTTCTCCGGAAAGAACCCGCTCGACGCCGCTCATGTAGCCGGTGCCGAACCACACATTGCCTTCTCCAAAAAACTCGACGGGATCTTTCGCGATAAGACCCCGCTTTTTGAGGTCCAGCCTGGGAATGAGGTGTCCGGAAGTGCTGGTGGGACTGGCAAACGCGACGGGTTTGCCGCGGAGTTGCTCAAGGGATTCGTAGGGTTTTTCTTTCAAGCAAAGCCAGAGACTCGAGTAGTCGCGGCGTCCGTCGATTTCCCCAACAAGAATAAGTTCGGCAGCATCGGCTTTGCGGGCGTGAACCATGTCGGTCGCACTGAGCCAGCCTAGATCGATGGAGCCATTAGCCAGCCCCTCGATGATGACCGTCGCCGACAAAGGAACGATCACCCGCACAGGGCGACCCAGGATTTTCGAGAGGGATTGGGCCAGCGCCTCCCGCTCTTTGAGCATTTGGTCGGGGTTCTTGTCTGGCTTGAGGGCCACGACGATGGACTCAGGGAGCGGGTTTCCACCCATCGAGGTCGCCACTCCCGAGAGGAGAGCCACGAGTAAAAAAATGGAGCGAAGGATTCGGTTTATCACAGATTGAAAAGACATCTCAGACCTCGAAGATTAGAACTCTACCTTGATGCCCGCATACCAATTTGTTGGGGCGGCGGGATCGATGCCGTCGGCTCGGATGCGGGCGTAGTAGTCGGCGCCGAAGAGGTTGTTCACGCCAGCGATGACGCTGACCGTGTCGCGCCAGACTTTGGCCTCGGCGGTCAAATCCCACACGCTGTAGGCGGGGATGAAGCGATTTGAGGCGTTGTTATCCGAGGCGTTCGAGTCGCCGACGAAGTTGCCGAGCAGGGCGAGCTTCACGCGGTCGCGCCAGTTGTAGGTGAGGCCCAGACGGAGGATGTAGTCGGAGAGGTATTGCGGGGTGTTTCCCTGGTTCGGGCCGTTGATGAATTCGCCGCTTTGCAGTGTGAGGGCGGTGAAGGCTGCGAGAGAACCGTAGCGGTCCACCCAGGAGTTTGTTTTTTTCGAACCGGACTTGGCGGCGACTTCTTTATTCCATGTGGCGTCCGCGAGGCCGATGAAGTCCAGCTCGGTGTAGAGGTCCCACCCATACACGACCGAGCGTCCGGCGTTTTCGATGATGGTGGTGATCTGGCCTTGGTTGACGGCGCGGGTGCCGATCTGGTCGGAGTTATCGATCAGAAAGAAACTGGTGTCCCAAGTGAGCCAAGAGGTCGGCTCACCTTGGAAGCCCACTTCGTAGTTGACGATGGTGGATTCTTCGAGATTGCCGGCGACTTGGGTGTTTGCCGAGGTGGGAACGGCCTGGGTAAAGATCGGCGGGCGGTAGGCCTGCGAGACATTGGCGTAAACGGCGATCTCGGGTGTGAAGTCATACTCGACGCCGAGGCCGAAGAGCGGGGCGAAGTTGTAGTTCGTTTCGTCCTGCAGGGGGTTTCCGGTCTGGAAAGACGAGGTATTCACGAGTTCACGAACACTTTGCCAAATGTTCTCGAGGCGGAAGCCGGGCGTGATCGAAAGGTTGCCGAACTGGAAGAGATTTTCCGCGAAGAGGCTGTAGTAAACGCTCTCGCGGTTGCTCTGGTTGATGGTCGTGCCACTCATGGCGGTGGGCGAGTTGCCGGTCTGGTCGGTGCGAGGCGACCAGTCGTAGTAGAACATCATGCCGCCGGAGAGCGTGTGGGTGTTGTCGAGCCATTCCCAGTTGTGGCTGAGGCGGGGCTCGAAGCCGAAGTTGTAGAACTGCTGGTTCTCGATCTGGTTCGTCTGGGCCTTCGGGCCGGTGGGCAGGGTGCCGAATCCGCCGCCGTTCTGGCGTCGGCTGAAGCGCTGGTAGTAGTTCCACCACGTGCGGAAGGTCGCCAGCGTGGTCTCGGAAATGTCCCACTCGTTGATGAGCGAGGTAGCGTAGCGGCTCACGCGCATGCGGTCGTGGAAGCGCGAAGTGCCGTAACGGTCGGTCTCGTAGTTCACGGCATTCGGACCTTCCTCCAGAGTGAGACCACCGGGCTCGCCGTGCGTTTCGTCATACGCGGTGATGTTCAGGTAAGTGCGGAAAGGCCCGGTGGCATCGAGCGCGAAAGTGCCGCCCCAGGCGTTCAGGAAAAAGTCACTATTCGCCTCGCGGAAGCCCTGCGTTTGCTGGTGATCGTAATAACCGTAGTAACCGAATTTCCCGACCGTCCCACCGAACGAGGTGAAGTTCGAATACATGTCGAAACTGCCCAAAATATTCGTGGACTCGATCGTGAATGGCGTGTCGAGCGGCGGCTTCTTCATGACAAAGTTGATCGCTCCCGCTGGCTGCGGGCCATACATGAGCGCCGCCCCGCCACGCACGATTTCCACGCTCTCCACCGCATCCAGCGGCGGTGTGTAGTAGGCTTCGGGATAACCAATCATGTCGGCGTGGATCGGGATGCCATCCTCGAGCACCTGAAAATACTGAGTCCGGTGTGGGTCGTAGCCGCGATACCCGATACTCAGCAGCGGCGTGTTTTCCTCGGCCAAAATCAACCCCGGCGTCTTCGCGATCACCTGCCGGTAATTGTCCATGCTGATGTCCGGAATTTGCTCCAGATCGATGTTCGAGGTTTTCTTGCCGGCGTGGATTTTTGTTCCCTGCACATCCGGGAGAAAAACGCCATCGACCGCGCGGTCGTAGTCGGCGCGCACTTGAACCTCCTCGAGTTGCTGCACCGCCTCTTGGGCAGCCAAGGGACTGGCCGAATACCCCGCCGCCATCAGGATCGCAGCGAGTTTCGCTGCACGAATTGTGAGAGAGTTGAGTTTCATGAAAGCGCGCTTTTTAGTGAGACGAGGTCTCATATGCAAGCATCGTTTTGAGACTAGGTCTTATTTTCTAGCTGACAATTCCTCCCAAATCGAGAAAATCACCCCCATGCAAAGCTTGATGGATTACATGATAAAAGGTGGCTCGCTGATGTGGGTCCTGCTCGGATTTTCGGTCGTCGGAGTCGCCGTGATTCTGGATCGTCTGGCGACCTACCTTTCCTACGGCTTCGGCCCTGACGAATGGCTCAAACGCGTGCTAGCCGAGATTGAAGCCGGACGCGTCGATCAAGCGCTCGCCATGGCCCGCAAAAACCGCCACCCCGTCGCGCGCGTCGTGGAGGTCTATCTCGAAAACCTCAGCCGCCCCGCAAAGGTTCGCGTCGACAATGTGAAACGCGAAGGCGCTCTGGTCCTCGAGCGCGTGGAGAAACGCCTGCGCATCCTGGCCGCCATTTCTCATCTCGCACCGCTCGTCGGCCTGCTCGGCACTGTGACCGGCATGGTCGTCGCCTTCGCCCAAATCGAATCGATCGACGGCGCCCCCAAACCCTCGGACCTCGCCGGCGGCATCTGGGAGGCTTTGCTGACGACCGTCTTCGGCCTCGTCGTCGCGATTCCCTGCATGGCCGCCTACCACGCCTTCGAGAGCCACGCCGACAAAATCGCCCGCCGCATGGAACTCGCCGTCACCGCCCTCGACGACGCCCTCCAACCCGGCTGCGGGCGCGAATGCCCAGTGGCTGGATTCCAGATCGGGCCCCTGCAAACGCTCAAGGACGACTACCCCACCGTCGCCTGACCCATGTTCACCCGACCCAAACGCCCCACCCTCTCGATCGACATGGCCCCGTTGATCGATGTCGTTTTTTTGCTGCTGATTTTTTTCATGCTCACCTCGAGCTTTGCGCCCCCGGCGATCCCGCTCACCCTGCCGAAAGCCGCCTCCGGAGCGCCCACCGAGATGGCCAAAGTCGTCGTCTCACTCGATCAAGCCGGTGGAATTTCGATCTCGGAAAAACCCATCAGCGAGGCCGAGTTTGAAACCGCCCTCCGCGCTGCGCTGGATCAAAACGCCACCACCACCGTGCATTTCCGGGGCGACACCTCGGTCGACTACGGCGTGTTCTTGAAACTCATTAGCCGCGCGAGGAACGCCGGAGCGAGCCAGTTCCATCTCGTCCACGACCCCGCCTCGAACCCTTGAGGTCCGGCTCCTCCATTCTCTTTCTCGCCCTGTTGGGCGTCTCTCTGGCCATCCATGCCTGGCTCGTCCACACCCGCCTGCCCAAAATCGAACCCGCCCGCGTCGATCTTGTTCAGGCCTCCACCACGGAAATCCTCCTCGTCGAAGAAATACCACCCTTGCCCGAGCCCACTCCCGAGCCGACGCCAGAACCAACTCCTCCCCCGCCCGAGCCAACTCCGGAGCCCACGCCAGAAGAAATCGTCACCGCCGAAAAAAGCCCTGAAATCGCCGAACCAACTCCGGCCCCCACCCCTGTTCCAACACCCCAATCCACCCCAACTCCCAAGCCGACTCCGAAACCCGAACCGCGCGCCGCCAAGCCCAAACCCGCCGCCGCCGTGAACATCCCCAAGCCGGTCGTGATTCAAAACACCCCTCCGAGCTACCCCGACCTCGCCCGGCGCAACGGCTGGGAAGGCCGCGTGATGATCCGCGTGGAAGTCTCCGCTGAAGGCCGCCCGCTTTCCACCGCCATCGCCAAAAGCTCGGGATTCGGCGTTCTCGATCAAGCCGCTCTCCGCGCCGTCAAATCCTGGCGTTTCCAGCCCCGCACCGTTGCGGGAATTCCCTCCGCCGGCAGCGTCGAGGTGCCGGTGAATTTCTCCCTGAACCGCTGATTTTTTGCCGACTCGAGGGGCGATCACCCCATTGAGGCGGCACGCCGTGTGGAGTTCCCTGCCGCAAGGATTCGAGCCCTTGTGCCGAGTCCGAAAAAAACAAACTCCACCATGGTCAAACTTCTCTCAAAAAAACAAACGCGACTGCACGAGGCCGAGGACGGCTTTTCGGGAATCATTCAGATTCCGGTCGATTCCAAGGAACTCGAAGCCACTTGGGTCATGCCCGCCGAGGCCGAAGGGATCGTTCTCTTCGCGCATGGGAGCGGGAGCAGCCGACACAGCAAGAGGAACCAATTTGTGGCTTCCAAATTGGTCGAGGCGGGACTCGGAACGGTGTTGCTGGACCTCCTCACAAATGATGAGGAATCCGATGATTTGGCCGATGGCCGCTATCGCTTCGATATTGATTTTCTCACTGACCGATTGATCGCGGCGACTCATTGGGTCAGGAGCCATCCGCGATCGAACCACTGCCGCATTGGTTTCTTTGGTGCCAGCACCGGCGGTGCGGCGGCTCTCTGGGCCTCCGCCATTCTGGGTGACGAGATCAGCGCCGTCGTCTCCCGAGGCGGGCGGCCAGATTTGGTTTACGAACATCTCTCCGAAGTCGAGGCCCCCACCCTGCTGATTGTTGGGGAGCAGGACGAAGCCGTTCTTCAGCTCAACCGCGACGCCTACGAGCACCTCACCTGCATCCGCAAAATGGCGATCATCCCCGGCGCGACCCACCTTTTCGAAGAGCCGGGCGCCCTGGAAAAAGTCGCCAACCTCGCCGCCCGTTGGTTCGAAGTTCATCTCTCCCAAGCCAGCGAATCCCTCACACATCCCGCCATCCACCACGCATGAATGCTCGATTCAAAGACCGAAAAGATGCCGGCCGAATCCTCGCCGACAAACTCTCCAAATACACAAACCACCCGAATGCCGTCGTCCTCGCCCTGCCTCGAGGAGGAGTGCCCGTGGCCTACGAAGTGGCTCAGGAACTGGGTCTCCCGCTCGATGTCTTGATCGTCCGGAAACTCGGCGTGCCCAATCACGAGGAACTTGCCATGGGGGCGATCGCCAGCGGCGGGATTCGTTTTCTGAATCGAAGTGTGATCGAAAGCCTCCGCATCCTTCCCGAGACACTCGAGGCTGTGGAGCGGCGCGAAGCGCTGGAACTCATGCGCCGGGAGGCGATCTACCGAGGAAACAGGTCCCCGATTCAAGTCGAAGGTCGGATTGTGATTCTCATCGACGATGGGATTGCGACGGGATCCACGATGCGAGTGGCGATCCAACTTCTCCGTGCTCAGCATGTGCAAAAAATCATCGTGGCCACTCCCGCCGCACCGCCTTCAGCAAAATGGGAAATCGAACCCTTGGTGGATGAATTTATCGCCGTGGTCCTGCCTCCGGATTTCTACGGCGTGGCGCAATTCTACGAGGATTTCGCCCAAATGGACGACGACACGATCTACGAACTCGTTCAAATGGGAGCGAAAATCGAGCCAGTGGGAGCATTATGAACGAGGAAATCCAAGCCATTCGCCACGCGGCGCAACCCCTCACAGGAGGGTCGGCGGATTACGACGCCCTCCTGGAGCGATGCCGAAATGCGAGACTCGTCCTGATCGGCGAATCCACCCACGGCACGCATGAATTTTATTCCATTCGCTCAGCGATCACCCAGCGCCTGATTTCAGAGCTTGGATTCAACGCCGTGGCGGTCGAGGCGGACTGGCCGGATTCCTGGCGTGTGAACCAATTCGCTCGAGGAATTGGGAAGGACGAGTCGGCAATCGATGCGCTCGGGGGGTTCAAGAGATTTCCCCAATGGATGTGGCGGAATTCCGATGTGCTGGATTTCGTGGGTTGGCTCCGGGATTACAACGACTCGCTTTCAAACAACCGGGCGAAGGTCGGATTCCACGGGCTCGATCTCTACAGCTTGAACGAATCGATCAAGGAGGTGCTCGGGTATCTTGAAAAACATGACCCCGCAACGGCTCACAGCTTTGCTAAGAGGTATTCCTGCTTCGAGCATTTCGGTGGGGACTCGAGGCGATATGGGCTTTTCACCGGCACAGGGGTCGCCCACAGCTGCGAGGAGGAAGTCGTTGCCTCCCTCGCCGAGCTTCGCCGAAAAAAAGGCTCCTACCTGCAACTCGACGGCGAAGAGGCGGAGGATGATTTTTTTCACGCCGAGCAGAACGCCATGGTGGTCGCCAATGCGGAGAATTACTACCGCACGATGCTCCGGGGCGATGTGAAGTCCTGGAACCTCCGCGACCGGCACATGATGGATACCCTCCTCGCCCTCATGACCCACATGAACCGCATTCATGAAAACTCGCGAGTGGTCGTCTGGGCCCATAATTCCCATGTGGGAAATGCGCTCGCGACTCAGATGGGTCGCCATGGCGAATTCAATATCGGGCAACTTTGTCGTGAGCATTTCGGTGACGAGGCGGTGCTGATCGGCTTCACCACCTTTACAGGAACCGTCACCGCCGCATCCGAATGGGACGGACCTGCCGAACACAAAGCGATCCGCCCGGCGATTTCCAGGAGCTACGAAATGCTCATGCACCAAACGGGGGTCAGAAATTTCTGGTTGGATTTCCACGAGCATCCCTCCGTGGCTGACCATCTCAGACCGATGCGGCTCGAGCGGGCGATTGGGGTTGTTTACCATCCGGAGACGGAGCGGCAGAGCCACTACTTCGCCGCCTCGCTGCCGGAGCAATTCGACGGGATTTTCCATATCGATGAAACGCGTGCGGTGGAACCGCTCGAGCGCACGGTCGCTTGGGAGGCTGGTGAGGTGGAGGAAACTTATCCGAGTGGTTTGTAGACGACCGGACCGATCGGGGCTTGCGGGGGGAATTTCAAACAGGGATAAACTCCCTCCGCAAACCCATGATCAAACGACTTCTCCACACCCGCTATCGTGTCATCGACCTCGACAAAACCGTGGCCTTCTACCGCGATGTTCTCGGCCTTCAAGAAACCCGCCGCAGCAAAAGCGGACGGGGCTCCGAGTTGGTTTTCTTCCAAGCTCCGGGGACCGAGCAGGAGATTGAGATTTGCAAATATGACGGCAGCGGACCGGTGGTGGTCGGCCCGGATCTCACGCATCTGGCTTTCGAGGTGGATGACATCGAGGCTTTCGCCAAACACTCCGCTGCTCTGGGATATCCATTCAGCGACGGTCCGACGAAAACCTCGAAGGGCTCGCTGATCGGCTTCATCGATGCGCCCGAGGGCTACGAAATCGAATTGATCCAACCCGCGCCGAACGCCTGATGGAGTTCAACTGGTCAGGCGGTTTTCCCGAACCGCATGGACTTGCCTCCGGCGAGATCGAGGAGTCGTTTGAAGACCCTTTCAGCCTGCGGATTTTTCCAGACACCGAGTTAGAGCCGGGACGGGAGGCTCGCTATTTTTGCCTGGGGCGTTCTGTTGCGGGCAAGGCGCTGTTTTCGGTTTTCTGGACGGATGGAAAAAGCCACCGAGTCATTTTTTCCAGGCCTGCTACGGAGGAGGAAATTGTGTTTCTCGAACGCAAAACCCAGGAGGCTTCGATCTAACCGATGCGTGTGATTAAAAACTGGCGGGACATCCCCCACTTCGAGACGCCTGAACTCGAGCGCGAGTTCTGGAACGAGTCGAGCCTCGACCCGAGGCTGATGAATTCCTCGGTGTTAAAAACCGACAACCGCGAGTCCATGACGGTGACGCTGCGCTTCGATCCCAAGATGCTCGCCCGAATCAAACGGCTCGCCCGCTCCCGGTATCTCAATTACCAGAGCATGATCAAGCAGTGGCTCGGCGAGCGGCTTGAGAAGGAAATGTAGCGGCGAGTTTCCTCAGCCGAGCATTTCGGCAACGAAGGAGCGCTCTTCGACGAGTTCCTTGTTCGTTGCGGCGATTTTCGACTTCGCGAAGTCGTCCATCTCGATGCCCGTGATGACCTCAAAGGCACCAGGCGAAGTGGTCTTGACCGGCATTCCAGCCCAGACATTCGGATCAAATCCGTAGCGACCTTCGGACTTCACGGCGACCGAGTGGATTTTGCCTGGAGTCACGAGATCACGGACATGGTCGATGAGGGCGTTCGCAGCCGAAGTGGCCGATGAAGCGCCCCGGACAGCGATGATCGCCGCGCCGCGCTTGCCGACTTTCTCGCAGAATTCCCCTTCGAGCCAAGCGCGGTCATTGACCAATTTCTCGGCCGACTGGCCTTGGATTTTGGCGTGGCTGAAAGCCGGGAACATCGTTGGGCTGTGGTTGCCGAAAATGAAAATCTCCGAGACTTCGGTGGTCGCGACGCCGGCTTTTTTGGCGAGCATGGTCTGGGCGCGATTTTGGTCCAAACGGACCATGGCGGTGAAGCGGTCAGGCGTGAGGCGGCGAGCCATGCTGGCGGCGATCATGGCGTTCGTGTTGGCGGGATTTCCGACCACGGCGACGCGGGCATTCTCGGCGGCGACTTCATCGATGATGCGGCCTTGGGTGGTGAAAATTTTGCCGTTGTCCTTGAGGAGGTCGGCGCGCTCCATGCCGGGACCGCGGGGCTTGGCTCCGACGAGCAGGCACCAGTTGGCATCTTTGAAACCAACCTTCGCGTCGTCGGCGAGCACCATGCCTTGCAAGAGCGGGAAAGCACAGTCGTCGAGTTCCATCGCCACGCCCTCGAGGGCTTTCATGGCTTTTTCCACAGGCACTTCAAGAAGTTGGAGGATCACCGGTTGATCGGGGCCGAACATGGCGCCGGAGGCGATGCGGGGAAGAAGAGAGTAAGAGATTTGACCGGCTGCACCGGTGACGGCTACGCGAATGGCGGGTTTCATAAGGCTGGTGACTCTAAAAACCCAAGCCCATCCCTCCAAGGAAAAAGAGCCTTCTAAGGAACGAGGGTTTCGACAAACGCGAAGTCGCCGTCTTTGACTTTCAAGATCGGAACCGCCTTGGAGATCGCCAGCGCGGGCTCGAAAGTGATCGGGCCGGTGGCGCCCTCGAAATTCATCGTTTCCGTGAGTGCCACGCGCAGCGGCTCGCCGCCCTGGCCTTGGGTTTTCTTGTAGGCATCCAGAAAGACACGCAGGGAGTCGTATCCGAGAGCCGCCATGGCGGTCGGGGATTTTTTGTATTTCTCCAAGTAGCCTGACAAAAAGGCGCGAGCCGATTCGGTCTCCGCACTCGGGGCGTAACGACCCGGCATGTAGCAATTCCTCGATGCCTCGCCGGAGTCATTCAGGAATTCCTCGGTATCCCAAGTCGCGGTGCCGAGGAATGGGGACTCGAGTCCCGCCGCTCGAGCTTGCACCAAAATCGCCGCAGCGAGACGCGCATCGGCAGGCAGGAAAATGACATCGGGCCTGATCTTTAGAATCTCTTGGATGTGCTCGCTGAAATCGGAGGTGCCCGTCTGAAAAGGCTCGCCGACAATTTCGTTCCCTCTCTTGGACTTGAAGGCTTTTCCAAAAGCCATGGCCAACGCCTTGGCATAATCGTTCCCCGCGTCATAGAAAACCAGCGCGCTGGTGGCATCGAGAGATCCGGCGAATTTCGCCATCACGCGGCCAGAAAGAAAATCCGTGTAGCACAAACGAATCGTCCAAGGCTCGCTGGATGGAACCCCCGGCATGGTAGATCCGGGCGCTATCAGCGGAATTTGATATTCTGCCGCAATGGCCGAGGCCTCGGATCCGCTACCTGTGAGCCCGCCGATCAAGCAGGAAACTTTATCCTCCGTGATGAGGTCGGTGACGGCTTTTGCCACGCGGTCGGGCTGGGATTTTGTGTCACGCACGACGAGCCGCACCGGGCGCCCGAGGACTCCGCCCGAGGCATTCGCCTGCTCGGCGGCGATGATCAGGCCATTTAGCATCGAGTCGCCGCTCGCAGCCATTTCGCCCTGCAATGGCAAATACACACCAATATTCAGAACCAACGGCGGCGTGGGCGATGAGGGCTGCGAATCAATTTTGGGACCGATGATCTGCGGCGGATCATCACATCCCACCAAGGCGAGAAGTGCCACCAGCGCGCAAAGTGAAACTCGAAATAGTTTTGAAATCATGCCCCTTCCCTCCCCTTTACTCGTCACCGGCGGTGAGCGTTCTCCGCACCAGTAAGTCAATGATGTGACGGTCGAAATCGCTCGCGATGTTTTGGCCCGTGCTGGCAAAGAGCGGCACCAGGCCGTCATCGAGAACGAACTCCCAAAGTTTGCCGCAACGCGGAATCTCGTCCACATGCGTGAAGACGACATGGGTCGCCCCGATCGCGCTGGCGCGGGTGTAGGCCTCTTGGATGAGTTGGCGCTCGTAGGCGGCATTCACCACCAACACGCGGGACGAAATGCCGAGCTCGTCGAAAATTTTCTGAATATGACGGATATTTTTTCCCGTCAGGACCATGCCAGGCATGTCAAAATACACCGCCGCTTCTTCGGGGATTTTGCGGAGTTCGGCGGTCGTGCGGAGGAGCGGAACGCCCAGCGCTTCGCAAAACATCGCCAAGCCCTCGCTCGAATTCGGCTCGTCGGCATCCAGCTTCATCACACAAGCCTGGCGACCACGCAGAAAAACATCGGAGGATAGCTGCTTGCAAAGCGCGGTGGTCGATCCCGAGCCCGGGGAACCAAAAAAGACCACGCGGTTTGATAGCGAAAGGGAGCGGCCCGGCGCGCGGTCACGCATCAACAACGCAAAGCGCGAAATCGCCGTCTGGAGCGGTTGGTCATTCAGGCCGCGGGTTTCAGGTTGCTCGCCGATCTGGGCAAGAAATTCCGTCGGGATGCCCGCCTTCGACAAAATCGTCCACAGCCTGCCCGTGGGGAGATTGTTGAACATCGCGCGAACCAAAGTCTCGGACACATAATCCGTCTCCTCGCGGCGCGGCTCGGAAGATGGTGAAGTTGCGCGCGCCTTGCGAGAGCGAACGGCTTTGCGGCGTTGGGGAGATTCCGACTCCTCGCCCGAGTCGGCAGAATCAGCCGGGGCCTCGGAGGAAACTTTTGCCTCGGTGTTTTCGGCGGGAGCCACCGGGACCTGTGCGATGATTTCGAGCTTCGGGGATTTCAGGAAACGGGCCAACCCCTCCCCCTCGACCTGACGGACCGAAATGACCTGCGCCATTTCTCCGAGCTTGTCGCGAATGATCGCCGCAGCCTCTTCAGCCGACTTGACGACAAATTTGTATTTTTGACCAGGTGTGATCGGAAGCGATTTTTGAGCCATGGAACTCCCGGATTAAACCACAAACCTCCGCCGCCGCAAGGGCGCGGGATTTACCAAACGACCCAGGAACCTTCCGCTTGCGAAGTGCCCTTCGCCGGGGTTTTCCGAGTCTTGTAAGTGTTCGCGAGCCGCGCTGGAGTGGCTTTGGGCTGCTCCATGCGAGGCGCCGTCATCACCGAGTGCTTCAAAAGCAACTGCTCGCTCTCGCGGCTGAGAAGAAGAAGTTTCAGGATTTTCGCCATCACCCGCTTGCGGATCTCGCAAGACGCCGAATGCTCGGCCGTCCGAACCGGACCCGCCACCCGAAGCATCTGCAAAGCCCCCTCCAACTTCTCAAGAATCCCCCGCTTGCGCTCCAATAACTGATTCCCATCGGCCGGCTGAAAGCGAAGTTGGGAATTTTCCTCATGCATGAAGCTATCCAGTTCATCGCAGAGCGAATTGTAGTGGTCGAGAGCGGCAAGAGTGTTCATTTGCGTTCACCCAAGCAAAAACCATGCCAGCTTCATTGAATCCCACTCTGCCATTCACCTCGTTCATCACCCGCGCACAGATTTTGATGCCGACAATGCATGCCGAAATTTCACGCTTTAAAAAATGTGCGTGAAATTATTACTCAGGGAATGGCTACCACCCTCACGCTTCAGGGAAGCAACCTCCCACGCGGAGCTTTCGCTCCAAATTTTCCAGCTGAAGTTTGAGACCTCTCGGCGAGCCGCTCCTTGATTTGCAAGAGGTGCCGCCGACCAAAGGCGCAGCGGAAAAATTAAGATCATCCCTGCTTGGAACACCCTTGCACGCCCCCAACAAACAAAGTCATTTTTTCGAAAATGGGAACGCTGAGGTCCGCCTCGGCGGGAGTTGGATCATCGATGCCAACGAGGGCGTTGGCGGTCCTAGCGAATGTTGCAAATTTCGGACTGCAACAGAGTAAAGGGATCACAACACCATATGCACACAAGAAGGCTTGCGAAATATGTGCGACCCTTTCCACACCCCGGCGAACAGCCTCCTCGTAAAAATGTGACAAAATTCCGTGCTTTAGCATTTTACCAAATCACTTTGACTCCCGGGTAGAGCGGGATTTTTCCGTCTTTGGTAATAATTCGGCATTTATTATGGAGTGCTTCTGCTACGAGAATCCTGTCGAAAGGATCGTTGTGTATATCTGGCAGTGCCACGCCGGTCATGACGATTTCCCTGCTGATTTGCAGTTCATGAACCCCATAGTGCATCAGAGCCCTTTGCATAAACTCGTCGGGCGGGAGGGGCAGAAAAAGACGCCCTTTCTTTTGCAGTAGAGCAACCTCCCAGGCAGTCACCACCGAGACAAAAAGAGAATCCCGATCTTTCTTAATCGCAGCAAGGGCCGCAGGAGAAAGCGCCCCTTGATCGGACGCCAACCACACAAAAACATGTGTATCGAGGTAGTGTCATCGCAAATTCTCCGGCCAATCTCCTGCTTCCAACGGAGTTGCTGGATCCCCTAAAAAACGAGCGCCAGCAAACAAGGTATCAGGGTCTAATTTTTTTGAGGGAATGGACGCATGCGGCACCAAATCGGCAACAGGTATTCCATTACGGCACAGAGTAATTCGGTCGCCCTGTTTTTCGACCGCCGACACTAACCTCAAAAAATGAGCCTTTGCCTGGCAGAGATTCACATAAATCATTAGTAAAAAATATAATATTACTATACTAGATCAAGTCTATATTATTCTGATTTTCCAGACCTCACTTGAAAGGCTGCAACTAAAGGAATGGGTTAATAACACAAACCTGCCCGTAATTCTGGCCGTGGTTGAGGTCTTCCGAGAGAAGTTCGCGGGCACCGCTACTTTCCGCAGCGGCCAAGATCATGGCATCCCAGAGCGAAATTTGCCATCGGGACTGCAGCCATAGCCCCCGCTGAAACAGAGCTAGAGAATTTTCAACGACCATCCATGAAGAAAAATCTCCAACAATCAATGTCGCCTCAGCAAGCGGGTGGCCACTTCGAACAAAGTTGACATGAAATTCCTGCAGCACCTGCACGCTCAGGGCTGTGCGTGCAGGCTGGCGCCACGCCTCCTCGACGATTGCCATCGCGACGGACCTTTTGGCCAGGGCATCCAGATCGTAGGCGTAGAGAAGAATGTTTGTATCCAGAAAACGATCAGCGGGCATGAATCTCCTCTCGGGTCATTGGGTGGTCTCCCAAGTGGTAACCTCCACGGAGCCGAGCCAACGCCTCGGCAGGCTGGGCAGGAACCACTTCATTTTGAAGAACCATCTCAAGCCCTTGAATCACCAAATTTTTCATGGAAGTGCGCCGCCGCGCAGCCGCCACCTTCGTGCGCTCCAAAATCGCGTCAGGAAGTTCTATCGTTGTCTTCATATGGCTATAAATATGGCAATACAGCAGGGCTGTCAAAAGCAAATTGAGAAGCTCTGCTACCTGTATGACTGCTCCCGAGAAAATCGTCAAATTCTGGCGTTTCCAACCCCGAATCATCGATGGCACTGTCCTCTCGGCACACTCGAAGAACCCGACAACTTCTCTCTAAACCGCAGAACCAAGATACAAAAAAGGCCCGCCTTTTGGCGGGCCTTTTGTTTGAGTTATCTTCTTGAGCCGGATCAGCCTTGGAGCAGGCGGACGAGGCTTTGCTGGCTGGTGTTAGCTTGGGCGAGCATCGCCGTGCCAGCTTGCTGCAGAATCTGGAAGCGGGCGAGTTGACTACTCTCGGCGGCCACATCCACATCCATGATCCGGCTGTTCGCGGCTTCGAGATTAACCGCGTTAATGTTTAGTAGATCTTGTGCAAAGTTGATGCGACTCATTTCCGCACCATTTTGCGCACGCATGTCAGCAACTTGCTGGAGGGCTTCTTGAGATAAGTATGCATATTCGTCAGAGTTAGCATAATTTAACGCACCGTTAGTTTTGCCTCCTGCCGTAGTAGTGTAGTCATAAGCAAACGAACCAGATGTAGATGATATAATTAAAGGGGCAGTTCCCGGACCAGTTGCAGCGGAGCCTGTATTTACACTCACGGAAACCGAATGAGTCGCAGCGGTTGCATTTCCAGAAACAGTATTTACAAGAGTCACGGGCGAACCAATGCCACCTGGAATTTCGTAAGCAGTCATTGTCTGTGAGCCAGTGGCGCTAAGCGTGGGAGAAAAAGAGGACGAACTTAATGCCAGGTATTTCTTCCCACCAATATCAAATGACTTAAATCCGTTTATCATCATGTCCGTCATTGGATCATTTGCCAAAGCAGCTTGTGTCACAGTTGTGTTCTGGGATCCATCTTCGGAAGTGGGAACTGAGAATTTAGACCCAGTAGAGGCACTGCTGAAGAGAGAAACGCCATTAAACTTTTCGGTAGCCAAACTGGCCAATTGCAGCTTGAGGTTGGAGAATTCTTTGTCGTAATTCTCAATATCACCCGCGTTTTTGGAAACATCGCGAGAGAGAGCTGAAAGTTCCGACATGCGGCTGAGCACTTTATCGGCAACCTTGAAGGCACCATCTTGGGTATCCAAGAAAGAAACCATGTTGCGGAGGTTGATAGCAGTAGCTTCGGTGCGCTTGAGAGCAGCCGACATTTTCATGGAGACGGCGAGGCCGCCGGCGTCGTCGCTGGAGGTTACGATGCGTTGTCCGCTGGAGAGTCGGGAGAGACTCTTTTGGAGGGCGTCGTTGGCTTTTCCGAGGTTGAGGCCTGCACCGCTGGCTGCAGGGTTAACATTGATCGAGATCATAATGATATTTTTGGGTTGTGACCCTATCCTGGGTCAGGTTTCACTGCGAAAGATGGAGAGCAAACTCCGTGCCAACTTGGATTGCCGTGGAAGGGACTGCGGAAGGATTGACCACAATCGAGCACCGGGGCAGGGGCGAGAAAGAGCAACCGGAGGTTGGCCCGAAGGGCGAGTGAGTGGGAACGAGCGAGTCAAAGGACACAGAGAGCACAGAGATGGAGGGGGTTGCAGTAGATTGATCGGCTTTGGACAAGAGAGAAACTTGAGTCATATCGCCAAATTGCGATCGTTTTTTGAGCTTCTGGAATGTAGCGCAGGCGTCCCGCCTGCGGCATAACCCATTCGATGGCAGGCGGGACGCCTGCCCTACATAGATCTACGCTCTGTGCTCTGCGGTCAAAATCTGAAAATTTTTTCTAAAGGGCGGGAAAATTTTGCCGAAGGGAGCGACTAATTGGCTTCGGGTGGGAAAAAATTGCTGGGCGCGGGTAATTGGAACCGGGGGAGAGATGTCCGATACACTGTTGGGCAAATTGCCTTGGCCCCTCATCCCTTATTCGCGTGCATTCGCGAAGATTTGCGGGTCCTATTCCTCCACTTCGTGGCTCTGCGACTTCGTGTGAGACTCCGGTTTTACTCTGGCCGACGAGGGCGTCGGCGTTCCCGGGGGGTCTTCAGACTAACACGACATCGCCGGCGCCTTCGACGATTTCGCCGATGAGGAGGCCTTTGGTTTGGGCGAGGATTTGGGCGGCTTGTTTTTTGGGGACTACGAGGGTCATGCCGATTCCCATGTTGAAGACTTGATACATTTCGTCTTCGGGGATTTTGCCGCCTTTTTGGATGAGGCGGAAGAGATCGGGGACTTGCCAGGAATCTTTGCGGATGGCGGCGCGGCAGGTTTTGGGGAGGACGCGGGGGAGATTGTCGAGGAGGCCGCCGCCAGTGATGTGGGCGGCTCCGTGGAGGCTGCCTGCCGGGAGGGAGGCCATAAGGGGTTGGTAGTTCGGGTGGATGCGGAGGAGTTCGCGGCCGAGGGGGAGCTTCATGCCGGGTGCGGGTTTGTCCAAGGGTAGGCGCATTTTTTCGAAGAGCACCTTGCGAGCGAGCGAGTAGCCGTTGGTGTGGAGGCCGTTGCCGCGGAGTCCGATGATGGCATCCCCGGGGCGGATTTTTGAGCCGTCGAGGAGTTTGGGTCGGTCCACCACGCCAACGATGGTGCCAGCGACATCGTATTCGCCTTTTTGATACATGCCGGGCATCTGGGCGGTTTCGCCGCCGATGAGGGCGCAGCCTCCCTCTTGGCAGGCTTTGGCGAAGCCTTTGAGGATTTGCTTGAAAACAACGGGGTCGAGTTTTTCACCACCGATGTAGTCGAGGAAAAACAAGGGTCGGGCGCCGATGACGGCGATGTCATTGATGCAATGATTAACGAGATCTTGACCGATCGTGTCGTGGCGATTGGTGGCGAAGGCGATTTTGAGTTTGGTGCCGACGCCGTCCACGCTCGAGACGAGCACGGGGTCCTTCATGCCGCGGAAGTTCGGGCGGAAGAGGCCGCCGAAGCCGCCGATTTTGCCCAAAACCTCGGGACCGTGGGTGGCGCTGACGAGAGCGTGGATTCCTTTTTTGACTTGGTTGCCGAGGTCCACATCGACTCCGGCGGCGGCGTAGGCTTTTTTGGGCTTTTTCAAAACAATCGGTTGGTGGGTTCTTCGAGGAGGCGGGCCTTGCCTTGGCGCTGCTCCATGATGAGTTTATCAAATTTATCGTCGTAAGGAACTGGGTAGTCTCCGTTAAAACACGCGAGGCAGAATTCGTTTTGGGGTCGACCCGTAGCGCGAACCATTCCCTCGGCGCTAAGGTATCCGATGGAATCGGCGCCGAGGTATTTGCAAATCTCAGCCGCGGTGCACTGGTTGGCGAGGAGTTTTTGGGGATCGGGAAAATCGATTCCGTAGTAACAGGCGTTTTTGTGCGGCGGGCAACTGATGCGCATGTGGACCTCGGTCGCGCCGTTCTCGCGGAGGTTGACGACGCGCGAGCGGGCGGTGGTGCCACGGACGATCGAGTCGTCCACCACGACGATGCGCTTGCCCTCGACGGCGGAGCGGATGAGGTTGAGCTTCACGCGGACATTGAAGTCGCGGATCATTTGAGTCGGCTGGATGAAAGTTCTGCCGATGTAGTGGTTGCGAACGAAAGCTGGGTAATACGGAATCCCACTCTCCTCGGAAAAGCCCAGCGCGGCGAAAATCCCGGAATCCGGCACCGGAACGACGAGGTCGGCCTCGACGGGGTGCAATCGCGCGAGTTCGCGTCCCATTTCGACCCGGGCCTTGCTGACATTGCGGCCGTCGATATTGCTATCCGGCCGAGCGAAATACACATACTCAAAGACGCACAACGCCTTGCGTTCGCGGCGGAAGGGCCACTCGCTGCGGAGTCCGTTTTCATCAATGATCAAAACCTCGCCCGGCTCGAGTTCGCGGACGAATTCGGCGTGGATGAGATCGAAGGCGCAACTCTCGGAGGCCAACACATAGCCGCCGTCGAGTTTTCCGAGGCAGAGGGGGCGAAAGCCGTGTGGGTCGCGGAAGCCGATAATTTCGTTCTCGCCCATGAGCACGATGGAAAATGCCCCTTCCAATCGGCGAAGCGCGGCAAGACCTCCCCCGTCGCCCGGAGGTTGGGCCAAAAGGTGCAGGACGATCTCGCTATCGACGGTGGTTTGAAAAATGGAACCGCGCTCTTCGAGTTCGGAGCGGAGAGCGGCGGCGTTGACGAGATTTCCGTTGTGAGCGATCGCGAGCTGGCCGCGGGCGGTATCAACGAGGAAAGGCTGGGCATTTTTGAGATTGCTCGAGCCGGTGGTCGAATAGCGAACATGGCCGATCGCGCGGTTGCCCTGGAGTTTTTCGAGGTCGCCGGGTTGGAAGACCTGCGAGACGAGGCCCATGCCTTTGTGGGTGCGGAAAGACTTGCCGTCCCCTCCCCCTGCGACGATGCCTGCGCTTTCCTGGCCGCGGTGTTGAAGGGCGAAGAGTCCGTAATAGGTCAGCATCGCGGCGTCGGGATGATTGAACGCCGCGAACACTCCGCATTCGTGGGTCGGCTTGTGCGAAGTGGTCGGTCTGTTATTCACGCGAGCGGGTGAAAATATCGTCCCCGTTCGCGGGTTCAAGGTTTTTGAAATCCCAAGCGAGATTTTTGCTACAAGCCGCGCTTCGAGGCTTCGATGATATCGACCCAGATCGGCAGGGCGAGCGCGCCGCCGTAGCCGCCTTTCATAATGGGGCGGGGCTTGTCGAAGCCGACCCACACGCCGCAAGTGAGGTTTTTGTCGAAACCGACAAACCAGGCATCGAGGTAATTATTCGTCGTTCCAGTTTTTCCCGCTCCGTAGCCGCGAAGCCCAAGAGTGCTGGCGCGAGTGGCGGTGCCTTGTGTCACGACTTGCTCGAGGAGCGAGGCGGTCATTTGGGCAGCGGCGGAATTGATGACAGGAATCCGCCCGCGAGTGGATTTGTAGAGAACATTGCCGGAGGAATCCAAAACTCGGTCGATGATGTAGGGCTGCAACTTCACGCCGCCGGTGGCAAAGGCGGTGTAGGCCGAAGTGATGTCTTTCAGGCTCGTTTCAAATGCCCCGAGGCAGAGGGCGGGAAACCTTGGGGGATCCTCGGCGATGCCGGCGCGCTGAATCATGTTGGCGATGCGGTCGAGTCCAGCGCGCATGCCGATGCGGACGGTCATTGTATTGCGCGAATCGATCAAGCCGACGCCAGCGGGCTGGAGTCCACGATACTCGCCGTCGGAATTTCCGGGATCGTAGGAGCCGAATTTTCGCGGAATTTCGCCGGACTGGATGCGGTCGTCGGAGACCGACTCGTTCGGAGAAAGTCCAGCCTCGAAGGCGCTGGCGAAAACGAAGGATTTGATGACCGAGCCGGCCTGGCGTTTTCCAAACAGCGCGCGCTGGAATTTACTTTTGGAGAAGTCACGCCCTCCGACGATCGCGCGCACGCCGCCGGATTGGTTTTCCAAAGCAATCGCGGCGGCTTGCAAATACGGCGCAGATTTTTCGGCATCGAGAACGGATTCGTTGAAATCCGCCGCAGGCTTGTGCGGGTAGCCGGGCAAGGCTTCGGCTTGAACCAACCGCGCGGCGACGGATTCCTCGGCGGCGCGTTGAAGCGGGCCGTCGATGGTGGTGTAAATTTTCAAACCTCCGCCATCCATCTGACCGTCATCGAGGACAAGTTCGAGTTCGCGAAGAATGGCATCCATCGCCCAATTGTCTTCCGGCGAGGTTTTCGTGCGAGGCATGGCGACGAGCGGACTCGCGGCGGACTCGTCGTGTTCGGATTGGGTGATGAAGCCAAGCTCGAGCATGCGTCCGAGAACGGTGTTGCGCTCGCGGATCGAGCCCTCGGGGTTGTTGAGGGGAGAGAAGCGGTTCGGGCTTCGGATCAGCCCGGCAAGCGTCGCGGACTCTTGGAGGTTCAATTTCGAAGCCGGCTTCCCGAAATAAATCTGGCTCGCCGCCTCGACGCCATAAGTTCCCGAGCCGAAGTAGATGCGGTTCACATAGGCCTCGAGGATTTCCTCTTTGGTCAACTCGGTTTCGATGCGGAATGCCAGAGCGGCTTCAATGATCTTGCGGTGGAGATTTTTTCCACCGAGGGGAAAACTGTTTCGGGCGAGCTGCTGGGTGAGCGTGCTGGCGCCCTCGCGGAAGCCGCCAAGCATGAGGTTGCGCACGACGGCGCGGGCGACGCCGATCGGATCGACGCCGTGGTGGCTGTAGAACCGAGTGTCCTCGCGGCTGATGAGGGCGTTGACGAAATGGTTAGATACTTTGTCGAACGGCACGACCTCACGATTCTCGCCAGCGAGGCGTGAGTAGTATTTGCCTTGGTAATCATAAACGACCGAGCGCTCGCTCATTTCGTGGATGCGGCGCAGGTCGAGATTCAGTGCCCAGAGGTAGTAAACGCCAGCCACCGCCGCCCAGAGGAGGAATGTGACGAAGCCGATCTTAAAAAGGGAGACCCACAGCACATGGCGCTTGTGGCGGCTTTCGCGAGCGAGCGGCTTGGAACCACGCAAGGGGCGCGAGGTTTTTTTGCTGTTACTGGACTTGGCCACGGCGGCGGATTAAAGCAGGTCCGCTTGAAAATCCAAATCCTCACTATTTTTCCCGAAGTGTGCCGAAGCGTGCTTTCCGAGAGCATCCTGAAGAGGGCGCAGGAGAAAAACCTCGCCCAGCTTGAGGCGGTGGATTTGCGGGATTGGACGAGTGACCGCCACCGCACGGTGGACGACACGCCCTACGGCGGAGGTCCGGGAATGGTTATGAAAATCGAGCCGATCGATCTTGCCCTGACACAGATTCGTTCGCCGGAGTCGAAGGTGATTTTGATGACTCCGCAGGGGCGGAAATTTTCCGACGCCATCGCCCGCGAACTCGCTCTGGAAAAGGATTTGATTCTCCTGTGTGGGCACTACGAAGGCATCGATCAACGCGTCAGCGACCATTTGGTGGATGATGAAATTTCCATCGGCGACTATGTGCTCACCAGCGGCGTTCTACCTGCACTGGTCGTGACCGACGCCGTGGTTCGCCTGATCCCCGGAGTGCTCGGCGATGACGACTCCGCCCAGCAGGATTCTTTTGCGGACGGGATTCTCGACCACCCGCACTACACGCGGCCAGCCGACTACAAAGGGTGGAAAGTTCCCGAGGTTTTGCTCGGAGGAAACCATGCGGCGATTGAAAAATGGCGCCGCGAGGCCGCTTTGGAAGCGACTATAAAACGCCGTCCCGATCTACTCGAAAGCTGACGGCGATTTTTTAGAAAGGAACCTTCAGCCCCGCGTGGCGGGCGATTTTTTTCTGACGGCCATCGAAGGTGAGAAATTCACTGGCGCGAAGATGCACTGCCGTCGCCACATGAAGAATGTCCAAAGTTCGATGACCGCCCTTCGCTGTTTTTTGGCGCGAATAGGTGGACGCCAAACCGAGCACGGCATCCATATCGAAAGGAACCACGCGATTTAAACCCGCCGCGACATCGGCCTGCCAGTCGGCGATCATTTGGTCGGCGACATGGCGGGGATAACCCTTTTTCCGATCTGCCGCGTGTAGCCAGACTTGGAGCTCGATGGATTGTAGAAATTCGAATTCCAGCAGCCGCGTAAAATAGAGCGGCTCGGTCATGGCATCACGATAGTCCAAAGCCAATGGCGTGTGATCCTGTTGCCGGTAAACCGAACAAAGAAAACTCGTGTCGGGATAGGCGGTCATGGCTCACCCGTCTCGAAGGCTCGCATTTCCTCGACTTCTTCCCGGCTAAAAACGCGGTCGCCCCAGATTCTCTTGAGCCGAGCCCGATAATCCGGATGAGGCGGGAGTTTGTCGGCCACCTCACTGATCGGGAGCGAGATTTTCGCTACCGGCTTGGAATGTTTCGTAATGAGAATCTCCTCGCCCCCAGCGAGCCACGCCTCGAGCTTGGGAAAATCGTAACGCAAATCGCGAATGGTGGCGGTCTTCATATCATCACAATATTGTGATCTTTTTTTCGGTCAAGGGCGGGCTTCCGCTCAAAGGAGATTGATCTTCCATCGCACCCCGCGAGCGCCGATCTCCAACCAAGCCCAACTCGCCGGCGAGCCCTTGTTGGCTTTTCCGACCGAGCCGGGATTCAAAATACGGCAGTCCCCCACCCGCTCGTCTCGCGGCACATGGGTGTGGCCGTGAAGCAAAAAATCACACGCCGGCAGGTGGCGCGGCGGAATGTGGATAAGACAGAAACTCCTGCCGTGTTGCTCAATGGTGAGCTTCTCAGGCAGGTCGAGGCCGAGGTCGTTGTTGCCAAGCACGGCGTAAAATGGACGCCCGATCGCGAGGCAGTCGCTCAAACATTTCAAATCGCAAAAGTCCCCGAGATGCCAGATTTCATCAGCCTTCGCGAGGTGGGGCAGGATTTTCTCCGGCAAGTGGCCATGGGTGTCCGCGATGACGGCAATGCGAAGGCTCATGGGTAGGATTTTACAAATTGCGGCGCGAAGCACAAACCACTAGTCTCCCCGCCATGCTTCAAGACTACACGCCCGTTTTGCTTCATGTGATCATCGCGGTGGGATTCGCCACCGTGGCCATGATCGCCAATATCGTCCTCGGCCGAACCGGCAAGCGGAACCCCACGAAAGACACGGTCTACGAGTGCGGCATGGTGCCCGAGATGGCCGGCCAGCCTCGCTTCAGCGTGAAATTCTACCTCGTGGCGATGCTGTTCATCCTTTTCGATATCGAAATCGTCTTCATGTATCCCTGGGCGGTCGTGTATCAAGATTTCATCGCGGAATCCGGCACCATCATCCTCTGGAGCATGCTGAGCTTCGTTTTGATCCTGCTCTTTGGCTATGTCTACGCGATCAAAAAAGGCGCGCTCGACTGGTCACGCTGACCTTGGCTCGAAACCCTCCAAGCCACCCGTGACCTGACACGGCGCATGGATTTTTTCGAAAAACAGGAACTCGCCCGGCGCCGCACGAAGTGGCTCGTGGTTTATTTCCTGCTCGCGGTTCTTGGGATCATTGCCGCCCTGCACTTCGGATTCTGTGCGATTTTCGGGCAATCCTACGATGACTGGGAACTCCTCGGCGTCACCGCCGCCGGCGTCGTGGTCTCGGTCGGCATCGGGAGTTTGGTGAAAATCGTCCAGCTCGCGAAAGGCGGAAAAGCCGTCGCCGAAATGCTCGGCGGATCGTCCGTTGATCCCGCCACGACCGATCCATCAGAACGCCGCCTGCGAAATGTGGTCGAGGAAATGTCCCTCGCTTCCGGAGTTCCTGTTCCCTCCGTTTACATTCTCGAAGAGGACTCGATCAACGCCTTCGCCGCTGGCTGGGGAACGACCGATGCAGCCATCGGCGTCACTCGCGGTTGCATCGAAAATCTTACCCGCGATGAGTTGCAGGGCGTAGTCGCGCACGAGTTCAGCCACATCCTCAATGGCGACATGCGGCTCAACATCCGCTTGATGGGACTACTGAATGGAATCCTCTTCCTCGCCGTCCTCGGCGGAGTCCTCGTGCGCGTTGCCGCCTCTTCGCCCAGGAGCCGGTCCAGCGACAACAAAAACAGCGGCTCGATTGTGGCACTGCTCCTCGGGGCCGGCGCGGTTTTGTATCTCGTCGGATGGATTGGCGTTTTCTTCTCGAAGCTCATCCAGGCCGCCGTCAGCCGCCAACGCGAATTCCTCGCCGACGCCTCCGCCGTGCAATTCACCCGCAGCCCGCACGGCATCGCCGGCGCCCTGGCTAAAATCGGAAACCTCACCTCGCGCCTCCGCCATCCCCGAGCCCAGGAAGCGAGCCACATGTTTTTTGGAAACGGCCTCGCCGAGTCGTGGTTCAACCTCTTCGCGACCCACCCCCCAATCAAGGAGCGCATCGCCCAAATCGCGCCGGACCTCGAACTCTCCGAATCCACGCCCCCACCCCTTCCGGGAAATGCCAGTCTGGACGCCGCCGCCTCGATGCTCACGAGTCTTCCCGAAGTCTCGATCGAGGCGTCGCACAGCATCCAGAACGGCTGCGCGCTGGTCTTTGCGCTGTTAATCGCCAACAACGACCAAGCCCTCCAAAACCTCGATCCTGCGATGCGCGGCGAGGTTTTGGAAATGAGCGAGCGATGTGGCACGCTGAGTTCCGCCCAAAAACTCGCACTGGTCGACCTCTCGATTCCCGCCCTGCGAGGAATGTCGCGCGAGGATTATCAAACCTTCCGGGCGACCGTGAAAAAACTCGTCGAGGCCGACGGCCAGATTCACCTCTTCGAATACACCCTCCAAAAACTCCTCGTCCGCCATCTCGATGCGTTTTTCGAAAAACCCGGACGCGGCCGCGTGCAATTCAAATCCCTCGTTCCCTTGCTCCCCGACGCCGGGATTTTGCTCTCCGCTCTCGCCAACGCCGACGAAGCCACCACCGAATGTCACGAAGCGGCGTTCCAGTCGGGTTTGGAATCCCTCGGAAAATCCGCCACGGCATTTCCCATGTCGCGCGCGCCATCCGTGAATCTCGTGGATTTCGACAAGGCGCTGGATCGCTTTGAGGGAGCGGCACTCCCTATCAAAAAGCAATTCCTCGCGGCCTGCGGTGCTGTGGTGATGCACGACGGTGTGGTGAACGACACCCAGTTCGAACTCCTCCGCGCCATGGCGGATACGATCGATTGCCCAATTCCTCCCTCCGTGAAAACCGAATGAGTGCCACCTGCTGGCTCGAGCAAAACCTCGCCGCAGCCTTCGAGTTGGAGTCCACCACAGCGTTCCGCCTCGCTGCTGGGCCGGGATTTTGGGTCGAACGTTACGGCTCGACCGCGCTTATCTCGCACCGACCAGAAATCCCATCCACCCAAATCCTCGCGGAACTCCGCGCCTGGACGGATCAATCGACTTGGTCCCCATCGCGCGTTTTTTGCCGTCAACTCGTCCGATCACCCGGCGAAAAAGACACTCCGGTTTTGCTGGAGGGCGATCCTTCCGCCCCGCCCCGGGAGGTCGTCATGGAGAACGGGCTCCAACTCGAGGTCGATTTCCAATCCGGCTACAACCCCGGCCTTTTCTGCGATCAGCGCGCCAATCGAGCTTATCTCCGCAAACTCCATCCCAAGCGCGTCCTGAATACCTTCGCCCACACCGGCGCCTTCTCGGTCGCCGCCGCCAGTGTTGGCGCGGAAACCATCAGTGTGGATATTTCGAAATCCTTCCTCCAACGCGCTCGCCGAAATTTTGAACTCAACGCCCTGCCCCTCGAACATCACCGCTTCGTTGCCGAGGATGTGCCGACCTACCTCCGTCGCCTCGCCAAGCGCGGTGAGGTGTTTGACGCCATCATTCTCGATCCCCCAACTTTCGGCCGCGGAGGATCGGGCAAAACATTCCGGATCGAACGCGACTTCCCCGCGCTTCTTGCCGACACTTTGAGCCTCGCCCGCCCAGGCGCCGCGATTTTGCTTTCGAGCAACTTCTCCGAATGGAACGCCGATCACTTGGCAGCGGAGGCTCTGCGTCTCGCGCCCGCAGCTTCTTTCCAAAAAATCCACCCGCCGCCTGACTTTTTCGGAAATCCCCCATCCGCCACCCTCTGGCTCCATGTGTGAACTCCCAGCGGCACTTTTTGCCAAACTCTCCTGTAAGATAATGCCCCTGAAGTCCATTTCTCCGCTGAAAATGAAAAAAATGCGTATTCATGATTCTTTTTTAGATTATCTCTCGCCTTTATTTGGTAATAATTATCAAGTTGAATTTATTTGGCGCAAAAATTGCTGTGTATCGTAAAAATACCGCATTCGCACACCCACCCGTCGCCCATGCAATACTTCACGCTCATCGGAGGCTTTATCGGCTTTCTCCTCACGCTTGCCGTGAGCTTTCTTGCTGGCAAAGATTTGGCCGATTCGGTCTTCAATGCCACGATCGGTTGCGTTTTGGTGGCCTTTCTCTTTCGGGCGTTGCGTTACGCCGCCGAACTTTGCGCCAAGCAGACAATCGCCGAAAAGACCCGCCTCCGCGATGAGGAATTGGCCGCCAAGGAAGCCGCTCAAGCCGAGGCCGACGCCGCCTCGATCCCTGCCGATGCCGGAGGCGAACCCAAGCCCGCCGCTTAACCCATGTCCGAAGTCGCCGATCCACCTATGAAGCCCCCCCAAGCGGATTCTCGAAGAATGTCCGCCGCATGGCGTGCCTATGGTGAAACGCTCACCGAGGAGCAAAATCTCAAAAACCACATGCCTCTCGTGCGTTCTGTGGTGGACCGCATGCGGGCCAGTTTGCCGCCCACCGTCGATGTCGAGGACCTCTACAGCGTGGGTTTGATGGGTTTGATTCATGCGCTCCGCCGGTTCGACCCCACCTTGGGGGTGACTTTTGCCAGTTATGCCACGATGCGCATTCGTGGAGCCGTGCTGGACGAATTGCGCCGTGTGGATTGGTTGAGCCGCTCGCTTCGTGTGAAGGCCAAAAAAGTCACCGAGATCATCGCCGGCATCGAGCAAAGAGAGGGTCGCCCGGCCACCGAAGCCGAGGTCGCCTCGGAACTCGGGCTCTCCAGCGAGGAATACTCCGCCATGCTTGATGAGCTTCGTCCGCTCAGCTATGTCGAACTCGATGCCGTCGCTGGCGAGGAAGACGACGCGAACATGCACGATGTCGTGCCCGACGAGAAACAACCATCCGCCAGCGATCTGGCGATGAAGAACGAACTCATCAAACTCGTCGTCGACCGCCTTCAACAACTCCCCGAAATGCAGAGAAAAATATTGGCCATGTATTACTTCGAAAATCTCCGCCTCGCCGAGATTGCGAAGGTTTTCGGAGTCACCGAATCCCGCATCTGCCAAATCCACACCCAAGCGGTTCTTAGCCTCAAAAACTACATTCGCACCGCGTCCAACAAATAGCCTCGACTCTCAACTAAAAACAAACCACACCCACACCCATGATTCTCATTATTGGATACATCATCGTTCTAGGCGCCACTCTAGTCGGCTTCATCGGCGCCGGTGGAAATATCATGCTCCTTTTTCCATGGCCCGAATACCTCATCATTGCTGGTGTTTCGATCGGACTCATGGTCATCGCCGCCCCCGTGAATCTTCTCAAACACACGGTTCACAAGATTCAGCTGGCGCTAAAAACCCAAGTCGTTCCGAGCTCCGACTACGCCGATATTTTGAAACTCCTTTATGAGTTGTTCACCAAGGCCCGCCGCGGCGGACTCATCGCGATCGAAGACGACGTCATGGCGCCAAAAGACAGCCCGATCATGTCGAAATATCCATCGTTCCTTAATGACAAGGAGCGCGTGGAGTTTCTCACCAATAGCTTGAAGCCGATCATCGACGGCCGGCTCAAACCCGAGCAACTCGCCTCCATGCTTGAAGCCGACCTTGAGGCGAAGGCCGATGATTTTGGTCACCCGGTTCATCTCCTTCAACTCGTGGGCGACTCCCTGCCCGGCATCGGCATTGTTGCGGCCGTGATGGGAATTATCAACACAATGGCAGCGATCGACGCCGGCGCGGCCGCTGTCGGTAGAAAAGTGGCTGCCGCGCTCGTGGGAACCTTCCTCGGGGTGCTCGGCGCTTATGGTTTCATCAATCCGCTCGGAGCCCGCATCAAACTCAACAACGCCTATGAGCTTCAGTATTTCGCCGTGATCATGAAAGCCGTGATCGGCTTCACCGGCGGCATGGCCCCCATGATGGCTGTCGAAGTCGGCCGCCGCATGGTCGACCCATCCTTCCAACCGACATCCGACGAAATCGAGGAAATGTGCAAAGGCCTCGGCTCCGGATCCTAGTTCTCAGCCATGGCTAAAAAGAAAGACGAACACCACGGAGGGGCATGGAAGGTCGCCTACGCCGACTTTGTGACCTCCATGATGGCCTTGTTCATCGTGCTCTGGGTCCTTGTCGCCGAGGAAAAGCCGGAAGTATTAGCTCAAGTCGCCCTTTATTTTAAGGACCCCGGCTATGCCACTGATGCTGAAAAGAAAAAGACCCCATCGGAAACCGCCGGACTGATGGATTCCCAAGTCAAAGCCACCCAGAAAGACTCCAGCATTCAGGATTATGTGAGCCGCGAGAACCAAGGATTCCTTAAAGCTATCGCCAAGGATTTCACCCGACTTCTGAATATCAAGGAGGATGAAAAAGAACCTATCGATATCCAGGTCACCTCGGACGGTTTGAGGATGAACATCTACAACCGAGCTCAGAAACCAGTCTTCAAAAACAACACCACCGAACTCACCGATTGGGGCACCCAAGTCTTCCAAAACCTGGCTTGGTTGGTGGAACGCTATAACTTCAAGGTCTTCCTCGAAGGCCACACCGCAACCGGACTCGATCTTGGGCCAAATAAAAACTACACCCCGTGGGAACTCAGCACCGACCGCTCGAATGCCGTGCGTCGAACCATGGAATACTACGCAATGGCCCCTTCCAAAACCCAGCGTGTCTCAGGCTTGGGCGATACCGAACCCCTGCCAAATGTTCCGGCGGATTCCGAAGACAACAATCGCATGACCGTGAGCCTCTCTCTCACCCAATTCCCCAACCCGGCGCCAACCCCAAGCGCCTCGCCAAATTCGGCACCCATACCTGCCACGAATTAATTTTCCGCAAAACGATGAAGGATTTTCTCCAAGGCCGTCCCGCCGTCACCTCTTCCCGTAGCAACGGCCCCAGCATCTCACTCCCATCCAGCTTTCCGCCCATTTCTTCGAGCCTTTCCCTCGATGAATCCCAATCGGGAGACTCTGAATCCCACGATCACTCCTTGGACACTTCCTCTCTCTCCGCCGATTCCAGTGTTATGGGACCTCAAGTGGAGATCGTCCCCGATGCCGAAGGCCGCGTGGGCCACATCGTCGTCACTTGCCGTTGCGGGGAAAAAATCACGCTTCAGTGCAACTATTGAGAATCATGCGCCGCACCCTCTGTGCCGCGCTGATTCTGTTGGCTTCTCCGCTGGCCCGCGCCGCTTCGGAAACCAATTCCTCTTCCGCGATCTCGCCCCAATCGCTCGAACAAACCGCCGTGGCCTTGGCCGATAGCGCCCGAAACCTCGCTCCGGCGGAACGAGACCAAACCACACGCGCCGCACTCTCGATTGTTCTCCTCTCGCGGTTCAATCGGCTTCTTCCTGCGGGGCTGGACTCGTCAGGCCTCGAGGAATTGGCTCGGATTTTTCTGGTTCAAAACCCCGATCTCCCCCGCCAAAACGCCATGGCCGATCGACTTCCCCCGGCTGATTCCTTGGTTTTCAATGGATCACAACTCGTCGGCGGAAATTTTCGCAATATCGATTCCTTGATCGGGATGGACGCCCGTCCCATCGCCCTCGATCGCGATTTGCCGACATGGATCGTTCCCTTGCCCCCCGCTTCAGCTTCGGCTCTTGAGGACCAGCGGCAAAAATTCCAAGCCGCTCCGAACAGCGCCGCCACGGTCGATCTCGCAAACCGAATTTACCTCGCCGATGTCGGCGGGAACCTCGCCGCTGACGGGATATTTCTTCGCCCCTACGCGGGAAGAATCGACGACCTCTATCATCACTTGGCTCAGCAAGGAAATGACTCGTCCGGATTGGATTTTCCAGCGCTTCTCGACAGCCTCCCCCCTCGCCAATACAGCCCGATCTCAGGAACCGCCTCACGCGGAAGCGTCCCACCCAGTCGCTACAATCTGAGCGATGTCCTCACCGGCGGGAGTTTTTATGCCGTTCAAAAATTCCGCGCGGAACACCCCAAGGTGAATGTGAAAAACCCCTTCAAGGGTCTCGCGGCCCGAATCGTGCCGTTCCTAGGGAAATCTCTTCGCAAGACCGATGCCGGCTCTCCCCTTCGCGTTTCGGGGGACATCTTGCGCCGCGCGATCAGTGATCCCCGCCGATACACTCCGGAAAAAGTCCCTCCGCTCTTTCATGATCCCAGCCGCTTTCTCGGCCAATGGGACGACCCCCGCTACCACCGCATCTCAAAGAAAAAAAAGAAATCCTCCGCCAGCGAGCTTTTGGATGAAATCCAGAGAATCGATTTCGATACCCCCCTGCCCGAGATGAACCTCGACCCCGCTGGGAACGAACTCCTCGGGAGTGCCAGCCATCCAGACATCCTCGAAATTCCCGAAGAGGCCGCCGAAGACAACACCGCTGATTTGATGCGCGATCTCGGCCTCCCCGAAGAAGAACCCACCCCAAGGCCCTACACCAGAACCCCAGCTCAACCCACCCCTACCCCCCCGATTTTTACCGAAAACTTCAAACCCGCCCCCCCCTCTCTAGAGGCAGAATCGAACCTATCCCCAAACCAGCAACCTCTCGAAATCGCATTAGCCAAACCCACGCCAACGCCCGCTCCAACACCCGAACCAACGCCCGAACCAACGCCCGAACCAACGCCCGAACCAACGCCCGAACCAACGCCTGAGCCAACGCCCGAGCCAACGCCCGAGCCAACTCCCGAGCCAACGCCCGAGCCAACGCCCGAGCCAACGCCGCAGCCAACTCCCGAGCCAACTCCAGAGCAAAACGCACA
>JBILML010000038.1:0-19788 GCA_044375555.1 Terrimicrobiaceae bacterium
TGCGCCCCCAAACCCCGCACCGCTCGCCGCGGCAGGCGTTCGGGGGTCAAAAAGCCCTGCCTGCGGCAGGATCATAAAAGAAAATCACTCCGATCCCACTTTTTTCCTTGCATGACTACATGCCCGTTATTCGCGGGCAGAATTTCCGCTTTACCTCCCTCGCTCCCGCTCATGTCGCCCTTCGGGCTGCCTTCGGCAGGCTACCCAGCCAGCGCCCGCTGGCATGTGTTCCACTTCCCCTATACGCCCCGTCGGCTCTGCGGGAGTGCGGACGGCGCTGCGCGCCTGAGACTTGGGGCATCTCGGCGATCTGCCCCTACCCAGGGGAACGAAGTGGACGGCGAATGCGCAGCAGCGCCTATCGAAAACCCACATCAGCGGCCATGCCGCCCTTGCCCGCGAATGACGCGAATCCACGCGAATAAAACCATGGCAGATAAGCTTTTGTATTCTTCCCCATTCGCGACTATTTGCGTTATTCGCGGGCAGAATTTCCGCTTTCCACTTCCCCTATACGCCCCGTCGGCTCTGCGGGAGTGCGGACGGCGCTGCGCGCCTGAGACTTGGGGCATCTCGGCGATCTGCCCCTACCCAGGGGAACGAAGTGGGAGCGGCTAGTCATCTCCCGGGTATGCGCTAGATCAAACGAACTATAGACGAATGGGCCGCAAATCATGATTTTCAAAAAAAATCCTCGTCGTCGTGCATTTGTCCGCTTATCCCCACGCCGCAACTCTTTCCGGCTTATGCCTCGTTTGATGTTGCTGCACCGTGATCACCTTTTGAAAATCCCATGATCGAAGATTTGAAGCTCCGGGGAAAATACGGCGGATTTCTTTTTCTCGCGGATGCCCAACGCGGAATTCCTTGGTTGAAGACCCACCAGCACGCGGAGCTCGAGATCAACTTGGTGGCTCGCGGTTCGGTGACCTATGTCATCGGCAAGAGCAGTTACACCTTTTACCAAGGAGAATGCGTGTGGCTTTTTCCCGGTCAGCCGCACCGATGCATCGATCGCACGGCGGATGCGCTTTACTATGTTGCGCAATTCAAGCCTTCCTTGATCGCCCGCAGTTGCCATCAGGAAAAAAGTGACATTCTAAAAAAAACCCGCCCTCCGAAAAATGCCGTTCTTCACACCATTCTGCCTCCGGTGAAGTTTGGGTTGCTCCGGGGCATCATGGATTCTCTTCTTGAGGAGGGGCTCGATGCCGACACATTGAACCGCGAGGTCGGCTACGGGATTTCGCCCGGCTTTCGCTATGAACACCCGAATCCGGATTTGCTCAATGCAGGCCTCGCTCACTTCCTGCAGTTGGCTTGGGATTGTCAATTGGCCTCCGCGACCAAGCAGCGCGCCACCCCGTTGCATCCAGCCGTCCTGAAGGCGCTCGATCTCTTGAAAAAAGAATCCGAGTTCGAGTGTCTCGAGGAATTGGCCCATGAGTGCGGTGCGAGTGCCGCCTACCTGAGTCGCTCATTCAAACAACAGGTCGGAGTGCCCATCAATCGCTACCGAAACACCATGCGGCTCGAGAGGTTTTGGGAAATTCGGAAAAACTCCACCCGCCAAATGACGCTCTCCGAGGCTGTCTTCGAGGCAGGCTTCGGCAGCTACCCGCAATTTTCGAAAGTTCATCGTTCCATCTTCGGCCGCAGTCCGCGAGAAATTGACAACAAGCTCACCAAGCCCTCGCAATCAACGACCCCATCCCAATGAAAAAAACCGCCCTCGTTCTTTTTCTTCAGGCTTGCTGCCTGCTCCCGTCCGTAGCTCAAGCCGCCACGAATCAACCCTTGCGGGACGAGGTGTGCCTGAATGGAGTGTGGAATCTTGAAGTCGAGGGAGTCGAGAAGCCGGCACAGGTGCGCGTGCCGGGATCTTTTGCGGGACAGGACGAGCTTTGGGGAAAAGAGCACTGGGATGTCTGGGACTACCCGAAAGATTGGCGCAACAAGCCGGCCACCTATGTGCGCTCGATCGAGGTTCCCGAAAACCTCGGCAATCGCCGGGTCTTGATCCACATCGGCGGCGTGCGCCATGTCGTGAAGGTTACGGTGAATGGCAAGGAGGTCGGAAATTGGTGGGACTCGTATGTGCCGTTTGAATTCGACATCACCGAGGCCTTGAAGCCCGGCGACAACGAGCTCCGCATTCATGTCTCCGATGCGAAGACTTGCGGGCTTTTCGAGGACTACAATTCCAGCCGCCGGGGGATTTATCGGGATGTGTTTTTAAAATTCGTCCCCGAGGTGCGCGTGACGCCTGATCTTTTTGTGAAGACCTCGGTGCAGCGCGGAGAGATCGCCTGCGATGTGCCGGTGCGCAATGACACGGCCAAGGAGCAAACGGTCGGACTCCGCTTTCAGGTGCTGGAAAAGGACGGCACGGCTGTGAAATCCTGGGCCTCGCCGGAGAAGCTGACGATCGCCGCTGGCGCGGAGAAAACGCTGACCTCCTCCGAGGCATGGAGCGATCCGCACCTGTGGTCGATCGACGACCCGCATTTGTATTTTTTGGAGACCGAAGTGATCGGGGCTGACGGCAAGGTGCTCGACAGGCATCGCCAGAGGTTTGGTTTTCGAGAGATCACCTGGAACGGGCCGCATCTCTACTTGAATGGAAACGAGATTTTCCTGCGCGGAAACGGGGACCACCCGCAGGGCGACCTGCAAGGCGGCAAGGAATACAGCGAGGCCTGGATCCGCCAACTCAAGAGCCAGGGCGTCGAGCTCATGCGGCTGCACAACCTGCCTCGACATCAGGGAATTTATGACGCGGCGGACGAGATGGGATTCTTGCTTCTCAGCGAGGCCAGCCACCATTTCCGAATGCCGCCGGACGATCTCGCCAAGGCCCACATGGAGCACCTGGTGAAGTGGCTCCGCAACCGACCCTCGGTGATGATGTGGGTCGTCGCGAACGAACTCCACTGGCGGAATTTTCCCGAGCCGGTTTTCTTGATCGAACTCTGCCGCCAGCTCGATCCCACGCGCCCCGCCTACAACAGCGATTTCTGCGAGTGGAGCCGCCATGGCGATGTCCTCTCCAAGCATTACGACGCCACGGCCGTCTGGTCGGATTGGCAAAAATTCGGACCCGACAAGCCGATGGTGTGGGATGAAATCGGCAATGTCTGGCAACAAGATCGCCCGCTGAAAACCGGGCCGGCCGGCTACGAAATCTCCTCGCAGGATGTGGCCACCGGCATCTGGCGCGACGGTTGGGAGCAGATGCGCAACGACATCCTTCTTTTTGCCGACGGCAAGGAAATGGATGGCCGTTTCTACCGCGTGAATGCCTATGTGCCTTGGGAGTTCAGCTATGTCTTCTTCCGCCACCAACCCTTCAACAACTTCCAGCGCCTCACGCTCAATCACGGCGACACGACAGGCCAGCCGGGCATCAAGCCCGCTTTCATCGAGCCCTGCTCCACGACCATCAATGTGTGGGATCCCACGCTGCCCGAGTTCCAGCCAAATCCCGGCCTGTATTGCTTCAGCGAATTCCTCCAGCGGGTGCGTTTCCCGGATGACCCCAAGGAGCGCACTTGGTTTTCCGGAGAGAAAATCTCCCGCCAAGGCCGCTTGTTCTATGAGGACCATCGCCCCGCCGACAAGGTGGAGTTCCGCGTGGAAACCCCCGCTGGCGAGGTTTTGACGACCTCCACTAAGGAAGTCGCTCTCAAGCCCGGCGAGTATGTGCCGGTCTTCGAGTCCGCTTGGGCGCTGCCTCCGGTCGAAACCGCCACGCCGGTGCGTCTGGTGCGTCAATTTTCCAACAAGGGTGCCGTCGGCTACCGACAGGTCTCCGAGGCGAAAATCTTCCCGCCTTTGAAAAAGCCCGACCTCGCCGCCCAAAAGATCGCCGTGGTCGGAGAGCCGCTTCAGAAGCTCCTCGGCGGTGCGGGCGTTCCACTCGAAAAGGCCGACATCATCGTGGCCGAAACATGGGATCCGGCCTTCGAGCCTCTCGTGGAAAACGGCGCGCGGGTTCTGGTTCAGCCCTTGGGATCCGCAGCAAGCTCGGATGTGATGGGCCACCTCTCCATTCAGCCGATCGGCAAGCAACTCGCCTTCGAAGGTCCCATCGAGGGGTATCGCTTCGCCGAGGGTTTGACCCTTCGCCACGGCACGCCCGGAATGGAAAAGTCGCTGCTCACCGAGAAGAAATATTTAATGAACAAACCTCAGCCCGGTTCGTGGGTGGCTGTTGATTTCGATGGGGCCTTGGATTTCACGACCACGGGCACGGTCTTGATGGGTTACAACCTCTGGAAACATCCCGGCACGGACGGTTACGAAAAACAATGGAAGAACGCGGGAGGCGCTCCTTTCTATAAAAAATCCGTCCGGCTTCTTTTAGAGGACGCAACCGGAAATTGGTTTGTCTCCGACAAGAAGGATGCCCAGGCGATCGAGCGGCTGAAGCCCCTTCCTTTCAAAGGCACGCTTTCGTTCGACTGCCCGCGCATGGCATGGCGGCCTGTGCGTCTGGAGGCGGGAGGATTTGTCGAAACGGGTGGGGACGCGAAGCCCAACCTCTCGCGCGTCTCGGCGGTTGGATTTGTTTTCGACGAAAGCAATCCCGACGCGGAGATCCAATTCGAAGGATTCGATCTCGCCGGCAGCGCCGGACCGGCGGCCTTTGTCCAACCAGGCGGAGTCGCCCACCGGGTGTTGGACGGCCTCGGCCAGGAAGACTTCTCATTCTGGCGCGGAGGCAGCTCCGCATCGCTCCTTCCGTTGCCGGCCAACCGCAATGCGCGCCGCATTCTTTTTGGAAGCAAGGATGGGCTCGGCTCCGCCCTGCAGGAGGTTTTCCTCGGACGAGGGGTGGTGCTCGAGAGCGCTTTGAATCTCGGGGACATGAAGGAACCCGCCGCCGGATTTCTCCTCAATCGGATGATCGATTATTTGGCGAACTACCAGCCCGCCCAAATCAAGAGGCCGCTCGTGGTCCTCGGCGATAGCGGCTTGTTGAAATGGTTCCAAAACCTCGGAGCCGACGCCCGCGCCGCCAAACCCGGGGAATCCATCGATCCTCAAGCCATCCTGGTTGTCGATGCCCGCACGGCGAACTCCTTGGACTCAGCCAAAGCCTCCCTCTCCGCCCATCTGACAGCCGGCGGCACAGTCTTCTTCTCCGAGGTGACGCCGGAAACCATCGCGACCGTGGCAACGCTTGTCGGCAAGCCCCTCCGGTTGACCGATCCCTTCTTCGGCCAGCGTGCTTATTGCATCAAAGCCCCGGTTTCCTGGACGCGGATCGATACGCCCCACCAGTGGGTGGATTACTACGATGGCGTTCTCGTGCCCTATCCCTTCGAGCCAAACTTCAGCCCGCTCCTCGCAGGCGTGGCAAACATCGACCTCGAGTGGGGCGGAAAGCCGATGTTCACGAGCGGCATCGAGATCGAGGGGATGAATCCCGTCTCGCCCGGTCCCGACCATCAAATCCTGATCAGCAATTGGCACATCGGCTCCGAGCCCACCAACAACCTCTACGGAGAAATGCTCAACGGCGTGCGCGACCTGCGTCAGAACACTTGGTTTGTGAACCGCGACCCGGTCTTGCTCGAGGTCTCCGCGCAAGGAGGCCGCGCGTTGATCTCCCAACTCGACCTGCCAGCCGGAGGAGAAAAATCCGCCCGCGTCATGCAAACCCTACTCACCAACCTCGGCGTTTCCTTTGGCGGAGCCGCTCCCATGGCCGCTGAGAAAGCCTACGCCGCCGGCGGGCGTGCGGACCAACTTCGCAGGCTCGCCGCCCACGATGCCCGACTCACCCCGGCCAAGCGCCAGTTCTATGGAACCCCAAATCCTCTGCCCGACTACCTCGTTGGCACGAATATCGGCGGAGCCAAAACAGCCGTGGCGCTGCCACTCATGGGCTTCTTTGGAGATTCCGTGTCATTGGGTCTCGCGCAGCCGCTCACCCAAAAGCTCCAGGAGGTCGTTCGACTGGACAAGCCCGCCACGCTCGGCGCTTCAGGCGTTGCCGCGACGGAGGCGAAGACTGCGATGGGTGATAAAAAATATGCCCGCGTGGTGTTCACCCTCGGGGAGGCCGATCTGGATGCGAAAACCTCCGACGCGGACTTCCTCAAAAATCTCGAAGCGCTTTGGAAAACACTCGCCGCCTCGTCCGAAAAGCTCTACTGGATTCCTATTCCCTCGGCATTCCATTCTGGCGACCCCAAGCGCGCAGCCCGCGCCAAGCATTTGAACGAAATCTCGGAGCATTTCTTCGAGGGCAAAGATGTCTACAAAGTTCCCTTCATCTACGCGAAGCCCGAGGAATTGCCTGCAGGCTATGTTTTCGGCCAAAGCAAATCCTTCCAGCCTGCGGAAGCCCAAATCATCGCGGACCGCTTGGGCGAAGCCGTGATTTCCTTTGGAGCCCAATAACTCTTACCCTCCCAAACAACCCACCACCACAACCCACCACCACAACTCATGAATAATAAAGACACCACCAACACAGGATTCGTCATCCTCATCAGCCTCGTCGCGACCATCGGCGGGTTTTTGTTCGGCTTCGACAGCGGAGTCATCAACGGAACCGTCGACGGCCTCAAGAAGGCCTTCAACTCCGACAGTGTCGTCACCGGCTTCAATGTCGCCTCGATGCTTCTCGGCTGCGCCGTCGGCGCGTTTTTTGCCGGAACTCTGGCCGATAAAATGGGACGCCGTGCGATCATGATTATTTCAGCGGTGTTTTTCATCGTGAGTGCTTGGGGGTCTGGCATCGCCACCGGGTCCGGGGAGTTCATCGTCTACCGGGTGATCGGCGGCTTTGCCGTCGGCGCGGCCAGCGTGATCGCGCCCGCCTACATCAGCGAGGTGGCCCCTGCCAAGTATCGCGGCATGCTGTCCTCCATCCAGCAGATCGCTATCATTTCAGGCCTCTTCTGTGCTTTCCTCAGCAACTACTTCATCGCGGACATTTCGGGTGGATCGACTCAGATGTTTGCATGGGGCTATGAGGCCTGGCGCTGGATGTTCTGGATCGAACTCGCTCCCGCCTTTCTGTTCCTCTTCGCGCTTTTCTTTATTCCGGAAAGTCCCCGCTTCCTCGTGGCGGCAGGCAAAAACACCAAGGCTCTTTCGGTTTTGACCAGCTTGATGGGCGAAAGCGCCTCCGCCAAACTGGCCGAAATCCAAAACACGCTGACTGGATCACACCACCGTCCGCGCCTCCGCGACATTTTGGATTCGAAGACCGGTATCCGCCCGATCGTCTGGGTCGGCGTCGGCCTTGCGGCTCTCCAGCAACTCGTCGGCATCAATGTCGTCTTTTACTACGGTGCGGTCCTCTGGCAGGCCGCGGGTTTCAGTGAGCAGGACTCCCTGCTCATCAATGTCGTGAGCGGCGGCGTGAGTATCGCCGCCTGCCTGGTGGCCACTTTTCTGGTGGACCGTGTCGGCCGCAAGCCGCTCCTGCTCGTCGGATCGATCGGCATGGCGATCACTCTGGGTGTGGTGGCGTTTGTTTTTGCCACGGGCGCCCTCGGCGAAAATGGAGCTCTCAAGCTCGGCGACACCCAAGGCCTCATCGCCCTGATCGCCGCGAACCTCTATGTCGTTTTCTTCAATGCCTCCTGGGGACCCGTCATGTGGATCATGCTCGGCGAGATGTTCCCGAACCAAATCCGTGGATCGGGCCTCGCCGTCAGCGGCCTCTCCCAGTGGGTCACCAATTTCGGCATCACCATGTTGTTCCCCATCATGCTCACCAGCATCGGCCTGGGTGGGGCCTATGGCATCTATGCCTTCTTCGCCCTCATTTCGGCCTTCTTCGTCCTGAAATACACCCGCGAAACCAAGGGCCTCGAACTCGAAGACATGGAGGGGTGAAAACACTGGGATTCCCTCAGCCTTTCAAGTCCTCCTTTTAATGCCCACTGGGATTTTTTGATCCCTTTCGAGTGGAGCGGGTGTCCAATCACCCGCTCCACATCGGCCGTCATCTCATCGCCAAACGGTTTTTGCACGGGGGCTCCGGATTCTCCGTTGCTTTTCCCATCGGATAATAGTTCAAACGAGCTATACACCCCCCCGCGAAGTTCGTGTAAATTAATACCCGTCTTTTGATTGATGATACTCGAAATCCCCCCGGCACCCGCATGAGCTATCCCCGCCGCCCCGCCCCACACTCCGCCTCCGGGAGCGCGCTGGTCCTCACCCTCCTCATCACCGCGCTTCTCGCGACCATCGTCGTCTCCTTCCTCTCCACCTCCCGCGTCGAGATGATGGCCGCCCGCAATTTCTCCCGCCAAACCGCCGCCTCCGGACTTGCCGAACTCGCCACCCAGCAGGCCATGGCGCAGATTCAGCAGGGATTCAACACCACCGGAAATGGCACCGGAAATTTCACATCCGTCCTCACCACCCAGCCCGGAGCTATCACGAAGTATTTTTTCAGCAACGGAACACTGCAAACCAACAGCACGATCACCACAGAACTTTTCACCAGCGGCTCCGGCAATCTCACAAACCTGAACAACCTTCAAAACCCCGGGAATTCAACGAGCAACGCCACCAGCAACCAGTGGACCATTACCGGCAATGTCTCTGAGCAGATCAATGTGCCGATGGAAAATATCACGAGCAACGGCACCATCGTCGGCCGCATTGCCTACTATGTCGATGACGAGGGCACGAAGCTCAACCTCAACGCAGCCACCGGCGACCGCACGACTCTAAATGTCGGCAGTTCTCGTTCCCAGTCCCTGTCCTCTTTTGCAAACGAAACCCTTTCCGCTAATTTCACGGATATTATTGCCGGATGTTCCACGGCCTCAGATTCCATAAAAACTTGGAATTACTTCTACCGCCCGGAACAGCTTGGCGCTGCCTTGGCCTTGACGAGTAATAACTCTACAACCGCCCCAGACGCCATCACTGGTAATCTTTCCAAATTCAGTGCCGCGCCAGTTCAGGTTGACCCAGCGAAGATTGGAACCAACTCGACCTCACGCGACTACCACCTCAAAAAAACCCCTTGGGGCACTCCTCGGCTCTTTATTAATGATCAACCGCTAAACTCGACTGGGGTGAATGCCATCTATGAAGCGCTGAGCGGCAAGAATGCGACGACTGGTAATCTCACAGCAGATCAGGGACTGCGAAACATCTACGGCACCACCTTTGCCGAGAAATACACGGACGCAGGCCTCAAGCAGATCGCGGCCAATATCCTCCAAGCCCGCCATGCCAATGTGCTGAATGATCCGACGAAGAGCTTCACCTACAATGGGTCGCTTTTGGGGGCGACAAATGCCGCGACGGACCTGGTGGCGGTGGCTCTTCGCGATAATAATGGGGATGGTGTGAATGAAACTCCCTGTTGCGGCAATATAACAGCGGCGATCCCCAAAGACTACCTCGGCAATGCTCCCTACCCGATATTAAATGAAATTGGCGTAACGGTAGCTTTTGGGTTCATTAAAGATGAAGGTGTCGACTATTTGATGCGATTATATTTAAGGCCTTTCGTCTCAGTTCTAAATCCTTGGGGAACCGATTTTACTGAAGCGGAAGTTGCTAAGTGGCGGATTGAGATGCAAATAGATTCTGTCAGGTATGAAGTGGAGCATCAGACTGAAAACGGCACAGTGATTGGGCCATTCACATATGGACCAACTGGACACAAAAATAATGATGCATATGGGCATAGTCTTGAAGAGAGCAGGAGTAAGTCTAGCACGAGAAATTCGGGTAAGCAGGACCCTGAAATGTTTAATGATTCGTGGAATTTGGGAAGTGGGTTTGCTGGGTATTCTTTGAATGGAGGCGAAAGCACTTTTGGTAATAAGACTTTATACAACACCCTTTATGCGCCCTCATCTAAAAAGCCATTAGCAAAGGGTGGAGAATTGCAGTTTCCTTGTCCGCCCTTTCACAACTTAAACGGCGCGGCCACTGAAAGTGGGTTTGGAGTTCAATTTAGGGTGCCCCTTAGCGGAATAAAGAGTTTTCACATTGGCGCTGTATTAGTAAAGTTTGAATACATCCGCCTTGTGGCAAAGTCGGGCAATAACACCACAATACGCGATTGGATGCTTGCGCAAGATTTGGAAGTCGAAGGCTCGCTTCAGCCGATTACTCAAACAAACCGAGGAGCTGCCGATTGGCCAAAGGGATTCCCTGAGAATCTGAGTGATGCAAGTTTTGTGGCGCAGGCTAATACGTTGGAAAGAGTATGGGTTGCAAGAGCATTCACAAAGCCGCCCAAATACTCTATCAAACGCATTGGAGGGGCCTTAAGAACCGCAGCCAATCACCAGCCAAATATGCTTGTGAGCAGTCGGAACTCGACGCAGGCATGGAGCGAGAGTGGAAATGCCACATGGGTAAGCTCCAACGCATCGGATGCTGTGTCCGCGAACTATACTTCCAACGCCACTAAAGATGCGGACACCTTCCCCTCCAAGACCAACGACAACGAAATCCCAGGCGATCCGACGAAGACAGACTCCGATCTCCGGTATGCATTTGATCCCCGCGAGCACCACTTGGATTCCAACGATTGGCCGAAAATCGAATTCACGAACCCCGCAAACTCCACGGGCGTATTCACCTCACCCGCCGACCTCGGGAAAATTCAAACGAATATCCAGCATCGGAAGCTGCGATTCACCACCCAGCATCCGAAGGAGGTGGCTGGGGGCAGTGGTGGCCTTGGCAATGCGACTTATATTCCCGACTGGGCGATGCTGGATGTGATATCTTTTGGGAGCAACACCACCATCGTCCCTTTGCCTGCTCCTTTGAACCTAAATGGAAGATTCTATGTCCCATCCGGTAGCCCCCAACCCGCACCCCGAACTGCAGGCCTGGAATCCGCGCTCAAAGCAATCGATTCGGCTAACTCGTTAGGCAACTCCTTTAACGCGAATTTTACAGTTTCCACCAACAGGTCGCAATACATGGGAAGTAGTGGAAATGTGAGTAGCACGATCGCTGGCAATATAGGCAACCTCACTTGGTCTAGCGGAAACTTCACCACTGGCAACGCCACATGGGGAAAGGGAAATGCCACCAATGATGCTCCCGGCGGCACAAGCAGCCGAAGAAAAACGGCAAATTTTCCCGCCAACCAATTCGTCCTTCCATCGGAAGTCACCGAGATACGCGGCGTTTCTGATGTCGTCCGACTGGACAACTACACGGGAAATTCCACTCACATCAAAGCCAACGAGGGGCGCCTCAGTTCATTGTTTCCGGGTGCCACCACGCAGAGCCGGTTTTTCACGATCTATGCGTTTGCGCAGGCGCTCGATCGACAGGGGCAACCCGACAGTGAGGCCGTCACCAAGACTTTGGTGGAAGTCGAAGAGCAAACGCCTGTCACGGTTCCGCCCACCTACAAGGTCAAAAAACTCTATACCCAGCCGATTTCCGTTCAGTAATTGCAAAGACAAGCCGTTAGAAAATGAAACTCCAATCGCACCTCGTATCAATGTCCATCTATTGCTCTGGCAATCAGCATGTAGGGCAGGCGTCCCGCCTGCCGTTGAAAGAAATCTTCTCGCAGGCGTCTCGCCTGCGCTACAAGTCAATGGCCAAACATCGCTTGTGCGGTGTCATCATATCACTGGCCTTGGCAGTCGCCACGGCGATCTCCGCGCTTGCTGCCGACGCGAAAATCGATCTGGAGGCGCTCACTAAAAAGGCTCAAGAAGGAGATCGTCAGGCCCAGTATGACTTGGGTATGGTTTACTATTCAGGGAAAGACGAAATGCCTAGAAATATGGAGCTTGGAGCAGAATGGTTCCTCAAATCAGCCCAGCAAGGGCATACGGAGGCACAATTCGCCATCGGGCGGTGCTACTTTTATGGCCGTGGAGTGCCCAGAGATAAAGTCCTTGGTGTAGAGTGGTATCGTCAAGCCGCGCTGAAGGATCACATCCAAGCAACTTATGTCCTCGGCGATTGCTACTTTCTTGGCGAAGGGGTGGAGCGGGATCATACCAAATCCCTTGAATGGTTTTCCAAATCTGCTGCTCTCGGAGGGCAAGGGGCCCAGTTCCGAGTCGCACGGCTTTTTGAAGATGGGGATCCCTCAGTCCGCGATCCACTCCAAGCTTTGGAGGAATACAAGAAGTCCGCGAATGGCGGTAACGCTCACGCCGAATACCTTGTGGGAACATTTTACGAACAGGGCAAGGGAGTGCCTCAGGACATAGCCAGAGCCATCCAAAGCTTTAAAATTGCTGCCCCCAAGTCGGAGGATGCCCGCGCCAGGCTGGCTTACTTTTACGGGCAAGGCAAAGGGGTAGAAAAGGATCCTATGGAGGCCTATAAGTGGCTGGAAACGGCAAAAATGAGCGCCAGCGGCGATCCGGCGCTCAAGCAACTCAAGTCCGAGTTGGAAGCGACGCTTACCCCCGAACAACGCAAAGCCGCCACCGCAAAAATCGAAGCCTACCTCAAACAACACAATATCCAGCAGGATGAAGAATGAATTCCCGTCTCACTCAATGGACGAAAAAAGAAAAAATGAGGTTTACAGTCGCTCCGACTTGTTTCCTGCGCTGTGCCATCTAGAACTTTCAAGTATCTGTATTCTGCGCTCGCCTGACACGGGGCTCGACGGGTAGCGACAAAAATCTCGAGGCAGGACAAAATATGAGCACTTTTTCTCACGCGATGAGAAGACGGATTCTTCAGGACATGGGATAGATTTCTAATTCGAATTTTGTCCTTCCATAACGGCATCCCAAAAATAAAGATCCTCGACCATTCCCGTTTCCATCCACCCCAATCCATGATGACAAAACCTGCCGCGCTTCTCCTCGCCGTCGTCAGCATCCTTTCCTTCGGGCCTGCGGGAATCGCGGCCGACTCCCCCAAACCTGCCCAACCGAACATCCTTTTCATCCTCACCGATGATCAGGGCTACGGCGACTGGAGCATCAACGGCCACCCGCTGCTGAAGACTCCGCATGTCGACAAACTCGCCTCCGAGAGTGTGCGCCTCGAGAATTTCTATGTGAGCCCCTCGTGCTCACCCACGCGCGCGGCGTTGCTCACCGGCATGCATGAATTCCGCAGCGGGGTGACCCATACTCAAGTGCCCCGCGAGGAACTCTGGAAAGGCGCCACCACGCTCCAGGATTTGCTGGCCACGGCGGGATACCGCAACGGATGGATCGGAAAATGGCACCTCAGCAATAAAAAGGGCTTCAATCCTCACGAACGCGGTTTCGAGTGGTGCTCCACCAATGAAGGAGGGCCGAGGGAGCACTTCGATCCCGTCATGGTGCGCAACGGAAAGAAGGAGAAAGTCCCGGGCTACCGCGAGGACATTTATTTCAACGACGCGATGGATTTCATCTCGGAGACAAAAGACAAACCCTGGTTCCTCGGCCTCTCGACCTACTCGCCGCACGATCCCCTCGATGCGCCCGAGAAATTCGTCGCGCCCTTTCGCGGGAAGGTCACCGACGAGGAGGCCAAGTATCTCGGGATGGTCGCCAACCTCGACTACAACATCGGCCGCCTCATGGCGTTTCTCAAAAAGAAGAAACTCGATGAAAACACCATCGTCATCCTGATGTCCGACAACGGCCAGACCTGGGGCCTCGATGTCTACAACGCCAACATGCGCGGCTGCAAAGCCACCGCTTGGCAGGGTGGGTCCCGCACCTTTTCCTTTTGGCGTTGGACCGGCCACTGGCCGCCCCATCAGGTGGACAACCTCACTGCCCATCTTGATTTCCTGCCGACGCTTTGCGCCGCAGCCGGCGCGAAAATTCCCGAGAAACTCCAGCCCCAGCTCGAAGGCTTCAGCCTCCTGCCCGTCCTCGAAGCCAAAGGCCCGATCGCCTGGCATGACGACCGCATTCTTTACCACCATGTCGCCCGTTGGCCCGGAGGCATGGCGGCCGACCACAAGTATGCGATGGCCGGAGTCCGGCAGGGCAATTACCTCCTCGTGAGCAGCCGTCCCTGTGACAATCCCAAATGCAATCTGGAAACCCACGGCGACCAATGTGAAACCCTCCGGGGCGTGGAAGCAGGAAAGAAGTCGGCGGTTTATACCAAGGAAAATGCCGAATACCACTGGGGCGTCACCCCTCCCGGCCACTGGGCGCTCTTCGATGTGAAGAAGGACCCCGGCTGCCAAAACGACCTCGCGAAATCCTCCCCCAAGCGCGCCAAGAAAATGGCGTCGGCCTATGATGCTTGGTGGGATGAAATTTATCCCGTCATGGTCAAGCGCGGTGGCGATCGCGAGATCGTCTGGAGTAACTATTTCACCAAAAAAACGCCTACCCAGGCCCCTTCCAACAACCAACCCAAACAAAACAAACCATGAGCAACCAATACTTCCCCGGAGTTCCAAAAATCAAATTCGAGGGACCCAAATCCAAAAATCCACTCGCCTTCAAACACTACAATCCTGATGAGTTGGTCGAAGGCAAATCCATGCGCGAGCACCTGCGCTTCGCCGCGGCCTACTGGCATGTGATGCGCAACCCGCTCGCCGATCCTTTCGGCGGTGGCACGGCGCTTATGCCGTGGGATGACGGTTCGAACACCGTCGCCAATGCGCAAAAGCGCGTGCGCGTCTTCTTTGAATTCCTCGAAAAAATCGACATCGACTACTACTGCTTCCACGACCGCGATGTGGCCCCCGAGTGCGACACACTCGCCGAGTCCCACGCTGCGCTGGACGCCGTCGCAGGAACCCTCGCCGAGGAACAACAGCGCACCGGCAAGAAGCTCCTCTGGGGCACCGCCTGCCTCTTCATTCATCCGCGCTACGCCCAAGGCGGCGCGACCTCGCCAAGCCTGCCCGTTTACGCCTACGCCGCCGCGCAGGTCAAAAAAGCCATCTCGGTGACGAAGGAACTCGGCGGTGGCGGCTATGTCTTCTGGGGTGGCCGCGAAGGCTACTCCTCGCTCTGGAACACCGACATGAAGCACGAACTCGACCAGCTCGCGGCCTTCTTCCACATGGCCGTCGCCTGGAAAAAAGAGATCGGATTTGATGGCCCATTCTGGATCGAGCCAAAACCCCGCGAGCCCTCCACGCATCAATACGACTCGGACTCCGCCGCCTGCCTGAACTTCCTGCGCGAATACGGCCTGCTCGGTGAATTCGAACTCAACATCGAAACCAACCACGCCACCCTCGCCGGCCACACGATGCGTCACGAACTCACCGTCGCCGCGAACGCCGGCAAGCTCGGTTCGATCGATGCCAACCGTGGCGATGAACTCATCGGCTGGGACACTGACCAGTTCCCGACCAATCTCTACCTCGCCACCGAGGTCATGCTGGTCGTGCTCGGGATGGGTGGACTCACCAAAGGCGGCCTCAATTTCGACGCCAAGCGCCGCCGCGAATCGCACGATCCGATCGATCTCTTCCACGCCCACATCGGCGGCATGGACACCTTCGCCCGCGGTCTCAAAGCCGCCGCCGCGATGCGTGCGGATGGCCGCATCGAGGAATTTGTGAAGAACCGCTACTCGAGCTGGGATTCCGACCTCGGCAAAAAGGTCCTCGCCGGCAAGGCGAGCCTCGCCGAACTCGAAAAAGTCGCCCTCGCCCAGCCCGCGCCCACCCTCGCCAGCGGCGGCCAGGAATACCTCGAAAACATCGTCAACGAACTCCTGTGATCACTCTCGGCATCGACTGCGGCACGCAAAGCCTGAAAACCGTCGCCCTCGATGGCGACTCCGGTCAAATCCTCGCTTCCGCCAGCAAGCCCTACGGCTTGATCGAAGGCCTGCCCGCCGGCCACGCCGAGCAGGACCCGCAAATCTGGTGGGATGCCCTGCGTGAGACCGTGGGGAAAGTCCTCTCCGATCTCGGATCCAGAAAATCCGAGGTCGGCGGGATCGGCATTTCCGGTCAGCAACACGGCTTCGTGCCGCTCGATGCCAAACATCAAGTCATCCGCCCCGCCAAGCTCTGGTGCGACACTTCGACCACCGCGCAGTGCGACGAAATCCGTGCCAAACTCGGCGGCCGTGAAAAAACCATCGCCCTCGCGGGAAACGACATCCTGCCTGGCTTCACCGCGCCAAAAATTCTTTGGCTGAAACAAAACGAGCCCGCGAATTTCGCCAAGCTCGCCCATGTCGCCCTGCCTCATGATTTCCTGAACCTGCGCCTCACCGGGTCGCTGAGAATGGAATTCGGCGATGCCTCGGGATCGGCCTTGATGGATGTCCGCACCCGTTCGTGGAGTCGCCCGGTTTGCGATGCGATCGATCAGGATCTCTTCAGCAAACTGCCGCCCCTTGCCTCCTCGCTGGAACCCGTTGGAACGCTCCTTCCCGCCTTGGCCGAGGAGTGGGGCCTTTCTTCGAAGGTCGTCGTCAGCGCCGGGGGAGGGGACAACATGATGGCCGCCATCGGCACGGGAAACACAAAGCCTGGAGTCGTCACCGCCAGCCTCGGAACCAGCGGCACGATTTTCGCCTGCTGCGACAAACCGGTCATCGACCCGCAAGGCGAGATCGCCGCCTTCTGCGACAGCGCCGACCATTGGATGCCGCTGCTCTGCACGATGAATGTCACCGTGGCCACCGAGGCGTTCCGCGCCCTCTTTGGCTGGGATCACGCCCGCATGGATGCCGAGATTTCCAGCGTCCCACCAGGCGCCGACGGTCTCCTCTTTTTGCCCTACCTGCAAGGGGAGCGCACCCCGAACCTTCCGCACGGTTGCGGAGTTCTGCACGGCATGACCACCTCGAATCTCACGCCCGCCCACATGGCGCGCGCCGCGATGGAGGGCGTCACCCTCGGCATGGCCTACGGCCTGCGCCGCATGGAAAGCCTCGGCCTGAAACCCTCGGAAATTCGTCTCACCGGTGGCGGAAGCCAAAGCCCGGCCTGGCGCCAAATCCTCGCCGATGTCTTCGGTTATCCCGTCGTCACGATGGAGAGTGCGGAAGGTGCCGCGCTCGGAGCCGCCATCCAGGCCCTCCATGCCGCCACGCCCGGCGGTTCCCTCGAGGCTCTTGCCGAGCGTTGCAGCCCCGTGCGGAGTGGCAGCCGTTTGGAGCCGAAACGAGCGGATTTTTACGCCAGTCTGTTGGAACGCCAGAATAAGCTTCGCGAAAAAATCATGCCTCGTTAGTGAGTCGGGTTGCTGAATCCCATAACTTCAGGCTGGGAAATAGCGGGAGAGCGCGGTGGCGACCTCGTTTTCGAAGCGGCGGATGAAGCTCCGCGTCAATTCGACGGGATCGAGCGAGTCGTTGCGCAGGAGGGGTGAGAGGTCCATTCCCACGAGGATTTGGGTGGAGGCATCGCCCTCGCGGGGTTCGTAAAAAGTGGCATTGGCGGCGCGCCGGCCCATGACGGCGAGATCGTAGCGTTTGCCGCCGGCGATCTGGGAAACAAAGACGGCGTTGAGCTTTTCGGCGAGGGCCTCGTGGCCGCTCACATCCATGCGGATTTTTTCTCTGTCGCTCATCCAGTCCAAATCCCGCCAGACCTCGCACCCGATGAATTGCGTGGGCCTGTCGGCGGGAGGTAACTGGCGGAGAGCCCGGAGCAGTGCGGCAAAGACGCCGAGGTGGGTGGCGTGCTTGTCGGCGGGGTTGTGGGTGTAAACGATCCGGGGCTGGGTGGCGCGGAGGATTTGGAAAAGCTCGTCGCGCAAGGTGGTGTCGGCGGGATTCGTGGCGAGGGCACTGGGGTGGTCGAGCTGGATCATCGCGCCGTAACCTCCGATCCGAGCCGCTTCGATTTGCTCCTCGGAGCGCCGTTGGGCCAATTCCTCGGGCTTCATGCCGGCAAATGCGCCTTGGCGCGAACTCCCCTTGCCATCGGTGCAGGTGACACCGCCGAACCATTGGTCGGCTTTTCCTAGGCATTCGACAATTCCATGAAACGCCATGAACTCGAGATCGTCGTGGTGCGCCCCGACGCCAAGATGGGTGATGCGCTCGAGGCATTCGGGCCGGGAAATTTGATCGGGGACGAAGAGCCGACCGGGGAGGGTTGTTTCCTGCGTGGTGGATTCAGGAGGCATGGAATTTTGGAAGGGATTCAGATCGGTGCCGAGCCTGTGACCATGGCGCAGAGGTCTTCCTGCCGCAAGGTCGTGGTAATTTTGTAGTATTTCTTGGCGCTGCGCCCTCCAGCGCGAAGCCGATCTGATGGGGCGCCATGCGATCAAGGGAACCCTCTGCCTTCTGCTCCTCATTTTTTTCCGCCCATCCCCGCGCTTGCCGTGACCTGAAAAAAAACATATCCACCAAGCACTCTCTCCGATGCCAAAAAACCTCCCTGCTAACATCGTTGCCCTTGCCGCCGTGGGTTTGGCTCTTTGGATTTTGATTTCAACAGTCGGAAACAGCCGGATCCAGCAAGGCATCCAGGCGCAGCAGGATCAAATCCTCGCGCTGCAATCGGAAATCCAAACACTCCAGCAGCAGTTGCAATCGCAGCAGCAGCAGATCGAAACGGCCTCGCAGTTGAATACGCAGATCGGTCCCGCAATCCTCAACGAACTCGCCACTCTGCAGTTCAAAAACAACAACATCGCCCTCGCCGTTTTCCTCCAGAAGCATGGCATTCAAGCCAACCCGCCGGCCCCGCAACCCACCGCCGTTCCCGCCACCAAACCCTCGCGCTGAGAATTATGGAATCTGAACAAGATCCGATCGCCCCCAAGCCTCCCCGCCGCCGCCCCCGCGCTCCGAAAGTGGAGTTGGAGGATTTCTCCGCTTTCAAGGAAAATGCTACCTCGAATCTCTCTGACGAGGCCGCTTTTTTGAACGAAGAGGTCGTGGAGATTTCGAACGAGCCATCCGACTCGCGCCTGAAGGATTTTTTTGCCAGTTCCTCGACACTCATCCTCGCCGTGGCGCTCGTCCTCTTTCTGCTCTCGCAGATCGTGGCCCTTCGCCAAAATGCCGACTCGCTCGCCTGGCAGTCCCGGAACCTCGGCCGCCAGATCGAAACCCTCACGACGGCCCGCAACAATGCCACGGGTCTCGTTAAGCAACGCCAGTCGATGGTCGACCAATCCCAGCAAGTCACCACCTCCTACAACAATCTCCTCAACGACCTCCTCAAACTCGCCGAGACCGACAAGGACGCCCGGTCAGTGACTGAAAAATTCGCCATCAAGAGTTCCAACGCCCCCCAACCCGCAGCGGCGAAGCAGGAGAAAAAATAGGGTCTTGCCCCGTTTCGAGACCATTCTCCCCCAACTCGCGCGGGAATATCTCCAGAAAACCTCCTCTTGATTGGAAAGCGCCGTCTTATCAGCAAATCCTCCCCCCCAAGACCCAAAGCCGCAAAAAGGGTAAAACGGCCGTCTCGGATATGAAAAAAACAGGGACTCTCACGGAGGCGCGGAGGCACGGAGGGTGCATTGTAGCAACGGCAGTCCTCTGCCGTTTTGGGAGCAGGCCCGCGAATGGCACAAATCCTCGCGAGTCGAAAAAAATGGTAGGGTCGGCTTGCCGAGCGGACCCAAGACTCAGGCGTGAACGCGCCGTCTTATAAGCAAATCCTCCCGCAGAGGCGCTGGGACGCAGAGGAGGGAGTTATTGAAACACCCAGAATTTTGGCAGACTGATCGGCCTCCACTCATAAGGCTTACCTGAAAATATGATAATATGTGGAACTGACCCCGCTCCCGCCGTGGGCTCACTTTTCCGGCATCAGCACCGGGATGACTTTGTTGCCGTGGCGGCGGTAGATGCGGAAATCCGAGTCCAATGTGAAGACCGTGCTATCCCGGTGGAGTTCGCTCAGGCGCACCAGGCAGGCATCGGCCAGTGACATGGGCCGGTCACGGT
>JBILML010000019.1:0-57486 GCA_044375555.1 Terrimicrobiaceae bacterium
CGCCTGAATTTTGGGTCCGCTCGGCGATCCGACCCTACCATTTTTTCGATTCGCGGGCATCTTCCGTCATTCGCGGGCACCTTCAGCCTTCAGCGCCTCTGCGCCTTGTAGCCACGGCACTCGGTTGTCGTAGCGGAAGCCGAAACGGCTTTCGATGGCTGCGGGGTTGCCATGTCACACCTCCCTCGAAATTTTTTCAAAATTCCGCTACTTTCCGCTCTCCGCCATCCGCGCCCCTGTGAGAGTCCTTCTTCGGGTCAGACGGCGCGTTCGCGCCTGAAGCTTGGGTCCGCTCGGCGATCCGACCCTACCATTTTTTCGATTCGCGGGCATCTTCCGTCATTCGCGGGCACCTTCAGCCTTCAGCGCCTCTGCGCCTTGTAGCCACGGCACTCGGTTGCCGTAGCGGAAGCCGAAACGGCTTTCGATCGCTGTGGGGTTGCCATGTCACACCGCCCTCGAAATTTTTTCAAAATTCCGCTACTTTCCGCTCTCCGCCATCCGTGCCCTCCTTTCCTCCGTGGTGAAAAATTCCCCTTTCTGCTCTGCGGTTTTACCTCCTTGGCCATTTGGCCAGTTTCCAGTATCCGATTTTATGTTATGAGATTCAGGTGTTGAAGTTCCTCCTTTTTCTTCTGGCTATGACTTTGCTGGCTGCGGCGGAGGAACGGCCTCTGCGCTCGATTGGTGAAGTCCGGGCGCTTTCGCGCGAAGAGGCGGCGAAGGGCGTGCAGGTTGAAATCGAAGGCATCGTGATTTTTACCGATCCCAAACGGCAGGCCATCGTCCTTCACGATGGGACGGCAGGTTGCTGGGTGGGGATGAAGTCCAAGTGGTCTGAATCTCTCCGACTGGGCTCGAGGATCCGCGTCGTCGGGAAGACGAGTGTCTCGGGTTCCTACTCGGCAAATATTGTCGGGGCGGATGTAGAAATTTTAGGACAAGAAACGCCGCCCGCTCCATTGAAAATCAGCATGCAGGCCTTGTTCTCATCTCGACTGAATGATCAATGGATTCAAATCGAGGCGCTCGTGGTGGGGGCGGAGGAGACTCCGGATACTTTGACGCTGGCGGTGGACATCTTTGGCCGGGTTTTCAAGGCGCATGTGCCGATGGCGGCAAACACTGCGGAGCGTTTCCAAGAATTGATGCAGAAAAAAGTCAAATTGACAGGAGTCGTGTGCACCGTGGTGAACAAGAACAATCAAATGACGGACAAGCATTTTTTTGTTCCGTCAATGGATTGGATCGTCCCGATCGAAAGCCGTGGGAAGAAAGACGCGCCCCCCGAGAAGAAAATCGCCGAATTGCTTTTGAGCAACCACTCGCCAGACGATGCCGTCCAAGTCACAGGCACCGTCACGCAATATCGAAAAGAGGGTTTCTATCTCCGTGATGAAACGGGAAGCACCTCTGTCACGACATTGGGGAGTGCCGTCTACCCGCCAGGAAGCAAGGTGGTGGTGGAGGGCTATGCCAATATCGCTCCGTTTCGCCCGATTCTAAGGGCCTCCACGGTGAAGTTGCTCGAAAAAGGCCCTCCACCGAAACCTTTGGTTCTGGATACCGAGCTTGGAACTCAAACAAACCTCCAAAATGAATTTGTGACGACCGATTGCGAGCTTCTGGGCATCACGAGCTGGAGAGTGAACAGGAAAAACTTCCAATGCCGCGCGAACAATACCTATTTCGAGGTCGCATGGATCAAACCCCGGGCCGATTTCCAGGAACTCCAAGCCGGAGACACTCTCAGGATTCAAGGAATTTACGAAGTGATCATGAATCATCCGGCGCCGAGGACGGAGTCGGAACTGGGGTTCAGGATCAATCTCCTGGGAAGCAATGCGGTGACTGTGTTGAAGAAATCGCCTTGGTGGACCCTGGATCGGTTGCTAATGGCTTTGGGCCTGGCTGCGGTCACCATTCTGGGATTTCTTGTTTGGACGGGTCTTCTCCGAAGGAGGGTGGCTATTCAAACCAAAATCATCTCCCGACAGGTCGAGCGCTCAGCCGTCAAAGACGAGCGTCAGCGGATTGCCAGGGAACTCCACGACACCTTGGAGCAGGATCTCACAGGTCTCTCGATGCAGTTGGAAAATGCACTGGAAGAAATCGGAAAAGTGAACGAACCGGCTGGCCGAAGCCTGATGCTGGTAAACAAGATGCTTCGGCACTGCCGCAGCGAGGCTCATGCCTCCGTAAGCGATCTGCGAAACCCCAGCCTGCTTCTGAGGTCACTCGCCGAAGCGATGAAGGAGTCCTTGGAAGAGAAGGCCGAAGAGTTTGGTGTCGCCTTGGATTTTATTGTCGAAGGCGACCCTCGCCTCCTCCGCTCGACCACGCAAAACCACCTTCTGCGCATAGCCCGCGAGGCGCTGAACAACGCCCACCGCCATGGCAAAGCCTCCCGAGTGCGTTGCCTCTTGGCCTACACCGGTGAGGGTGTCACCTTGGAGGTCGAGGATGATGGAAAGGGTTTTGACACGAGCCTCCCGCCTCCTGTCGGGCATTTCGGCCTCACGGGAATGCGGGAACGGGTGAATAAAATCCATGGCTGGTTCTCCCTGACTTCAACGCCGGGCAAAGGAACGAAAATCGAAGTCTCGATGCCCTACACATCGCCCGAGGCCCTTGCCGGGGAACCCGACTTGCCATGAAACCACCTATCCGCATTTTGATTGTTGATGACCATGCCATGGTCCGCTTTGCCCTCACCGAAGCCATCCAGCGCCACTCCGACCTGACCCTCGTGGGAGAGGCGCAAAATGGCCGCAGTGCGGTGGCGCTCTACCGCAAGCTCCGCCCGGATGTGGTGACGATGGACTTCAAGCTGCCAGATCAAGATGGCGATCAAGTGGTCGCCGAAATCCGGGCGGAATTCCCGGAAGCCCGCGTCGTCCTGCTTTCCATCTTTGAGAACTCCGAAAGCATATGGCGGGCGACCCAGGCTGGAGTCCTGGGCTATGTGAGCAAGGCCGCCAAAGTCGCGGAGGTTATTCAGGCGATCCGCAGTATTGCTGTCGGAAAAACATACTTCAGTAGTGGATTAGAGGAAAAGCTCGCCGCTCGTCAAAGGCAGGAAAGTCTGTCGCCTCGGGAATTGGCTGTCCTCGAACTTGTGGCTGCAGGCCATAGCAATAAGGAAATCGCGGCTGCCCTGAATTTGTCCCTCTCCACGGTGAAACTGCATCTGCAAAACATTTTCTCCAAATTGGGAGCCCAAGACCGAACCCAAGCGACTGCGGCCGCCTTTCAACGAGGCATCGTGCGTTTGAAGGAGTGATACCAAAAGCAGCTTGCTTTTGGACTTCTGAATGTAGCGCGGGCGTCTCGCCTGCGTGGGTAAGTCGTTACATGGCAGGCGAGACGCCCGCCCTACAATAAAACCTCCGAAAGTCGCATTTCTGAGAGAGATTGGTATGATACCAACTTAGGGAGTCTTTTTTAGGAGCCAAGTGGATTGGGGTTTGTCATCGAGCGGGAGATTGTAGGTGAGGGTGTAGGTTTTGGAATCCGGGTCGAATGAGGTTTCCCAGAAATCATTTCCGTAGTCGGCTTGGTCCAGGCGTTCGGTTTTTGGCTCGAGGCGAGCGGCGAGGGAGGGGGCGAGTTGGGTGAGCTTGGGGAGGTATTTATCCAGCATTCCGTCGGCAGAAACGACCCTGCCGAGTTGCCACCCTTTGGCGGTGTCGAGGCCTTCGAAGCGCACGGGGACTGCTCCAGCGCCGCCTTGGATTTTGAGGCGAACCATACTGGCTCCGGGGTCGGCCTTCACGACGATTGGGAAGTTGCGCAGGACGGTGCCGCCTTGCGCTTCGACTTGGAGGTCGTTGGCGATGGCTGCCCGGTGGAAGGTTTTCCAGGAGCCCGGGTTTTCGGCGATGTGCTTTCGGAACGCCTCATTAGTGCCGTAGTAGTCGTCTGCTTCGACAGGTAGGACGTCGATTTCGATATCCATCTCCACCGAGTCACCTGCTTGGTATTTTTCGATTCCGGCAGGGGGAACGAGGACGGCATCGACATGGCAGCGACCGTCATCGGCAACCGCGCCTACTGGAAATGAGAGGGTGGGGGAGTCGTAGGTCTTTCCACCGAAGTTTGCGCGGTAGGAGCGAACGACGAAGCCCCGGCTTCCGCTCGCCCAGTCGGGAATTTTCGAGCCCGGGAAGCCGACCCACCAAGGAGCGGGGCCGGTGAGGGCGAAGTGGTCGAGGGCGCTTTCATTGATCTTTAATCCCGTCGGCGCGTCGAGTTCCTGAACCAATCCGTCGCGGTTTCCGATGGCGATTTTCGGGCAAAAAACTTTGCCCTGCCCGAGTCGGAAGAGCCAAGAATCCTTGGTGGGGAGTTCCGTGCGGAAGTCGTAGCGCAGGCGAATGAAGGTCTTCGCATGGTCGTCGGTGCGAGGTGTGGAAACCTCGGCCTTGAGTTCGACCTCGCCGTTTGCCCCGTAGCTGCCTTGGTAAACCGTCTCCGGCAGGCAGGGACCGTGTGAGAGATACGAGGTTTTCGTGCGGGCGAGCATGAGTTTTGTCCCCTTGGGACCATTGACCGAGAGCCAATCGCCACCCCATCCGGCATCGGACCACTGCCATTTTTGTCCATCCTTGCCTTGTCGAGTGAGGAGGGCGCGAACATCGGTGATGGCGTTGTTGCTTGCGGAGAATTCGGGGTTGAAGCAGATCGTTTCCCCTGAGGAGCCGATGGCGAGCTGATCCCAGCGTCCGTTGGTGGTATCGCCCCAGCCGACCAGCGAGAGTTGGCTATTGCTGGCACTGGGCAGGGATCCGTAGAAGCCATACACGACTCGCAGGAGATACGAGGTTTTGCCGGGCGCGGCGGGAAGGAGCGTGTAGGCGCGCAGGTAGTTGGGGAGGACGGTGTGGTGCCAGTTCTTGGAAAGTTGCACCGGGATTCCTGTGGGCGTGCCGTCGAGTTCGCAGAGCATTGGAACGAGACCGGTGATGCTCGCCGTGCCAAACATTTCCAGCAGGAACGGCACATTTCGTGGTTGCGTGCCTTGGTTTTCGACTTCCACAAGAAACTCATCATAGAAGGCAGGACCTTCGCGTGAGGAGGCGCGCTTGAGGATCGACGCGGAAGGAACTTTAAAGCTGTAGTTCGCTTTGGCCACGATGCAGTCGTAGCGCGGTTCGAAGGCCGTTGGCACCGTTTGGTTGTCGCTGGCTGAGACTTGGATTGAAACACCCTCGTCCGGCTTGGGGGATCCGGGGAGATTGCAATTCAAGGTCAAGTTCTCACTGCGGGGATACGTCCAATCGCCCGAAATCTTGCGCTCCGCAGACTTTTCCAAGCCGCCGGCTTTGAAACGCAGAGCCAGCTCGGCGTCCTTCCATACGGGGTGGGTCACGACGGGGATTTCGTCGAAGTTCGACTGGTAAACCAATCCATCCTGCGAAGGAAGTGTGTCGGGATTTTTAAAAATCGCGGCGATCTCCTGCTCGGAGAGGGCGCGATTCCACAAGCGCACATCGTCAAAAACAGCCTGCATGGGGAAGGCCCCATCAGGCCGCTGGCCGAAGCGCAGAACCCCAGTGCCGGGTTTGCGGGGGAGGTTGATTTCTTTTTGACCCAGCAATCTTCCATTTGCATAGACTCGCATGGTTGAGCCGTCGTAGGTGAGCACGACATGGTGCCATTTTCCGGTCACATCGAGATCCGGCGCGCTTTCGCTGACGAGATGGATGTTATTATTGCCATCGGTGTAAATGCTCATGACGGCACTGATTTTTCCCCACCGGCCCAGCATAATCCCGAAATGGCCGTCTCTGTTTTCGTTGTGGTTTTTTCCGAAAATAGTCCCTGTTTCAGACTTCTTGCGCTCGTCGCGCAGGAACCAGCACTCGGCGGTGAAGGCGGGGGAGTCGATGCCAGGAGCGTCGGATACTTCCAAAGGCTGAGTCCGAACCGAGTAGGCGCTGCCCTTGCGCCCAGGGGCGAGTCCGTCCCGATAATCAAAGAGCGGTTTGAGATCCAGTGAGAAGCTCAGGCTCTGGGGCCATGCCACCACGGCCAACGAGCCAATCGCGGGCAGTATATTGCCCTCGGCGTCCTCGAGTTGCAATTCCCGCAACTCATAATGCTGGGCGATGCGTGCGGATTCCCATAGCCACACATACGAGAGCGGGGTGTCTTTTTTTGTTTCCAACCCCGAGCGACAGGCCGTCATCTTGTAGACTCGGCCGTCGATCTTGATCTCGGCCTCCAATTCCCCCTCGGGTAAATTCTGGAGACGCTCCAGAGCCATCCCGCCGGCCTGCAGGTAGCCAGACTTGTCATCCAGCAAGCCGAAGCGAATCTTGCTGGGATTTTTGATATCCCACTGGAAACCATAATATCCCGACTCGATACAAAGCCGGGAGAGATCGGTCGAACCGGGGTCGTGCCTCCACGTGCCGGACCAGTAGCCGTAGGTGTAATCGAGCGGCGAGGGCGTTGGCTGGGCCGATAGCAGACTCGTCGAAATGAGGATGCCTGTGAGTAAAAGGATTGGAATTTTCATGTGGAAATAAATTTCACCGCTTTGCTTGGAGCCTCATTATTCCAAGGCTTGCGCGGTGGATGAGTTGCTGGATGTTGAATCTTGGTCTGCTGGGTGGTGAATTCGGCAAGGCTGGTCCACCCGGCCTCGTTTGGGAAGATGGCTCAAGGCGCGGCAGTTTTTTTCCGCGTTATTTCGCGCTTTTTTTAGGCCACACTTTGACTTTCAGCTCTTTTTCTCCCGTTAAGGCAAAGGGTCCAGGAGAGGGGTGATTTGCCGGCCATTTATTGCCGAAGTAGTCGGTATCGAGAAGGTAGGGTTTGCCATCTGGAGTTTCAAAAGAAGCGCCTGGGAGTTGGGCTTGGCCGAGCAAATCCGACGTCACAAGATGGCGCTTAACCTTCTCCTCCCATGTGGAATCCACATTCATCTCCAACCACCAGCCATCGGCTTTCTCGACGAGCTTGATTTTTGGATCGAAGGCTTCCGCGACAATGGGATCTTTGTCTTGTTCCGAAGCTTTGGCCCCGGCCAGGAAGACATTGCCGGCCGCTGTGATCTTGAACTTGTGTTCATCGTAGCGGGACAGCGACTTGGCATTGATGAAAAGGTTGTTGAAAAAGCGGTCGTCGTGTTGATCCACGGTGACGCCGACACCGCCCCACTTATCCAGCAAAGCAACACGGGCCTCAGGCGTCATGATCACGAAGTCGGCTTGAAAGCCTTCCCACGCTTCGCCGCCACAATTGATCCGAAGATCGAACGGCTTGGCCACATCCCGTGGGCCGGCCACTTCAATTCCCGCAATACAGGGATCGCCGAAATCGCGCGTGAACCCGACCTTCAGCATGCCGTCCTTGACGGAAACGTCTTTGGTGACCACATCGAAAGCCACATTTTTACCAGCTTGTGCCACGAGATCCAATTTCTCCACCACGGGTGCCCCTTGGATATTCACGCCGAATCGGCGGGAGCCGACCGTGTCGCAAAATGGCTCATTGAACTTGAGAGTCACCGTGTAATTTCCATTGGGGACATCGAGAACATATCCTTCGCAGCCGTATCGAACACTTTGGTAGACGACATCCTGTTCGGTCTTCTCTACGGGTTCGGAAAAGCGAGCGACCCCACCGCCCATGGCCCCAAATTTTTCATTGAGATGCTTGGCATATTTTATTTCCGTGGAGTGGGGCAAAAACATTGGTGTCTGCCGCTTTGTGAGGTCCGACCAGATGGACATCGCTCCGCTGATCAGGTTGTGCACATACGCCCCGCCGCCGCTCGCATCCAAGACGCCTCCTGCGGACAGCATGATATTGTTGTCGATGAGCATCGGGCCATGGTTCATCTCCACCATCAGATCGTTGCTGTTGCCATGCAGGAGGTTGCCGGTCAACCGTGCGCCTTGGCCCATCCAGTCGATCCAGATGCCGCCCCAGTGCGCACAGCGGTAAACGTGATTCTTACTGATGAGGACATCCACCGCTCCATGCAACTTGATGCCTGCCGTTTCACACCCGCCGTATTCGTGGTGCTGCCGAATATCGTGAATTTCGTTCCCGGTGATCGTTGAGAAACTGCATCCCAGACTGCCGATAATCCCGCCTTGTCCACAATTGTAAATGTGGTTATTCCGCACGACATGGCTGCCGATATTCTTGCGGTCCCAACCGCGTTCCAAGCCAACGCGAATCGACCGATTGTAGTTCATCGTGTTGTCGAACTCGTCACCGTGTTTCCCTAGCGTCACTGCGCTGCAAGTGGAGTAACGAATCGTATTGTCCTCGATCAACCAGCCTTTCGACCAGTTGGTGCCGATCGCCCCGATCTGCTCAGCCGTAGGCGGGGCCCAAGGGGTCGCTGCCTGCTCCAGAGTGAAACCCTTCACAGTGATGTAGTTCATACCTGTCTTTTCAGGATAGAAAATGCTTTGCCGCACATTGATTTCGACCATTTCCTTGTTCGGGTCCACACCCTTGAATTGCGCCCAGATGGTGGTGGATTCTTGATCCACCTCGGCAAACCAATAAGCTGTATTGGCATCGTCCTGCAGCTTCTGTGGTCGAGCCTTGAAGACCAACGCGATTTTATTTTTCCCGCTCAGCCCTTCGCTTAGGTTCGTTTGAAATGGCTGAAAACTGGTCCATTCCGCAGTGAAGCCGACATCGATCGTGCCCAGCAATTCTCCACTTGCGTCACCTTTCCGAATCTCCACAATGCCTCCATCGACTGGCGAAGCGGCGTGAATCGTCAAGTTTTTGGCATCCACGCCGAAATCCATCTCATAGGACAACACGGATCCGTCTTTCAGCTTGCCGACACTGGTCGAGCCATCAGGGAGGTTCGTTGTTTGCAATGGGTCGCTGGCGGTTTCATACTTGGACGCGAGCACGGGTTGGCCATCCTTCCCGTTCCCAACCAATTGCCGAAGATTCATGAGTTCAGTCCTGGAGTTTTCAGCGCCTTCTCCCGTTGCCGACTTTAGTATTTGGCTTTTGCGTGCGGCTTCTGTAAGCCAGTGACCATTGAGGTAAACCGCCCCCGTATGATAAGGGCGCTTGGCCTCATACCAGTCCCCGCGCAAAAGATCGTTGTAGGGATTGAATTTCCCGAAGAAGCTGTTCGGCAGAGTGACTTTCCACACATCGTTCTCCACCGGAGACCATGTCGTGATCTGCTCGGAGCCTTTGATGACCACCTTGGCCCCGGGCGCGGCTTGGTAAGTAATGCGCTTGTCATCGGCCGTTCCCCCGCGTGGCGGATTAATCCTCTCGCGATAAATGCCTTCTTGCACGGTGATCGTATCTCCGGGCTGCGCTTTGGACGCTGCTGCCGAGATGGTCTTGAGGGGGGCCGACTTGCTGCCGTCACTCGCATCGTTGCCTGCGGGTGAGACATGGAACTCACCAGCAAGAGCTGTCGAGCAGAGAGCGATGCTTATTCCAATGCTCGCTAGCTGACTCACGGTAGGATATTTGTCGATTTTTAGCTTCATGGGATTCTGATTGTTTGCGTGCCACACCTTCCGATAGTTGCCGAGCCCCTCGCTGCGAACGCCAAAAACCGTTCCAACAAAAGGAATCTGCAAGAGGTCATCGGGGGCTTTGTTGTCATTCTGAAATGGATGATGCTTCGCAAAAGATAAAGGCGAAACGTAAAATTAGCCCTTCACAGAGTGGGTGTCACCCTAGCCAATTGGCTAATTTTTAAGAGGTGCACGGGCTGGCATTCGTGGCCGCCGCTCCAAAATTCGCCCGTCGGCCCATCGGTATATTTTTTGCAGAGCAACTGCCCGGCCACCTTCGGCATAAAGATACCCGCCGCCCCGGACACCGGGAGCCGGGGCTGGAGGTCGTAGCCCCGGCGCGGAAAAGCTCAGTCCAATTCCTCGAGCGAAATCCTCGCGACGCCTTCGTGGTTCGGGGCCGGCCGGTTTTTGGCGGAGTAGTTGCCCCAGCGGAGGTGATAGTCGAGCGTATCGAGCAGGTAGAGGTAATAGTGGTTGTCCCGATACTGCCCGTAGCGGGCGGTGGTGGCTTCGCCGTCTCCGCAGATGGTGAGTGCGAGATTGGCTTCGCGGTCATCGAGCGTGAAGGTGCGGAGGGCTTGGCGGGCGGCGCTGGCTTCGTAGGTGAGGAGTTTGCCTTCGGGCACGGGCCAGCCCATGAGGTAAAAATCCCAGACATCCTTGTTCCATGGTTGCGTGGGTTTTTGGGCCCAGACCGGCTTGTCGGTGGTGAAGAGGTCGATGCTCCCCTTGCCGCTGCCGAGGTGGCCTTCCGGATAGGAGGTCCAGTAGGTTTTCTTGTCCCAATGCAGGCGGTCGAACTCGTCGCCGGTGCGGAATTTGATGCCGACTTCGAGATTCACGGGTTCGCCGGTGCCCGGCAATTTTCCATTCGTGTCGAGCGGCGGGAGGTTTTTCAATTGGTAGCCGATATCCATACGGCCGTTGGCAGCGATGGAGTAGGTGTATTCGACATCGAATGCCTCGAGGCTTCCGGTGATATGGACCGCAACGGCGTTGTCTTTTTTCTCAATGCGGAGGCCCTTCAATTTCCACGCGTCGAGCAAGGGACTCTCGTAGCTGACGGTTTTTGTAATCACCGAAGGGGTGTTCCCGATATCGGGATTGATGCCCATGATGTGGAATTCCTCGAGTTTGAAAATGTGCGGTATCGGGCCGAGGAAGGGGATGTTCGCCGAGCCACTTTTGATGTTTTGGATGAGGCCGGTGGCTTGGTCGATCTCGATGCCGAATTCCTTGCCCTGGATGATGAGTGATCCACCAGCCTCGGTCACCGTGGGAGCGCCTTGCAGCGCGGGGGCCTCGGGTTTCGCCGGTGTGCCGAGCATGATCCGTTCCTCGTCGATGAGCTTCCCGGCGCGGTCGAGGAAGGAGACGGCGATTTCGGTGCCGGCTTTCCAATCGGCGGCGGGGAGTTCGAGAGTTCCCTGCTGGTGCGGCGCGATGGGCGGGCACTTCGTTTCCTGCGTTTTACCGCCGTAGCTCACGGCGAGCGTGACTTGGTCGAGCGGGGTGTGGTCGAAGCGATTTTGGACAGGCAAGGAAATGGGTTGGCCGGGCTGGAATTCCTCAACCTGCGTTTTCAGCAAGCGCACCGGGCTGTAGGCTTTTTTCACATTCCAGAATTCCGGTTTGTGGCGGCGCCACTCGTCTATCATCCCCCAGCGGGCTGTGCCGTAGATGTTGGGGAGCTTCTCCGAAACCGGCATTTTCGCTTGGTCTTTTCCAAACCGCCGGACAGCTCCCCGCGAGGAGGGGGCGGTGGGATCGGGCTGGATCGTCATGTCGTCGGCATAGTTCCAGATCGCGGCGCCGATGCTGCCATTCGAGGAAAACAACGCCGTCCACGCCTTGTCCAAGCTGCGTCCCCAGTAGTCGCGCGCGTTCGGATCGTGAAACCACAATTCCGCCGAGTGGCCGAGCACATGCATCCACTCGTCGTAGATCGTGGGCTTTTCTTTCATCTCGTAGCTCTGGTCCCAATCCGGGTAGTGCCAGCTTTTGACATCGTAGCTTTTTTTGTCCGGGTCGTCTTTCACCTGATAGGAAGCGGTGACGGGGCGCGAGGGGTCGAGCTTGCGGGCGGAGTCGGCAGCGGCTGTGAAATTGCGGCCAAAGACGCTCTCGTTGCAGATCGACCAAAGAATGATGGAAGGATGGCTGCCGTAGTTCAGAACCACTTCCCGCTGTTGATCGACAAAGAGGTGTTCGTATTGCGGGTCGTCGTTCATGCCGACCGACGGCCTGTTGGCTTTGCCGCAATCCAGAACGGCCGATTCGAGGTTCACATACAGCCCCTGCTCGTCGCACTGATCTACGAAGGCGATGCCCGGCGGGTAGTGCGAGGTGCGCACGAAGTTCATGTTCGCCTCCTTGAAAAGTTCGACATCGAGATTGTCCACCGCCGGCTCGGGCACGAAGCCCTTGAGCGGGTTGACGAGGTGGCGGTTGGCGCCCCGGAGCTTCACGATCTTGCCGTTGATGAGGAGATTCTTTTTGTCATCGAACCGGATATCGCGAAACCCGATGCGCTTCGAATAAACCGCCGTGGATTGGCCCGGAGCCTTGCTCGTGATCTCCAGACGATACAGGCGCGGATGCTCGGCGTCCCAAGTTTGCGGCGAATCGACCTGTGCCTTCCAAGTCACCTGGGGCTGTTCCAGCTTGCAATCAGGCGTGGCGAGCGGGACTTCCTTGCCCTCGGGATCGAACAATCGAAACGAGGCGGTCGCCTGCGGATCGGGCGTTTCGACCTGGCCAATGACGGTGAGGGTCGCTTTTTTCCCGTCCTCGGAGAACGGCGAGGAGACGATTGGGAACTCAAAAAACGACTTCGGCCGCGCCTGCAACGAGACACTGCGCACCAGCCCGCCGATCGCGCGGAGGCGCTTGCCATTGAAGGCGATGTCTTTTTTGAGGTCCGTGATCTCCAGCGCGATCCAGGCATCCTGACCCGGCGTCACCGCCGAGGTGATGTCGCACTCCCACGGCGTCCAGCCACCTTGATGCTCGGTAATGAATTTTCCATTCACCCACACGCGCGTAAACTCATGCGCGCCCTCGAAGCGGAGCCGGATTTTTTGCCCTGCGAAGTCGGCCGGGATGGCGACCTGGCGCATGTAGGCCACCGGCTCGTCCTCCTTGATGGGATGCCCCTCCCGGAAAACATCGCCCGGCACCGGCATGGTCTTCCAGCCCTTCGGCTCGGTGGTTTCCTTCCAAAAATCCTTCGGCGCGGGAATCTGGAAATGCCAAGTGCCATCGAGCGACACATCGGCATTCGCCACCCCATCGAGCTTCCCGAGAGGCGAGGCATTGGCAGCGAAGGCGAAAAAAGAAAGTTGAAGAAGGAGCAGGAGTTTTCTCATGGGGTTTTGGAAAAGTATCACAATGTTCGGTAGAATTCAGGCGGCGGCGGTAATGGCAAGCGCCAAGATGGCGGCGGGGCGCGAATCTTGGGAAAATCTCAAAATTTGTCATGTCCGCCAAGTAGATAGACAAGGCGCTGGGACGCCGAGAAATTCAAGGAGCGTGGGCGTCCCGCCCACAAACCACCCACCCCCGAGCCCCGACACTCCCCCGTAGCGGAAGCCGGAACGGCTTTCGATGGCTTTCAGGCGAGCCATGGCAAACCGCCCTCGAAATTTTTTCAAAATTCCGCTACTCTCCGCTCTCCGGTTTCAGCCTTCCGCCTTCCGCTTTTCTCCCATTCGCGTGGATCTTCCGTCATTCGCGGGCACCTTCCTCCGCCCGTGCCTCGCTCCTCTTGACTTCCCCCAACTGAGCGAGAAGCATCCCGCCCATGGCAGAGGAAAATCTCCACCAACCCCACGACAAATTGGTGAAAGCCACCTTCTCCGACCTCCAGAACGCCCGGGCGTTTTTCGAGGGGCACCTCGATCCCGAAGTCGTCCGCCGCATCGACTGGGCCAGCCTGCGATTGGAGAGTGGAAGTTTTGTCGATGCCGAACTCTCCGCGAGCGCGAGCGATCTGCTCTACAGCGTGGGAATCGAGGGCCAGACGACCTATCTCTACATCCTCTTCGAGCATCAAAGCGGCGACGACCCATGGATGGCGCTTCGAGTCCTCGCCTACATGGTTCGCATCTGGCGCGGTCATCTTCAAAAACCCGACGCAGGCGAGAAACTCCCGCCGATCCTGCCGCTGGTCCTGGCGCAAGATGCGAAGCCCTGGAAAAGCCCGACGCGGTTCGGCGAGTTGGTGGGAGCGCCGGAGGGCCTTGCCGACCGGATGCGTGAGCACACGCCGGATTTCACCTTTGGGTTGATCGAGTTGTTCCGGATGCCGTTCGACAAAATTCTCGGAACCCCGGCGGGCATTCTGACCTTGCGAGCCTTGAAAGCCGAGCGCGAGTCGATGTTGCTCGACGACAGCGTGTGGGACGAGGCGTTGCTGGTGCAATTGCCCGCCGAGGCGCTCGAATGCTTGCTGCGCTACATCTTCGACCGGGAGATTGACAAGCCGCAATTCCGCAAGAAACTAAAAGAAATCACGAACCCCAAACTGAACAAAAATGTCATGTCATTAGCCGATCAATTAAGACAAGAAGGCCGCGAGGAAGGCCGCGAAGCGGGAACCATCTTTACCAAACAGCAGGCTGTGATCGAGGCGTTGGAAGTGCGTTTCGACCGAGTGCCGGAGGGCGTGAAGGAAGCCATCTCCGAGGTGACAGACTTGAAAAAACTCAGTGCCTTGCTTCGTGCGTCCATCCGCTGCGCAGACCTCGAATCCTTCGCCCGCGAGTTGTAAAAAACCGCCCCTTTCAAGGAGCGTGGGCGTCCCGCCCACAAAGCCCCCACTCTCAGTCCCGACACTCCCCCGTAGCGGAAGCCGAAACGGCTTTCGATGGCTTTTAGGCGAGCCATGCCAAACCGCCCTCGAATTTTTTTCAAAATTCCGCCACTTTCCAATCTGCGGTTTCTTCTCCCCTCCGCGCCCCTGCGCGTTGCCTCCTTCGCTCCCGCTCATGTCGCCCTTCGGGCTGCCTTGCGGCAGGCTACCCAGCCAGCGCCCGATGGCATGTGTTTGCGCGAGATCCCCTTTCTGTTTCCCATTCGCGGGGATCTTCCGTCATTCGCGGGCCCCAAAACCCATAAAAACCTCCCGCCTGCCATCGAACGGCTCCCGCCCACTGGATCATCGCGGATAGGGCAAAATCATGGACAGCAAAATCATTTTAAAGGCTCTCCCTTCAAGGAGCGTGGGCGTCCCGCCCACAAACCACCCACCCCCGAGCCCCGATACTCGCCCGTAGCGGAAGCCGGAACGGCTTTCGATGGCTTTTAGGCGAGCCATGCCAAACCGCCCTCGAATTTTTTTCAAAATTCCGCTACTTTCCGCCATCCGCTCTCCCCTTTTCTCCCATTCGCGGCCATCTTCCGTCATTCGCGGGCACCTTCGGACTTCCGCGTCTTGCTCTGCGCGCGAGATATCTTTATGCGTTGCCTCCTTACTGCGCTACGCTCCGGTTGCCACCCTGGGCTTACACCGTTGACTCGTTCGCTCCCGCTCAGCTCGCCCTTCGGGCCAACCTTCGGTTAGTCTATCTCGCGCCTGCCTTGGCGCTCGATTGTCTTTCCCTTTGGACATGCGCTATCGCGCGGGTGTTCGCTCCCGCTCGTTTGATTCGCAGATTTCCCAATCTGCTCCTCCGTCTCCGTGCCCTCTGTGAACTCCGTGGTTAAATCCCCCCGGTTTTCACCCCCCTATCCATGGCCGGGATTGGCTTCGATTCTGGGGGCGTGATTTTTTTGGAAAATTTGCAAATCTTTTCTTGCCTTTTCAGTGAACGGTCCCGATCTTTTGGGCGTCTGTTAAATCAAGAGTAACAAACACCAACCTCCCAAGCCCTCCACCTCTTAATCCTCCTCCATGGCCGCCCCAGCCACTCCCAGCCTAGCTCGCGCGAGGTATCGTCACCTCGGCGATGGATATTTTTTTGGCGGGATGGCTTCGTTTGGGAACCGCGCAGAGGCTGTTCCAGAGCGGTTTGGCGCGGCTTCGGTGTTCCTCGCGCGCTGGATGCGCGCGTTGGCTTGGCTGGCTCTGATCGCTGGTGCCACCTCGCCTTCCTTCGCGCAGAATATAGCGAACACCTGGAGCGGCTCGGCCACCGGCGCGCTCGGCACGGCTGGGAACTGGAGCCTCGGAACTGTTCCGGTGGTTACGAATGATGCGATTTTCAGCGTTGCCGTTGGCACCGGCATCCGCACGCTCACGGCTGGCACTATCACTGTCGGCTCCTTCAATGTCACCGCGCCCAGTGGCACCTACTCCATCCGCAATGAGACCGGCACTGCTACCAACAGCACCCTCACCCTCGGCGGCGCGGGCAATCTCGGCAACGGCGTCTCCGGCACTTCCACCGATCTCCTTTATGCCGCCTCAGGCAGCACCTTCAACATCGTCGGCCCGAATGGTGGCTCCGGCACCGGCACGCTCATCCTCGCCCTCGGCCAAAATGGCACCTTCAACATCGCTGGCACCTCCAACATTTCCTCGGTGATCACCGGCTCCGGCTTCGGCTTCACAAAGACCGGCTCCGGCACGCTCACGCTCTCGGGCAACAACACCTACACTGGCACGACCACTCTGAACGCCGGCACGCTAAGGGTCGGCAACAACTCCACCTTCGGCACCAGCTCAGTCGTTGTGAACTCTTCGAGTGTGGTCATCGATTCAGCCGTCAGCACGAGCTACACCCTTTCGAATAACATCACGCTGAACACGCGCGGCACAATCGGAGCAGGGGGGGGGAATATGGGCAACCTGACCTTTGGCGGCATCATCAGCGGCACCGGCGATTTGAAAGTGGATGTAGGCACCGGCGTCATCTCTCTTAATGGACTAAACACCTTCACGGGTAATGTTGTCGTGGATCGTGCCCTCGATGCCAATGGAGGGCTTTCCTTCAACTCTATCGCGAATGCCGGAGTGGCTTCCGCCTTGGGTGCCGGTTCAAGCATATCCTTGGGAATCTTCGCAAGCGCGCCCATTTTTACTTATACGGGAAACACTGCGGCGAGCTCGAACCGCTCCATTGCGCTGACCGGTGGCTCTGCCACCATTGTCTCCAGGAATGGATCGCTCACCTTGTCAGGAAATGTCACCTCCACCACCCAAAGCCTCGTTTTGCAAGGTAGTGCCGGTGGCGGGGCGAATTTCAACGAGCTTTCCGGCATCTATAGCGGGGGTGGCAGCCTCTCAGTTCAATCGGGATCCGGCGATGTCTGGAAAATCTCGGGAAACAACACCTACACCGGCATCACCTACTCCCAATTCAGCGCCACGACCATTGCCGGGCATTCCAATGCCTTCGGCAGCACTGCCAACGGCACCCAGGTCACCCAAAACTCCCAGATTCTTCTCACAGGTAATATCTCCGTGGGTGCCGAAGCACTCACCCTGAATAGTGGCGCCGGCGGCAGTTGGAATGGCCAGAATGGGGCCGCCCTTCGGAGCTACACGGGCAACAACTCTTGGGCTGGTGCCATCACACTCGGCCAAGCCACCACCATCGCCACAAACTCCGGTGCAGGTCTCACCCTATCTGGCGGTATTGGCGGAGCTTTTAATCTCGTCTTCAACTCGATCGGCGACACCATCGCCTCGGGGAACATCACCACCAGCACCGGCACGCTCACCAAAAGCGGCGCAGGCAACCTCACCCTCTCCGGCAACAACACCTACACGGGCGCGACCACCATCAGCGCCGGCATGATCCAGATCGGCCATGCCAGCGCCTTGGGCGTGGGTGGCAACATCACTTTCGGAGGCGGCGGTCTGCAATATGGAAGCGGCATGACGGTGGATGTTTCCTCGCGCCTTAAAAACAGCGCCTCGGCCATCCTCATCGACACAAACAGCAATAATGTGACCTTCGCCAGCGCGCTGGGTTCCACGAACTCCGCTGGCCTCACGAAAAACGGCAGCGGCACGCTCACCCTCTCGGGCAACAACACCTACACGGGCGCGACCACGGTCAGCGCCGGAACCCTAAGTATGACAGGCGTGAGCGGCTACAAAACCACCGCCCTCTCGGTCGCCTCGGGAGCCACGCTCGGCATCACCATGACTGGCAATGCGACTTCCGTGGGTGCAAATACCGCAGGAACATGGACCGCGTTCAATTCCGTGTCTGCCAACATCACTGGGGCGGGAGTTGTCGCTCTTAACGGAACCAATTTTATTAGTGCCGGCGGTAGCAACGGAACCATGAGGACCAACCTCTCCGCAGGGGGAGTGCTGGATGTGCAGAGCGGAAGCTGGGCATGGGGCTATGGCCGTGCTTCGGCCGCTACAAATCTCGGATCGCTCAATGTTGCCTCCGGAGCCGAATTCCGGAGTTCGGACACCGCAATTCAGTTCGACGCACTCACCGGCTCAGGCACGGTTGCTAATGCTTACAACGGAAACATTACGATCACCTTGGGAGTCAGCAATACAACCAACAACGCCGCCTACGGTGTGACGGGCAATACGGCGACTTTCTCCGGGGTGATTAAAGGTCCAGACAGCTACACCGGTGTCACCACGGGAACATTGAACCTTGTGAAAACCGGCAGCGGCACGCAGATACTCTCCGGCAACAACACCTACACCGGTGCGACCACCATCAACGCAGGCACATTGAAAGTGGGAAGTTCCACCGGTCTGGCGAGCGGCAGTGCGGTGACCGTGAATGGAGGTTTTCTGGATCTGAATGGCTTTAACGCCACGGTGGCAAGCCTGGGAGCTGGCAATGCGGCCGGCACAATCACCAACTCGGCCTCAGGCTCCGGCACAAACGCACTCTCAATAACGAATTACAACGCCAATCTTGCCTCGCTCATTACGGATGGTGCCACAGCCAAGACGGCGGTGACCTTGTATAATAACGGTGGGGCTAACATGCTTTCCAATGCGAATAACACCTTTTCCGGAGGGCTAACGATTGCAGGTAACAGCACGCGCCTCTATCAAGGGTCCGTAACGAACACGCTCGTGAATGGGACCCTAACCAAAAGCAATTTAGGAACAGGCACCATCTACATGGGCGCCAATGGCAGCGTGGTCTCGGCTCAAATGCAGCTTGGTTCAGGCTCAGTTTATAATAATATCATCTTCAATGCAATAGATTACGGGGATGGGGGTCGTGCTGCATTCCGTATTGATGGGACTGTTGCGTTTTATGGCACGCTCACTGCCGGAGCCTCGGACATCAGTTTATCAGGCCAATCCACGGGTGCGGCGACGGCATACGGACAACTCACCGGCACAAATGGGCTGATGTTGAAAACGCCGACCTCGGCCGGCATCTTTACCCTCACACTCAATAACACAGCAAATGCGGCCAATAACTATTCAGGAAATACGACGATTTCGGCCAATACGACGCTTGCACTCGGTGCGGCCGACCAGATCGCCAACGGTGTCGGCAAGGGCAATCTCATCGTCAATAGCGGCAACTTCACCATGGGTGGCTATAGTGAAACCATCAACGGGCTCTCGGGCAATGGCACGATTGATGGCGTGAGTGGCACGCCGACCTTGACCGTGGGCGACAACGATGCGACCAGCACCTTCTCCGGCGTCATCAAAAACACCGCCGGTTCACTGGGCCTCACAAAAACCGGTAACGGCACCCTCACGCTCAGCGGCGATAACACCTATTCCGGAGCGACGACGGTCAGCGCCGGCACGCTGAGTTTGACAGGGAATCTCTCGGGCGGCTCAGCGATCAGCGTCGGTGGAGCAAGTGTATTTACGCAGGGATCGGCGAGCATCATTAGCGGGACATCTTCCTTCACCCAAAACAGCAGTGGCACGAGCACGCTCGCTGGAGCAAATACCTACACGGGAGCAACGACAATCAGCGCCGGAACGTTAGAAATCGCCGCCACGGGCCTCCTCGGCGGTGGCAACTACTCGAGCAACATCGCCAACAACGGCACCCTTCTTGTAGGATCAAATAGCAACCAGAACCTTACTGGCATCATCAGCGGCACGGGCGCCCTCACTAAGAATGGGTCCGGAACAATGACTATCAGCCGGGAGAATACCTACAATGGTGCCACGACCATTAACGCTGGCACGCTGGTCGTGAGCGGCAACATTTCCTCGAGTGCCCTCACGATCAATTCCGGCGCAGTTATATCTCCTGGAAGCACCGCGGACGCCAAAAAAATCACCACTTCTGCACTCACAATCAACGGCGGTGGCTACAACTGGACAATTGCGAATGGCTCAAATTATGCCACCGCTGGCATCGACTACGACCAGATCGCGAGCACTGGGGTATTGACCTTGAACAACACGGAAGCCAGCCCATTTACAGTTTATGTCTATGGCGATGCCACGGGTTGGAATAGCCAAGTCAACAAAACCTGGAATATCATGACGGCGGGAAGCATCACGGGCTTCAACGCAGGCAACTTCAGTATTAATTTCGACAACTTCGGTATAGCCGCAGAGAACCGTGCGGGGGCTACTTGGAGCTTTGCGACCGCAGGAGGCAATTTAACCCTCGCCTACACACTCCAAACCCCCAATTATTACTGGGATGGGGCATCGGGAAATTGGAGCGATAGCTATGTTCCCAATACAAGGGGCTTCAATCCCGGACCCCCTGAAAACGATAAAAACATCTTCCTTACAGGCAGCGGCGGCACAGTCACTAATAATATAGCCAACGGCACGCTTACCTCCCTTGGATTTATCACATTCAACTCCACTGCGGGAGCCTACACGCTCGCCGCCAATGCGGGGTCCTCTGGCGCGAGCGGTGGGACCGCGCTCACGGTCTTGGGCGATGTGACCAATAACTCCGTGAACGCCCAGACGATCAATCTGGCTATGGCATTCACCGGATCTTCCTCGGGCACGATCAACGCCGCCGCCGGCAATATCACGATCGGTGGCGTCCTCTCCGGCAGTGGTGCTCTCACGAAGACCGGTGGCAACACGCTCGTCCTCAGTGCCAGCAACTCGTATAGCGGGGGGACGACACTCCGCAACGGCACGCTTGCGATCAACAACGCCACGGCGATCGGCACGGGCGCCTTGACCATCGTCTCCGGCACCCTCGGCAATACCAGCGGGGCAAACATCACGCTGAGCAATAACAACGCGCAGAACTGGAATGGCGACTTCTCCTTCAACTCCACAAAAGACCTGAATATGGGCACCGGTGCGGTGACGATGAACGCCTCGCGCACCGTCACGGTCGCTGCCAGCAACTTCACCGTCGGCGGCATCATATCGGGTTCGGGCCACGGCCTCACCAAGAACGGCAGCGGCACGATGATCCTTTCGGGAGCGAACACCTATACAGGCGCTACGACCATCAATGCCGGCACGCTTACTGCAAATGGGGGCAGCGCGATCGCGGATGCGAGCGCCGTATCCGTCGGGAGTGGGGCTGTTTTCAATCTGGGCGCCAGCGAAACGGTCGGCTCGATCGCAGGAGCAGGCAATATCTCACTCGGTTTCTTCACCCTGACAGCAGGCGGTGACAACTCGAGCACGACAGCCAGCGGCGTCATCAGTGGCACCGGCGCTCTCACAAAGACGGGCACAGGAGCACTTACGCTCAGCGGTGCGAACACCTACAATGGAACGACCACCGTGAGCGCCGGCACGCTCAAGGCCGGCAGCATCACGGGCATCAGCAGCAACAGTGCTCTCAACGTGGCTTCAGGGGCCACTCTGGACCTCGCTGGCTATAATAGCACGATCTTGGGTCTCTCCAGCACTACCACAAACGGCACCATTACAAACAGCGGCAGTCTCGCTCAGCTTACCATCTCAAAGGCGTTCGGTCAGAACTCGACTGCTGGCACAACGGCCCAGCTATTCACAGGCAACCTGAGCATCCAACTTTTTGGCGGCGGAACAACGGACTCCCTTCTGACCAATACGTCAAACACCTACTCGGGCGGCACGACCTTTGGTAATGGCAGTGGCACCACCACGACCCGTATATTCACGGGGGGTGGCACCATTGGCGCGGGCTCTCCCGGTGCCGTGACCAGCGGTCGCTATGGCACGGGGACGATCACCCTCGGAGCAGCCATCACAGACAGGGTGCAATTTTACTTCGATGGGGGGGCCACAATCAACAACGCCATCGTGGTTAACACCGCGGCTGGAACGGACAATAGTTCCGATATCGGCGCTTTCCGCGCTGAAACCTCGGGAATTGTTCTTGCCGGCTCCATCAACGCCAATCTGGCGGACGCCATGTTCAGTGCCACTAACGGCTCAGGCCGGGCGATAAGCGTAACTGGGGCTATCTCAGGCAACTCAGGTGTAACTGTGAGAACTTCAGGCTCCGGCGGTCTCAACGTGACTCTCAATGCGACGGCGAACGCCAACACCTACTCTGGGAATACGACTATCAACACGGCCAACTCCACCTTGACTCTGGGCAAATCCGATCAGATCGCCAACGGCGTCGGCAAAGGCAATCTCATCATCAATAGCGGCACCTTCGCCATGGGGGGCTTCAGTGATACCATCAACGGCCTCTCAGGCAACGGCACCATTGATGGCAACGGCTCGACCCTGACCGTGGGCGACAACAACACGACCAGCACCTTCTCCGGCGTCATGAAAAACACGGCCGGCAACCTAGCCCTCACGAAAACCGGTAACGGCACCCTCACTCTCAGCGGCAACAGCACCCACACCGGAGCGACAACGGTCAACGCGGGCACGCTCACCGTGAGCGGGAATATTTCCACCAGCGCCAGCACCATTGCCAGTGGCGCGACACTGGATGGTGCCGGAAGGGTGGGGGCGGTCACGGTCAGCGGCACCATGGCCGGCACGCTTACCACTGCAAATATCACCGTCAGCTCCGGCGGTCTCCTCTCGCCGAGTGGCAACGGGTCGGTGGGAACGATCTCCGCAGGAAATATCACGCTCTCCGCTGGCAGCGGCTACGCCTGGACACTCGCGGATGCCACAGGACTCGCCGGCACCGGCTTCGACCAAGTCACCGGCACCGGAGCGCTCACCATGAGCAACACCGCCGCCAGCCCCTTCACGGTGTATGTTTTTGGCAATGCCACAAACTGGAGCGGCAACACCACGAGTTGGAACATCATCAGCGCTGCAAGCCAAACCGGATTTAGCACCGGTAACTTCGCCATCAATGTGGCGAGCTTCGGCGTCGCCTCCGCCAACCGCACAGGCACATGGTCCTTCACGAACCCCAGCGGCGGCAATATCACACTCAATTACACCGTAGCAGGAGCCGATTCCATTTGGGCGGGCACCACCGGCGTTTGGTCCGGCAACTTCACCCCCGGTGTCAGCACGGATAAAAATATCACCTTCACCGGCGCCGGCGGCACAGCGACGAACGATATTGCCAGCGGCACACTCTCCTCGGTCAACTTCATCACCTTCAACTCCACAGCGGGAGCCTACACGCTCGCGGCCAATGCGGGATCTTCAGGAAATGGCACCGCTTTGACCGTTCTAGGCGACATCATCAACAACTCCTCCAACGCCACAGGCCAGACGATCAGCATGGCCTTGGCTTTGGGCTCCACTTCCACCGGCATCGTCAACACCGCCGCCGGCAACATCACGATCAGCGGCGTCATCTCAGGAGCTGGTGCACTGACCAAGACCGGTAGCAGCACACTCACGCTCAACGCCACAAACACATTCACCGGCGCAGTGGTGATCAATGCCGGCACGCTGGCCACGGGATCAGCAGGGCTCTTGGCCGATACCGCCAATGTCACCATCAATAGCGGGGGCAACTACACGGTGGGAGCCGCTGATACCATCGCCTCCATTAGCGGTTCGGGAGACCTCCGCCTCAACGCCGCGCTTACGATGGGAACCAGCACCTTTAGCGGAAATATTTCAGGAGCCAGTGCGATCGCCATCTACTCTGGCACACTCAACTTTTCCGGCAATAACACCAATTGGTCTGGTGGCATCACTGGAACCGGTGGCAATCCAGGTATGAATGGGGCTGTTTTCATTGCTGGCGCGGACAATGCTTTTGGCAACGGCACTATCACAGGGGGAATCAACCCCTCTATTAGCATTCGTAGCTCAGACGCCACGGATCGCACACTGGCCAATAGCATTTCAAGACGAAACTCGCTTGGTGGCAGTCTAATATTTGGATCAGCCGGCACAGGAAATTTAACAATTCAGGGAGGCTACAGCAGCACGAACGACTTGGCTCTTGTTGGTATCCAAGTTGACAACACGTGGACTCAAATCAACGGCGCTGTCGCTAGCGCAGGCACCACCATTTTAACCAAAACCGGCACCGGCACGCTCATCCTTAACGGCAACAACACCTATGCTCACTCGACTACTATCAGCGCCGGCACACTCCAAATCGGCGCCTCCGGTCGTCTCGGAGGTGGGAGCTACAGCGGCAACATCGCCATCAACGGTCTCACCAGCGCGTTTGTCTATGCCGGCAACAACAACCAAACCCTTACTGGCTTGATTTCCGGCAATGGTGTTTTCACCAAAAACGGCTCCGGCATGTTAACAATCAATGCCTCGAACACCATTGGCGCCAAGACAGTGAATGGAGGCACCTTACGAATCGTTGGGGCAGGCGGCGTGGGCGGCATCGGCGCATCCAATAGCACGGTCAACCTCAACAACGGCTCTACCTTACAGCTGGGCTTCACTGGGGCGAGCAATAACGTTTACAGTGGGGGTGTCGTCAACATCGATAGCACAGGCGGGGCCACCGTAGCCAATGATGGCCTCAATGGACTGATCCAATTTGGCGGGTGGTTTACGATCAACACCAACGGTGGCGCTCAAAGTCAGCTAACATCCCTAAACGGAGGCTACTACAATGACCAAACCGCAAACGGTGGCTTGATTTTGAATGTGGCCAGCGGCAGCAATGCGACCGCCGACCTGTTGCTGGCAGTCGGGGGGTCATACGCCATCACAAAAAATGGAACCGGAAAGGTGCTTGTCACTGCATCACCCACACTCAGAGGTATCACCATCAACAATGGTGTGTTGGAATTTGGCGGGTCTTCCACTCCGACTTTCTCCGCATCCCTGGCCTTCACCAACAACGGCACTTTTTCCTACAACTCCACAGCCAGCTCCACAATTTCCCAAAACATCACAGGCACTGGCAACCTGACCAAGTCCAACAACAGCACGCTCACCCTCTCGGGAGCCGGAACCAACTACTCCGGCCTCACCACCGTCGACGCCGGCACCCTGGCCATCAGCAACAACATGACGATTGGAGCCATCACCGGCGCGGGAAACATGACGCTTGGCTCCGGCTTCACCCTCACCACCAACTCCACCACCAACTCCACATTTTCCGGTGTGATCAGCAGCAGCGGTGCCCTCATGAAGAACGGCACCAGCACGCTCACGCTCTCGGGCAACAACACCTACTCCGGCGGCACCACCATCAACGCCGGAACCCTCGAAATCGCCAGCACCGGCCTCCTCGGAGGCGGCAACTACTCCGGCAACATCGTCAACAATGGCGCCCTCCTCATCGCCTCGAACAGCAACCAAATCCTCTCCGGCGCAATCAGCGGCATCGGCGCCCTCACCAAAAACGGCACCGGCACCCTGACCCTCTCAGGCAGCAACAGCTACTCCGGAGGCACCACGCTGAACACCGGAACGCTCAATATCAACAACGCCACAGCCCTCGGCACAGCCACCTTCACCATCGCCGGCGGCACGATCGACAACACCAGCGGCGCCGCCATCACCCTATCAAGCAACAACACACAAAGCTGGAACAGCGACTTCACCTTCACAGGCACGAACGACCTGAACCTCGGCACCGGCGCAGTGGCCATGAACAACTCACGTGTCATCAATGTCGCCGCCGGCAATCTCACCGTCGGTGGTGTGATCTCTGGCTCCAACCGCGGAATCACCAAGAACGGCAACGGAACCCTGATCCTCTCTGGCGCGAACACCTACACCGGCACGACAACGGTCAACTCCGGCACGCTAGAAGCCGCCAATGCCGGTGCCCTCGGCTCCACCGTCCAAGTCAACGGCGGCACGCTGCTCGTGACGGCGGATGATGCGATCAACGGCATGACCGTGACCCTGAACAGCACGAGCACCACCGTGGCCGGGCTGGCCTTTAACGGAACCTACAGCGGATTGGTGGATAACTTAACTTTGAGCAAAAACTCCATCATCGACCTGGGAGATGGCAGCGTATCGATCATGTTCGATACCTTTGTCATGAGCACCTACACGCTCGACATCTACAACTGGACCGGCACGACGCTGTGGGGTGGGGGAACTGGCAACGACACCGACAAAGTTTATTTCGGAGACGACCTCAGCGACGAGGCATTGGCGAAAATCTATTTCCACAGCGGGGCCGTGGGCGGCGGCGACAGCTTCCTCGGCAGTGGCTACGACCTTGGGCTTCAGCAAACGAGCTGGGATTCCGGTTTAGAAGGCTACCACATCATCCCCGTCCCCGAGCCCGAAACCTATGCCACCGGCCTTCTGCTCCTCCTCGGCGGCGCGTGGTGGATGTGGAAGCGAAAGCCAAAAGCAGTTTAACCACCGAGGACACCGAGAACACAGAGGAGGAGGAAGTTGTAGTAACGGCAGTCCTCTGCCGTAGCGGAAGCCGAAACGGCTTTCGATGGCTGTGGGGTTGCCATATCACACCGCCCTCGAAATTTTTTCAAAATTCCGCCACGCCCTCCGCGCCTCAGCGCCTCTGCGCGAAATCCCCTTTTCTTCCATTCGCGGCCATCTTCCGTCATTCGCGGGTCTAAAAACCCAGAAAACCCTTACGCCAAGACTCCAAGATTTCCCCGTAGCGGAAGCCGAAACGGCTTTCGATCACTGTGGGGTTGCCATGTCACACCTCGCTCGAGTCGAAGCGTGCACAAAAAAACTCCCCGTCCCAAAGGGGGGATCCATGAGCTCAGGGGGGGGCGGCACATCCCGAGGATAGTTTTGCCGAGGAATTGGGCGATGATAATTGCCAATCAGCAATTCCTCCCGCGATGGCTGGCGGCCGCTTACCAATAAATTCGCGGGGCGATGTCCGACGGGAGGGGATTGGGGGGGGGGGCTTCTTGTTTGAGCAGGGATCGCCTCGTTTCCGTGGGGGATTTTCCGTAAATACGGGTGAAGCAGCGGGTGAAATAGAGTGGATTTTCGAAGCCGCATCGGTCGGCGATTTCCTTGATCGCGAGGCTGGATCGTCCGAGCAGGGCCATGGCGAGTTGGAGCTTGAGGAGGCGAAATGTCTCCATGGGCGCGTGCCCCAGGGCGGATTGAAAAAGGCGGCAGAGGTGTTTTTCCGTCACGCCGGCGCGCTTGGAAACCTCGCCGAGTTGCAGGGGGTGATGGGGATTCGTTTCGAGAATCGACCTCATGAAATTCAATGACGCGTGGACTTGCTCGGGCAGGCGGTGGGCCACGCTCAGCCCCTCCTCGCCGGAAGGTTTCAGCAGAATTCCCAAGAGGCACTCCATGAAAAGACTCTCCTCGGGCTTGGCGCTCAGGATCGGCCAAGCCGTCTCCCCATGCGAGGCGATGCGGCCGATCAAGTGGCGCAACATCGGAGTAATCACGGGGTCGGAATTTTCGATAAGAACCGGCCAGTTCTCGAGCGCGGGCCAGTCGCGGGGAATGCTCTCGATGTCGAAATGCACATAGGCATGACGCGTGGGAGATTTTGGATCCCAAGTGTAGGCCTCCTGAAAACCGGGGCGCGCGAGTATGAAGCTCCCAGGCGGTGCCTGCCACGCCTCGTCGCCCAATTGGTAGCTGGCCGTTCCCTCGATCATCAAAACCAACTCGAAATCCTCGAGGACGCGCGGCGCCAGTTTGTCCCCGGGCCGGTAATGAACCACCGAGCCGTAGATATACTGGAGAGCCAGCCGATCGGATGCGCGAATTGGAGATGACATGGAAAAGTGAGGAGGCTTGGAGCTTCGCAAGTTATAGCGTTCCCAGCCAAGCGGAATGCGAATTTTGTGCATATTTACCCAACTCCTGTCCATTGGCAAAAGGCGGCGAATGTTTATCGTGATGCCTATCTGCGGAGGGTTGGGTTATTGCTCAAATCCTCCCGGCCATTTCCAAAACCCAGAAACTCCACCCAAAAACCACCATGAGCGACAACCATGCCACCGCCACGCTAACGCGCCCGCCCAAGAGCCTCGACTACAGCCTCACGGGAGAAAACTCCACGAAGGCGATCGAACGCGGTCTCGCCGAGGCCGACTGGTATCAAAGCCCCGTGCCCCGCGCCGAGATGCGCAAGCTCCTCGAACGCCGCGACGGCCCGGCCATCCGCGACACGATTTTGTGGTTCGCCCTTCTGGGACTGACAGGGTGGGGGACTTTCGCGCTGTGGGGGACCTGGTGGGTGGTCCTGCCCTATGCGGCCTACGCGGTGCTTTACGCCACGGCGTCGGATTCGCGCTGGCACGAGGCTGGACACGGAACGGCCTTCCGCACGGACTGGCTGAATAATTTCCTCTACGAAGTCGCCTCGTTCATGGTCCTGAGGGAATCCGTGGTCTGGCGTTGGAGCCACACCCGGCATCACAGCGACACGATCATCGTCGGTCGCGATCCGGAAATTCAAATTCCCCGCCCGCCAAAGCTCCGGGAGCTTTTTTTCAGCCTTTTCGCCATCGGGGTTTATAAGGGCTATTTTCCCGGGTTGCTCCGCCATGCTGCTGGCAAAATTTCCGCCGAGGAGCGGACCTACATTCCCGAGACGGAGTTTGCAAAAATCACGCGCAACGCCCGCATCATCGTGGCGATTTACGCGGCGACGATTGCGCTGTCGGTCGCCATTCACAGTTGGGTTCCTATTTTCCTGATCATCCTGCCGCACTTTTTCGGCACTTGGTTGATGATCGTCCAAAACACGCCCCAGCACGCGGGCCTCGCCGAGAATGTCCTCGACCACCGCTTGAACTGCCGCACCGTCTACATGAACCCGGTCAGCCGGTTCATCTACTGGAACATGAACTACCATGTGGAGCACCACATGTTCCCGCTCGTGCCGTTCCATTCCCTTTACAAGCTCCATGCGCTCGTCAAGGACGACTGCCCGCCGCCATATCCATCGATCCTCTCCGCTTGGCGCGAGATTTTGCCAACCATCATTCGTCAGAAAAAAGACCCGACCTATCATGTGAAGCGCGTCCTCCCGCCGCCGAAAGAGCGCGCGGTGGAGGGCCTCGTCTCGGGCGATGCCAAGCCGGACGCCGAGGGCTGGGTGGAGGTTTGTGCCCAGGCCGATCTTGGCAAGGAGGATGTCCTCCGATTCGACCATGGCCGGAAAACCTTCGCCCTGATCCGCGATGCGGCGGGCAGTCTTTACGCGACCGATGGCATTTGCACTCACGGCAACAACCACCTCGCCGAAGGTCTCGTGAAAGGCGGCATCATCGAGTGTCCGAAGCACAACGGCCGCTTCAACCTTACCGACGGCTCGCCCGCCCGTGCGCCGATTTGCCGTGGCCTCGCCACTTATCCGATCGAAGTCCGCAACAATCGAATTTACCTCAATATCAACAAGCCCGGCGGCGCCGGTGCCCGTGAGCAAAAAAGCCGCACCCTGCGTGTCGTGAGCTCGGCCAATGTCTCAACCTTCATCCGCGAGATCGTGCTCGAGCCGGTGGATGGCGCGCTTTCCTACGAGCCCGGTGACTACTTGCAATTCGCCATCCCCGCCTACGGCGAGATCGCCTACAGCAGCTTCGATATTCCCGAGCCCTACGCCGCAGTCTGGCGCCAGCACGGCATCTTCGACCTCGTGGCGAAAAATCCCGATGGCGCGAAGCGCAACAACTACTCGATCGCCAGTCACGCCGGAGAAGGCACGATCCGCCTCAATGTCCGCCTCGCCACGCCCCCTCCCGGCCAGGAATGCCCGACAGGAACCGGCTCCAGCCACATGTGGTCCCTCAAACCCGGTGACACTCTCGATGCCATCGGGCCGTTCGGTGATTTCCACCTCAAGCCGACCCGCAAGGAAATGGTCTACATCGGCGGCGGCGCGGGCATGGCTCCGTTGCGTGCCCACCTCACGCACCTGCTCGAAGTCGAGAAATCCGCCCGCCGGGTTTCCTTCTGGTATGGCGCCCGCTCGCGTCAGGAATTGTTCTACACCGATCTCTTCGAGGATCTCGCCGCGAAGCATCAGAACTTCACCTTCGAAACCGCCCTATCGGCTCCGCTCGACGAGGACCGTTGGATCGGCCACACCGGATTCATTCACGAAGTCGTTCTTGCAAAAGCCCTCGAAAATCATGCGAATATCGGCGGCGTCGAATTCTACCTCTGCGGACCGCCGATGATGATCAAAGCCTGCACAAAAATGCTCGCCGATCTCGGTGTGCCTCCCGCCCATATTGCCTACGACGAGTTTTAAAAAACCAAAAATCCCGATATGCCCACCACACCGACCCTCAAAATCCACATCAACTACTGGTCGCTCCTTCACGAAGGCGATCCCACCACCGAGCAAGGCCTGCGCACCCATTTGTCATTGGTCCGGGAGGCTGGCTTCCAAGGGTATTGTGGCACCTCGGATTTCCCGAAGATCAAGGAATTGATCCAGGAATACGGCTTGCGGTTCGGCGGGGCGTTTGACGCCGGCCGTGTCGAGCAATTCGCCCCCAAGATCGCCGCCCTCATGGCCATCGACAACGGCCCGATCAATTGCCAACTCGCCGACCATGACACGCCCACCGACGAGGCGGTTGCCCTGACGATCGCCTTGATGGCCGAGGCGAAAAAACAGAACGCGCCGGTCCATCTCGAAGTCCACCGCGACACCTGCACCGAGACCCCGGAAAAGACCGCCGCCATCGTGGAGGGCGTCCTCAAGGCCACCGGCGAGGCGCCCCTCGTGAACTACGACTTCTCACACCCGGCCATCGTGAAGCACCTCCTGCCGGAGAACTACATCTCGCGCCTTTTTGACGAGACCAACATCCCCGTCTTCCAGCAGTCCACCCTCTGGCACATGCGCCCCTTCAACGGCCACCACTGCATGATTCCGATCACCGATGGCAAAGGGAACTTCTCGCCCGAATACGAGGCCTGCCGCCCGTTCATCCGCCAGGCCATTAAACACTGGCTGGCCGGCCCTCGCCCGACCAACGAACTCTGGGTCGTTCCCGAGCAAGGCACCACCATCGGATACAACCTCAGCTGTTTCCCGAACATCTGGCAGGACACGGTCGTCCTCGGCAACGACATCAAAAAAATCTGGAACGAACTGCTCGCCGAGCAGTCCTGATTTGCCCGCGAGATCGTCATCAGCACACTGGCTTTTGGGAGCAATTCCGTGGTGAAGCCCTTGTCTCCCACTGAAGCGGAGGAGCGGATTTTTTCGCTGAGAGGAAAGCTGCCGTCCGAGTCTCGCAGGCTGGAGGACGCAGCCGGGAAAATTTTGCGACAGGACATCACGGCGGACCATGACTTTCCTCCGTTTGACCGGGTGATGATGGATGGGCTGGCGGTGTGCTCGAACGGGTGCCGCCGGTTTTTGGTTCAGGGTGTGGCGGCTGCAGGAAACCCCCAGGTCGCTCTTCCTCCCGCTGAAGACGCAGCGATCGAAGTGATGACCGGCGCGGTGCTGCCGGACGGAGCCGATGCGGTTCTGCCCTGCGAGTGGTATGACTTTCACGACAGCGTGGCGGTTCTTCAAACCGGAAAGGCTGCGCGGGCGGGGGAGTTTATTCATCGGAAAGGCTCGGATCACCGTGCGGGCGATGCATTGCTCCGCTCTGGAGTGCGTCTCGGGCCAGTCGAAATTGGCATCGCGGCGGCGTGTGGTTGTGCCGAAATTCAGGTGGCCGCGCCGCTGCGGATCGCGGTTCTCGGAACGGGTGACGAGTTGGTTCCGGTTGGAGAGGTTCCGAAGGCCGGCCAGATTCGACGATCCAATACACACGCCCTCGCAGCGGCGCTGCAGTTGGTGGGGCATGGACCGACAGCGACTGGTTGCCTGCGTGATGTTCCCGAGGATTTGCAGCAAGGCCTCGCGGCGGTTTTATCCGAGAACGACCTGGTGATTCTCACCGGCGGCGTTTCCAAAGGGCGCTGGGATTTGGTGCCGGAAATTCTCGTCAGACTCGGCGCGGCATCGATCCTTCACGGCATCGCTCAACGCCCGGGAAAACCCATGGGAGTTTGGCAAATGCCCGGCGGTCAGGTGGTGTTTGGGCTCCCTGGAAACCCAGTTTCCGCCCTCGTCTGCCTGCATCGCTATGTCCTTCCCGCGCTGTTGCACTGGAGCGGCGAATCGGCGCTGAAGCGTCCACGCCGGATTCTGCGCGGAGATTTTACCAAGCCGATGGGGTTGACGCTTTTTCTGCCGATCCGGGAAATGTCCGACGGCACGGTGGCACCCGCTCCAGTCGCCAACTCGGGGGATTTCGCCGGACTCGCTGGCAGCGATGGGTTCGTCGAGGTGGATGAAAGTTTTGCAGAGGGTGCGGCCGCTCCTTACTTTCCTTGGCTCGCGAAATGAAACCGCCAAAAGAAGAACCCGCGCGGAGTTGGACGCATCTGGATTCAAACAAGAATCCAGCCATGGTCGACATCTCGGAAAAACAACCCTCGGCCCGCACCGCCGTCGCCGAGGCCGAGGTTTGGTTGCCTCCGGAAATCGTCGCGCAAATGCAAGACGGCGACATCCGCTCGCCGAAAGGGCCCGTTTTTCACACAGCGATCATCGCGGGCACGATGGCCGCCAAGCAGACATCGAATCTCATCCCTTTCTGCCACGCGCTTCCGCTGGAAGGTTTGCGAATCACGATCGATCCCCCGGAAAATGGAATTCTGAGAATTCAGGCGATCGCAAAAACCAGCCACAAGACCGGTGTTGAGATGGAGGCGCTGACGGCGGCGAGTGTCGCCGCGCTGGCCGTCTATGACATGTGCAAGGCGTTTTCCCCCGCCATGGAAATCCGCCGCGTCCGCCTGCTCGAAAAGCGCGGCGGAAAGACCGACTACACCGCTGGCTCATGACTCACCGTCTGAATGGCCTCCTTCTTGCTGGCGGGAAAAGCTCCCGCATGGGACACGACAAAGCCTCGATGGTCGTCGGGGGCGATGGCCTCACCCAGGCCCGACGCGCGGCGGACCTCCTCGGCAAATTCTGCGAACGCACTTTTGTTTCCCTCCGCGACGGCCAACCCGCTCCCGAAGGCGCTCAGGATCTCGAGGTTTTGGTGGACTCCCCGTTGGCTCAGGGTCCGCTTTCCGGCATCCTCGCCGCTTTTCAAAAAGACCCTGAAGCAGCCTGGTTCGTGCTCGCTTGCGATCTTCCATTTATTTCGGAGCAGGTGCTGACGCACTTGATCGCCCACCGAAAACCAAGCGACGCGCCGCCCTTTCTCGCTTTCGCCTCATCAAGCGACGCTCTGCCAGAGCCGCTTTGCGCGATTTACGAACCCTCGGCGCGTGCGGTGTTGGAGCGTCACGCCGCGCGTGGCCACTTCTGCCCGCGCCACATCATGATCGAGGAAAAGGCCGACCTGATCGCGTTACCCAAGGGAGCCACAGATGCCCTCACCAACTTGAACACCCCGCAGGACCTCGAGGAAGTCGTCGGCTTTCCCATCCATCTCTCGTGGTTCGGGCATCTCTCGGAGCTTCGCGGTCTTCGCGACGAAACCATTCGCACCAAAACCGCGACGGCCGGGGCCTTGCTCCAAGAGCTTTCCCGGCGCCATGGTTTCGACCTCTCCACCACCCGCCTCGCGGTGAATGACGAGTTCGCATCGGGCGACCAACCGCTTCGTCCTAGCGACAAGATCGCCCTCCTTCCGCCGTTCTCCGGCGGCTGACTCCATGAGCTTTCGAATCCATCCCCATCCGATCGATCCAGCGCCTCTCCGACAGGAGTTGGAGGGAAACGAAAACGGCGGCATGGTTTTTTTCGAGGGCCGCGTGCGGAACCACCACGAGGGTCGTTCGGTGATCGGGCTTCACTACCAAGCCTATCTGGAACTGGCGGAGAAGGAGGGGCGGCGATTGCTGGAGGAGATTTCCACCAAACACGGAGTGCGAGCGGTGGCCATCCACGCCACGGGTGATCTCCAACCCGGCGACCTCGCCGTGTGGGTTGGCGCGGCGGCAGCGCATCGCGAGGAGGCGTTCGCGGCGTGCCGGGAGTTGATCGATGCCATCAAGGCCCGCGTGCCGATTTGGAAGCGCGAGACCTATGCCGACGGCCATGGCGAGTGGGTCGAAGGATGCGCGTGTGGGTCGGGGCATTCGCACTGATTTATGCTCATTCGCATCCACGACATCTGGATTTCTCCTGGCCACGACTTCAAGGGACGCCACGGCCTCGGCCGCGAATCTCATGGCACCATCCGACTCGACGAAGCCTGCTTCGAGGCGGGGCTGGGGATCGTTGGCGACCGCTACCACGGCAAGGATCCGAACTCAAAAACCCAAGTGACCCTTCTCTCGCTTGAGGTGGTGGAGGAAATGTGTCGCCACCTCCGGATTCCGCATCTCGATTATTCGGTGCTTCGCCGAAATGTTCTCGTCTCCGGCGTGGATTTGAACGGCCTGATTGGAAAAAAATTCACCATCGGCGATGTCGAGTTCGAGGGCATGGAAGAGTGCAAGCCGTGTTATTGGATGGATGAGGCGGTTGGCCCCGGAGCGAATGCCTTTCTTGCGGGACGCGGTGGCCTGCGCTGCCGCATTCTCACGGGCGGCACCCTGCGATGTGGCGATGCGGAATTAAACCTACCCGAAGCTCGCTCGAAGCCCTGCCCGGCCTTGCTGCAGGAGGAAACCAAAACACGGAAAGTCATCGACGAGCTGACGGTGGAGCGGGCGCTTCAAATCCTGCTCAATGGGTCTCTTTATTCCGTCACGATGCAAACGCCCGGCGATGAAGGACTCCTCGTTCGGGGGCTTCTCCACTCCGAGGGAATTGATGCCTCGGGCTACCGGGTCGCTTTCCAAACCGAGCGGAAAAATGCGACCCTCATCGAGGTTTGCATCGATGACAAATCGCACTCGGGCTCGACCCGGCGATTGGCGTCAACCTCGTCTTGCGGGCTTTGCGGCAAGGAATCGCTCGATCCCTCGTTCCTCGAAATTCCACCCGTCACCAAACACATTTCGATCGACTCTACCCGACTTCGCGCGATCCATGCGGCCGTGCGCGCGCGGCAGTCCACCTTCTCCGGCACCGGTGGCTGTCACGGCGCAGCGGCTGCCACGGCCAGCGGCGATATTCTTTGCGTGTTCGAGGATATCGGCCGCCACAACGCTGTGGATAAAGTCGTCGGGTTCCTGCTCGAAAACGAAATCCTCGCTTCGGCCGCCGTGCTGACAGTCAGCGGCCGGGTTTCCTTCGAGATCGTTCAAAAATGCGCCCGCGCTGGCATTCCCGTGCTTTCGGCGATTTCCGCGCCGTCGTCGCTCGCCGTGGAAACCGCGGAGCGCTGGGGGATCACGCTCGCTGGATTCTGCCGAGACCACCGCGCCACTTTTTACAGCGGCCTCCATCGCGTCGAATCGACTACAGAATCTTCGTCCAAAGATTCCCCGCCACGAGGAGGATGATCCCGCCAGTGATCTGACGGACGCGCAAGGCTGGCAGAAGCCCACACCCGCAGCGCGACCCGATCCATCCGCCGACAAGAACTGCCAGCGGAAGAAGCCAGAACGCCCACAACACCGCGCCGTCGCCTTGGAATTTTTGCAACTGACCCGCCAGCCCGGAAGCGCTGTTCACAAAAATAAAACCGGCGGCAAGGGCCGCGACCTTCTTGGCCGGAGCCCAGCGCGCTAGGTGGAGGATGGGAGCCAGAAAAATCCCCCCTCCAATCCCAACGACCCCCGAGAGAAAACCCAGCCCGGCTCCGAGGAGCGGCCCGGCTTTTCCGATCCATCGACGAAACGCGCTGTCGGAGGGCGAGGCGTCCTGCTTGATCGGGACGAGCAACAAAACCCCGGCCGCCGTGAGTGACGCGGCCAGCAGCCAGAGAAACGCCGCTTCGCGCACGGGAAAGAGACCTCCGAGGTAGGAAGCGGGAATTGAACAGGCGAGGAACGGTAAGCTGCGCCGCCAAGGGAAATGCCCGGCCCTAGCGAATTGTGCGAAGCCGGTTGCGGAGACGATCAAATTGCAGGCCAAGGCAGGAATCGGCAGCAACCCGGGCGGGATGCCGTGCCAATGCAGAAGTGCGAGGTAGGACGATCCTCCTCCGAATCCGACGCTCGAATAAACCAGCGCCACCAGAAAAAAGAGAAAGGCAAGAAACATGGCGAAAAACTCACCCGCCAATGAAGGACATCTCGACCTTCTGCGCGGGTCCACTGGCGGAGCGGATTTCCGAATACCGGTCGTCGCGCCGGCGCCAGAGGTCCGACACCAGACGGTGGAGCGACTCGTCATCGAGGTTTCCGGCCCGCATCGCTCCGACAAGATCGAAGCCCTCCGAGGCAAACAGGCAGGTGAAAAGCCGACCATCCGCCGAGAGTCGCGCCCGAGAGCACTGACGACAAAACGGAGCGGAGATCGATGTGATGACGCCGAACTCACAGCCATTGTCACGGTGGCGGTATCGGTTGGCCACCTCGCCGGGATAGTCTGCCTGCACCGGCTCGAAATCGAATTCTCGCGAGAGCATCGCGAGGATTTCCCTGCCTGGAACAACCATGCGCGGCTCCCAGTGGTTCGTGTTTCCGACATCCATGAACTCAATGAAGCGGAGGGTCACGCCGAGTTCCTTAAAATGCCGCGCCATCGGGAGGATTTGGGAATCGTTCACGCCCCGCTGGACGACCATGTTGACCTTCACTCCGAGCCCCGCCGCTTGCGCCGCGGCGATGCCTTCGAGCACGCGGGAGGGATGGTGGCCGCGCCCGTTCATTGCGCCGAACACCGCTGGATCGAGCGCGTCGAGGCTCACGGTCACGCGATGCAGGCCGGCCTCCGCGAGTTCCTCCGCAAACTCCGCCAAAAGAAGGCCGTTGGTGGTCATGGCCACATCCTCCAATTCCACAAAGCGCCCGAGCCCCCGGAGGAATTTCACCGCGCCCCGCCGGAGAAGCGGCTCGCCGCCGGTGAGGCGAAGCTTCCGCACTCCGCAACGGACAAACGCCCCGATGATTCGGTCGAGTTCGGTCAACCGCAGCAACTGCTCCTTGCGCAGGAACACATGGTCTTTGTCGAAAACCTCGGCCGGCATGCAATAGGTGCACCGCAGATTGCAGCGGTCGGTGAGCGAAACCCGCAGATCACGCACCGGGCGCCCGAGCTGGTCGTGTGGCGGGGTGGTGGCGGGATCGGATAACATTGGGTTGGAAAACCCGAAAACATACCGTCCGCCTGCCTGCTTGGAAACGACTTGTTCTCGCGCCTCATCGGCCCAATATCTCCCTGCGGTCAGTCCGCAAAGAAACCCAACACAAGCCATGGCTGAACAAAAAACCGAAGCCGGCGGATGGGGAGCTCTCAATTCCTCCCTGCACTTCCTCCGCCGTGAAAGTTTCCTCAAAGGCAACGCGACCCTCTTCCGCATGAACCAGCCGCGTGGCTTCGATTGCCCAGGCTGCGCCTGGCCGGACCCGAAAAATCCCTCGCCCACGGAATTCTGCGAGAATGGCGTCAAGGCCCTGACCTACGAAACGACCACCAAGCGCGCGACGCCCGAGCTTTTTTCGAAACACACCGTCACCGAGATGCGCGGATGGGATGACTTCACGCTCGAGAACACCGGACGGCTCACGCACCCGATGGCCTACAATGCCGACACCGACCGCTACGAGGCGGTTTCGTGGGACGAGGCGTTCGACCGCATCGCGCGGCACCTGCGCTCGCTCGGCTCGCCCGACGAAGCGGCGTTCTACACCTCCGGCCGCACCAGCAACGAGGCGGCGTTCCTTTACCAACTCCTCGGTCGGCTTTTCGGGACAAACAATTTCCCCGACTGCTCGAACATGTGCCACGAGTCGAGCGGCGTCGGGATGACCGAATCGATTGCTACAGGCAAGGGCACTGTAACGCTCGAGGATTTTGAAAAAGCCGATGCGATTTTTGTGTTCGGCCAAAATCCCGGCACCAACCACCCGCGCATGCTCTCCGAGTTGGAGAAAGCCTCGAAGCGCGGCGCGAGAATTGTGAGTTTCAATCCGCTCAAGGAAGCGGGTCTCCTGAATTTCACGCATCCCCAAAATGCCGTCGACATGCTCCTCGGCCGCAGCACGCCGATCAGCTCCCATTACTACCAAGTGCAGATCGGGGGTGACATGGCCGCCGTCCGCGCGATGGCGAAATTCATTTTGGAAAAAGCCGAGTCCGACCGCTCGGTCCTCGATCACGATTTTCTCGAGCGCCACACGCACGGATTCGAGGAATATCGCCGCCTCGTCGCGGAAACTCCTTGGGAGGTCCTTCTCGAGCAGAGCGGACTCGACCGCCAGCAGATTGAAGAAGCGGCAGAGGTCTATCTCGGCGCGGGCTCTGTGATTTGCTGCTGGGCGATGGGGCTTACACAACACCGCCACGGCGTGGCGAACATTCAAGAGGTGGTGAACCTCCTGCTGCTGCGCGGAAACATCGGCCGCCCGGGTGCCGGAGCGTGCCCCGTTCGCGGACACAGCAATGTCCAAGGTGACCGCACCATGGGCATCACCGAGGAACCCAAGGAGGAATTCCTCGCGCGTCTGGAAAAGGAATTCGGCTTCACCGCGCCACGCCATCACGGCTACTCGACCGTCCACACCATCAAGGCCATGGCTGAGGGACGCGTGGGATTTTTCCTCGGCATGGGCGGGAATTTCGCCTCCGCCACGCCCGACTCCAACCTCACTTGGCAGGCACTGCGCCGATGCGGCATGACGGTCCATGTCTCGACCCACCTGAACCGCAGCCATGTCGTCCACGGCGAGGCCGCGCTGATCCTCCCCTGCCTCGGCCGCTCGGAGGCAGACATCCAGGCTGGAGGGAGGCAATCGGTGACCGTTGAAGACTCGATGAGCATGGTCCACGCCTCCACGGGCATCAACCGCCCGGCGTCGGAACACCTCAAGTCCGAACCCGCCATCATTGCTGGAATCGGCGCCAAACTTTTCCCGAACGGGCCGGTGGACTGGAATTACCTTGTTTCAGATTACGACCACATCCGCGAATGCATTGAGTCGGTCATCCCGGGCTTCACGGATTACAACAAGCGAATCCAGCAACCCGGCGGTTTCCATTTGCCAAATCCTCCCGCCAACCGCGAGTGGCGCACTTCCACTGGACGGGCGAACTTTATTTCCAACGCTCTTCCCCGCCTCTCTGTGCAACCCGGACATCTGCGATTGATGACTCTCCGCTCGCACAACCAATACAACACCACGATCTACGACAGCGGCGACCGCTACCGTGGCATCACCGGCGAGCGCCGCGTTCTGTTTCTCAATGCCGACGACATGCGCGAACTCGGCCTCACGGAAAAATCGAGTGTCACGATCCGGAGCCATGCGGCCGACGGCCGGGAGCGGCGCGCTCAAGAATTCCGTCCCGTCGCCTACTCGATCCCGAAAGGCTGCGCCGCCGCCTACTACCCCGAGACCAATGTCCTCGTCGGCATCGACGAACACGCCGTCAAAAGCCACACGCCCATGTCGAAATTCATCGAGGTGTCGCTGGAGCAGGAGGGGTAAATCCCGCCTTTGTTCACGATCCGAGCCAGTTTAGTAACCACCAACCAAAACCAACCAAAACAAAATATGAGTAAAATCGTTCCTTTAATCAGCTCCGGTCTCGCCGGTCCTCTCGGTGTCTTGCACCTTCCCCGCCTCTGGCAAAAAGCCTGCCTTGAAGCCTGTGGCAAACTTGCCGACGGCTATCCCGGCATCGGCCAAGGTTATGACATGATGACCATCAATGCCCTCGGTCTCTCCGAGACGGCGGTGCGCGAATTCATCAAAACCAAGCCAACCTATCCCGCGTTCGAGGCTTGGGTGAAGAAACAGCCCGGCGTGAAACTCGACAAGGCCACGCTCTACAAGCACAACCAATCAATTCTTGGCTATATCCACGACGATGCCACCCGCAAGGCCATCCTCAGCGCGAATGGTATTACCGACGAGAGCGGTGTGAACCCCGGCGCGGTGGATTTGAACAATCTCGACGACTGGTTTGAGTTCTACAACGCGGAGCTGAAGTAGTTCGACGCGGACCCTTTTCAATCCAAGGCAGCCGGCGCGGCCCAAATCGCGTCGGCTTTTTTGTGCTCAGGGGGTTTTCACCAGCTTGGTGATGCGGCCCCATTTGTTCCAATCCTGGATGTAGAGGTTGCCGTCGTAGTCGATCGCGCAGCCGTGGGGGGCAGTGAAGACGCCTTCCTTCCAGTCTTTCGGGGGAACACCGAAATTCGCGCGTTGTTCGACAACCGGGTTGTCGCCGAGTTCGCTGAGAATTTTAAAATCCTTGTCGAGCAGGACGGCGCGGCCGGCGAGTTCGGCAACGAGGAGTTTGTCGCCACGGATGGCGGTGGCGCAGGGACGACGGAGTCCGGTGATCGGGATGGCGATGACATTGCCGTTGGTGTCGAGGACTTGGATGCGCAGATTTTCGCGGTCGCACACGATGAGGAGGGGTTTTTCGGGATTGCGGGCATCGACAGTGAGGCCGTGGCAGGTGCGGAACTGGCCGGGTAGGTCTCCGAGTGCACCGAATTTTCCGAGGAATTGGCCGTCCTGCGAGTATTTGTAGATCAAGTTCGTGCCGTAGCCGTCGGCGACGAAAATCGTGCCGTCGGGTGTGACATCGACAGCGGTGGCGTTGGTCCAAGGGCGGTCGGCGGAGCCGGGTTTGTTGTCGAGTTGGAAGACAATTTTTCCGTCGAGGTCGAGTTTGCAAACGCGCTTGCCGCCGGCGGCGTAGAGGAATTCCTTACCGTTCTCCTCGTGGATGGCGAGGCTGTGGAAGCGGCGCGAGGGCTCGCCCCAGCTTTTGATAAAGGTGCCATCGGGCTGATAGACGATGATGCCGTTCGGGCCGTCGGTGGAGACATAGATTTTGCCGGACTTGTCCACCGCCACGCCGCCGTGGGTGGAACCGATGTGCTCTTGGCCCGGGATGCGGCCCCAGTTAAGGACGGTTTTGTAAACCCAGTCGCCCTGCCCGGTGAGCCCGCCGTCTTGGAGAGTCGAGGCGGCTGGTGAGGGAGCTGCGGCGGGCTTTTGGTCGTGGTCCGGATGGGCTTGGACGGAAAAGGCAGTGGCCAAAAGAATCGAGGCGGCGAGGTTTTTTGTGCTCATAGACAGGGCGCGAATGCTGGGCAATTCCATGGGCTCGGGCAATTCCGAATTGCGCGTGGAGGGCTGGGTGGATCGCGAAATCCGATTTTTGAAATTCCCTTTTCACCTCGGGCAGATTTGAATCCGCCTCCCCCACAAAAATCCTACATCTATGTCCACCAGCATCCCGATCGAAGACAGCTACACCGACATTATCGGAAAAGCCCAGCGCGGGCTTTCCATCAACGACGAGGCCCTCGCGGCCAAGTCCGGCGCAACGGTTGCCGAAATCCTGATCCTGAAATCCGGTGAACTCCATGAGCCCCTTCTGCGCCAGGTCGCCGGCGTTCTCGGTCTCGGATTCAATGCGCTCCTCGCTTTGGCGAAATCCTCCTATAAGCCCGCCCCTGTCCAAGAGCCTGTTGGCTTGGCGCATTTCAATACGGTCTTCGAGGACATGACCGTGAATTCCTTCCTCGTCTGGGATCCCTCCTCGAAGGAAGCCGCCTTTTTCGATACCGGCGCGGATGGTCAGCCGATGCTCGACTTCGCTGCCAGTCACGGGCTCCGGGTGAAGCAGATTTTCATCACCCACACCCACACCGATCACATTCTCGATCTCGACCGGTTGGTCAAAGCCACCGGCGCGCATGCTTGGGTGTGCGAGAAGGAACCGCTCCCGAACGCCGAGTCGTTCAGTCCGGGGCGGGCTTTCCAAATCGGCGGCCTCACTGTGGAAACCCGGCTCACCAGCGGCCATGCCGCCGGCGGGGTGACCTTTTTTATCCCGGGCCTCTCGCAGCCTGTCGCCATCGTCGGCGACTCGATGTTCGCCGGATCGATGGGCGGAGGGATGGTTTCCTATGCGGACGCCTTGCGCAATAACCGCGAGCAAATCCTGACTCTTCCTGACGCCACCATTATCTGTTCGGGCCACGGCCCGCTCACGACTGTCGGAGAACAAAAACACGCCAATCCCTTTTTCACCGCTTAACCACCAACCACCACTATGAAAGAAACCATCGCATTCATCGGAGTCGGTCGCATGGGCGCCAACATGGCCCGCCGCCTCAAGGACAAAGGATACACCGTCACCGCCGTCTACGACTCGCACGCCCCGCTCGCCACCGAACTCGCGGCGGAAATCGGCGCCGAAGCCTGCCAAACCCTGGCCCGCGCGACCGAACTCGCCAGCTTGATCATCACGGTCGTCACCGATGACAAGGCCATGCGCGCCATTTTCGCCGAGCAGGGCGACAGCCTCTTGGTCGGCGCAAAAGGCAAACTTTTCGTCAACTGCGCCACCGTTTCTCCTCAGGTTCACCTCGATGTCGAGGCCCTCGCGCACCAAGCCGGCGCGGAATCGCTCGAAGCCTGCATGGCCTCCAGCATCACCCAAGCCCGCGAAGGAACCCTTTATCTCATGACCGGTGGCTCAACCGCCGCATTCCAGCGCGCGGAACCCATCCTCAAAGACCTCAGCGTTTCGCTCCGCCACATCGGCGCCACCGGCCAGGCCGCGCAGGTGAAGGCGTTGGTCAACATGGTCATGAATATCAACACCGCCGGACTCGCCGAGGGTCTCGGTCTCGGAGCCTCGCTCGGGCTCGATCTCACCATGCTCCGCGAAGTGTTTTCGCAAACCGGCGCCGACTCCCGCGTGCTCAAGACCGACGGCGAGGACATGCAAAACCGCGACCACTCCTGTTTCTTCTCCGGCGCCCACGCCGCGAAAGACAGCGGCATCGCGCTCACCCTCGCCCACGAAAAAGGCCTCACCCTCCCGCTCGCCGAAGCCACCAAGAAACAATACGACCGCATGGTTTCGGAAGGCTTTGGCGACTTGGACAAATCCGGCGTGGCCGAACTCACCTTCCCCGGCCGGGGTAAAAAATAAGCCGCCGTGGCGCCGGGGTGGGGGAAAGACCTTATCCTTGCCCTTGGTATTTCTCTTGTTGGACAGCGCGCGGAGCTTAGGGTTTCAACCCTATGAAAATCCTAAGCAACCTCTGCTTCGTTCTCGGCCTCGCCTCGGTCCTCGCCTCCATCGCCATCTGGTATTATGCCGGCGGAAAAGCGGCAACATTTGAAGCCCGCACGCACGGCGAGCTTTTCGGTATTTTCGTTGGCCTCTGGGCGCCGACATTTCTGATCCTCTCGAACCGCCTCGCGCGTTTCGCTGACGAAAAGAAATAGCCTTCGCTACGACTTCGGCCGTCACCGAGTTTGGCCAGCAGGACCGTAGGCGTTGAGGAATTCGCCTGCGGGTCGTTATGTGGTGGCTCGGCGGAATGTCAGGCGGGTTTAAATTGCCGGATTGACACCGCCCCGCGACAGGATTCTACCTACGGGTCCTATGATTAAATCATTCCTCATCGCAGCAGCCATCGTCGTGACCTCCACCGCATCGTCCTACGCCCATTGCGGCACTTGTGACCACAAGGATGATAAAAAAGGTAGTTGTGAGAAAAAAGACGGCGCGAAAGACGATTGCGGCGACAAAGATGACAAAAAGACCGACGAGAAAAAATAATCGGTGATCAGGGTTCAACCCTGACTCCAAAAGGCTAAGGCCCTTTTCTTACGAAAGCGCGAATGGTGATCCCATTCGCGTTTTTCTTTTATCTGATCCGCTGAGCTGTGCGGTTTGCCTTCATGGGATGCTTGGTTTATTGCAATGGGCCGTGAACACGCGATTACCGTTGATCGATCTGCATCGACATCTGGATGGATCCATTCGCTTGGAGACGATTCTTGATCTCGGGCGTCGCCACAATATTCCGCTTCCGGCTTGGACCACCGCCGAGTTGAGGCCACATGTCGTCGTGACCGAACCTCACGCCGCGCTGGTGGATTTCGGCATTCCGAAAAAAGGCGGCGCCCCGAGCCTCCAGCAAAGCGCGAAAGGCGTGGAGATCAGCTCGTGGAGCAATCCCGAGGCCCCCGTGAGCTGGTCCTTCAGCGGACTCCCAGCCGGCGACTACGAGGTTTTGGCGGAAATCTCCGGACTCGAAAACACCAAGGCCACCCTCGAAATCGGCCCGGCCGCTCCGGCCTTGAATGTCGATGTCTCCGGCATTAAAAAGTCCCAAGAAGCCGAGGATATCGAACAACTCCCCGTCAGCTTCACCGCCACGGGCGACTACCACAAATTCGAAACCCAAAACCTCGGAAAAATCGAAATCGAAGAAGCCGGAGAGATGACCCTCACCATCCGCCCCGACCTCGAAGCTTGGAAACCCGTGAACTTGAAAAAAGTCATCCTACGCCCGGCGAAGTAAGCCGAGGCGCGGTTTGCTTACCAAAGAACCCCCAAGCCATTTATGAAAAAACTCCAAATCCTCGCACTCGCTGCTTTGGCGAGTTTTCCTTTGGCCCTGCAGGCGTTTGACCTCAGCAAACACAATGTCGTCTGGGATTCCCCGTCGCAGGACTCTCTCGACTCGATGCCGCTCTCGGGGCGGTTGGGGGCGGGGGCGAATGTGTGGGTGCAGGATGGGTCGATCTGGATTTATCCCTCGCACAATGGCGCCTACGACGAGCAGGGTCGCCCGCTGAAGCTCGGTTGCGTTCGCATCACGCCGGAGGGGCTCAAGCTCGGGCAGGCGGGTTTTCGTCAGGAACTCGTTCTCGCAAATGGCACGATTCTGATCGAGCAGGGGGATTTCCAGGCGGCGCTCTGGTTTGCCGGCGAGACGCTGCTGTTCGAGTCCCGCTCGGCCAAACCGCTCGCCTACGATGTGGCGTTCGGCACTTGGCGCGATAGGAGGCGCGACGGCATTCTGGTGGATGTGTTTGAAGCGATACGACAGACCTTCATGCCGGACCAGGTTCAGCCGGGCAAAGAGGGCTTCGTGTGGTTCCACCGCAATTCGGACTACCCGTTCGACTTGGCCGAGAGGGCGAAACGCCAGGGAATTCCTCCCGAGTCGGTGCCGGACCTCACGACGAAGCGAGTCTTTGGCGGCGCGGCGATGGTCGAGGGAGGAATGACCGAGCCGGTGCCCACGGATGTGGAATGGCAATTCTGGAATGGCAAGGCGTGGACTGGAAAAACCCCCGCGAGGGAGAATTTGGTGATCGCGATCCGGCTCGGGGGGAAGCTCGATGCGAATCCGCAGCAATGGGCGGCGGAGGCCAAGGCGCTGCTCGACGCCGCCGCACGCGCGGCGGCGAAGGCGGATGAAACAAAACGCTGGGAGGAGTTCTGGTCGCGCTCGCACTTGGTGGTGAATCCCTCCGCTGGCGAAGGCGACCCAGGCTGGCTCGCGGGGCGGAATTACCAACTCTTCCGCTACATGCTCGCCTGCAACCGGGGCGGGGAATTCCCGCTCCTTTTCAACGGCGGGATTTTCACCACGGACAACTTCCCGGGCCGAATCAAGGTCTCGGGCGGCGCGGCTCCCTTGGTTGCGGGTTCTCCCAGCTCGCCGGATTTCCGCCGCTGGTTGTTCCTCACTTTCATGTCGCAAAACCAGCGCTGGCTGGGCTGGCCGACCGTCGCTGGCGGCGATGCCGACATGCTCGAGCCCACGATGGCATTCTACCGCAACCGCGCTGGTGTCGCCGCCGAGCGGGCCAAGATCAACGGCGCGGAAGGAATGGTCTATCCCGAGCCGATTGATCTCTGGGGGCTTTGCTCCTTCATCCCGACCGGAACGAGCTTCTCCGGCGCGGGGCATCTCCATCAATATTTCTCGATGATGCTCGAGAATGCCTGGATGGCATTGCAGGCGCGCGACACGATGGGGATTTCCCTCGAGAAAGACCTGCCGTGGATCGAGGGGACGGTGCTTTTTTACGACAGCTACTACCGCGCCCAGACCAAAAAACGCACCGGCCAGGAATTGACGCTCGACGGCAAGCTCTGCATCTACCCCTCGAACGGGCTGGAATTCGCGATGGAGGCCACCGACCCGATCGAAGTCGTTTGCGCGCTCCACCGCATCACGGCCGGATTGCTCGCCCTGCCGGATCTCCCGGCCGCCTCGCGCGAGCGCATCAAGCGCATCCAGGCGACCATCCCCGACCTGCCGATCGGCAAACGCCAAGGGCGCGACTCGGTTTTCCCGGCGCGTTCCTACAAGCAGGAAGCCAACAAGGAGGAACCCATCGAGATGTTTGCGGCCTGGCCCTATCGCATGATGGGCGTGACGAAGCCGGAAACCCTCCAACTCGCCCGCGACACTTGGGAAACGATCCCCAAAGAGCGCGCGCGGCATTGCAAGCGGGATGTCTCGTGGCAGGCGACCGTGGCGAATGTCGCCTCGCTCGCCTACCCGGAGGAGGCCAAGAAACGCGCGATCCACAAAATGTCGAACACCGCCAAGCCGCAGGCCCGCTTCCCGGCGTTCTTCGGTCCCGGCAACGATTGGCTGCCCGACCACAACTGGGGCGGCTCCGGCATGGTCGGCATGCAGGAAATGATCCTCGCTCCCGAGCCCGGCCCGACCGGCAAGCTCCATCTCTTCCCCGCCTGGCCGAAGGATTGGGATGTGGATTTCAAATTGCACGCGCCGGGCCAGACGATCGTCGAAGGCGTCTTCAAGGGTGGGAAAATCGAGTCGCTCAAAGTCACGCCCGAGTCCCGCGCGAAGGACATCGTGAACTGGCTCGATAAGGTGACGCCATATGAACCGCCGAATCCCGCCGACACCTCGGTGGAGCAACCCAAGGCGCCTGCTCTGCCGGTGAAGTGAAGTAACGGAAATCCAGATTTTAACCAGGGAACACGGAGTGCGCTGAAATCAGATTGTAGCCACGGCAGTCCTCTGCCGTGCAATTTCGAAGCCACAAAATCCAACCCATGAAAAAAACCGCCTTCATCCTCGCGCTCGCTCTTGCGTCAAGCGCCCAGGCCGCCGAGCCGTTGCCTTCTTTTGTTTACCCGGGAACAGTTCCGGCTTCGAGCTGGTCGGCGAAGTGGATTGGTGCGATACCTGCCACGCCCGAGGAGGCGAAAAAGCAAAACCTCTGGAGTGCCTACCGCAAGGAGTTCCAACTCGCTGCGAAACCTCAGACGGCCATCGCGCGGATTGCGGTCGATTCGAAATACTGGCTCTGGGTCAACGGCGCGTTGGTCGTTCGCGAAGGGGCGCTGAAACGCGGGCCGACTCCGAGGGATACTTTTTTTGACGAGATTGATCTCGCGCCGCATTTGAAAGATGGCGCGAACACCGTCGCGATCCTGGTGTGGTATTTCGGCAAGGAGGGGTTCAGCCACAAAAGCAGCGGCCGAAGCGGGCTGTTGTTCCAGATGGAGGCTGGCGCGGAGAAGGTGGTGAGCGATGCCTCGTGGCGTGCGAGGGTTCATCCCGCCTTCGGCGATACCGGGGCCCCGCACCCGAACATGCGCCTTCCCGAATCCAACATCCGCTACGACGCGGCGAAGGAACCGGCGGGTTGGCAAATGCCCGGCTTCGACGCGGCCGCGTGGGCACCGGCCGAGGAATTGGGCACGCCGGATTGCGCTCCGTGGGGCCGATTGGTCAAACGCCCGATCCCGTTTTGGAAAGACTTCGGCCTCCTGCCCTACACGAATGCCGCCGAACTCCCCGCCGTCTCGGATGGCAAGCCAATCCAGGCCAAGCTGCCCTACAACGCACAGGTTACCCCGTATTTCAAAATCAATGCCAAGGCGGGCGAGGTCATCAAAATCCAAACCGACAACTACCTCGGCGGCAGCGAACCGAATGTGCGGGCCGAGTATGTGACCCGCGATGGCGAGCAGGAATTCGAATGCCTCGGCTGGATGAACGGACACGAGGTTCACTACGAAATCCCGGCGGGCATCAAAATCCTCGACCTCAAATTCCGCGAGACCGGTTTCGATACCGAATTCGACGGCGCGTTTTCCTGCGACGACGACTTCCTCAACCGCCTTCACACGAAAGCGCTCCGGACGCTCTACATCACGATGCGGGATACCTACATGGATTGCCCCGACCGCGAGCGGGCGCTCTGGTGGGGCGACGCGGTCAACGAACTCGGCGCCACGCGCATCGGTCACGCGGTGAGAGCGGTGGATGATCCGGCCGTGATGGCGATGTTGCGCGAGCGCCGCATCGGCATCGAGGCGAACCTCACGAGCAATGTCCAAACCAGCGCCGTGCCAAATCTCGCCAGCCACCCGCTCCGCCAATTTCTCGCCGAGGGGTTGCTCGCCTGCATCAACACGGATGACCCCGGAATCAGCGGCATCGATTTGCCCCATGAACTGGATGTCGCAGCCCCGGCAGCAGGGTTGACCCCTGAGGATGTCGATCAAACGCTCCGTAATGCGTGGGAAATGGCTTTTCTCGGAGAGGATGAAAAGCATAGTCTGATCTCAAGTTGATCCAGCTGAAGACCGGTTATTCAGGCTGGAGACGCCAAAACTACGCTTTATTTTCCACAGCCTCTTTGATGCATGCCGATTCTGTGTTCCAATTGTTCCCCGATCCTGCCAGCACCTCCGGTTGGCAAAATCTATCCACCGAATTTCTTTCCCGACTTAATGAGGAATTGCGGCCGAGGATGATATCGAGCCTCGCATCCCGAGGGGCTTCCCGGGATGTGGCCGAGGATGTGGTTTCCGAAATTCTCGCCGAGTGCGTCGCCGAGTCTCCGCGCAATTTGCTGGCGCGTTTCAAGGGTGAAGGCCCGCTGGATGGCTGGCTTCTTCGTGTGGCGATTAACCGCCTCATTTCCCGTCAGCGCCGCGAGAGATTGATGGAACCTGCGGAGATCGGGGAGATCGAATCCCTGCCTTGCGAAAATATGGAGGTGATGGAAGAGGCCTTGCAGGGGATCGTTTCCAAGGCACTTCGCGAAGCCATCGAGTCGTTGCCGGCGGAGGCGAGGCTTCTGTTGTGGTTGAGGCATGGATATGGCATTCCGCAGAATCGGCTTTGCATCTGCTGGCGCAGCACTCCGAGCAAGCTCTCCCGTGCTTTGTCCTCCGCCCGCAGAATCGTTCGGGACCAAACCCTGCGATCCATCCAAACAGAGGATCCCGGTTTGCATTTGCAGTGGCAGGACATCTCCGGCGTGTGCTCGAACTCCCTTCTTTTTTCAGAAACCCGCCATGTCGCCTGATTCCTCAATCGATTCCGATCCGAGCGCGGAGGATCCCTTGAAAGAAATTTTCGGCTTTCTCGAAAAAAGCTTTCCCGAGGGATCTGGAGAAAGTGCTGTGCCGCCGGAGTTGCGCCAACAGATGGAGAAATTCGCCGAGGGAAAAATCCCGCTCACCGAGATCGAAGGACTGTGCTCCCAAATCCTCCGCTCGCCGGAGTCGATCCGCGCCTTCGCCCAAATCCTCGGTAGGGCCTAAGCGGGGCGGGCCAATTCCTCTTTCAGCCAAGCGAGGGCGTCGTCCCGGGTTTTCAATCCGCCCTCGAGTTGGAGCGCCTGTGCGGAGTCGAGGAGCTTTTTGAAAGGCGGGCCGGGCTTCAGTCCCGCTGCGATGAGGTCGCGTCCGGTGATCAGTGGCGGCGGGATGAGGGGTTCGTTCGAAAATTCCTCCCGCTTGCGGAGGAGGAAATCGTAGTTGTCGAGCAAGCCGTGCGAGCCCTGGCAATCCACGCGGTGGAGTTCGAGCTCGTCATCGATCGTCGGCCGGGCGAGGAAGCGCTTGAGCGTGGCGACGCGCATGTTTTGAACATCCTTGAAGGCCATGTGGTTTTTCACCCCCACGACCGTCGCCTCCGTTTCGGCGTTCGAAAACCTCAGCCGCGCGAAGATTTTTTCCGTCATCGAGGCGCTGATCGATTCGTGTCCGTTGAACCGAATGCGGCCAGTCTCATCGATAAGGAAAGTCGGTGGCTTGCCGATGTCATGGAACAAAACCGAGAAGACGAGCGGCGTGGAGACCCTCTCCGGCAAGAGCGACAGCATCAGTCGGGTGTGAACAAAGACATCACCCTCGGGGTGGAAGTCGGGCGGTTGTTCACAGCCTTTCAGCGCCTCGACCTCGGGGAGCAGGATGGCGAGCAGGCCGGATTGATCGAGCAGATCAAATCCGCGAACGCGCGAGGGGTGGGTGAAAATTTTGACGAGTTCATCGCGGATGCGCTCGGCGCTGACAGCGGTGATCTCTGGCGCTCGCTCGCACAAGGCCCGCCAGGTTTCGGCTTCAATATCGAATCCCAACGAGGCCGCGAACCTCACGCAGCGGATGAGCCGCAACTTGTCCTCGGCGAAGCGCGCATGGGGATCGCCGATGCTGCGGAGGATGCCCGCGCGGAGGTCCGCCTCGCCGCCGACGAAGTCGAGGATTTGGCAGGTGAGGGGATCGAAGAAAAGGCCGTTGACCGTGAAATCCCTGCGCCGCGCGTCGCCTTCGGCGTTCGTGAACGCCACGGAGTCGGGGTGGCGTCCATCGCGATATGCGCCGTCGGAGCGGAAGGTGGCGACTTGAAATTCCCCGCCGTCTTCCAGCACGACGATCACACCAAACTGAGCCCCGACTGCCACCGTGCGAGGAAAGAGTTTCTGGATTTCCTCGGGACGCGCACTCGTGGCGATGTCGATGTCGTGGGCCTCCTTTCCGAGAAGTCGGTCGCGCACGCAGCCACCCGCGAAAAGAGCCTCGTGGCCGGCCGCGCGCAGGCGTTCGACCAAGCGCGTGGCGGTGGCTTCCATTAGTGAGGAATGGTGTGGAGGGCTCTGCTTGTCAGAGCCGGATTGGTGTGTTGAGGAAGTCATTTGCGGGCCTGACAAGCAGGTCCCTCCTGATAGGGACGATCGTGGTTTTGGGCGCCGAGTTACTTGAAGGCTGCCCAGACGCGGTGGGCATCGTCGTGGTCCTCCAGCGCCTGCAAAAACTCGCCCGTCTCCGCGCGTTGTTCGTCGGTGAGGTCAGGCAATTGCTTCGGCACAAAACCGAGTTCGCTCGTCACTACCGTCCAGCCGTTTTGCGAAAGCCATTTCGAGACGGCGGCCGTGGCCGTGCGCTCGGTGAGGAATTTCACGCCGAGCGTGCCGGCGGGGATGTCGTCGTTCTCGCCCTCGGCGAGGATGGAAAAATCATTCGCACCCGCTTCGATCGCGGCGGTCTCGGCGTCGGTGGATTTGTCGGAATGGTGCGCCTCGACGATGCCGACATTGTCGAAAAGGAACTTGTTGCTGCCTGCGGTGCCGAGTTGGCCCTTCTTGAAAAGCACGCGCATCTCCGGCGCGGTGCGGTTCACATTGTCGGTGAGAGCTTCGACAATCACGGGAACCTTGTGCGGCGCGTAGCCCTCGAAAACCACATGTTCGAGCGTGAGCTTTTCGTCGCCGATGCCCGCGCCTTTTTTGATCGCGCGCTCGATCACATCCCTCGTCACCGACGCTTTCCTGGCCTTTTCGGCCGCGGCGAAAAGCCGGGCATTCCCTTCGAGGTCAGGGCCGCCGGTCTTGGCAGCGACCATGATTTCTTTCACCAGCTTGCCGACGGCCTGGCCTTTTTTGAGGTTCGCGACCTCGCGCTTGGCATGGAGCCATTGTCTTCCCATAGGGCGTCAAACTACGCGCTTCCCGCGAAGCCCTGCAATGCCCTTTTGGCGATCAATCCCAAAGCCCCCCGCCACCGGCTCGGACGATCCAGCTGTAAGGCAGGGCGCCGTGCGAGAGCATCCAGTCGTTGAATTTCTTCAAACTCCAACCACGCCCTTCAACGAGGCGGGCGTGGAGTTTTTCCACCTCCAGGCGGCCGAGCAGATAGCTCATCGGAACGGCGGGGCTGGAGGTATACCAGTTCACATCGGCCTTCGCGCGGGCGGCGGTGAAACCCACGCCCTGGCGGAGCATCGAGGCCGCGCCGGACGGGGTCAGGGTTCCCTCCTGCAGGCCGCAATCGATGACGATGCGGTGCGCGCGCCAGAGTGCGTCGTGGAGTTGGGTGAGTTCGGCGCACGGACTCTCGACGAGGTGGTGTTCGACCGCCATTTTCTCGCACCACATCGTCCAGCCCTCGTAAAAAATCGCATGCGCAAAGAGGCGGCGCCAACGGCTCGGGTGGTTGTATTGGACGACGAATTGCAGGTGGTGGCCAGGGTAGCCCTCGTGAACGCAGGTCAGCTCGAGGCCGTGGTGCTGGCGGATCTCCGCGGCGCGGCGCGCGGGAGTTTTCTGGTCGAGGCTGAGGTCGTTCACCCAAAAAATCCCCGTCCGGTCCTTGGAAAATGGCTCTGGCGCGCTGTAGGCGGCGGTGGGGAATTGGTGTTTCAAAAACGGCGGCACGGGCAGGACCTTCAACGCATCGCCTTGGGGCAATGTCACGAGGCCCGCCTTCCGGAGATCGGCGTGCAGGCGGCTTGTTGCCTCGCGATAAACCTCGATCAGCGGCTTGTCGGGATTCCACGCGGCGGCGGCTTGGTCGATCTGCTCGCGGGCCGTCAGGCGGCCGTGGCGTTTCGCCGCCTCGCGCAGAAGGAACTCGTGACGCGCGATCTGGTATTCGCCCACGGCCCGTGCCTCGGAGAGCGAGAGGTCCAGACCAAGGCGCTCGCGGATGAGAAACTCGAACCGCTCTCGGCCGATGGCGAAGCTGCCGGCCGGCGCGGTTTTTTTGCGCGAGATGGCAGCGGCGAAATCCGTGAAGACGCGGGCGGCGTTTTTCAGGAGGGAGGAAAGTCGACGCGGGTTTTTCGAAAAGCTCGCGAGTTCGGTTTCGAGACCGCCGAGGAATTCCACCGCGCCTTTGCAGGATTGCTCGGTGAGGCTGACCCACAGGGGATCGGGCCGTTCCACGCAGCTTGCTCCGGCGCGGAGGAAGTCCGGCAATCGCGCAAGGCGGGACTCCACGGCGGGGAGGATTTGGGCGGGGCTTTCCCCAGCGCGGACGAGGAGTTCGAAAATGGAATCGATCGCCGCGCCGGTGTGGGCTTGCGGGTTGGTGCGCCAGCGGCGCAGGTCGCGCTCGAAAAGGAGTTCCATCCGCAAATGGGCCAGCATCCCGCGCCGGTCGAGCCAGGCGTCGCCTGTGAAAAGCGCCTCGGGAGTTGCCTCGATTCGCGCGAGGGTTTGTTCGATCAAAGCGATGTGGCGGGCGTGGACGGCGGGTGTGTTGGCGCCGAGGAGTGGGTCGTATTTCCGGAAGCCCAGCTTGCTCGCATATTCCGGAAACAGCTCGCAGGACTCCTCCAACCAATGGCTCGCCGCAGATTCGAATTCCGCATGGGCCTTCCGTTCGTCGATTCCGAGTTTGTTTTTTGCCATGCGAAAAACCTAAGCGCATCCATGTGGGCTTGGCCATGCCGATGCAGTTGCTAACTTTGGCGCATGGAATTTTTCCGCTCTGTGCTCACCCGCATCCTGCGGTGTGGTCCGCTGCTTTGGGCGCTTTTTGTCCTCTGGCTCGGGATTTTGTTTTTCTTTTCCAGCAATGAATCCCCAAAGGACATGCCGATGCTCCTGCCGCATCAGGACAAGGTGATTCACTTTGTCTTCTATGCCGGCGGGGCCTGCGCGCTGGCGGGGGCGTTGGCGAGGTCGTTCGGCCTGCGCGGACTTTCGTTGGTGGTGCTCACCGTTCTCGCTCTTTCGTTGGCCGGGGCGCTCGATGAATACAACCAGCAATTCGTGCCGGGCCGGAAGGGGATGGATCCCTACGATTGGGCGGCGGATATTTTCGGCGCGGCTTGCGGTGTGCTTGTGCTTGGGAGGCTTCGGCGTGCGGTGGAAGCCGATGGAATTTGAATTGGCGGGTTCGGCGGAGCTTCGGATAATCGGGATTATATGGCGCAGTCTGATTTCTTAACCGAGCTCGACAAATCTGGCGTTCGCGAGCGGATCGATCGCCTCCGCGCGGAACTCGAGCGTCACAATCAGCTCTACTACCAGCACGCCGCGCCGGAGATTTCCGATCAGGAGTTCGATACCCTCCTACGCGAACTCCAAGGGCTCGAAGACCAGTATCCAGAGTTCGCCGCCGAGGATTCCCCGACCCGGCGCGTGGGCGGAAAGCCTCTCGAGGAATTCGCCCCTGCCAAGCACCTCGTGCCGATGCAGAGCCTCGACAATACCTACTCGCCCGAGGAACTGCGCGAGTTTGTTGCCCGCATCCGCAAGCTCGCCGAGGAACGGGCGATCCATTTCACGATCGAGCCGAAGGTGGACGGCGTGGCGATTTCGCTTCTCTACGAAAATGGCCGGCTCGTCCGAGCGGTCACGCGCGGAGATGGCGTCACAGGCGACGATGTGACCCAGAACATCCTGACGATTTCCAATATCCCACACCGGCTCCGTGGCGCTGCTCCGGCGCGGGTTGAAATTCGCGGCGAGGTCTACTTGCCGAAATCGGTCTTCGCCGCACTCAACGCCGCCCGTGACGAGGAGGGATTGCCGGCTTTTGCCAACCCGCGCAACGCTGCCGCCGGCTCGATCAAGCAACTCGACCCTGCGATTACCGCCTCCCGCAAGCTCGCTGCTGTTTTTTATGGCACTGGAATCTGGGAGGGCGAGCAACCTGCCACGAGCCGCGAGATGTTTGGGTGCCTCGAAAAATGGGGTCTGCCAGTTTCTGAAAAAATCCTGGAGGCCCATGACGAGGAATCCGTCATCGCGGCGGTCGAGGAATTGGGGCGCGTTCGTCACGGCTTCGCCTACGAGACCGATGGCGCGGTGGTGAAACTCGATAGCATGGCATTGCGCCGGGAGTTCGGCTCCACGGCAAAAGCTCCCCGCTGGGCGATCGCCTACAAATACGAGCCCGAGCGCGCGGAAACGAAGCTCCTTGATATCACGGTGCAGGTCGGCCGCACGGGAACCCTCACACCGGTCGCCGAGTTGGAGCCGGTGTTCGTTTCCGGCAGCACCGTTGCCCGCGCGACTCTCCACAACGACGAGGAAATTCAGCGCAAGGACATCCGCATCGGAGACATGGTTTTGGTCGAAAAGGCCGGTGAGGTCATTCCTGCGATTGTGGAGGTGAAGAAAGACCGCCGCGACGGGAGCGAACGGATTTTTCAGATGCCATCCCAATGCCCTGCCTGTCACGGTGCGGTTCATAAGGAAGGCGTCGCTTGGAAATGCTCGAACCCTTCCTGCGGCGCGCAAATCCGCCGGCGGATCGAGTATTTCGCCTCGAAGCAGGCGATGGATATCGAGGGGCTGGGCGAGGCTTTGGTGAATCAACTCGTGGAGGCCGAGCTTTTGAAAAATCTCGCTGACATCTACGCGCTGCAAAAAGACCAACTTCTCGCTCTCGAGCGAATGGGCGAAAAAAGCGCGGCGAACCTGCTTGCCGCGATTGAGGAAAGTCGGAGCCGCCCGCTTTGGCGGTTGCTCAACGGACTGGGCATTCCCCATGTCGGCGTGACCTCAGCGCGTGACCTGGCAGCGCATTTTGGAACGCTCGACGCCCTGCGCGCGGCATCGGTCGAAACGCTCCTATCCATCCACAGCATCGGCGATGTCATGGCCGAGGCGATCCACGGGTGGTTTTTGAATCCCGCGAATCTCGAGTTGATCGAATCCCTGCGCGCTGCCGGGCTGAATTTCGGCGAGTCGGATATTCAAGCCGCCCCTTCGGACAACCGCCTTGCTGCCACGATTTGGGTTCTTACCGGTGCGCTTTCGATTTCTCGTGAGGAGGCCAGCGAAATGATTCGGCGCCTAGGCGGAAAAGTCACCGGAAGCGTAAGCAAAAAAACCACGCACCTTCTCGCGGGCGAGGAGGCGGGGAGTAAACTCGAGAAGGCCCGAGAGCTGGGTATCCCGGTGTTGAACGAACCGGAATTCCGCGCGCTTTGCGCTTAGGAATCCATGGTCAGCGCCGAAAGGACTTTGAGGCCCTTTTTGACATCGCACACGCGGAGGATGAGGAGACCGCGGCGGGCGGCGGGCATCGAGGCGAGGTAGGCATACTCGATGTTGATTTTCGCGGTGGCGAGTGTCGTGGCGATCCGTGATAGACTGCCGGGCCGGTTGTCATTTTCCACCATCAAGACCTCGCTCTCCACGACCAGCGTTCCATGAGCCTCCAGCAAGGCGATCGCCCGGCGCGTATCGCTCACCACCATGCGAACCACGGCGTGGTCCACCGTATCGGAAACAGTGAGGCCGTAGATGTTGATTTTGTCATCGGCCAGCGCGTCGCAGACCTCGACGAGTGTGCCCGGGCGGTTGGCGATGAAGATGGCGAGTTGTTCAACGATGCGGACGGCTTTCATGCCGGAGATAGTGGTATCGGCCCGAGCAGTGCGTCGATGTTAAAAGGCCGGGCTTGCCAGCGCCATGGCATGGCCCGATGGATGGGGTATGGGAAATCACACTAAGCGGCGAGCCTCCATCTCCCCGCACCCGAAGGCGGCAGGTTCCAAGCCCCTTCCGAAAAAAGCCTCTCAGCCGGCGAAGCGAGATCACAAGTCGGATTCACGGCCTAAGAAAAACCACGACCGTCGCGGAAAATCCGGCGGGAAGTTCGAGCTGTCCGAGAAACTCAAAATCTCCGTGATGCGCGCCATCGCGCGGCGTCCCTTGGATGCGAATGCCCTCGCCACCGAATTGAATCTGCCGCCGGCGTGGAAGGAACGGCTTAATGCGCTTTTAAAAGATTTGGAGCTCTCGGGAGAAATCGCCCGCATTCGGAAAGACCGATTCATCATTCCCAAAGAGGCGGATCTTTTCACGGGAGTGGTCCAGTTTCACCTGAACGGGGGCGCCCATGTCCTGAATGAAACCGCAGGCGCCGCCGATTTGTATATCCGGCCTGAAAATACTCTCACCGCGATGCACGGCGACCGGGTGGTGGCGCGGATCATTCCAGCGCAGGAGTCCCGCTGGTCGCGCACGGATTCTCCCGCGCGCCAGGAAGGTCGGATCATTCGAATTCTCGTGCGGGCGAATGACACCTTGGTTGGAACGCTCCAGAAATCGTCCAATTTTTTCTATGTCGTGGCGGACGATCCCCGGTTCGGAAGCAATCTCTATGTCCTGCCTCCCAAGCCGCCGCTGGATGCGAAGGTCGGCGACAAGGTCGTGGCGAAAATCGATGCTTGGGAAAGCCGTCATGTGAATCCCGAGGGCCATTTGATCGAGGTCCTCGGACCAGCCGGGAAGCCCGGGGTGGACATGCTCTCGATCATTCGGAAACACCACCTGCCCGTGGAATTTCCAGCCGAAGTGCGTCACGAAGCCGATCGCGTGGCGCCGGAAGTCGACTCTTACGAAGCCGCCCGCCGCGAGGATTTACGGGAGCATTTTATTTTCACCATCGATCCCGACGACGCGAAGGATTTTGACGATGCGATCAATGTCGAGACGACGCCATCCGGTTGGCGGGTGGGTATCCACATCGCGGATGTCTCGCACTATGTGAAGCCGAAGACCGCGCTGGACCGTGAGGCGCAATCTCGTGGCAACAGCGTCTATCTCGCAGACCGCGTGATTCCCATGCTGCCCGAGGCCTTGAGTAATGGAATTTGCAGCCTGAAGCCCCGAGTTGAGCGACTCGCTTTTTCGGTTTTTGCCGAAATCACCAAGGCCGGGAAAATTCAATCCGCGCGCTTCGCGAAAACCGTCATTCGCAGCGCGGAGAGGCTCACCTACAAGGAAGCCTTCGCCATTTTGGAAGGGCCACGCGGCACCAGTGCCCTGGCTCAAAAACTCCACACGGCCTGGGATCTCGCCTCGCTCCTGCGCCGCAAGCGCTTTGACGCCGGCTCGCTCGATCTCGAGTTTCCCGAGGTGAAGGTGCGGCTCGACGAACTCGGCAAGCCGATCCGG
>JBILML010000020.1:0-55535 GCA_044375555.1 Terrimicrobiaceae bacterium
TCGCGCTGGAAATCGATCAAAAATGTGGTGTCAAAAATCAGGGATTCCATCGGTTGGGCGGAGGGGTGTCGGCGGCTTGCGCGCGGTCCAGTGCATCAAGGGTCTCGGAAGGAACTTGCCCGGATGCCCGCGCAAGAATGGCGCCGCAGCGTTTCGCGCCAGTGTCCCAGCGGGCCCGCTTGATGACTTCCGAGAAGGATTCGCGGCGGTCACGCTTGGCCGCCATGAGGCGCAGATACGCAGCCTCGTCAACGGATAGGGTTTTTGTAGCCATACACAGAGCAATACACAGAATTTGAGTTTGGTCAAAATTAGGAAATCGGAGTTTCAGGGCGCACCCATAAATCAGAATTGCCATGCACACCCCTCGCGCTTCTTGTAATCAGTGCCCATGGCCATGAGTCCACAAATTCGCCGAGCCTTTGCTTATTTTTTCCGCGCGTGCCGTCTGCGGTGTGTTGAGTGCGGCACCAAGCCGATTTTCACGCCGTTGCTGAAAATCCGATCGCTGAGCGACTACTTTGCGCCGCTAGATGGTTGCCCGCGCTGTGGCTACGCCTACGAGCGCGAGACGGGATATTTCCTGCTCGCGATTTGGGCCATCAACTACGGCGTCGGGAGTCTCCTCGGTATCTCGATCTATTTTTATCTCGAGTGGAATTACCATCTCGACCTGCGGGTTCTTCTGGCCTCGGTCGTGCTTCCAGTTATCGGCTTCAACCTCTTTTTTGTCCGTCACGCCAAGGCCTTGTTCCTTGCGCTTGACCACTATTTCGATCCGCATCTGAACGACGACGGCTCCAACGGCAGTGGCGGGAGTGGAAAACAAAACCCGCCTCCGGCTCCCGCGCCGACCGCTCCACAAACTGCGCCCGTTCCTTCCGAACCAGCGGCGTTGGTTTAAGATTTCACCACAGAGGACTCAGAGAGCACGGAGGATGAAGCTGGAATGGCCTGATTTTTCTCTGCGCCTCCGCGCCTCTGCGGGAGAATCATTGCCAGCGTGATATGACCACCCACATCCTCAAACTGAACTGCCCCGATGCCGTCGGTCTGCTGGCGCGCGTGACCGCGATTAGCGGTTAGATTTTCGCGGTGCCTTTGCAGTCGGGGTATTTGGTGCAGCCCCAGAATTGGCTGCCGGGGGTTTTGCCGCTCTTGGCGGTGCGGAGTGCCATGAGTGCGCCGCAGGCGGGACAGTTCGGGGGTTGGAGATCGGTCGGATTCGACGGATTGGTCGGATCCGACTGATCTTTTTTTCTATGGCGGAGGCGCTCGGTGGCGAGTTGTTCGGAGTAGCCGCCGTCTTCGACGAAGGCGGCTTCGAGGGCGGCGATCTGGCGGTCGAGGAGGTAGTTTGCTTGGTGGATCAGGCAGATGGTGGCGTTGGCGCGGATCGCGGGGTCGGCGTGGTCGAGCCAGCGGGCGTAGAGGGCCCAGCGTTCTTGATCCGACAGATCGGTCAGATCTGACGGATCTGACGGATCTGACGGATCTTTTCGGAGAGTGCGGGGAATGGCGCGGACTTCGGAGGCTTCGGGACCATCGGGGAGCCACTGGGGAAGGCGGCGGTGGCGGAGGTAGTCTTCGTAGTCGAGGAGGAGTTCCTCGAGACTCGCGCGGGCGACATTCACGAGGCGGAGTTCGGTCTGCGACGAGGTCGCCGATGCTCGGCTGCCTTCGGCGATGTTTTGTCGGCCGGAGCGCGCGGCCTGCACCATCTGGTCGACGGTTCGTGAGCGGGCGTCGAGGAACTTTTCGCAGAACCAGTAGGTCGCGTCGTAGATCAGCGTGGCGGTCTGGAAGCTCGCGGTCTTGCGGTAGCCTCCGCTGGGTCGGAGCTTTTTGTGCATTTTTGGGAAGAAGAGATCGGACGGATCGGGCGGATTAGACAGATCAGACGGATCTTAGAAGAGCTTGCGCGGCGGCGAGGGCTTCGGGGATTTTGGAGGTGTCTTTGCCGCCGCCGCGGGCGGAGTCGGGCTTGCCGCCGCCTTTGCCGCCGACGATCGGGGCGGCGGTTTGGATCAGTTTGCCGGCTTGGATTTTCGAGACATGGGCGGGGCTCACGCTGGCGGCAAGGGCCACGGCGTTGTTGGCGGAACCGGCGAGGAGGGCGGCGCCATCGAAGGTGGGCTTGAGGGCGTCGAGGACCGCTTGGAGATAGTCGCCATCGACGGCGCCGAGGTGGGCGGCGAGGAAGGGGATGCCATTCACTGTTTCGGCGCGGGCGACGAGGTCTTTGGCGCTCGCAGCGGCTTCGCGGGCGCGGGCGGCTTTGAGGGTTTTCTCGAGTTCTTTTTGGTGGGCGAGGAGGGCTTCGAGTTTCTTTTCAATCTCGGCGGCGGGAGAATTCAAAAGGCGTGCGATTTCTTGGAGACGCTGGGTTTCGCTCGTGGCGAGCGTGCAGGCTTCGAGGCCGGCGACGGCTTCGATGCGGCGGACTCCGGCGGCGATGGCGGCTTCGGAGAGGATGCGGAAGAGACCGATCTCGCCGGTGGCGCGGGTGTGCGTGCCGGCGCAGAGTTCCATCGAGTAGCCGTCGAGTTTCGCGGGCGAGCCGCCGATTTGGACGACACGAACGGTGTCACCGTATTTGTCGCCGAAGAATTGCATGATGTCGGCGCGGCCGCGGACCTCGGCGTAGCGGACTTCGGTCCAGCTCACGGGGGCGTTGGCGAGGATGCGTTCGTTGACGAGATTCTCGATGTCACGCACTTGCTGGGGCGTGAGCGGGGCGCTGTTGAAATCGAACGAGAGTTTTTCTGGCGAGACGGAGGAGCCTTTTTGCGTGGCGTCCTTCGAGACGACTTCGTGGAGTGCCCAGTGGAGGAGGTGGGTGACGGTGTGGTGGCGCTGGATTGACACGCGGCGCGGACCGGTGACGGAGATTTCGACTTCGGAACCCACGGCGGGGGCGTCGGCGGAGTCGAGGAGGTGAAGATAGGTGTGGCCGGTTTTCTGGGTGTTCGTCACATGCCAAAGCTGGCCGGAGCCGGTGATCTCGGCAGTGTCGCCGATCTGGCCGCCCATCTCGGCGTAGCAGGGGGTGGTGTCGAGGATGACGGCGGTTTTGCTTTTGATCGAGACGACCTCGAGGACACGGGCTTTTTCTATGAGGGTCTCGTAGCCAGTGAAGTGGGTCGGAGTGGTGGTTTCGATTTCGGAGAGGGTGATGACTTCCTTCTTTTGGGCGGCGCGGGCACGGGCGCGCTGGGCTTCCATGAGTGTCTCGAAGCCAGCGGTATCGACCTTGAGTCCGCGCTCGCGTGCCATGAGTTCGGTGAGGTCGAGCGGGAAGCCTTGTTCGTCGTAGAGTTTGAAGGCGAAGGCGGCGGTGATGTCGCCCTTGGCGGCCTCCTCGTTGAAGAGGGTGATGCCTTTGTCGAGGGTGCGGTTGAAGGTCTCCTCCTCGAGCTTCAAAACCTGCTCGATGTGTTTTTGCTTCGCGCGGAGTTCGGGGAAGACATCGCCCATGGTGCGGGCGAGGACATCGACGAGCTTGTGGAAGAAGGGTTCGTGCAGACCAAGCGAGCGGCCGTAGCGGACGGCGCGGCGGAGGATGCGGCGCAGGACATAGTTGCGGTCGGTGTTCCCCGGCTGGATGCCGTCGGCGATGGCGAACGAGAGGGTGCGGATGTGGTCGGCGATGACGCGGAAGGCGACATCGTTTTTTTCCTGCTCGGTGTCTCCGGTGGAGCCGCTGGCGGGGAGGGTGGAGCCGTAGGTGCGGCCGCTGAGTTTTTCGAGTTCGTCGAAGATCGGACGGAAGATGTCGGTCTCGTAATTCGAGATGCGGGCATTGGCGAAATCGCTGAGGTTTTTTGTGCCTTGGATGATCGAGGTGACGCGCTCGAAGCCCATGCCGGTATCGACATGGCGCGCGGGGAGAGGGCTGAACGAGCCGTCGGGATTCGCGTTGAACTGGATGAAGACGAGGTTCCAAATCTCGATGCAGTCGGCGGAGCCTTTGTTGACGAGCGCGCCGAGCGTGTCGCCGGCGGGGGTGAGGTCGACATGGAGTTCGGAGCAAGGGCCGCAGGGGCCGGTTTCGCCCATCATCCAGAAGTTGTCTTTTTTGTTTCCGTTGACGATGTGGACGGCGGGATCGAGGCCGGCGGCGCGGAATTTTTCGGCCCAGAAATTCCAAGCCTCCTCGTCGCGCGAGGCGGGATCCCCTGGTTCGGGGTTGTAGATTGTCGCGTAGAGGCGGGCGGCGGGAAATTTCCAGCGGTCGATGATGAGTTCCCACGCCCAGTCGATCGCTTCTTTTTTGAAATAGTCGCCGAACGACCAGTTCCCGAGCATTTCGAAAAAGGTGTGGTGGTAGGTATCGAGGCCGACATCATCGAGGTCGTTGTGCTTGCCGCCGGCGCGTATGCATTTCTGGGTATCCGCCGCACGCTGGTCGGAGCCGGGAACGCAGCCCGCCCACTTCGAGACATCGGGGGATTTTTGACCGAGGAAAATCGGGACGAACTGGTTCATGCCGGCGTTCGTGAACAGGAGATTCGGCGAGTCCGGCATGAGACTCGAGGAGGGCACGATGGTGTGCTGTTTTTCGTTGAAAAAATTGAGGAACGACTGGCGGATTTGGGCTGAGGTCATGGCTGGAAAAATGTCGCGGAAGGAAAAACGAGTGCGCGCGGCTTGGCAATGGCGATCACTCGGCGGGAAGGTTGTTTAAAAACGCGGCGGGGACGAAGGCGATCTCGGGGGTTCCTTCGATGTGGACTGGCAGCGTGCCATCGGGTTGCGGCGCGCCGATAGCCAGGGAAAGAACGGGGTGCTCGCCAGCGAGGGCTTCGGGGGTGTTTTCGGAAAGCTCCGCAAGGAATTCCAAACGCGATACGGGCGGGTTGAGCGATGCGGCGGAAAGCCCAGCAGGGGTGGCGGGTGCGTAGCGCGAGGTTTTGGTCTCTGAGAGGGTTTTGAAAAACCCTTCCACCACGCCGCTCCAGCCGCCCTCGGCACGGCGGATTTCTGTTTTGGATCCGCCATCCTGCCAACGGATCAGATCGACAAGGTCGGGATTGAGGCGGGCGAGTGCACGGTCGCGGAGTTGGTCGAGATCGATCGTGCTTAACTCCGCGAGGGCCGGGGGAGCGGAGCCGCTGATGTTGCGGGGCTGGAGTCGCACTGGGACAAAGCCGTCCGGCGAGGGTTTGCCCATGGAAATGATCGAAGGTTCCGGCAAGTTCTCGCTGAAAAACCGAATCTCTGAAAGTTGATCGACGGGGGAGGTGGAGGCTTCGTTTTTTTTGCTGGATTGGTCGATCGAGGCGAGTCGAAGGGCGCTCCATTTTTTTAGCAGGGCGGTGACGGCTTCGTTGTCGGCCGGGGCCGCGAGGGGCTTGGTGATTTGCCAGCCGCGGCCTTTGTTTTCGAGTTCGAGAGTGGTTGAGCCTCGAAGAATTTCGATGCGGCGGACGCGATCAGGATCGATCGTCACCAGGCGACGGTCGCGGAAATTGTCGAACGGCATGGCGATCAACTTCGCGAGGTCGTTGGGGATCAGGTAGACCGCGTTGGATTTTTCGAAGGCCACATAGGTGCGGTTGCCATCGCCGCCGACTTTTCCAAAGAGCAGCGAGAGCGGGCGGTCGCCCTTGAAGTCGAGTTGCAGCGTGCTTTTGAGAACGCCGTAGGTGGCGAGGTTTTGCTTGTCCTGGATCTCGGAGGGATCGATCCGGTCGAGGACGGGAGTGGACAGCGCGGTTTTGAAAATGGCGGCGACGGCCTCGGGATTGGCTGCGTCGGGGTTTGTGGTTTCCAAAATCCAGCCGTCCTCCTCGCGCTTGATGCGGAAGGATTGGTCGCCGTTGGTGATCCGGATGTGGGCGATGTCCTCGGGATCGAAGTCAAAAAGCGGCGAGCCGGGTTGGATGGTTCGTTCGGGCGATGACCTCCATCGCTCAGTGGTTCCGACAAACACCGCGAGGCCGATGGCTAGCAGAAGCAAGAAAATCGTGGCGACGCGACTCATGAGCGGCGTTTGACCCACATGACGAACCCTGCGAACGCCGCCAGGCCGGGAACGCCGAGCATCACGGCAAGCGCGAGGCGCGAGAGTTGGGCATCGGTGAGGCGGAGGTTGAAGCGGGTGATGTTTTTTGGAGTGATGCCAGTAAGGTTTCCGCGGTCGATGAGGGAATTCACCGAGCCGACGAGGAAATCGAGTCCCGGCGGAGTGAGGGACGGGTCGAGGGCGAATTGGAATGAGCCCACGACGATGAGGCGCGAGGTTTGGACATCCACGCGGTCGTCCTCGACACCATCGCGGTCCGCCGAGGCGGCGATGACGAGCGGTTGGCCGTTGTCGATGCCGTCCTGATAGGCGACGCCCTGCGGTTGGTTCGGTGCGTAATCCGTCTCGCCCCAAAACTCCTCGGCGGCCTGGACGAGCGGGCGGATGCGGATTTTTTCAGATTCGGCATGCGGGAGGTCGAAGCCGAGCGATTGGGTGGCTCCGGGAAAAAAGAGGTTTGTGCCCTCGAGTCGGCGAGTGGCTTCGGCGTTTGGCAAAACCTGAGCGGTCACTTCGCGCAGGATTCCGGTGGCGAAGGGGAGTTGGATCAATCGCAGAACGCGGTCGTTGTGTGGAACGACGCCGGAATTTGCCAGCAAGCCATGCAAGCGGGGTGTGGCGGCGTTCGGGTCGAGCAATACGAGTAACTTCCCGCCGGCTCGGAGCCATGAACCGAGGACGGCGGCTTCGCGTTCGTCGAGATCGGACTGCGCGCCGGCGACCACGAGGGCCGAGGCGTCCGCCGGGATGACATCGAGTCCAGCCAGCGAAAGTGTTTTCACGGCGGCATTCTGAATCGAGACGGCCTCGGCGAATTTGTTGGCGTCGCGAGTCGGAGAGGCTTCGCCGTGGCCTTGCAGGAAGTAAACCGTCTCGGTCTCGGGCTTCAAAATCGACATCAGAGCGCTGGTGAAAACCTGCTCGCCCCGGAATGCCAGCAGCACCGGCGCCCCGCCTTGCGCCATGGGTGAGAGGTCGAACTCCCCCATCTCCGCGATGTTCACCACGCGGCTCCGGCCGTCGTATTCGAGGATCATGACACTATCCAAGCCCGTGAGGTTGTAGTCCGTCTTGAGTTCTTGGATGCGTTGGATGTTTCGCGTGGGGTCGATGTATTCCACGAGTAGGTCGGAGCGTTTGTTGAAAAGCACCTCGTTCATGAGTCCGCGCAGGTCGGTGAGGAGTGGAGCGACGGGTGAGTAGAGGGTCGGCGAGGCGATGATGACGATGTGCAGGGGTTTCTTAAACTCCTTCAAAACCGCACGCGTCTGACCGGCCAGGGAAAATTTTTGCGACCTCGAAAAATCCCGCCGTTCGTAGTGGACCGAGCCGAGGTAGTTCACGAGCCCGTAGATCACCAGGACGGCGAGGATTTGCAGGCTGATGCCGATTTTAATTCCGGTCCGTGGCGGCTTCATGCCTTCCACCTCCGGTATTGGAAAATGTGGAAGGTCGCGAAGAGCACCACGAGGGTGGAGGAGAGGTAAAACACCACTGGACGGGTATCGAAGATGCCGCGCGAGAAATCCATCATGTGCTCGATCGGCGAGAAATAATAGGTCACCTCGCGGAGAGCGGTGCCAGTTGCAGGAATGAAAAATGCCAGCAGGCCGATGAAAAACAGGCAGAGGATCGCGCTGAAACAAACCACAGCCGCCACGATCTGGTTGTCGGTGAGAGCGGAGGCGAGGCAACCGATCGCTGTGAAAAGGCAGCCCATCAGAAGCAACATCGCATACGCGCCGACATAGCTCCCCGCCGCACCGGCGGCGTCGATGCCGGTCACCGCCCCAAAGGCTGTGAAATACAGCAGGCTCGGTGCCCACAGAATGACATAGAAAAACAGGCAGCCCGCGAATTTGGCGAACACGACTTGGAAGTCCCTCACCGGCGCGGTCATCAGTGTCTCGAGCGTTCCCATTTTCGACTCCTCGGCGAAGACCCGCATCGTGATCAGCGGAAAAACCAGCACGAGCGGAATCCAGAAATACACGGTGTTGAAAAACGCCTCGACCATCGTGGTGGTGCCGGAGCTGTGGTTCAGCAGCGAGACGCCCGCGTGGAAGTTGAAGCCCGTGACGACGAGGAAAAAGCACATCACCACATAGGCCAGCGGTTGGTGGAAGGCCGACGAAACCTCGCGGCCGAAGAGAATGAAAAAGCGTCGCATGGCCTAGAAGTTCTCCTCCCCGCCGGTGACTTCGGCGAAGACGCGCTCGAGTGTGACGGGCGGGCGGCTGATTTCGCGGACGCGCCATTTGTTTTCCGTCGCGTGGTGGAAAAGCGCCTCGCGCGGGTCGTGGTCTGGTGCCGCCTCGATCGTAAAAACCGTCCAGTCTCCATCCCGCCGATGCGACACGGCTTGCACACCCTCGAGTTGGCGGAGGTCCGTGGCGGCGGCACGCGGGTCGGCCACGATGGCATCGAAAAGAATGTGTCCCGCCTGGCCAAGGCGGGCGCGGAGGTTTTGCGGAGTATCCATCGCCTCGATCCGGCCCTTGTTGATGATGATCACCCGCGAGCAAAGCATTTCCACCTCGGGGAGGATGTGGGTGGAGAGCAGGATCGTGTGGTGGCGGCGGAGGTTGCGGATGAGATCTCGGACGAGGCGGATTTGGTTTGGATCAAGCCCGATCGTCGGCTCGTCGAGGATGAGGAGGTCGGGTTCGTGGATCATCGCGTCGGCCAAGCCCACGCGTTGCCGGAAGCCTTTCGAGAGCCGCCCGATGATTTTTTTGCCGACCTCGTCGAGTCCGCACATTTCGAGGACATCGCCCACGCGCTCGGTGAGGCGGCGTTGGGGGACACCCTTCAATCCAGCCCGGTAGCGGAGAAATTCACCAACGCGCATGTCGAGGTAGAGCGGGACATTTTCCGGCAGGTAGCCGATGTGCTCGCGCGCTTTGAGGGATTGGGAAAAAATATCGAATCCCGCGACGCTGGCCCGGCCGGAGGTGGGGGGCAGGTAGCCTGCGAGCATCCGCATCGTGGTGGATTTTCCGGCGCCATTCGGGCCCAGGAATCCCACGATCTCGCCCTTCTCCACGGTGAAGTCGATACCGTCCACTGCGGTGACGGCACCGAAGCGTTTCGTGAGTTGTTCGACCTTGACCATGAAGCCGCGAATCTTAACGCCCGTGTCCTCCGAGTTGGAAGAAAAACACTCCCGCGCCACACTTTCTCTGTTCCAGACTTTCTCTTGCAAAATCAAGCTCCGCCACTAGTTTCCCCCGCATACGGCGCCTTCGTCTAGGGGTTAGGACACAGCCCTCTCAAGGCTGGTGCACGGGTTCGAATCCCGTAGGCGCTGCCACTGCATTCCCTCTCACTTCTCTGGGATTTAACTTTCCCGAAAATGTGCATGTGTATTTCCTATTCCCCGAAAAGCTCGGGCTGGCCGGCGGCGGCTTTTTTCGGGGCTTCGAGGCCGATTTTTCGGTAGGCCTTCGGCATGGCGACGCGGCCTTGGGCGGTGCGTTTTATGTAGCCTTGCATGATCAGATACGGCTCGTGGACTTCTTCGATCGTTCCGGATTCCTCACCGATGGCGACGGCGAGGCTGTTCACACCGACGGGACCGCCGTCGAAAAGTCCGATGATCGCTTCGAGGATCCGCTTGTCCATTTCGTCGAAACCATCGGCGTCAATGTCGAGCATGGTGAGAGCATCGGCGGTGGTTTGGGCGGTGATTTTTCCGCCGGCACGGACGAGGGCATAGTCGCGCACCCAGCGCAGGAGGTTGTTGGCAATGCGGGGAGTGCCTCGGGCGCGGCGGGCGACTTCGAGGTCGGCGCCGGGTTCGAGTGTGCTGCCGAGCAGGCCGGCGCTGCGGCTGACGATCGAGGCCAAAACCTCGGGCGTGTAGTAGTCGAGGCGGCAGTTCATGCCGAAGCGGGAGCGGAGGGGATCGCTGATCATGCCCGAGCGGGTCGTGGCGCCGATGAGGGTGAATGGCGCGAGATTGAGACGCACGGTGCGGGCGCTGGGGCCTTGGTCGATGACGATGTCGAGTTTGAAGTCCTCCATTGCCGGGTAGAGGTATTCCTCGATGGCAGGCGCGAGGCGGTGGATTTCGTCGATGAAAAGCACGCCGCCGCGTTCGATATTCGTGAGGAGGCCCGCGAGGTCGCCGGCTTTTTCAATCATTGGACCACTGGTCGTGCGGACCTCGGCGCCCATGGCGTTGCCGATGATGTAAGCGAGCGTGGTTTTGCCGAGTCCCGGAGGGCCGCTGAGGAGGATGTGCTGGAGCGTGTCGTTGCGGGCCTTGGCGGCATCGACCATGACGCGCAGGCGCTCCACGGTTTTATCCTGTCCGGCGAATTCTTCGAAAAGCGGCGGGCGCAGTGAGATTTCGAATGCCGCATCGATCGGTTCGGCTTCAGTGGATTTCACGACAGACTCGGACATGAACGGCACACTATCCATTCACCTTTCCCGACTGCAATCCTGCGGGGGAGGATTTGGGTTCAGGGTTTGGCGAAGACGGATTGGATTTCCTTCAGCGAAACGCCGAGCAACTTTTGCGCGAGGGGATCGAGTTGTTTCGGCGTGCCACGGAAGTGCATCGTCTCCTGCGTGTGGTTGAGCTTTTTTCCAGGGGCGAGGGGCTTCGAGGGCGAGGAGGTTTCGAGTTCGTAGAAGGGCCCGAGGGCGGGCTTGCCGGGAGCGGAGGGGCCGTCGTTGTAGACATTGATCAAGTCGCCGGCGTAGGGGGCTTTGTGGTCCATCCACTGCGAGCGCACATAGGGCATTGAGGCGGCCTTGGCGGGCGGAACGGTGCGCACGACCGTAAGGATGCCACGGTCGGGATCATAGCCGGCGGCAATGCCGGTGGTGCGTCCTGGAGGAATGCCGATCTTCGAGCGGTAATCCCCATCGGCTTTGAAAAAGACGGCCTTGCCTGTGGTAACGAGGCGGTCTTTTTCCACGGCGCCGAAGTAGTCGGTATTCACCGCCGGACTCACGCCGGGCTTGAGCGGAGCGACGACGGTGACATTTGGGCCGTGTTTGAACATTCCCAGAAGCCAAATGGAGATGAGGCCCTTGTCTTTCGTCCAAGCCTCGGCGGATTTGTTGGTGACAGAATTTTTTGTGCGGTAGGCGACGAGCGAAACGCCCTCGGGAATTTTCGTGCCGAGGATTTTCTCGACGGATTTTGCGGGGAGGATTTCGACAGTGCGGTCGATGTGCATTTTCAGGCTCGTGCCGGCGCGGTTTTTGATCTCGGCATCTTTCGAGAATTTGATCCGGTTCGAGTCGGACGAAACGACATCAAACGGCTCGGTGTCCAGAAGCGCGGGGGTTTTCCAGTTTTTGAAATCATAGGTGGCCGGGGCGGGCGGGAAAAAGAGGGCATACTGGCCGCCCTCGGGTCCGAGCCAAAACCTCTCTTCACCCCCAAAAATATGGATGTGCTTGGCGTCGCCCGTGCGCTCGGCTTCGGGCTTGATGCCTTTGGCGATGTTCTTGCGGTGGATCCAACCGAGGCTGCCGCCGGAGTCTCCGCCGTCGGTGGAGGTCATCACGCGGCCCTGATAGGCTGGAGCCACGGCCACGCGCGCGCCGCTGCCGGGGATTTCCAACACAAGGATGTCGGTGTGTTTTTTCAAAAAGGCCAAATCCTCGCCGAAGGTAGGGGAGGTGTTGGCGGCGTGGGCGAGTGGCGCGAGGGCGAGGATCGGGAGGAGGAGGAGTGTTTTTTTCATGAGTTGTGGGTGGATTAGGGAATGGGGACTCTGAGTTTTTTATTTTCCGAAAACAATATTACAGATGATCACAGAGGCGGTGACGCCGGCGAGGTCGGCGATGAGGCCGGCGGGGACGGCGTGGCGGGTGCGGCGGATGGCGACTGAGCCGAAATAGACCGCGATGACATAGAAAGTCGTCTCGGTGCTGCCCATGACCGAAGCGCCCATGCGGGCCAGGAGGCTGTCGGGGCCGTGGTTTTGGACCAACTCGGCAAAGATGCCGTTCGCGCCGCTGCCGCTGAGCGGCCGCATGAGGACAAGAGGGAGGAGTTCGGTGGGGAAATGGATCGCGGCAAGGAGAGGCCCGATGGCGCGGGAGACGAGGTCGATGCCACCGGCGGCACGGAACATCGCCACCGCGGCGATGATGGCGACGAGAAAGGGGATAATTCGGATGGCGACCTGGAAACCCTCTTTCGCGCCCTCGACGAATTCTTCGTAGACCTTCACGCGGCAGAGCGCGGCGTAGAGCGGGAAGAATGCGACGAGAAAGGGAATCGCCAGATACGAAACCGCCTCGACCACGGCGGCGAGCGGGTTGGCAGGGGCTTCGGCGGTTTGCAGGAATTGCCAGCCAAACCACAGGAAGCACGCTGCGAAGGCGAGCAGGAGGAGGGTTCCCCACCAGGCGGGCTTGGTGTGGTCGGGTGCGGGCAAATCCTCGGAGACATCGGGAGGGGCGTCGTGGGATTTTTCGACCGGGGGCAGCGCGTAAAAGGGGAGGCGCTCCAGGGTTTTCACAGCGATAAGGCCGGCGATGGTCGAGCAGCAGGTGGCGAAAAACGCGGTGCCGATGATGACGGTGGGATTTTTCGAACCGGCGGCGGCGAGGATGGCGACGGTGGTCGCGGGGATGAGTTGGATCGAGGAGGTGTTGATCGCAAGAAAAGTGCACATGGCGTTTGTCGCCGTGCCTGGGCGAGGGTTGAGCTTTTCGAGGTCCTGCATGGCGCGGAGGCCGAGTGGCGTGGCGGCGTTGCTCAAGCCGAGCATGTTTGCAGCCATGTTCATGACCATCGATCCCATCGCGGGATGGTTGGCGGGGACATCGGGGAAAAGCCAGCGCAGGACGGGCCGGAGCGCGCGGGCGAGGATGTTCACCAGCCCAGAGGCCTCGGCGAGTTTCATCAAGCCGAGCCAGAGCGCCATCACGCCCGCGAGCGGCAGGGCGAGGGTCATCACAGCGGTCTTGCAGGCCTCGAACGCGGCGTTGGTGACGGCTTGGAGTTGTCCCGTGAATCCGCCAAGCAGAACCGCAAGGACCACGAGGCCGAGCCAGATGTAATTGAGCATGCGCGGAAACTGCCCGAAACCTCCCTCCGCCGAAAAGGCGAAATCCCAAGCCGCGCCGATATCTGCGAAAATTTGACGCAATGGGGATTGCCGAACGGAAGCTCAATGGCTAGGGAGCGGGCAATCTTTTCGCACCCATGATTCCAATCACCATCGAGGGCCTGCATAAAAAATTCGGAGAGGTGACTGCCTTGAATGGCATCTCGCTCCGAATTGAGAAGGGTGAGCTTTTTTTTCTGCTCGGCCCTAGCGGTTGCGGCAAGACGACCTTGCTCCGGCACATTGCGGGTTTTTACATGCCCGACTCGGGGAAGATTTTTTTCGGCGATGAGGATGTGACCCATGTCCCGCCCCACAAGCGCAACACGGGAATGATGTTTCAGAGCTATGCGCTGTGGCCCCACATGACGGTGGCGAAAAATGTGGCGTTCGGCCTCGAGGAGCGGCGCATGCCGTCGGCAGAGGTGAAAAAACAGGTCGCGGCTGCGTTGGAATCGGTGCAGATGCAGCAATACGCCGATCGCAAAATCGCCCAACTCTCGGGTGGTCAGCAACAGCGAGTGGCCTTGGCGCGTGCGCTGGTGATTCGTCCGCGTTGTCTCCTGCTCGACGAACCGCTCTCGAATCTCGACGCCAAGCTCCGCCTCGAAATGCGCAACGAAATCCGGCGCGTTTGCAAGGACTCGGGATTGACGGCGATTTATGTGACGCATGACCAGAAGGAGGCGCTCTCAATCTCCGACCGCATGGCGATTCTCGATAGTGGTCGCATCGCGCAGGTGGGAACGCCCGAGGAAGTCTACCGTCGGCCCCTCACGCCAGTCGTGGCGGACTTCATCGGGGAGACAAATTTCATCCAAGGCAAAGTCCGATCGCGCGAGGGCTCGGCAGGTTTTGTGGAAACCGAGTCGGGCGTTTTTGAGGGGGTTTTCGCGGATCCGAATTGGAAACCCGAACCCGGCGAGGCGGCTGTGCTGTCGGTTCGCCCGGAGAGTTGGATTCTCGCTGACTCGCGGGCGGCTTCGAATTCCATCGAGGGGGAGATTTTGGATTCCATCTACCTCGGCGAGCTCGCCCAATACCGATTCCGCGCCGGAGCGATCGAACTCAAGATCGTCGAAATGAACCCTCACCTCTCCGCTCGGGCGAGGGGACATCGCCTCTTCGCTTCGGCGAACCGGGACGATGTCGTGGTGTTGAAACCCTAACCTCACGATGACACCAAAGGACGGCCCCATCAGCCTCCGGATTTTCGCCGTGGTGGCGGCGATGTTTTTGATCGTCGCCGTGCCGTTCTTGCTGAAGCCGAAGGAGGATTTACTGGCGCGGGCTGACGAAACTCTTGTCCTCGTCTCGCCTCACAATGAAGCCGTGCGGCATGAGTTCACGGTCGCCTTCATGCGGCATTACAAGGAGAAGACGGGTCGCTCGATCCGCCTCGACTGGCGCACTCCGGGCGGCACCAGCGAGATCGCGCGGTATCTCGCCGGCGAGTATTTGGCCTCTTTCGAGAATGTGTGGAAAAAGAGTGGACGCCGCTGGGACTCGCAAGTGGCGGCGGCCTTCGACAGCGCGAAGGTGGTCTTAAACGAGGAACCCACCAAAGACTCCCCGGAGCAGGCCGCGCGCCGGTTTTTCCTCGAGTCGGAGACGGGAATTGGGATCGATGTGTTTTTCGGCGGCGGTGCCTATGATTTCGAAATCCAAAGCGTGGCCGGGCGTCTCGTTCCCTCCGATGTCATTCGCAACCACCCTGCTTGGTTCTCGGAGGATTCGATTCCTCAAACCGTTTCAGGCGAGGTTTTCTACGATGCCCAAGCACGCTGGATCGGGGCCTGCCTCTCGTCGTTCGGGATTTGCTACAACTCCGACTCGCTGCGCCGTCTGGGCTTCGAGGAGTTGCCGGCGAGTTGGGAGGATTTGACCAATCCGGTTTTCTTCCGGCAGGTCGCGCTGGCCGATCCCACCAAGAGCGGTTCAGCCGCGAAGGCCTTTGAAATGGTCATCCAGCAGCAGATGCAGGAACTTGTTCAGGGGGCCGGGAGTGATGGCGACGAGGTTTTAGCGAGAGGCTGGACGCGTGGACTACAAATCATCCAGGCCGCCTCGGCGAACGCGCGGTATTTCACCGACGCCGCCTCGAAAATCCCGCTCGATGTCTCGCTTGGCGATGCCGCGATCGGGATGTGCATCGATTTCTACGGTCGCTTCCAGAGCGAGGCCGTTCAGGTAGGCGACAAATCCTCGCGCCTCCAATACTTCACTCCCGCCGGGGGTTCGTCGGTCGGCGTCGATCCCATCGGAATCCTGCGCGGCGCGCCGAATCGCGCGGCGGCTGAGGAATTTCTCGCGTTTGTCCTGTCGTTGGAGGGTCAGAAACTTTGGAACTTCAAAGTCGGCACGCCGGGTGGGCCAGAGAAATACGCTCTCCGCCGACTGCCAATCCGTAAGGAACTTTACGCGCCGGAATTTGCCGCCTTCCGATCCGACCCCGAGGTGCAGCCCTACGAGGAGGCGAAACTTTTCACCTATCACCCGAAGTGGACCGCGCCGTTGTTTCGCGTGATGTCGTTCATCATTCGCGTGGCGTGCCTCGATCTCCACAAGGAGCAAACCGAGGCCTGGCAGGCGTTGGTCGCGGCCAAGTTTCCGCGCGAGGCCTACCGCGCGTTCACGAACCTCGAAGCCGTGAATTATGAAACGGCGAGGACGACCTTGAAAAAGGCGTTGGACTCGAAAAACCGCATCGAGGAGGTGCGGCTTGCGAAGGAGCTCTCGGACAAGTTCCGCGCCCAATACAAAGAAGCCGCGCGACTCGCCAAGGAGGGGAAATAATGTCCAACCAATTTGCCAAAGTCGTCTTCGCCCTGACTGCTGTTTTTTTCACTCTGTTCTTCCTGTGGCCGATCGCGGAGACCGTGCGGGGAGCCTTTGTGGGAGCCGACGGGCGATTCACGCTCGACTACATCGCCGAGGTTTTCCGGAATCCACTGTATCTCGAGGGACTCTGGAATTCGTTCCGAATTGGGGTCTTCAGCACGCTGCTCGCCTGCCTGATCGCGATGCCACTCGCGTGGATGAGCGACCGCTTTATTTTTCCCGGCAAGACGCTCCTGGGCGCTCTGGTCTTGGTTCCGATGATCATGCCGCCGTTTGTGGGAGCGATCGGGGTGAAACAAATCCTCGGGCAACAAGGCGCGTTGAATGCCTTGCTGGCGGACTTGGGATTGTTGAATCCGCAAGCGCCGATCGATTGGCTGGGCGAGGGGAGGATTTGGGGTGTGGTGGCGCTCATCGCGCTGAATCTCTACCCGATCCTCTACCTGAATGTCCTCGCCGCGCTGGCGAATGTGGACCCCGCGATGGAGGAAGCGGCCGAAAACCTCGGATGCACGGGCTTCCGAAAGTTCCGCAAAATCACGCTCCCGCTCATCATGCCGGGAGTTTTTGCCGGCGGGACGATTGTTTTCATCTGGTCCTTCACCGAACTCGGCGTGCCGTTGATGTTTGATTTCACGCGCGTGGCCTCCGTCCAGATTTTTCATGGAATCAAAGACATCGGCGGCAATCCGTTTCCCTTCGCGCTGGTGGTGGTGATGCTTGCCGCGACGGTTCTGCTCTATGCCGTCAGCAAGCTCACGCTCGGCCGGTCCTCCTACGCGATGATGGCCAAGGCAACCAGCCAGGGCGGTCCGCGCGATCCGGGCTTGGCGGTCCGTTGGTTTTGCTCGCTGGCCTTCAGCGCGGTGACCCTGCTTGCGGTGCTGCCGCATCTCGGCGTGGTGCTCGTGGCGTTTTCCAGCGATTGGTATCAAACCATCCTGCCGAGCGGTTGGACCCTCTCGCACTTCGAGACAGCCCTCGGCCACAACCTCACACTCCCCTCGATCCAAAACAGCCTCAAATACGCGGGCTTGGCCACCTTGCTGGATGTCGTTCTTGGCGTAGCGATCGCCTATGTCGTGGTTCGCACCCGCCTTGCCGGCCGCCAAATCCTCGACGCGCTGGCCATGATGCCGCTCGCCGTTCCGGGCTTGGTGCTGGCCTTCGGCTATCTCGCGATGACGCAGGAGGGGAAATTTTTTGAATTCCTGAACCCGGCTGTGGATCCTTTGGTCATTCTGGTGATCGCCTACTCGGTGCGGCGCCTACCGTATGTCGTCCGATCGGCCGCAGCGGGCTTCCAGCAAACCAGCGTCACGCTCGAAGAGGCCGCCCAAAACCTCGGCTGCCCGCCCCTGCGCACGCTCCGCAAGATCACCATCCCACTCATCGCCGCCAACCTTCTCGCCGGCGGACTGCTGGCGTTTTCCTTCGCCATGCTGGAGGTGAGCGACTCGTTGATCTTGGCCCAGAAACAGCAGGACTTCCCGATTACGAAGGCCATTTACGAACTTTACCAACTCCTCGGCGAAGGCCGCTTCGTCGCCAGCGCTCTGGGTGTGTGGGCGATGGCCTTTCTGGCCACCACCATCCTCGGGGCCAGTCTCATCCTCGGCAAAAAACTCGGCGCCATTTTCCGAGCCTGATAGCACGCCATGAAGGACTCACACGAAGGCACGAAGTCACGAAGGGATAAGGAGCAGGTCGCTGCTGTTGTTGTGGATTGCGCTTACCGATTGCATCGCGATTTGGGGCCGGGATTGATGGAAACCGTTTACGAGGTGGTGTTGGCCAAGATGCTTCAGGAACAGGGGCTGGTTGTGGAGCGTCAGAAGCCGATTTTGATCCGTTATGGGGGCTACACTTTCGAAGAGGGATTTCGGGCGGACTTGCTGGTCGATGGTCTTGTTTTGGTTGAATTGAAATCTGTGGAAAACTTGTCGCCGGTTCACTCCAAACAGGTTCTCACCTATCTTCGCCTTCTGGATTTGCCATTGGGCCTGCTTGTTAATTTTGGTTCGGCGACCTTCAAAGAAGGCTGCAAAAGAATCGTTAATGGTCCCCAATCCTTCGTGTCTTCGTGCCTTCGTGTGAACCGGATTTCCTGATTCCAAAAGTTCGGCCCGGCCCCATTTCACTCCTTGTCAAAAGCCCACGCGAGGCTATTGGTAGCGGCTCTAATTTATGCCAGCCGCTAACGACCTCCGCAAAGGAATGGCCATCCGCTACAACGGAAATCCCGCCATCGTCCTTGAAATCCACCACCGCACGCCGGGCAATCTCCGCGCGTTCGTGCAATGCATCATCCGCTACATCGGCACCGGCAAGTCCGCCGACATTCGCTTCTCTTCGACCGAGAAGGTCGATGTGGTCGAAACAAATCGCCAACCGCTCGAGTTCAGCTACGCCGACCATCAAGGCTACCATTTCATGGATCCAGAGAGCTATGAAACGATCACGCTCAACGAGGAATTGATCGGCGACGCGAAGCAATACCTCGTCGAGAATCTCAAGGTCGAAGTTCTCAGCATCGAGGGTCGCCCGGCTCAAATCGAGTTGCCATCTTCCGTCGTTCTCAAGGTTGTGGAATCTGCCGAGGGCATCCGCGGTGACTCAGCGAACAATGTCCAAAAGCCCGCCAAGCTGGAGACCGGCAAGATCATCAATGTTCCTCTCTTCATTAAAGAAGGCGAACTCATCAAGGTCAGCTCGGCCGACGGCACCTACATGGGCCGCGCTTGAGTAAAAAATCCCATTGACTTGTCATCATCCTCGGCAATCTTAGGAACCCTATGAAACAACTACTCCTGCTTACAGCAATTCTCGCCGCGTTCTCCGTCAGCTCCGTTTTCGCAGGTTCCTGCCCCGGCAGTGGCTGCGGTGACAAAGATAAAGACGACAAGAAGGACGCTGAGAAGAAATCTCTCACAGTCCAAATCGGACTCTAATATTTTAGGGAATTTCCCTTCAATAAGGCGCGGGCGGTCTCTGACCGCCCGCGTTTTTTTTTACCCCCGGATCGACCAAAAACTGCCGCCCGCCCCCTGGATTTCGGTAAAATTTACCCCGTCTATGGGGTTTTTCCTCCCGTCCCCCCACAAGATACGGGGGTGCGCATAGTTGGCCCGCAAATTGCTTTCATGGAAATCAACTTTAAGCAGGCCGGCCAAATCACCGGTCCGCGCCAACGATTTTCCTAAAATGATCCTTAGCGAACCGAAGCCCAAACTCGAAGAAGCCATCGCCCTCCTCAACCTCGGCCTGAATGATGAGGCCTTGGCGCTGATCGATAGCCTTCTTCACACGGAGCCCTGCCAGAGGACTTTTCTAGTCGCGGTGACGATCTTCAATCGGCTCGAGCATTTTGACCGCGCCGCGAAGTGTGGCGACGAAGCCCTCAAATTCCGCGACCACTGCGAGCCCGAGGATTTGTTCCAAATCTCGCTCGCCTACAATTTCTCCGGGCGTTTGCGCGATTCCTACGAGCTGGAACGCTCAATTCAGCCAATGAGCAACGACATCTCGCTCGTTCGCCTCTACGGTCTCGCCTGCAAAGCCTCCCGCCTCGGGCATTATCGCGAGGCCCTGCACCACTTCCTCAGCTCCTTCCGGTTTCACAATGTCGAGAGTCTGGATGCTCACAGAAAAATCTTTCTCGATAGCGAAATGGCAGACCTCTGGGGGCGCATTCCCGAGATGACGCTCTCCCTTCGCGAGTCGATGCGGTTTTGCAATCTGCCATTCGACGAAATCCTCGCCGCCAACGAAAATCTTCATCCGCTCCGTTGTTTGGATTTTTACGACCTCCGAGCGACCCCGGAAAAGTTTCGCGCGCTTCTCCAGCCGATGCATCAGACCTGTTTCGAGGTCTCACCGCTCCAGCAAGCCAACCAGCCCGAACTCTACGCCGACTACATCGAGTGGCAGCAATCACTAGTCACTCCGCGCCTCGAGATTTTCCGGGACCTCTCCCAACGCATCCGCGCTGCGGTGATTGAAAAACAACTCGAATTCGCGAAGTTTCAAGCCGAACGCGGCCGGATCGCTTGCGCCCGCAACCACATCGTCTGCCATTTACAAAATTCTCCCCAAGCCAACCTGGCTGACCTGCCCGCGATTCCCGCCTTAGCTTCGCTCGTCGAGGAATTCCGTGCCCAGCATGCAGAATCCCCAGAGGCGTTCGAGTATCTCATCTCGTGGAAATGCAAAAACGAACCGGAGGCTTTCCTATTCGATATCCTGCCCGAGATGCCCGCGCTGAATCGCAATTCCGGCTATGCCAAGCTCGCGCTTGGTTGCACCCACTACCGCCTTGGGAATATCCACTCCGCCATCGATCAATGGGCCGCCTGCGCCGATTTGTGGCCGCTCGACGACGCCCCGGTGATGAACGCCACGATGCTTCTCAGCGGCGAGGAGCGTTGGGACGAAGCCTCGGAGTTGATTCATCGACTCCCCGGCCAGTGCATGGATTCCCTTCTTTGGAAAAGCGCCTGCACCGCCATCCGCGAGCGTCGCAGCTTCACGATCTCGAATAAAATCTTCACGAGCCCTGAGATTCCGACGCCCACTTTTGGCGGACTCTACTCCGGCGCCGATGAGGAATTTCTGACAGAGACAAAAAACTTCACGCCGATCTGCGCCTGAGCGTCATTTCGGATTACGGTCCGGGCGGCGGTTGAAAATCCGGAACCAATTTCCGAAATGTTTTTTCAGACCCTCGCGGAAAGTGAGGTAGCGCCCTTCGGGCCTTCCGCCTTTTCGCAAGGCTTCCAGTAGCGCGGGAACGGTCAGTTCGTCCATATCGAAAACCGTCGTTGAAACTCCCACCGCCGAGTCGTGGTGGGCATCGCTCGCGCCGGTCGATTTGAGGCCGCGCCGCCGGGCATACTCGAGAGCTTGGTCATTGTATCGTCGCGAGGTCACTGCCGCGTTGAAGACCTCCAGCACCTCGATGTCGAGCGTGTCCAAAATATTCGGCCGAATCCCCGCGCGCCATTTGTCGAAGGGATGTGCCGGGATCGCCACGCCTCCCGCGTCCTTGATCGCCTGCATCACCTCCGCCACCGGCTGGCCCTTCATCCGGGGAAGCGTCGCGCCAATGCAGAGCAAATGCCCCTCCGCCGTGCTTACCTCCACGCCCGGCACCACCAAAAAACCCGGCGGCAACTCGCGCCCGCGAAGATAGTCATGGGCCTCGCATGAGTCGTGGTCAGTGATGGCGATGCCATCGAGACCGCGCCTCACAGCCGCCGCGATCAATTCCTCGGGAGAATTGCAGGCGTCCTTGGAAAAAAACGAATGCGTGTGCAGATCGAACCGTCGCAACATGGAGACGGATATTTCTTTCACCCACTCCGAGGGTGTAAAGACGGAACTCGGCGTTCCGTCAGAAGAGGGAATGGTCGGTGGTGTGGAAATCCCAAAAGGTCCCATGGAGGGACGACCTCCGTGTCGTCCGAAGACTTTTAAATTTCGGCTGCGATCCCCGGAACGGTATAAGGGCGGCTGCGCCGCGATCGAGGGCGCCGACGGCGCACCGCCCTCCAGTTGATTTTCGAAAGGGGCTGCCGCGCCGTTCGGGTGCGCCACGCACCTTCGCAGTGCAGTTTGAAAAAATACGGCCGCAGGCCGCTGGATGAGACACCAGATGCACCCGACGGCATCCGGTTCGAGTGCTCTCCCTTCGAGCAAATCCAATCGAAGCTATCTTGAGATCCAAAACCTTAAAGAAGGTGGTATACCCCAACCATGAACATGGCATTCAAGGAATGGGCGGTGGTGTGCGAGGCATTGGGCAGCGGGCGCCAGAGCTTGATCCTTCGCAAGGGCGGGATCGCCGAGGGGCGTGCTGGTTTTGCCTTTCTGCACCGGGAGTTTTTTCTGTTCCCCACGCGCTTTCACGAGACTTTGGAAAAAACCACCCTGCCGCCTGGATTTGCGCTCCCAGCCGAGCGCGAGGGCGAAGTCGAAATCCGTTTCGCCGCCAAGATCGAGTGGACCGTCTTCCTTTCCGATTCCGAGCAACTCGGCGGCTTGAGTGACTTCCACATCCTGCGCAGGGAGGTCGTCGAGGAGCGCTTTCGTTTTGGGGAAACTTCCGGCATCCATGTCGGCTTCGCGCGGATTTATCGAATGTCCTCCCCGTGGATTCTTCCGATGGAAAAGCGCTTCGGCGGTTGCCGGTCCTGGGTCGAGTTACCCGCCACGCCCGTGGTTTCAATAGAGCCGGTCTTGTCCGATGAGGAAAACCAGCGCCGGAGTGAATCGCTGCGCGAACTTTTGCGATTGGCCTAAACGAATCTTGTAGCCGCAGCACGATGCGCGCTGCGAACAGCAAGGGATTCTCACGGAGGCACGGGGACACAGAGGGGGGCAGTGTGGCATGAAGCCTTGCGACGATGGGAAGCCGCCATTACGATACTCATCATGAGCCCGAGAATCTTGGAAGTGACTCTTGATCCGACGCTGAAAAAAAAGGCCAACAAGGTGCTGGATGGTCTCGGGCTGGACATTGATACCGCGGTGCGCGTGTTCTTGAAGAAGGTGGTGGCCACGCACTCCATCCCCTTCGCTCTGGCAGAGGAGCCGGATGCCTACCGCTTCAGCGCTCGTGAGACGAAGGACATTCTGGCGGCGAAACGCGAGGCGCGGAAGGCCGAGAGGGTAAACGGACCTTTCACCACGGCAGAGTCCTTGATCACCCACCTGCGTCAAGCCAAGCCGTGACGCTGCGGACGACGAACCGCTTCGACAAGGCCTTTGCCCGACTTTCCGAGCGGGATCAGCGGCGGGTGGAAGCGGTGCTGACACTGTTCATGGACCAGCCGTTTCATCCGGCCTTGAAGAATCACGGCCTGACCGGGAAATTGCGCGGCTTGCGAGCCATCCGCGCTGGTTACGATTTGCGCGTTGTCTATGAGGAGGAGGGGGCTCATGCCACGGTGCTGCTGTTGAACACTGGCACGCACGATGAGGTGTATTGAATCGTAACTCTCTGGAAAAATTCTAACAACAAAACAGGTGATCGCTTGAGGTTTTCAACCGCTGCACGAGCAAAAATAAACCCCACCTGATAAGGGCGAGATGTGAATGTCTGACGGTCGCAGTGAAGCCGTTGCTCCATGCCATTGCCACAACGGATTTTCTTGGTGCCTCCGTGGGAGATTGCTTCCCGATCCATGCCGCAGTCGTGGCCGGAATTTTATCCCACAATCATCGGCTCGATTTGCGTCATGGTCTCGCGGAGGGCGCGGTAGCCGAAGTGGCCTTGGGGGACGCGGAGGAGTTTGGAGCCGGGCCAGCTTTCGGTGAGTTTTTCGAGGTCGGTGATCGGGGAGATGCGGTCGTGGAGGCCGCCGGTCACGAGAATGTTCGCGGGGTCGCAGAGGGGCTTGCCGCAGAGCGGGGAGGCGAGGTGCTCGAAGGGGAGGGTGTTGCCGGGGGCGTGTCCTCGGGCGCGGAGTTCGCGGCGCATCACGGCGGCGCCGGGGTTTTCCCAGACCGCTTTCTCGGTGTTGATGATGGGTTGGACGAGGGCGACGAACCGAAAATCGCTTTCGAGCAGGGAAAGGAGTCCGCCGGTCCAGCCGCCGTAGCTGGTGCCGAGGACGGCGAATTCGCGGGTTCCTCGGGTGCGGAGGAGGGCCATGAGTTGGCGTTGCTCGACGACGGCTTGGCGGATTCCCTCGGCGTTGCGGATGAGATTGGCGGTGATGGCGAGTTCGCCGTTGAGCGTTTTTTTTGGCGTGCGGGAGTAGTGGTAGGGCAGGTGTGGAAACGCGGCGCTCCAGCCGTTGTCATTGAACCACTCCGCGAGTCGGCGGTAGCCGATGTCACTCGCGCTCATCAGGGCATGGAGGATGAGAACGGTCGGGGCGTTTTGGTCGCGGGCTGGGAAAAAACGAACGCGGGCGCGGTCGTTCTCGGGATGGCCGGTGGGGTGGGGTGTGTCCCATTCGATCCAGCTGTTTTTCAAGCTGGGCCGGGCGGGGGAGGGCATGCGGTAGAATTCCTCGCGGGTCATCGGTGCATGCCGGGCGATGTAGCTCGCCAATTCCTCGCGCGTGCAGGTGTCGGCGCGGCGACGCCATTGGAGGGCGTGCATCATATTGCACATCGCGCCGTCCACAAGCCAGGCGAGGGGTTTTTCGAAAAGCGCGCTCATGGCTCGCGCATCCGCTCCTGAGGCGAGTGTGGTAGGTCGTCTTCGGTGAGTTGGCAGGTTTCGACGAGCTTGTCTTTCCAACGAATCAATGCGGCGGCGGTGTCATCGCGGAGTTGCTTCCGGCCTCCCTCGGCGGGGAAAATCGGATCGCCGATGGCGATGTATACATTCGCCCGTCGCCAAGAGATCCAGTTGCGGCGGTTGTAAAGGCGTTCGCTGCCGAGAATGACCACTGGCACGACGGGGCAACCGGCCTTTGCGGCGAGGAGGAAGGCCCCTTCGCGCATTTCCGCGCCGGAGAGGATCGAGCGCTCGCCGTCGCGAATTCCTCCCTCGGGGAAAATCCCAATCATCCGCCTGGCTTCGAGGCGTTTGATTGCCGTGCGGAGGGCCTGGCGGTCGTCGCCGTGGCGGTCCACCGGAATCACATCGAGCCAGGTGAAACCGGCCTTCGACCACTTCGTGCCGAAAAGCTCGGCCATGGCGATCCAGTCGATTTTGCGTGGGAGATAACCGCTGAGAAGCGGGGGGTCGAAATGGCTGATGTGGTTCGAGACCATCACGCAGGGGCCGGCGGGGATTTTAGCAAAAGGGACGACCCGAACTCGCGCGCCGAGGCGGAGGAGGTTTTTCAGCGACCCGACAACGAAATGGTAGAACGCGAGGTGGAATGCGTCGCGGGGCGTCATCGGCTAGGCGGCTGAGGTGAAAAACTTCCGCTGTTTTTCACTAATCGGGTGCCCCAATTTTTCGAGCACAAGGAGCATGTCCTCCCAGACTTTGCGTTTCTCGGTGATGGTCTGGTTTCTCAAGAGATAGGCGGGATGGTAGGTCACCATCACGGGGGTCGAGTGGAAGTCCAGCCATTGACCGCGGAGTTCGCGCATCGGGCGGGTTTCGCCCAGCAGGCCCTCCGCTGCGGTGGCGCCGAGGGCGACCATCACGCGGGGTTTGACGAGTTGGATTTGTTCGCGGAGCCAGGGGAGGCAGGTGGTCATTTCGTCCATGCGGGGCTTGCGGTTGCCCGACTCGCCGGCGGGCATGTCGGGGCGGCATTTGAGGACATTCGCGATGAAAATGTCGTCGCGGGTGAAGCCCATGGCCTCGATGATTTTGGTGAGGAGTTGGCCGGCGCGGCCGACAAAAGGCTCGCCGAGCTTGTCCTCGTCCGCCCCAGGCGCCTCGCCGATGAACATCAATTCGGCGTCGCGGTTGCCGACACCGAAAACGACCTGCGTGCGGGAGGCGACGAGGTTTTGGCATTTCTGGCAGGAGAGGATGGCTTTTTCCAAGGTGGACCATGTCCATGGGGTGGTATTTTTATCTTCGCGCGTCATCAGCGGGGCAGGGGATGCGGCCTTGGCGGCGGCTTGGAGTTTCTTGAGAGCGGCCAGCGAGGCTTTGGGGGTTGATTTCACGCCGCCCTCAATGGACTGCAGGAGAGGAAGTGTATTGGCCACGGCCTGCTGGAAAAGTTCGCTCATGGAGTGTGTTTTTACCGGTCGCGGCAGGGGTCGGCGAGAATTTGATCGAGGGCGACGGATTTTTGTTTCACCACCCATCCGGGAGGGCCATATTCCTCCCTTCTTTATGGCCAAATCCGACGATTCCTCATCCAACGACAAGGCGGCCGCAGCCCGCCTCAAGAACCTCGACCTCGCTCTCCAACAAATCGAAAAAGACTATGGCAGCGAGGCCATCCGCCGCCTCGGCGACTCCACCGTTTCGCAGGTCGAGGCGATTCCCACCGGGAACATCATGATCGACCGCGCGCTGGGAGTCGGAGGGTTTCCCCGTGGCCGCATCGTCGAAATCTACGGCCCGGAAAGCTCGGGAAAAACGACGCTCACTTTGACGGCGATCGCGCAGGCTCAGAAACTCGGCGGCCTCGTGGCATTCATCGATGTCGAGCACGCTCTCGATCCTAACTACGCTCGGAAGCTGGGAGTAAACCTCGACGAACTTCTCGTCTCCCAGCCCAGCTCGGGCGAGGAGGCGCTCCGCATTTGCGAAACACTCGTTCGCTCGAACGCGATGGACATCATCGTCCTCGATTCTGTCGCCGCCTTGGTGACAAAATCGGAGCTCGAGGGTGAGATCGGCGATGCCGTGGTCGGTGCCCAAGCGCGCCTCATGAGCAACGCGCTCCGCAAGCTCACCTCATTCATTTCTAAAGCGAATACGATCTGCCTCTTCACTAACCAAATTCGTGAAAAAATCGGGGTGATGTTTGGCAATCCCGAGACCACACCCGGCGGCAAAGCCCTCAAATTTTACGCCAGCATCCGCATCGATATCCGCCGCATCGGTGCGATCAAGAACGGGGACGGCACAGTTTCTGGCAACCGCACAAAGATCAAGGTCGTGAAAAACAAGGTCGCCCCGCCCTTCACCGAAGCCGAGTTCGATATCATGTATAACGAAGGCATTTCGAACACAGGTTCGCTCCTCGATCTCGCCCTCGAAAAAGGCATCGTCGAAAAGCGTGGCTCTTGGCTCAGCTACAAAGGCAGTCAACTCGCGCAAGGCCGCGATGCCGCCAAGGAAATCCTGAAGACCGATCCAAAAATCTACGGAGAGATCGAGGCCGATGTGATGGCCTTGATGGAAAAAGCCTGAGCTGGGTCGAAGCGAACTGGATAGGGGCGGCTCTGCCGCAAAAGTGGGATGACACGGAGGTCATCCCTCCAGAGTTTCGTGAGGTGATGCCGTGTGGATGAGGCGTTGACTCTGGAGGGACGAGCCCTGTCTCGTCCGAGGCTTCAGCAGCAACGCCCAATCGCAGGTTCCGGGTCAATTCTCCATCCGCGCATCGCGCAGGGTGAGGATTTTTTGGATGGTTTCCTCGATTAGGTTGTTCGGGCAACTGGCTCCGGCGGTGATGCCGACAGTGAGGTGGGCACGGACGGGGAGCCATTCACGGGATGTGATTTCTTTTTTGGCGTGGATGTCGAAGTGCCGGATCGAGTCGGCAGAGTCGATGCAGTCCGCGTTGCGGATGAAGTAGGTCGGGAGTTTTTGCTCCCCGATTTCGACGAGGTGCGTGGTGTTGGAGCTGTTGTAGCCGCCGACGACCAGTAGCAGGTCTAGGGATTCGTTGAGCAACTGGAACAAGGCATCCTGCCGGTCCTGCGTGGCTCCGCAGATGGTGTCGAAATACCGGAAGTTCGCGGTGCTTCCGGCGTCGCGCTTCGCCACGCCCTCGCGGAGGAGGTTTTGGATCGCCTCGGTCTCGCTGCGGAGCATCGTCGTCTGGTTCGCCACGCCGATGCGTTGCAAGTGGAGGAGGGGATCGAATCCGGGACTGGTGGTGCCGTGAAAGCGGGCGAGGAATTCGCTGGGATCGCCGCCGTGGACCATGAAATCGGAAACGGCTTGGGCGTCCTCGAGATTGAACACAATCAAGTAATGACCCTGCCCGTCCTGTCCCAGCGCGCGCGAGGCGGTGGCGCGGGTTTCCTCGTGAGAGGCCTTGCCGTGGATGATTGAGGTCACGCGCTCGGTGGCATATTGGCGGACGCGCTTCCAGACACTCATGACATCGCCGCAGGTGGTATCAATAATTTGGCAGCCGTGGGCTTTCACCGCGTTGATCACGGCGACCTCGGCGCCGAACGCAGGCACGATCACGACATCTTCGGCTTGGAGGTTGTTGAGGTCGGCATCGGAGGGGTGGGCAGCGAGCGAGTGGATGCCCAGCGCCTCGATTTGGGCGTTCACATCGGGGTTGTGGATGATTTCGCCGAGGAGAAAAATCCGTCGGTCTTTGAAAACTTTGCCCGCCGCGTAGGCGAGGTCGATGGCGCGTTCGACGCCGTAGCAAAACCCGAATTCTTTCGCGAGGCGGATGGTTGTATTTCCCGCTTGGAGGACGCCGCCTTGTGCGCGGAGTTTTTCGACGAGTTCGCTGCGGTAGTGGGTTTCCACCTGGGCCTGGACCTTGGCCATGACCTCCGGCGTGCGGATGTTGACGCGGGTTGGGGTGCTCATGATTCGACGGGGCGGGATTTCACCGCTTCGCGGGCCTTGCCGAGAAAGTGGCTGCAGGGATTCGTGCAAAAAAGTGGGATGCGACCTTCGGGAGCCGCTGGCGCAGGGCCTGGGTCAGCCGACTCAATGGGCCAGAGAATTTGGCGTAGGCAGCCGGGCTGACAAAGCGAGCCGATGATTCGGGCGGCTTCATCGCGCGTGAGAAGTCCTGTGATGAGATACATTCCAGTCTGGCGGTTTAGCGTCTTACGCAGGGGAGGGGCAATCTTTTCGCCCCGTAAGACCGCGCGCCAATTCCCCAAAGCCGCAGGATAAATACCGTCAAGGGCCAAGCGGAGAGTGGCTAGGGAGTCGAGGCGCAATTCCCAACCGCGGCGAAGATTCGGCGCGGTTTTGAGAGGTCGGTAGTCTCCCGAGTCATCGCAGCGGGCGATCCCGAGGGCATCCTCGGGAGAGTGAAAAATCTCCAAGTCCTCGCGACCCGTGTCGGCCTCGTGGTGGAGAGAAAATCCCGGCGGATTTTTTTCGATCACGACTTGGCCGATCTGGGAAAACCCCGACACGATCGCCGCGGAGAGAAACTCCGCGATCGAACCTTGGGACGCCGCATGCAGGGAATTCATGCCGGTGATCCCATGTAGCGCAGGTGTCCCGCCTGCGATCGTTCCATTCCACTTGGCAGGCGGGACGCCTGCCCTACATGGGCTGGTCGTTTCAGACGTGGCGGCGGCGCTTGACCTTGATGAGGGCGAGGGAGCGCATGAGGGCGGCCTTGGTGGTAGCCTGTTCCTCGTCGCTCATTCTCTCTCCGCGCATGGCCTCTTCGGCGCGCCGGATGGCTTCGTCGGCGGCGGCTTCGTCGATGTCGCTTTCCTTGACCGCCATATCGGTGAGCACGGCGATTTTTTCTTGAGTGATTTCGACGAATCCCTCGCCGACAGCGAGGCGGGTTTCCTCGCCGTTTTTCATCACACGGAGCTCGCCGGGCTCGAGGAGAGTCATCATCGGCGCGTGCATGGGCAACACGCCGAGTTCCCCCTCGACGCCGGGAATCACGACGGAGTCGACATTGTCCGAGAAGGTTTTGGCCTCCGGAGTGACGATTTCGAGACGCACCATGGCGATCAGCCTTCCTTCACCATGTCGATGCCACCCTTCATATAGAAGTTGGCTTCGGGAACATCGTCGTGTTTGCCTTCGAGGATTTCCTTGAAGCCACGGATGGTCTCGGCGGTGGAAACATACTGGCCCTTGGTGCCGGTGAAGATTTCAGCGACATGGAAGGGTTGCGACAGGAAGCGCTGGATTTTGCGGGCGCGATAGACGGTGAGTTTGTCTTCGGGCGAAAGCTCGTCCATGCCAAGAATCGCGATGATGTCTTGCAAATCCTTGTAGCGTTGGAGCACGCGCTGAACGCCTCGGGCCACATTGTAGTGCTCTTCGCCGACGATGTCGGGGGCGAGCGCTTTCGAGGTGGAGCCCAGGGGATCGACGGCTGGGTAGATGCCCAACTCGGCGATCGAGCGCTCCAACACGATGGTGGAGTCCAAGTGCGCGAAGGTGTTTGCGGGCGCGGGATCGGTCAAGTCGTCCGCCGGCACATAGACCGCTTGGAACGAGGTGATCGAGCCTTTGGTGGTCGAGGTGATGCGTTCTTGGAGATCGCCCATTTCCGCGGCGAGGGTGGGTTGGTAACCCACGGCGCTCGGCGTGCGGCCGAGAAGTGCGGAAACCTCCGCGCCGGCCTGCGAGAAACGGAAAATGTTGTCGATGAAGAGGAGCACGTCCTGGTTTTTCTCGTCGCGGAAATACTCCGCCATCGCGAGGGCCGAGAGGGCCACACGGAGACGGGCGCCTGGAGGTTCGTTCATCTGGCCATAGACCAGGGCGACTTTCGACTTTGAGAGGTCGTCTTGGTTAATAACTCCGGACTCGCTCATTTCGGCGTAGAGATCATTGCCCTCACGGGTGCGCTCGCCGACGCCGGCGAAAACAGAATAACCGCCGTGGCCTTTGGCGATGTTATTGATGAGTTCCATGATGACGACGGTCTTGCCGACGCCTGCACCACCGAATGCGCCCACTTTGCCGCCCTTGGTGAAAGGGCAGATGAGATCGATGACCTTGATGCCGGTCTCGAGGATTTGGGCTTTGGTGTCTTGCTCAAGAAGCGGAGGAGCCTTGCGATGGATGGGATATTTTTTCTCGTGGGGCACGGGGCCGCGTCCATCGGTAGGATCACCGGTGACATTGAAAATGCGGCCCAAGACGCCTTCGCCCACTGGCACAGAGATCGGAGCGCCTGTGGACTTCACGCCCATACCGCGGGAGAGGCCCTCGGTGGAGCTCATCGCGATGGCTCGAACCCAGTTTTCGCCGAGGTGCTGTTGGACTTCGAGAGTGAGGTTTTGGTTGACCCCTCCGACTTCGAAGGCGATTTCGAGCGCGTCGTAGATTTTCGGAAGCGCGCCGTCTGCCGGGTTGAACTCGACATCGACGACGGGGCCGATGACTTGGACGATTTTGCCTGATTGATTCATGTGCGTTGAGTGAGCTTTGAAAAAGGAGCATGGTATTTACCCTTCCCGAGTTTTGCCGACAATCCCTATTTCCAAAATCTCGAAGATCGCCCGCGCAAAAATCACCGCAATTCCTGCTTGCGCAAATGCTCGGGGCGTGGTGCCGATTAGAGAGATTTTGATGCTCCCCGATTTTCATGCCCGATAAAACCAAGTCCTCCTTTTTTCTCAACTGGCGCCTTTGGGTCGCCGTCGTTCTCGTTCCAATCGTAGGATTCGCCGCCTGGCGCGGGAGTGTAACGGTGTATGACCTCTTTCTAAATTGGCGGAGCGACCGCTTGGCCATCGAGGCTTCGGATTTGTTTGGGGCGGGAAAGTCGGCCGAGTCCCGGGCGATCGCCACGAAATCCCTCGAGTGCAATCCCGCGAATCCTGACGCGCTCCGACTTCTGGCAAAAATCCAGATCGCGTCCGGAGAGGATTTGGCGGCATTGGGAACCTATAAAAAACTTTCCGCCACCCGGGCCTTCACCGCGGTGGATGTCGAAGATTACGCGCGCTTGGCTGGTCGCTTGAAAGAGTGGGAGGTGGCGGATCGGCTGGTGAAGGCTCTGCGCGCCGGACCGAAATCCGTGCAGGCTCCCATTCTGGAAGCCGAACTCGCGGCGATGCGCAGCGATTCCCCTCGTGTGGAAGCCTGCCTGCGCGAAGCGGTGGGAATCGATTCCACGCCGCAGAGCCGGATCCTGCTCACGGACTTTTTGATTTCCAACCGGCTCGATCTCCAGACGACGCCCGAGGTTTACGAGCTTTTGGTGCAGACCAACCGGCTCCAATCGCCCGCTGGCGCTCAAATGCTCGCCACGGCTTTGGAAAAAAATCTCGCACCGCCGGCGGAGGCACCTCGTTGGATTCAAGAACTGCGTGCCCATCCGAACCGCACGGCTGCGATGCTCCTAGCCGCGGATACCGCCGAGGTCCGGCGCGACCCGGTTGCAAAATCCCAAGTCGCGGAGGGACTGTTTTCCCGTTTAGGGAGCGCGCCATTGAGTGATCGCAAGGCGGGAATGGTTTGGCTTTTAGCGAATGGCGAACCGGCCCGCGCGGCGGACTTGCTCCAAGCCCGCGAGGCGGTGGAGGAGGCGGGATTGTTCAATGCCTGGCTCGACGCGCTGGCATTATCGAAGCGGCCTGACGATGTGCTGGCTGCCCTCGACGCTCCAAATCCTCTGAAAGATTGGCGCAAGGCTCTGCAGACGGGTCGGGCGAAACAGCTCTTGGGGCAATCCGCCGCAGCTGATGCCGCCTACAGCCAAGCCGTATTGCTGGCTCAAGCCGATCCCGAGTCGGCCTTGGAGGCGGTTGCGTTTCTGGGTAAGGCCGGCGAACGCGAGCTTTTCGAGAGCGCTCTTTCCCGACTTCTTCTGGATCCGGCCCAATCGCCGCGGGCTCTCCAGACCTTGATGCCGGCAGTGAGGGGATGGCGAGACACGGCGGGTCTCCGGAAGTTTTCCGATCTCCTGGCCGCCACGCCTGGCTTGAGTGAGGACCAGCGGGTCCAGCTTCAAAATGAGATCGTTTATTGCGATCTGGTTCTGGGGCGAAAAGTTGCACCGGCTACCATCGAGTCCTTGTCAACCAAGCACCCCGGAGACATGCGTTTTCAAATCACCCAAGCTCTCGCTCTGCTGCGCGCCGGACAAAGCGATCTGGCTGTGGATGAGTTGGTGATCACCCAAGCCCCGCCGGACGATCCCTTCTTGCTTGCTCGCCACAAGGCCGTCCAAGCGATGGCCCTTGCCGCGAGTGGTGACCGTGAGCGGGCTCGGATGCATTTTGAGAATCTCTCCGGAGATTTCCTCAGCCCGCAGGAAACGGCTCTCGCTCGAAGTTACCTGAAAAAATAATCCCGCCCGTGTGGCGGGGAGATTTTTTTAAAATCCCACCCGCACGCCGGCATTCACCCAGAATTCGTTTCCTTGGCCGATATCGTTCAGCGCGGTCATCGCCACGCTGTAATTCGCTCCGGCAAACGCGGTGAGGTATTGGTTGATTTGCCAGTTCCCCTGCACGCCGAATTCAAAGTTGTTCCAGCCGTAGGAATCGGTCGTGTTGTAGCCGAGGTTCAGGCCGAGCAGCGCGTAGGGGTTCAATGTGAAGGTGTCTTTGATGACCGGCACCTCGCCATCGAGTCGGAAGGCCAGGAATCCGCCGGGAGCCTCGTTGAGGTTCCAGAGGAAAAGCACGCTGGGGGTGACATACGGGATCGCATTCGTGCCGAGGATCGCGAAGAGCTCGTTATTATAGAGGCCGTGCGCGTGGGAGCCTTCTTCCTCCTCGTGCCCTTCTTCTTCCTCATGCTCCTCCTCACCGTGCTCGTGTTCGTGAGCATGGCCTTCCTCCACGATTCCCGGCGCGTAGCGGAAATTGTAGCCCGGAATGAAAAACACCGGCCCAGCCTCGATCGTGTAGGCGATCGTGAAATCCCATTCTTCAAATGCGTTTCCGAGTCCGAATCCATTCCAGACGGAAATTCCCAGTCCTCCGATGGAGCCCTCGACCTCGGTCGTCCAAGCCCCGCCGTTGCCGGTTTCATTTACGCCGTAATGAATGTGGCGACTCTCCCAGCCTGTCGTCAGCGAGGCATCCCAGATTTTTTCGGGGGCCTCGGGAACGATTTCTTTGAAATTTTTTCCAGACCGCTCGGTCGTGGCCGCGCGGTTGGTGGTTTGGGTGTCGACGGATGGGCCTTGCTCGCTGAGGGCCTGGTTGACCTCCTGCTCCGAATTAAGGTGGAAATGTCCGGGCCCGTGGGCTCCGCAAAACATCGCGCTGCTAACCATCGCCAATAAGAAGAGTGGAATTTTTTTCATCTTGAGAAGGCGTTCTTAAATGCAAATTGATTGCGACAGTCAAGGGCGAATTGCAAATATCTTGCGAGATGGCGAGGAAGGAATCCGATCTTCCGGCGCGGTTGGCTGAGCGAAATCCCGCTTTGCCGCAGGCTGGCGAGTGGCTAGTAAAGGCTCCCTCTTTGTTTCATGAAAAAAATTGCCACTGCATTTCTCCTCGGATTTCTCGCCTCCGCCCTCGCCGGCGAAGTGAAGCCCTATCCGCTCCAGACCTGCATCGTGTCGGACGAACCGCTCTCTGACTCGCGACACCCGATTTCGATCAATTATCAGGGGCAGGAGGTCCAAGTGTGTTGCCGGGAGTGCAAGCGCGATTTCCAAAACGATCCCGAAAAATTTCTAAAAAAAATCCCCGCGGCGGAGTAGTTCGCGCGATCCCGCAAATCAGAGATTTCCTTCCTCCGCGCTGCGCGTAAATTCCCGACCCATGTTTGGCAGACTTTCCGACAAGCTTCAGGATGTTTTCAAAAACCTGCGAGGGCAGGGGAGAATCACGGAATCGAATATCGCCGATGCCCTCCGCGAGGTGCGACTGGCCTTGCTCGATGCGGATGTGAATTTTCAGGTCGCGAAGGATTTCATCGCCCGGGTAAAAGAAAAAGCGCTCGGCGAAGAGGTGCTTCGCAGCGTGACTCCGGGCCAGCAGATCGTAAAAATTTTTCACGAAGAGCTGTGCGCTTTGCTCGGCGGCGACTCCGCCCCGCTCGATCTCGAAAAGCCCGGTCGCATTCTGATCGTGGGCTTGAATGGTGCGGGAAAAACCACCTCGTCGGCAAAGCTGGCTCGGTTGCTGAAATCCCAAGGCCGCTCGCCCATGCTGGTGGCCTGCGACCTCATGCGGCCCGCCGCGATCGACCAACTCGCCGTGCTCGCCGGGCAGATCGGGGTCCCTGTTTTCCGACCCGAGCCGGGAGAAACCGATGTGCTCGCGGTGGCAAAGCGCGCGGCGGAGTGGTGCGCGACGACTGGCGGCGATGTTCAAATCTACGACACCGCGGGCCGGCAGGAGATCGACGAGCCGTTGATTGAGGAACTCAAGCAACTCCGGGATTTCCTCCAGCCTAGCGAAATCCTCCTCGTCGCTGATGCCGCCACAGGTCAGCAGGCCGTGAATGTCGCGGAGAAATTCCACGGCGCGCTGGGGTTGACGGGGCTGGTTCTGACCAAGCTCGACGGCGATGCACGAGGCGGCGCGGCCCTTTCCCTGCGCTCGGTGACCGGTCGTCCAATCAAGTTCATCGGTGTCGGCGAAAAAATCGACCAGTTCGAGGCCTTCCATCCCGACCGATTGGCTGGGCGGATTCTCGGCATGGGCGATGTCATCAGCCTCGTCGAAAAAGCCGCCGAGGCGATTTCCGAGGATGAGGCGCGGCGCATGGAAGAGAAGCTCCGGACGGCGAGTTTCGATCTGACCGACTTCTTGCAGCAGTTCAAGATGCTCAAGAAGATGGGCCCTCTCGAAAATATCCTTGGCATGATCCCCGGAATGGATAAGATCAAAGATTCCTCGGTTGACGAAAAGCAACTGAAACGGGTGGAGGCGATTATTCTCTCCATGACTCTGCAGGAGCGTGCGCGACCAGATATTCTGAACGCCCGCCGCCGCCAGCGGATCGCCCGTGGCAGCGGCGTTCATGTCAGCGAGGTGAACAACTTGATTTTGCGCTTCACCCAGATGCGCAAGATGATGAAAAATATGGGGTCCATGAAAAAACTCATGGCCAAAGCCGGTGCGGGCTTTCGAATGTAAGTCCCGCCGTCCCGAAAAAAACAGACAAAACCAGACCGACAAAGGGTTTCCAAAACCAAAAAAAGACTATGGCAGTAGCAATCCGACTCCGCCGCGAAGGCGCCAAAAACAACCCCTACTACAGCATCGTGGTAGCCGATCAGCGCTGTCCGCGTGACGGAAAATTCATCGAGATCATCGGCAAATACGACCCCAAAAAAGAGGGCGAGAATTTCTCGATCGAACTCGAGCGCGCCGATCATTGGGTGCAAAATGGTGCCCGTCCCAGCCAGACTGTGGGCAGCATCATCAACAAAGCCCGCAAGAAGCTGGCTGCTTAATTTCTTTTGCCGCGCGCCATGGAGGAATTCCTGCGCTTTGTCATCGGAACGCTGGTGGAATTTCCGGAATCGGTCGTCATTAAAAAGACCGAAACTCCCGGCCGCACGGTTTTTTATGTCGCGGCGCGGCCCTCGGATATTCCGAGAATCGTCGGCAAGGGCGGTCACACCATCCGCGCCCTCCGCACCCTCCTTGGCGCCTCAGCCCGCAAACGAAATTTGTCCGTCTCTCTCGAACTCATCGAACCATGAAACTCCAAGCCCTCACCCTCCTCGCCGCCTTTGCGGTCCTCCACACCGGATGTGAAATGCACCCCGCTTCTGAAACGATTCCCGGCTACGCCGAGAAGATGAAAGAGAAGAAGGCGCAGGCCCAAGAAGAAGCCCAGCACAGCGAGGCCGCTGATCCGAACGCCCCTTCTTATTTTCCGCCAAAAGCTCCTTGATCCGGCTTTGCTCTCTCTCGGGTCTGCTTGCTTTTTTTGGAAGCAAACCCCGGCGTCCAGCCTAGTCTCGGCGCCTACCGACAAGTTTGATGACCACCGTGGTTGATCCTGAAATGCCCCCCGAAGCCGCGCCTGCCAAGCCGCAGGTGGCGCCGCTCGTTTTTCAAGAGATTCAAAAACTCCCCCTGCGCGAGTTGATCCGTCTCAACGAAGAGGCCGGTCTTCGCATTCGCACGGATTGCACCCGCCGTCATTTGGTCCTCGATCTGGCCCGTCATACGCTCCAAGCCGGAAGCCTTGTCACCGGCACCGGATTGCTCGAGCGCACTCAAGATACCTGGAATCTCCGCTGGCCCACCTACGACCTGCGTCCCGGCCCCGACGATGTTTTGGTTCCCTCCGCGTTGGTCAAAAAACTCGCCCTCCAACCGGGAGTGATGCTCGAAGTCAAAGTGCGACTTCCTCGCGATCGCGAGCAGGGGCTTGTCGTTGAGGAAATCCACGCGGTCGAAGGCATCCCGGTTGCTGACTGGAAGGCTCCCGTGGAGTTTGAAAAACTCACGCCGCTCTTTCCCAATCGTCGCGTCTTTTTAGAAACTCCCGTCGATCCCGAGGTCGGTGCCCGGGCTGTCGATTTGCTCTCTCCGATTGGCATGGGCCAGCGCGGTCTGATCGCCGCCCCGCCTCGTGCCGGCAAGACCATCCTCCTCCAAACCCTCGCTCGCAACATTCGCATCAACCACCCCAAGGCCGCCCTCATGCTTCTGCTGGTGGACGAGCGGCCCGAAGAGGTCACGGACATGCGCCGCGCGCTCGATTGCGAAATTTATGCCTCCACTTTCGATGAGCCCGTCCAGCGCCACATCCAGATTTGTGAGACGGTCGCCCTGCGTGCGCAGCGATTGGTGGAGCTCGGCCGCGATGTGATTATCCTTCTGGATTCCATCACCCGCATGGCCCGAGCTTATAATAATCTCCAACCCAGCAAGGGCGGACGCACCATGAGTGGCGGCGTGGATGCCAAGGCGCTCGCGAGGCCCCGCAAATTCTTCGGATCCGCTCGCAATACCGAGGAGGGCGGCAGCCTCACGATTCTCGGCACGGCCCTCATCGAGACGCACAGCCGGATGGACGATTTGATTTTCGAGGAGTTCAAAGGCACGGGCAACATGGAGATTCATCTCGACCGCTCCATCGCCGAGATGCGGGTTTTTCCAGCCATTCAAATTGTAAAAACCGGAACGCGCCGCGAGGAACTCCTCCTGCATCCGGACGAATACGAGCGGATCGTCACGCTTCGCCGACAACTTTCCGAGTTGCCCGCCGCCGAGGCCATGGAACTCCTGGTTTCGAATCTTCAACACACAAAATCCAACGCCGAACTTCTGCTCACCGGCCTGCGGGGAATCTAAGGCGCAACCGCGCACTTGATCCCGCCCCGCCGCTTCGGCAATCATCCACACCTTCATGCCAAAACGCGCTCGGACCAGCCCGAACTCCCCATCGTTTCTCGCCGGCCTGGGGTTGGTTTTCCTCGGTCTCTACCTCTTTCTCTCCCTCGCGAGCTATAGCCCGAAGAGCGTGCCGTCCTGGGCTCCGATCATCAGCACCTTCAGCCACTACGCCTCGGCGCCGATCAATCTCGGAGGTCCCCTCGGCACTCTGCTCGCCGGTTATTCCCTGTTTTTTCTCGGGGCCTCGGCCTACCTGCTGGCGATGACGAGTGTCGGCTACGGGATCGCGAAGTGGTGCGTGCCCGGCTACCGACTCCGCGACAAAGTGGGCTGGGGGCTCTTGATGGTTCTCATCGGTGCCTGCCTGATTCAAATCCAACCCTGGTTCCTGGGAGATTGGAAAACCGAACTCCGCATCGAGGGACCAGGCGGCTTTTTGGGACTCTGGATCGGCCAGAAGGCGGTTCACAGCGTTCTCGGAACCGCCTCCGTGTTTCTCATGCTCGGACTTTATATCGGGAGTCTGTCGTTTGCGATTTCCTCGCACCCCATGAGGGATTCAGTCCGCGCTTGGAAATCCTTCCTCGCCTGGAGGGAGGCCCGCCGCGCCGCCCGCTTGGCCGCACTCGACGAGGAGCGGCGCATCGAGGAGGAGCGCAAGGCCCTCGAGAAAAAAGCCGAAAAACTCACCCGCAAGCTCAAGAAGCAAGGGGTCGAAATTCCCGAGCCCGATGAGGCTGCCCCGGTGCAAGAGGAGCTGGATCTTCCGGAACCCGAAATCATCGATGCCACCGCGCCCTCGGCCAAGAAACCCAAACTCTCGGAACTCCAAAATTCCAAGCCCGCAAAGGATTCCTTCCCGCCTGGGCTCTTGGATGTCCACCTCGAGAATTATGTGATGCCCGGCCCAGATCTGCTGGATGCCCAGGATGAGAGCGACCGCGAACCCCTCGATCGCGAGGAGTTGAAAAATATCCAGATGCTCATCATCGACACGCTGGCTCAGTTCGGAATCAAGGCCGCACCCGGCACGATCACCAAGGGCCCCACGATTACCCGCTACGAAGTTTATCCCGATGTGGGCGTGCGGGTGGACAAGATCGTCGCCCTTGAGCGCGACATCGCACGCGCCACACGGGCCGAGCGGATCAATATCCTCGCGCCGATTCCCGGCAAGGACACGGTCGGCATCGAAATCGCCAACTCGAAGAAAGTAAAAGTCACCCTGCGCGAGTTGTTCGAAAAGGATGCGTGGCGCGAGTCCACCGCGAAGCTCCCGCTCGCACTCGGCATGGATGTTTACGGCCACACGATCATCGGAGACCTCGCGAAGATGCCCCACCTTCTCGTCGCGGGCACCACCGGCAGCGGTAAGAGCGTTTGCATCAATTCCATCATCGCCAGCCTTCTCTTCCGCTACTCGCCCGAGCAGCTCCGCTTCATCATGATCGACCCCAAAGTCGTTGAGATGCAGATTTACAACTCCCTCCCGCACCTTGTGACCCCCGTCGTGACCGATCCCAAAAAAGTGCTCCTCGCGCTCCGCTGGGTGATCGACGAGATGGAACGGCGCTACAAAATTTTCGCGAAGTGCAAGGTGAAGAATATTTCCGGCTTCAACGAGCGCCCACTCCCGAAATCCCAAGCCGAACTCGATGCCGAGGCAGAAGCCGTCGCCGTCGCTGAGGGGGAGACTCCGGAGGAAGAGGAAACGCCCGCTGAGCCCGAAGCCGAGGCGGAGCCTGACGAGGAATTGGACGAAGAGCCCATGGCTCCGCCGGTGCGTGTGCCGCGAGATAACGATCTCATCATTCCCGACCGGATGCCGTTTATCGTGGTCATCGTGGATGAGTTGGCGGACCTGATGCAGACCGCGCCAGCGGATGTGGAGAGCGCCATCGCCCGCATCACCCAAATGGCCCGCGCTGCTGGCATCCACATGATCGTCGCCACCCAGACGCCCCGCGCGGATGTCGTCACCGGCATCATCAAGGCAAACATCCCAAGCCGCATCGCCTTCCAAGTCGCCTCGAAAATCGACAGCCGAGTCATCCTGGATGAGAACGGCGCGGAGAAACTTCTCGGCCAGGGCGACATGCTTTACCTCCCGCCAGGAACCTCGAAATACACCCGCGCCCAAGGCGTTTTGGTGACCGAGGAGGAAATTCACCGCATCGTCGAATTTGTTTCCAACCAAGCCGAGCCGAAGTTCGATTCCGGCATCCACGAGAAGCTCAACAGCACCACGCCGCCCGAGGAGGATGTCAGTGATGAGGATGAGGAATTGGTTGTGAAGTGCCTCGAAATCATCCGTCAGGAAAATCGCGCTTCGACCTCCATGCTGCAGCGTCGCTTGAAATTGGGCTATACACGGGCCGCCCGGGTGATGGATATTTTGGAAACCCGAGGAATCGTGGGTCCAAAAGATGGTGCCAGAGACCGCGAAATTCTGGTGGACCTGAATGAGGAAGGTGCATTTTGAGAGAAAAACAGCAACACGACGGCAGTGATTTTTTTATTGGCGCGCGCCTCTCGGCTCGTCGCCAGAAGCTGGGCATTCCCATCGAGAAAGCCGCCAAGGACACGCGCATTCCCGTTGCTCGACTCCGCATGATCGAGTCCGATGACTTTTCGAGTTTCTCCCACCCCACCTACGCCCGGCTTTTTCTGACGGATTACGCGAACTATCTCGGCGTCCCGATCGAGGATATCCGGGAATACCTCCCCGGCATCAAGGGACTCGGTTCCGCTGACAACGCCTACCTGAATGTCCTCCTCTCCAAGCCGGGCTTCATGCAAGGCGAGCAATTCAAATCCATGCGCCGTTTGCTCTTCGCCGTGGGCACTCTCATCGTCCTCCTGCTCCTCGTCGGCGCCGGAATCTATGCTTGGAGGGCTTGGAAAAAAATCGAGCGTGTTCAGCCAGTCGCCTCGACCGTCGAGGCCCTGCCAACGCCCAGCGCCACTCCCACGCCAACTCCTTTTGTCGAATCCACTCCGACACCCGAGCCCGAGCCGACACCCGAGCCAACGCCCGAAGCAACTCCCGTAAAGATCCAGACCTCCGATGCCATTCGCATCCAACCTCCGCTCACTCCGGCCGCCACACCGCTGGCTAAAACCTCGATCACGCCAATTCCGAAAAGCAAGGCCACTCCGGTGGCTTCTCCGACCCCGCTAACCTCGCTTCCGCCGTTTCAACCTTCCTCCCGCCGAAGCACAACGAATGAGTAAGGCAGTCCGGGCAGTGCCCCCAACGACTCAAGCGCCTCGTGTCGGAATGATCAGCCTCGGCTGCGCCAAAAATCTCGTCGATGCCGAGTTGATGCTCGGATCCGCAAAAGCCGAGGGCTTCGAAATCACAAACAACCCCGCCGAAGCGGACATCCTGGTCGTCAATACCTGCGGGTTCATCGACACCGCGAAACAGGAATCGATCGATGCCATTCTGGAGGCAAACCGCCAGCGCGACGAACTCCGCCCCGATGCCCGCATTGTCGTGAGCGGCTGTCTTTCCCAACGCTACTCGGGCGACCTCGTGAATGAACTTCCCGAGGTGGATGCCTTCATCGGACTCGATCAAGTCGCCGAAGCGGGAGCTATTTTCCGCCGTGTGCTGGAGGAAAAATCCCCCGGCGTGATGAACCTCGTGACTCCGAAGTCCCGCTACATCCCGGATTTTTCGACCCCGCGATTCCGTCTCACTCCCGCTCACAGCGCGTATGTGAAAATCGCCGAGGGCTGCAACCACCCGTGCAGCTTTTGCGTGATCCCCCAAATGCGCGGCCGCCACCGCAGCCGAGCCATCGATTCCGTCGTCCGCGAAATCCGCGGCCTCGTCGCCGAGGGTGTGAAAGAGATCAACCTCATCAGCCAGGACACCACTTACTACGGCATGGACCTCTGGAGCGAAAAAGCCGGTCCCCGCCAGCCTGTGGACTCCGGTCGCGGAACTTCGCTTGTCCATCTTCTCGACGAGATCGCCGACATCGGCGGTGATTTCTGGGTTCGCCTTCTCTACACGCACCCCGCGCATTGGAGTGACGAACTCATCGCCGCGATCGCCCGCAATCCCCATGTCGCGAAGTATGTCGACATGCCGCTCCAGCACATCCACGGCGAGATGCTGCAACTCATGCGCCGCGAGACCTCCCGCGAGCACATCGAAAATCTCATCCACCGCATCCGCGCCGGCATTCCCGGCATCGGCCTGCGCACGACCTTCATCGTCGGCTTCCCCGGCGAGACGGAGGAGCATTTCGAGAGCCTCCTGGAGTTCATCGAGACGACCCGCTTTGAGCGCCTCGGCGTTTTCAATTACTCGCAGGAGGAGGGCTCCCGCGCCGCGAAGATGGAAAATCAAGTGCCCACTCGAGTGAAAAACCGCCGCCATCGTCAAGCCATGGCTCTCCAACAAAAAATCGCCCGCGAAATGGCCGAGTCGCAGACCGGTCGCACGCTCCGGGTTTTGGTGGAAACGCCAAACGCCGCCCGCACCGAACACGACGCGCCGGAGGTCGATTGCCGTGTGATTTTGACCCATCCCGCCGAGCCCGGCACCTTTGCGGATGTCAAAGTCCTCGGTGCGCAAACCTACGACTTGGTGGCGGAACCCGTTTCGGCCTGAAACGCGGTGGTGGTGGAGCCTAGGGGATTCGAACCCCTGACCTCCTCAATGCCATTGAGGCGCTCTACCAACTGAGCTAAGACCCCGTAAAAGGGACGGGAAAACTGGCGCAAACGCGCTGCGAGATCAAGAAGGTTTCTTGGCCAGGCACGCCGCGCCGATGATGCCGGCGTTGTTTTGCAGGATGGCCGCCTCGATCGGCACTTTGGTCATGGCCGCGAGCCGGGGGAGAAATTTGTCGGCCTTTTTGCTGATGCCCCCGCCGACAATGAATAACTCGGGCGAGAGGAGCGGCTCCAAGTCCGCGAGGTATTCGCTCACGCGCTTGGACCATTTTTTAAAACTCAAATCCTCGTCTTCGCGGACACGCTCGGAAGCGCGGCACTCGGCGGATTTCCCCCTGATTTTCAAATGTCCGAACTCGGTGTTCGGAATCAAAACTCCGTCACAGAAAAGCGCGGAGCCAATGCCGGTGCCGAAGGTCAGCATCAGCACGACCCCTTTCTTGTCGCGCCCCGCGCCGAAGCGCATCTCGGCGTAGCCAGCCGCGTCGGCGTCGTTCACCACCGTCACGGGATGGCCGAGGCGTTTCGCAAAAATGGCGGACGCATCCGCCTCAGACCACTCAGGGGCCATGTTCGTGCCAAAAGTCACCACGCCGTTTTTGACGATCCCGGGAAAAGTAATCCCGACAGGTCCACGGTATTTGAAGTGGGCGGCGATCTGCTCCACAGCGTCTGCCAGAGCGGACGGGTGGGAGGGTTGCGGCGTGGGGATGCGGAATCGCTCGGCTAAGAGTTTGCCGGTTTTCACATTCACGGGAGCGCCTTTGATGCCCGTTCCGCCGATGTCGATGCCAAGGATTGTCATGGGATATTTTTTTAGGAGGTGAGGGGAGCCTTTGTCCTTCGCTCGCAGATCGGCGTCAAGTCTTGCGGGGTTGGCGGGGGACGCTCCAGCGTTGTAGTCTCACGCATCATGTCCACGACCCGCACTCCGCTCCGCACTGAAATTCCCGAGTCCGACAAATGGGACCTCTCGCCACTCTTCCCAACCGACGCGGATTGGGAGGCTGACTTCGCCAAGCTCCAGTCCTCCTTCGCGGGTGTGGCGAAATTCCGTGGCCATCTTGCCGAATCACCTGCCGCGCTGGCCGAGTGCCTCGAATTCGAGAAATCCATCGATCAGCTTGTCGATCAACTCAACCAATACGCCGCCCTCTCCACGGCGGGGGATAGTGCGGACGCCACCGCACTTTCCCGCGAGGCGAAACTCGACGGTCTGCTCGTCAAAGTCGGTGAGGCCTTTTCCTTCATCTCGCCCGAAATCCAGCAAATCCCCGACGATCGCTTTGCCGAATTCCTCGCCGACTCCGCGCTGGTCGATTGGACGACCCCGCTCCAAAAACTCCGCCGCAACAAACCGCATACGCTCACTGCGGGTGAGGAACGCCTCCTCGCGCTCGGCTCCTCCGCGATGCGCGGTCACTCCGAGACTTTCTCCCAGCTCACGAATGTGGACATGAAGTTCGGCGTGCTGAAGGACGCTGAGGGCAATGAGCGCGAGTTGACGCAGAGTTCGTTCTCGTCCTTCCTCCAGCAGCGCGATCCCGCCGTGCGCAAGGCGGCATTCCACCAGTTCTACCGCGAGTTTTCGGACCACCAATTCTCCCTCGCCGCCGGCCTTTCGAATTCCATTCGCGCCGATGTTTTCTATGCCCGCGCCCGCAACCACGCCTCCGCCCGCGAGGCCGCACTTTTCTCGGATGATGTGCCGGTGGCGATCTACGACAACCTCATCTCGACCGTCCGCGCCAACCTCGCGCCGCTTTTCGAGTATTTCGAACTCCGCCGCCGTGTGCTCAAGCTCGAGGAAATCCACCACTACGACACCTATGTCACGATGGTGGAGAGCGTGAAAACGAATGTCCCTTGGGACGAAGCGGTGGAGAAAGTCGTCGATGCTCTCGAACCGCTCGGGCCCGAATACACCGCCGCCATGGCGCACGGCCTGCGCGACGGGCGCTGGTGCGACCGCTACGAGAACAAAGGCAAGCGCAGCGGGGCCTTTTCCTACGGCACCTTCTCGAGCCCGCCCTACATCATGATGAACTACAAGGCCGATGTATTCTCGGATGTCTACACGCTCGCCCACGAGGCCGGCCACTCGATGCACACCTGGCATTCCAGCCGGGCCCAGCTTTACCAGAACCACGGCTACCCGATCTTCCTCGCCGAGGTCGCCTCGACCTTCAACGAGATGCTCCTCACCGAGCATTTGCTAAAAACCACGAGCGATCCCGTGATGAAGGCGTTCATCCTGAACCGCCAGATCGATGACCTGCGAGGCACGCTCTACCGCCAGACGATGTTCGCCGAGTTCGAGCGCGAGGCCCACGCCGCCGAGGAGCGCGGCGACGCCGTCACACTCGAGGGTTTCAAAAAAATCTACCGCAGCCTGCTCACCGACTACTTCGGTCCGAAATTCTCGATCGACGAGGAACTCGATCTCGAGTGCCTGCGGATCCCGCATTTCTACAGCGCGTTCTATGTCTACAAATACGCCACCGGCATCTCCGCCGCCGCCGCGCTCGCCCGCCAGGTCCTTGAAACCGGCGACGCCAGCCGCTACCTCGGCTTCCTCAAGAGTGGCGGCAGCAAATTCCCGGTCGAAACCCTCCGCGAAGCCGGCGTGGACATGGCCAGCCCCGAACCCGTCCAAGCCACGCTCGACCTCTTCGCCCGCCGCGTGAAAGAGCTTTCGGCCTTGATCGGGTAAGAATTTTCCTCGAAGGACTTCGCTATGCCCCTTCGCCTGCTCGAACATCCACTGGCTGCCCACATCCTCACCCATCTGCGCGACCGAACGACCAAGCCGGCGTTGTTTCGGAATCTCAGCTACCAGCTCTCAATGATTCTCGCGCTCGAAGCCACGCGCGACCTCGAGACGGTGGAAAAAAAAATCGAGACGCCCCTCGCGCCGCACACGGGACGCGTTCTGGCCCGCTCGCTGGTCGTGGTTCCCATTCTCCGCGCTGGGTTGGGCATGGTTCAGCCGTTTCAGGATGTCTTCCCCGACATTTCCGTCGGCTACATCGGCCTGGAACGAGATCACGAAACTGCCGAGGCCCGGAGCTACTATTGCAAACTTCCGCCCGTCGCCGACACACGAACCATCGTCGTGGACCCCATGCTGGCCACCGGAGGCTCAGCCGCGAAAGCCTTGTCGCTCGTGAAAGACAATGGCGCGAGCGATGTCAGCCTCGTCTGCATCCTCGGCTCCCCCGAGGGCGTCGAAACCGTTGCCCGCGCCCATCCCGAAGTTCCAATCATCCTCGGTGTCCTCGATGAATCGCTGAACGCCAACAAATACATCGTCCCCGGCCTAGGAGATTTCGGCGACCGCCTCTACGGCACCCACGCCTGAAGTGTCGGGCGATGAGTTTATTCGATAGGGGCTCGAGGCTTTGTGAGGGCGAGGGCCAGGGCGTTCCGGTGGGGGGTGGGCATCGGGGGGAGGTTGTCGAGGGCGAACGGAGTCCAATCAGCGGCCGGAGCGGTTGGGCGAAGGTGGAGGGTCACGCGGTAGCGGGTGATCGCGTAGGTGAGCGTGGCGGTTGGCTCGGTGTCGCTTGGTTCGGCGGGGGGGAGGAGCCAGAGGCCTTTCCAGCGCGGCCCGGGGGATGGGATCAGAAAAACGCGGCGCCGCTGGGTCGCCAGGGCGCACCACTCCACGAGGCGAGTGACCGGTTTTCTCGCGGGCTTGATGGGTAGCGAGGCGGGGTCGGCGGCGCGGCAGAATTTCTGAACGGGGCAGAGGGAGCATTCGGGCGGGCCGGACCGGCAGATCGTGGCGCCGAGGTCCATGAGCGCCGAGGTATGCTGGCGGCCTCCGCTGGCAGGCAGAAGGGCTGTGGCGGCTTGTTCCAAAAAACGGCGTCCGGCGGCGGTGGTGATGTCTTGGCGACAATCGAAAAGCCGCGCGATCACGCGGGCGATATTCGCATCAAGAACTGGAACGGGTTGATCAAACGCAAAGGCCGCGATGGCGGCGGCGGTGTAGGGGCCGATGCCGGGAAGCAAGCGGAGTTGGCTCAATTCGGCTGGGATCTTGTTTTGGAAATTCGCCGAGATCGCCTTGGCAGCCTTGTGGAGGTTTCGGGCGCGGGAGTAGTAGCCGAGACCTTCCCATTGCTTCAGCACCGATTCCTCGGGGGCGGCGGCAAGGGTTGCCACATCGGGAAAGCTCCGCATCCACCGCGCGAAGTAGGGCAGGACGGCGGCGACGGTGGTTTGCTGGAGCATAAATTCCGAAACAAGCACGCGGTAGGGCGAGGGGTCGTCTCGCCAAGGCAGCGAGCGGCCCGAGGCTTGGAACCAAGCTCCGAGCGCCTTGTGGAAACCGGATCGGATTTTCTCGTCTATCATCTCGACACGCCCGAGGGATTACGCGCAAAACTCCCAGATGTCCGCACCAAAACCTCTCCACAGCCACACCGCTCCGCTTACCGAGTTGCAGGCCGGGGTTTTGCGCGGAGTGCTGGCCTCGGAGGGCTTCGAGTTCGAGGAGCGGCCCTACATGCTCTACTTCGCCAAAAAGGCGAAGCTGACCGTGGCGGTCTATGCGAAGGGACCGAAGGCCTTAATCCAAGGCCGGGGGATCGAGGATTTCATCACGCTCGTCCTCGAACCGCGCGTGCTGGGGGAGGCGAAATTCGGCTACGAGGAGGTCCACTCGCCCGAGCTTTTCGAGCCGCATTTCGGCATCGATGAAAGTGGGAAGGGGGACTTTTTCGGCCCGTTGGTAATTTGCGGCGCGTATGTGAATCCCGAGATCGCCCGCACTCTCAAAGACGCCGGCGTGCGCGACAGCAAGGCGGTTACGAGCGACAAGAAAATCCGCGAACTGGCAGCGGCGATCCGCCGGGCGCGGGTTCCCACGAGCACCGTGGTCATCGCCCCGCCGCGTTACAACGACCTTTACCGCAAAATCGGCGACCTCAACCGCCTCCTCGCCTGGGGCCATGCGCGAGCCATCGAGGATTTGTGCAAACTCTGCCCCGATTGCCCAAGGGCGCTGTCCGATAAGTTCGCCCATGTGCGACTCCTCGAGCGGGCCTTGATGGAAAATGGACGCAAGCTCGTGCTCGAACAACGCACGAAGGCCGAGTCCGACTACGCCGTCGCCGCCGCCTCGATCCTGGCGCGGGAAAAATTCATCGACTGGCTGGATGCGAAGGGCTCCGAGATCGGCACCGTCCTGCCGCGCGGTGTTTCGGCGAATGTAAAAAACACGGCAATGGAGTTGATCCGAACCCACGGGCCAGAGGTGCTCGAGGGCCTAGCGAAGACCCACTTCAAAACCGCCGCCGAGGTTTTGGCAGCCGCGTAGAGTCTCGAAGGGTCTCTCACGGAGGCACAGGGACACAGAGGGAAGCATTGTAGCAACGGTAGTCCTGTGCCGTTTTGGGAGCAGGCCCGCGAATGACGCGAATCCTCGCGAATCGAAAAAAATGGTAGGGGCGGCTCGCCGAGCGGACCCAAAATTCAGGCGCGAATGCGCCGTCTCCCCAAACCAAATCCTCCCGCCAAGACCCGAAACCGCAAAGAGGGTAGAACGGCCGTCCCGGCTATGTAAAAACAGGGGCTCTCACGGAGGCACAGGGACACGGAGAGGGAAGCATTGTAGCAACGGCAGTCCTCTGCCGTTTGGGAGCAGGCCCGCGAACCAACAAAATCAAATTTCCGTTTTTTGGCTTTTGAAAGTTGCTCACGCACACAAAGTCGTGACTTCGCAGAAATTGACATGACCAACTTCTAGACTAACATTGCGACCATGAAGACATGGAATGTGGCTGATGCTAAAACCCATTTTTCCAGCATCGTCGATGAGGTCGAGGAAGGGGAAACCATCGTGATTTGCCGACGGAACATCCCCGTGGCGAAAATCTCGCCTCATTCCGCGAAGGGATCTGGCAAGCACCACCGGACCAAGATCGGCTGGGCCAAGGGAAGCGGCGTCCTCATCCATGGCGATCTGACTCAACCCGCCATTCCGCCATCCGAGTGGGACATGCTTCGATGAACCTCCTGCTGGACACCTGCGCGATCATTTTTTTGGGAATCGATGACCCGTGCATTTCGGCCACCACGCGCCGATTGATCCGCGAGGCGGAGCAAATTTTTGTGTCTCCGATTTCCACGGCCGAGTTGGCCTGCCTTCAAGACCGTGGCCGCATCGAGCTGCCAGTCCATTGGAAGCCTTGGTTCCGCGACGCGATCGAAACGAATGGTTGGGATGTCAAACCCATCACCTTCGAAATCATGGAAGAGGCCTACTCCCTTCCCGGCAGTTTCCATTCCGATCCCGCCGACCGTGTTTTGACCGCCACAGCACGCTGTGAAGATTTGGTTCTCCTGACCACCGATCGCAAACTTTTGGATTATCCCCACCTCCAAGCCCGTTGGTAAAATCCCCTCAGCAAATCCTCACGCCAAGACCCGAAACCGCAAAGAGGGTAGAACGGCCGTCCCGGCTATGTAAAAACAGGGGCTCTCACGGAGGCACAGGGACACGGAGAGGGGAGCATTGTAGCAACGGCAGTCCTCTGCCGTTCGGGAGCAAGCCCGCGAATGGCACAAATCCTCGCGAATCGAAAGGCCCAAGGTAGGGGCGGCTCGCCGAGCGGACCCAAGACTCAGGCGCGAAAGCGCCGAATCCCACAAACCAAATCCTCCCGCAGAGCCGGGACGCAGAGGAGGGAGTTATTGAAACGCCAAGAATTTTGGCAGACTGAGCGGGATCCACTCATAAGGCTTACCTGAAAATATGATAATATGTGGGACTGACCCTGCTCACCTATGTGCGTGAACTCATCGGTTACGGGCGGCTCGAGGGGGATGAGGTGGCCGAGGCGCTCAACGACCTTTACGCCAAGTAGTGGAGCCTGTTTCGCAACTTCTTCTGTCCGGTCATGAAGCTGGTCCGCACGGAGGTCAAGGGAAGTCGTAGGAGGCGTGTTTATGATGAAGCGATCACGCCGTTTGATAGGTTGAAGGCATGTAAAACCATCTCCCCAAAAGAACTGTATCGTCTGGAAAGGAAACTCGCCGAACTCGATCCCTTCATGCTGAGGGAAGACATCGAAGGGAAACTACGCAAAATTTGGAAACTGCTAAAAGTCAAGGAAAGCAAACACGCCGCCTGAAATGATGCGGCCGGTTTATTCACAAACCGGTAGCTCTGGCTTGGCGCCAGCGCCCGAGCTCTTTCCCGCCGGTGCTCGGGCTGCCGCTACCTCGCCCTCCGGGCGTTTATGAATAAACCTTAACCTTGGTGTCTTTTTTGATTGAGGCAACGCGTAATTTAAAACCATGGGCAAAAGCCGCAGGCCCTTCGCGCGTGGGAATCAGCAGATGGGCGATATGAAGGGTCGAGTTAGAGACGGCCTTTGATCAATCCGAGCGGGAGTGGTTCAGGCTGCTGCGGGTTGGATGCTATGGAAACGTGCTTCTTGAGGTCGGAAGACCTTTCGAAGGCGTGCATGACTTCCAACACGTGGTAAGCGAGCGCCCCGCTGCTGCGGTGGCTGCGCTTTCTGCTGCCATCAAGGATAGCATAGGCCATGTCGGCGGCTCCGATGCTGCGGCTATTTTCGCTATACGGATGGCTCAGAGCTTGATTGCGCCACTCGCCGGTAGTTGGTGTCCAAACCTCCAACGGACCGCCGAAGGTATTTGGATCGGGCACCTTCAACGAGCCTTCGCTGCCATAAAGTTCGATCGGGCTGTGCCCGTGGCTGTGCACATCGAATGAGATCGTCACCGTCACAATGGCTCCCGAATGAAACACGAGCGTGCCTGAGGAATGGGTCGGAACGGAAACGGGGAGCAGCTTTCCGAACTGCTCCTTACAAGTGGCGATTCGCTCTTCGAAGGCGCGCGTGGTCACACCACTGACCTCCTTCACCGGGCCTAGAAGATGGACCAGTGCTGTGATGTAATACGGGCCCATGTCGAACATCGGGCCGCCCCCGACTTCGTAGAAAAATGCGGGGTTCGGGTGCCAGGATTCCGGGCCGCGGGACATCAGGAACGCCGTGCCGCTGAAAACTTTTCCGATCCATCCGTCGTCCACCATTTTCCGTGCGGTCTGGAGTCCGGCTCCGAGAAAGGTGTCCGGCGCGCAGCCCACGAGCAGCCCTTTTTCTCCGGCAAGGTCGATCACTTTTTTGGCATCGTCGAGATGGACTGCCAGCGGTTTTTCGCAATGCACGTGCTTGCCAGCATTGAGCGCTGCAAGGCTGACCTCAGCGTGGACCGACGGGATTGTGAGATTGACGACCAGATCCACGTCGGGATTCGCCAGCAACTCGTCCACCGTTTGGGCCACGCAGCCATTTTCTGCAGCCTTGGCCTTGGCGGCTTCTGGGTTGAGATCGGCGCAGGCGACCACTTCGAGGACTTCGAAAAGTTTAGCCCCGTTGAAGTAGGCCTGGGAAATGTTTCCGCAACCGATAATGCCGACGCGGACTTTGGATTTGTTTTGCATGGTTGGTCCTTATTTGTTGCCGCGGGCTATGCCGGTGCTCGTGAGGTAATGGTAGCTTTCCTGCACGGCCTTCATCATGTCGCCGGTGTAGCTGTCGAGTTCGACGGCGATGTATTTCGCGTAGGTCGCGGCTTTCGAGGCTGCTTGCAGGTCTAGCTGGCCAGCACCCGCGGGAAGGAAGGGCGAAGAATTGCTGACCATGATCTTGCCGCTCTCAGTCTCGGCCTCGGTGAAGGTGTCTGAGGCGCTGATGACTCCATCCTTGAAATGGAGCACCTTGCCGCGCGGGCCGATCTCATTGAGGAAGGCGACGGGATCGAGCCCGGCTTTCGCGACCCAAAAGACGTCCGCTTCCCACAGGACGGTATCCGGCGTGTTCTCCAGAAAAATCCGGTAGCCCGGCGTTCCGTCGACATCGATCAGGTCCCAGTCGTGGTTGTGATACCCGACCTGGAGGCCATGGGCGGCGGCGTTTGCGGCCGCTTCGCAATAAAGTTCCGCAGTGGCCTTGACCGCATCAGACGATGCGAAATTCGCCTTAAAATCAGGCGGACAGCCGGTGATGATCGCTTCGTGTCCGAGAAGCAGTGCCTCCTCGATCACAGCGTTCTTTTGGTCTCCCACCGGCAGAGCGCCGTGGCAGGTTGGCGCCTTGAGGCCGAGTTCTTGGAATAGCTTTGCGGCCTTCGCTGCGGATGAGCCCGGATACCCGGCCGGCTCGACGCAGCCGAATCCCATGGCGGCAATGGCGCGGATCGTGCCTTCGTAGTCGGCGGCGGCTTGTTCGCGAACGCTGTAAAGTTGAACGGTAATTTGTGGAATCATGCTGGGTTGTATTGTAGGAAGTTGATGAAAACAGGTCTGGCTTGGTGCGAAGTCGGAGTAATATCAGAATCTGACCGGGAGAAAATTGACAAAACCTATGATTAATGGTGCTGGAGTGAAGACGGCCTTGGAGAGTGTGGGCCACTATATCAGCGGGCCTGGCGGGGCGGACAGGCCTTTGGTCATTCCCGAAAATTTTCTGCTGTTCGAGCTGATCACCGAAGGGGCGGTTTATTCGCCTGGCGGAAACGATCTCCATGGCGTGGGAGCGGTATTCGCCCACAACCCCGGCCAATCCACCGTCAGTCGGACGCCGGGGGATGGACACTACGCCTGCATGACTGTGCGCTACCGCCTGGATCGCCTGTCGCAGCGGTTTTCCTGGCCGCGTGTTTTCCAGTGGGCGGTCGTAAGCCAGGCGTTGCGGTTTTCGGAGGAGATTCTTTTCGCATTTCACCATACTGATCATGATCACGGAGTGCTTGGCGAATTGATCTGGAGCCAGTTCCGTTTCCGGTTGGAGGAATTCCAGCGGAGCGTAAAGCACCGGTCGATTCCTCCGCTCGTGGCGAACGTGATGAGCCACATGGACCGCCACTACGCCGAACCGCTCGGCGTGGAGGATCTGGCCGCGCGCTTCGGCCTCAGCGCATCGTATTTGCATGCCCAGTTCCGCGAGCACGTTGGAATGACGCCGCACCAACACCTGATTCTCCAGCGGATGCGGTCCGCCCGCCACAAGCTGGTGACCACTGGCGCTCCCATCAAATCTATCGCGATGGATGTGGGGTATGCGAATACGGAAAACTTTTGCCGGGCATTCAAAAAACACTGCGGCCTAACTGCGGCGGCCTACCGACGGAAGTTCATTCCGTTTGGCTAATTCAGCTTTTTGAGCGTAACGGCAGAGGCGGTCGTCGCGGCGAGCGCCTCGCCACAGCGGATTCCGCGAGCATTCAAATCCAGCCCACTTCTTGCTTGTTGAACCCCGCACGGCCCCGGGTGGACTCCGAAGATCAACTTTTTCGACTTTTGCACATTGTGGCGGGGGCGATTCGATATAGAACATTTCTTGATTCTAGACGCCCCGCGCATCCGTCTGTCGGGTGAAGATCCCCTGATGGATGTCGAAGGATTCCAAGTTCGAGAAAATGCCGACAAATATTCTCCTCATCACCTCGGACCAGCAGCACTGGTCGGCTTTGGGTTCGGTGAATCCGAAAATCCAGACACCGGCCTTGGATCGATTGGCCGGGCAAGGAGCGCGATTCGACCGGGCCTATTGTGCAAATCCCACCTGCACGCCCTCGCGAGCGAGCCTGCTCACCGGGATGATGCCGTCGCAGCATGGGGCGTGGTCGCTCGGGACCAAACTTTTCGAGGATGTGGCGACCCTTCCGGGAATTCTCGACGACGCCGGCTTCCATACCGCGCTGATCGGCAAAGCGCATTTCCAGCCGCTGGCCTCGCAGCCCGGCATGGAATCCATCGAGTGCCAACCGCTCTTGCGCGATCTGGATTTTTGGCGGGGGTTTCATGGTCCTTGGTATGGATTTCGACACATCGAGACGGCGCGTATGCACGCGGCGGAATCCCATGTCGGGGGCCATTACGCGCTTTGGATGGAGGAAAAGGGGCTCGCGAATTGGCGTGAGTATTTCGAGTCGTGGCCGACGGATGCCGCCAAATCCGAACAAATCTATTCCTCGCGGACATGGAACCTCCCTGAGGAATTCCATTACAATTGCTGGACCTCGGAGCGAACAATCGCGGCGATGGAGGCGGCGGGCGACAAACCGTTTTTCATCTGGTCGAGTTTCCATGATCCCCACCCGCCGTATCTGGTGCCCGAGCCGTGGGCCTCGATGTATGATCCCGACGACATGGAGCCCGGCCGGATGGAGCGTGGGGAACACTCGTGCAATGCCCCGCATTTTCGCCATGCCGCCGAGATTGACGAACCGGGCTGGTGGGAGCGGGCCACCGGCGGGGAGCCGATCCACGGAGGCTGGTTCCAAGCCCATGACGAGGACCGTCTCCGACGCGACATGGCGTGTTACTATGGCATGACGAGTTTCATGGACCGCGAGATCGGCCGGATACTCGATGCGCTCGAGGCCTCGGGGCGTGCTGAAAACACGCTGGTCGTTTTCACCTCCGACCACGGGCACTTTCTCGGACATCACGGCCTCACGGCGAAAGCGATCCACTCTTATGAGGACCTCGTTCGAGTGCCCTTCATCGCGCGCTGGCCGGGCAGGGTTTCACAGGGCTCACGGACCTCCTTGCAAAGCCTGGTGGATTTCGCGCCGACGGTTTTGTCCGCCTGCGGCCTTCCCGTTCCGAGTCGCATGACTGGAAAAAACCAATTGCCGGATTGGCTTCTCGGAGAGCCTGTGCGGACCGATGTGGTGATTGAGAACCACCATGGCGCCGTGCGTTTCCATATGCGGACCTTCGTCACAGCCACTCACAAAATCACCGTTTACCGCGATGGCACGGAGGGTGAGTTGTTCGATCTCGCAAACGATCCCGGCGAGGTGCGGAACCTTTGGCACGATCCCTCAGCAGCGGATTTGAAGCGGGATTTGCTGTTGGCTTTTCTTCAGGCCAACCTGCGCGACGAGCCGATGCCGATGCCTCGCATTGCTCCGGCTTAGCGGTGTATCCCCATGATTTCCGCTGGAGCGCGCCCGGCGCGTAGCAGATCGGCCATCATTCGCATCGGGGCGTCGATGTGCGTGAAGAATTTCTTGTAGGCTGGGCAGAGGTAGTTGAGACCGTCCTCGCCATCGGGGGTTTTGATGAAGCGGTGCTTCGGACACTCGCCGTTGCAGGCGAAGCGCACCTCGCAGCGGTGGCAGTAGGCCGGAAGCGTTTCGGATTTCGCGCGGCCGAAGGTCTGCTGTTCCATTGATTCCACCATGTCGCCAAGCGAGCGGTTGAGGATGTTGCCTAGTTTGTATCGGGGATAGACGAAGTGGTCGCAGGAGAAGACATCGCCGTTGTGCTCCATCGCGAGCGCGCGGCCGCAATCCTTTTGAAACACGCACAGACTTGCGCCCCGGCCGCTCCAGATGCCGAGGGCCACATCGAAGATTTGGACAAAGACTTTTCCCACATCTTCGCGCACCCAGCGGTCGAAAATCGTGCACAGGAAATTTCCGTAGCATTCGGCAGGCACACTCCAGCGGGTGACTTCCCGCAGCAGTTCTCCGGGCTCGGGCGGCGGAGCGAAGTCCAGCGGAGCGCCATCGCCCGCGCGCTCGACCAGCGGAATGAACTGGATGAACCCCGAGCCCTGCTCCTTGAGGAAATCGTAAACCTCCAAGGGGCGTTTCACATTGCTCGCGGAGACGACGGTGAGGGTGTTGAACTCCACGCCGTGGCGCTTGAGGAGCTTGAGGCCGACTGTCACTCGGTCGAATGTGGACTTGCCGCCCTTGTCCATGCGGTAGGTGTCGTGCAGCTTTCGAGGGCCGTCGAGGCTCAGGCCGACAAGAAATTGGTTCTCACGGAAAAACCGGCACCACTCCGCGTCCAGTCGCGTGCCGTTGGTCTGTATCGCATTGGAGACCGGGCGTCCGCCAGCATGTTTTTTTTGGAGTTCCACCACGCGTCGGAAGTAATCCACTCCGAGTAGAGTGGGCTCGCCGCCCTGCCAGGCCATCGAGATTTCCGGGGTATGCTGCGCGGCGCAGTAGTCGCGAATGTAGGTTTCAAGCACCTCGGGAGACATTCGAAAGGTTTCACCGCGCGGGTAGAGCTTTTCCTTTTCAAGGTAGTAGCAGTAGGTGCAGTCAAGATTGCAGATCGGCCCGATGGGCTTGGTCATCACATGGAACGGGGGCATGTGTTGAGATTACACGATTTTGAAAATTCCGTGCGACACTCCAGGGCAGCGGCACACGAGTTGACAGTCGCAAAATTTCAAGGTTGCTTCGCCACTCAGGTGATCAATTTTTAAGGGTCGCACAGGTGAATCAAAGCGGCAGGTGGCGTATTTTTCCCTCGGGTTCAC
>JBILML010000039.1:0-17800 GCA_044375555.1 Terrimicrobiaceae bacterium
ACCAAGCCAGCCCGGAGGGACTTGACTTCCGTGCCTTTCAATTCCACGCCGGCTTCGAATTTCTCGAGGATGTGGAAATCCCGAAAAGCTTTCCGGTTTGTGGTAATTTCCGAGGACATACAGCGGTGCGCGACCGCAGGGCAGGCCTTAGGCCGCTAGGGTCTCGGGCGCTGCAAGGCCGATCTTGCCTTGTGCGATTTCCTGCAGCGCGATGTCCGCGAATCCTTCGCCGATCTCGGCGTCGATGAGCGGGCGGCTTCCGGCGTTCAACTGACGAACACGACGGGAGACCATGTTGATTAAAATCTGGGACTCGGTGATGACCTTGGAGGCTGCTTCGATGTTTTTGGCTTTCATGAAATGGTGGCGCCGTTGGGCGGAAGCGCGGACGTGCACACTAGAAGTCGTCGGCACGGAGTCAAATTTTTTTTGGAAATTTGTTTGACAGTCGTTGACTCGCCCCTAGTCTCTCCCCTCCCGCGAACCGGGGCACTTCAACCGCAGGAGACCGGATGGTCGTTCGCACTGCAAAAAATACATGCAAAAAAAACGCAGCAAACGCTACCGCGAGGCAGCGGCCAAAGTAGAGGCGAATAAAAAATTCTCTCTGAATGACGCCGTTGAAACCTTGAAAACCCTTCCTCCCGTCAAGTTCGACCAGACGGTGACTCTTTCCTTCAAGCTGGGTGTCGATCCCAAGCAGAGCGACCAGATGGTCCGCGGCACTTGCCCACTCCCGAATGGTAGCGGCAAGAATGTCCGAGTGCTTGTTTTCGCCAGCGGCCAAGCCGCCGAAGCCGCCAAGCAGGCCGGTGCGGAATATGTGGGATTCGAGGATCTCATCAAAAAAGTCACCTCCGGCTTCTCCGATTTCGATGTCGCCGTCGCCACTCCCGCTGCCATGGCGGAAGTCCGCAAGCTCGGCAAGGTCCTCGGACCTCGTGGCCTCATGCCGAATCCAAAAACCGGCACCGTCACGGACGACACCGCGAAAGCCGTGAAAGAAGTCAAAGCCGGCCGCGTGGAATTCAAACTCGACAAAAACGGCAACATCGCTGTTCCCGTCGGCAAATTTTCCTTCGACGCGAAATCCCTCGTTGAAAACGGCAGCGCCGTTATTGACGCCGTGGTCAAAGCCCGCCCCGCCACCGCCAAGGGCGCGTTTGTCGACGCGATCACCCTCAGCGCCACGATGTCGCCCGGTCTCCGTGTGGATCCGGCTCCTTATCTCAAAAACTAAGCCATTTCATCCATGAGACCCGAGAAAACAAACATCGTTTCCGACATCCGCGAGAAGCTTCAAGCCTCGCCTTATCTCCTGATCGTCGATTACTCCGGCATGAAAGTGCCCCACTTCGAGTCGCTCCGCACCCGCCTCTCCGAGGCTGGCGCCCGGATGAGCGTAGTCCGCAATACCTTCCTCCGCATCGCGGCACAGGAATTGCAGATGCCCGAGCTCACCGACTCACTAGCCGGTCAGACCGCCATGGTCACCGGAGAGACCGACATTTGCGCCGCCGCCAAGGTGATCAAATCCTTCGCAGCGGAGTTCAAGCTCCCAACCGTTCGCGCTGGCGTGCTCGACAATGCTCCGCTCAATGCAACGCAAGTCAATGAACTTGCCGACCTCCCGAGCAAGGATGTCCTCCGCGCCAAACTCCTGGGACTTTTGCAGACCCCGGCCAGCCAGTTCGTGCGTGTGCTCAACGAGCCCGCCTCGAGCCTCGCCCGCGTCCTCAAAGCCAAAGCCGACGCCCTCGGCTCCGCCAGCTAAACCGAATTCCACACTTTCGCGTGGAGGTTTTCGGACCTCTGCGCGGATACCAACCAAACATAAACCGGTTCCTCGTCGGCTGGGCGGCTGCTCAGCTCAATCGACCCGATGCCTCGGGAAGCGACGATACCAAAACACACACATCATATGGCAGACACACAAGCACTCGTCGATCAGCTCAGCGGACTCACCGTCCTCGAAATCGCTGACCTCGTTAAACAACTCGAAGAAAAATGGGGCGTCAGCGCCGCTGCTCCCGTAGCCGTTGCAGCCGCCGGTCCCGCCGCTGCAGCTCCCGCCGCTGAGGAGAAGACATCCTTCGATGTCATCCTTACCGATGCAGGCAGCAACAAGATTGCCGTCATTAAAGAGGTCCGCGCCGCTGTGGCCGGTCTCGGACTCGCGGAGGCGAAAGCCCTCGTCGAAGGAGCCCCCAAGGCTCTCAAAGAAGGTGTCACCAAGGAAGAAGCCGCCGAGATCAAGAAAAAGATCGAGGCCGCTGGCGCCAAAGTGGACATCAAGTAAGTCGGATTTTTTGCGCAGGGGGATCGGGAAAAATTTCCTTGATCCCTCTGCCAAACTCCCTACTTTTCCTCGCTCGCTTCATCCGTTTTTCTCACAAACATCTGCCGTCCAGCACCACAAAACAAACAAGTCTCCGTCATCGCAACCGCCTTACAAAGAGGCCGTTCATCGATGCCGGATCTTTTGTTTCCAGTGATCGGCGACTGAACCCGGCCGACTGAACCCGGCCAACCCAACCCGCGGCACCGCACCAAAACCATGTCTGAACGCATCCAATTCGGTAAATTGAAAGAGGCCATCGAGCCACCTAACCTCATCGAGCTCCAGATTAATTCCTACGACGAGTTTTTCCAAAGGGATGTTCCGGTTAGTAAGCGCCGGAATGTCGGCATTCAGGCCGTTTTCCGCGAATTTTTCCCGATCCATGGTTTCGAGGACAAATCCTCCCTCGACTTCGTCAGCTACGAGCTCGGCGAACCCAAAATGTCCGCGCTCGAATCCCAGCGCGAAGGCCAGACTTTCAGCGCCTCGCTTTATGTGACCTTCCGCTACAAGGACGAACGCAGCACGAAGGAAGAAAAAGTTTACATGGGCGAACTCCCGCTCATGACTCCACAGGGCACTTTCGTGATCAACGGCGCCGAGCGCGTCGTCGTTTCCCAGCTCCACCGTTCACCCGGCATTTGCTTCGAGACCTCCATTCACACGAATGGAAAAGTCCTCCACGGCTTCCGCATCATTCCCGACCGCGGTTCTTGGATCGAGGTGCAGTTCGATACCAGCGATCTGCTCTATGTCTATCTCGACCGCCGCAAGCGCCGCCGCAAATTTTTGGCCACCACATTCCTTCGCACCCTCGGCTATCCGTCGGATGAGGAAATTGTTAAACTTTTCTACAAAACCGAAGACCTCAAACTTAGTGAGAAACTCGACGAAGAGGAGATCGCCACGAAGGTCCTGATCGCAGACATCCGCGACGGCGAAATCACCGTCGGCCGTGCGTTCGAGCCTCTCACCACCGCGATCGTTCGTGAACTCCTCCGCCTTGGCCACAAGACCGTCAAGGTCGTGGATACCAAAGAGGACGACACCATCATCAAGTCCCTGAAAAAAGATCCCGCCCACGACGAGGACGAGGCTCTCAAAGACATCTACCGCAAACTCCGCCCTGGTGATCCGCCAACCGTTCAAAACTCGCGCAGCATGCTCAAGCGCCTGTTCTTTGACGCGAAGCGCTACGATCTCGGCCGCGTCGGTCGTCACAAGATCAACCAAAAACTCGATCTCAAGGTCTCCGAGGAGGAGCGCACGCTCACCAAGGAGGATTTCGTCGCTGCGATGAAATATCTCGTTCGCCTCCGCGCGGGTGATGGCGTGACCGATGACATCGATCACCTCGGCAGCCGCCGCGTCCGCACCGTTGGCGAACTTCTCGCCAATCAGTGCCGCGTGGGCCTCGCCCGCACCGAGCGTCTCGTCCGCGAGCGCATGACCCTGTTTGATCCCACCACAGATCAGATCACTCCGCAGAAGCTCATCAATCCCAAGTCGCTCAGCGCCGTCGTTCGCGATTTCTTCGGTCGTTCGCAGCTGAGCCAGTTCATGGATCAGACGAATCCGCTGTCGGAACTCACCCACAAGCGCCGCCTCTCCGCCCTCGGGCCAGGAGGCCTCAGCCGTGATCGCGCGGGCTTCGAGGTTCGAGATGTGCATCCTTCGCACTACGGCCGCATTTGCCCGATCGAGACGCCCGAAGGTCCGAACATCGGTCTCATCAGCTCACTCAGCACATTCGCCCGAATCAATGATTTCGGCTTCATCGAAACGCCCTACCGCAAGGTGGCCAATGGCCGCGTGCACGATGAGGTGGAATACCTCAGCGGCGACCGTGACGAAAACTTCTACATCGCGCAGGCGAACTCCACGGTGGACGCCAAAGGCAACCTCACCGGAGAGAAAGTTTCCACCCGCTATCGTGGTGACTTCTTGGAAGTCGAGCCATCCAAAGTGCAATACATGGACGTCTCGCCCAAGCAGCTCGTCTCTGTCGCGGCCGGCTTGATTCCGTTCCTCGAGCATGATGACGCCAACCGCGCACTCATGGGCTCGAACATGCAACGCCAAGGCGTTCCGCTCCTCACCTCCGACTCGCCGCTCGTCGGCACCGGAATCGAAGGCCGCGTCGCCCGTGACTCCCGAGCCGTGATTTGCTCGGAATCCGCTGGCAAGGTCGCCTCGGTCACCGCAAATCAGATCGTCATCACCAAGGACGGCGCGCTCCCGGAAGGCAAAAAGAAAATCAAGCACGATCCCGAAAACGGCGTGTTCGTTTACGAGCTCCGCAAGTTCATGCGCTCTAACGCGAGCACTTGCATCAACCAAAAACCGATCGTCAAAAAAGGACAATCGATCAAGAAGGGCGATGTCATCGCCGACGGACCGAACACCGAAAAAGGCGAACTCGCTCTCGGTCGCAATGTGCTTGTCGCCTTCATGTCTTGGAACGGCTATAACTTCGAGGACGCGATTCTCATTTCCAAGCGCGTGGTCAAGGAGGACATCTACACCTCCATCCACATCGATGAATTCGAGATCGGCGCCCGCGACACCAAGCTCGGCCCGGAGGAAATCACCCGCGACATTCCGAACGTCAGCGAAGAGGCTCTCCAAAACCTCGGCAGCGACGGCGTCATCCGCATCGGAGCAGAGGTCAAACCCGGCGACATCCTCGTCGGTAAGATCACTCCGAAATCCGAGACCGAACTCGCCCCCGAAGAGCGCCTCCTGCGCGCCATCTTCGGCGAGAAGGCGGCCGATGTGAAGGACACCTCGCTCACCGTTCCGTCCGGCACCTACGGCATCGTTATGGATGTGAAGGTCTCCTCGAAAAAAGAGGTCACCCGCACCAAAATGACCCCTTCCGAGTCAAAGCGTCAGCAAAAGATGATCGGTGAGGACCACAAGAAGCGGAAAGAAGACCTCCACGAGCAACTCACCGCTGCGCTCTCGAACATCCTCCTCAACGAAAAAATCCCGCTTGATGTGGTGAACGCCCAGACCGGCGAGATCATCATCCCGGCGAATCGCAAGATCACGAAGCAACTCCTTCGCAAGCTCGCGGGTGTTTACAACCATGTCGAAATCGACCCGAGCCCGATCCGGAACAAAATCCACGAGATCATCGGCCAGTTCGAACACAAGTTTGTCGACCTCGACAACGAGCGCGACCAAAACCTCGGCCGCATCGAGAGCGGGGACGATATTGACCCCGGCATCATCAAGCAGGTCAAAGTCTACATCGCCAGCAAGCGCAAGCTCAGCGTGGGTGACAAAATGGCCGGCCGCCACGGAAACAAAGGCGTCGTCGCCAAGATCGTTCCCGAAGAGGATATGCCCTACCTCGCGGACGGCACACCTGTGGACATCGTTCTCAATCCGCTCGGCGTGCCGAGCCGAATGAATGTCGGTCAGGTTCTCGAAACCCACCTCGGCGTTGCCGCCAAGGCGCTCGGTTTCAAGGTCGCGACTCCGGTTTTCGACGGCATTCCCGAATCGAAAATCCGCGAATACCTCAAGGAAGCCAGGAAAGTGGACGGCTACACTTGGATCAAGGAAAACGGCAAGGCCACGCTTTACGACGGCCTCACCGGGGACGCCTTCGACCAGGATGTCGTTGTCGGCTATATCTACATGCTCAAGCTCGGCCACTTGGTCGCGGACAAAATCCACGCCCGCGCTGTCGGACCCTACAGCCTCGTCACCCAGCAACCGCTCGGCGGCAAGGCCCAATACGGTGGCCAGCGTTTCGGAGAAATGGAAGTGTGGGCGCTCCAAGCCTACGGAGCCGCCTACACGCTCCAGGAACTCCTCACGGTCAAGTCCGACGATGTCGCCGGCCGCACCCGCATTTACGAGAGCATCGTCAAGGGCGACAACTCGCTCGAAGCCGGCACTCCGGAGTCCTTCAATGTGCTCATCAAGGAAATGCAGGGTCTCGGCCTCGATGTTCGCGTTGGCGGCAAACAGCCGTCCCTCACCGAAGCCGCTCTCGCCTGATCCCAACCACCAAAAACTGACGAACCATTCCACACATGAAAGAAATTAATTTCCGCGAAGCCCTTGGTGAAACCAAGGAGGTCGGTTTCGACGAGGTTGCAATCACTGTGGCGTCCCCCGACGCCATGCGCAGCTGGAGCAAAGGCGAGGTCAAGAACCCCGAGACCATCAACTACCGGACCTTCAAGCCCGAAAAAGGCGGTCTTTTCTGCGAGCGCATTTTCGGTCCCACACGCGACTGGGAGTGCTCCTGCGGAAAATACAAGCGCATCAAGCACAAGGGCGTCATCTGCGACCGTTGCGGCGTGGAAGTCACCCTTTCCCGCGTGCGCCGCGAACGCATGGGTCACATCGACCTGGCCGTGCCGGTTTCTCACATTTGGTTCTACAAATGCATGCCCTCACGTCTCGGCCTCATGCTCGACATGACCAGCCGCCAGCTTGAGCGCGTGATTTATTACGAAGACTATTTAGTCACCGACCCCGGCAACACGCCACTCGAGAAAGGCCAACTCCTCACCGAAGCCGAATTTCGTGATGCCGAGGAGCAATACGGAGAGAGCTTTGCCGCTGGAATGGGTGCCGAAGCGATCCATAAAATCCTTGCCAACATCGACCTTGCCGTTCTCCAAAAGGAAATCGAAGAGGCCATGGGCAACACCCGCTCCAAGCAGCTCCGTAAAAAACTCGCCAAGCGCCTCAAGCTCGCTCAGGGCTTCGCCGGGTCGAAGAGCCGTCCGGAATGGATGATTCTCAACGTCCTTCCCGTCATCCCGCCGGATCTCCGCCCGCTCGTTCCGCTCGAAGGTGGCCGCTTCGCGACCTCGGATCTCAACGATCTCTATCGTCGCGTCATCAACCGCAACAACCGTCTCAAGACGCTCCTCCAACTCAAGACCCCCGAGGTCATCATCCGCAACGAAAAGCGCATGCTCCAAGAGTCGGTGGACGCGCTCTTTGACAACGGCCGACATGGTCGCGCCGTCACCGGTGCCGCGAATCGTCCGTTGAAATCCCTCAGCGACATGCTCAAGGGCAAGGGTGGCCGTTTCCGCCAAAACCTCCTCGGCAAGCGCGTGGACTACTCCGGCCGTTCGGTCATCGTCATCGGCCCCGAGCTCAAGCTCCACCAGTGCGGTCTTCCCAAGAAGATGGCGCTTGTTTTGTTCGAGCCGTTCATCATTCGCCGACTCAAAGAGCTCGGCTATGTCCACACCGTTCGCAGCGCGAAGAAGCTCATTGAGCGCCAGACGCCCGAGGTCTGGGACATTCTCGAGGAGGTCACAAAAGGCCACCCCGTCATGCTCAACCGCGCCCCGACGCTTCACCGTCTGTCGATCCAAGCCTTCGAGCCGATCTTGATCGAAGGCGAAGCCATCCGCGTCCATCCGCTCGTCTGCACCGCTTACAACGCGGACTTCGATGGTGACCAAATGGCGGTCCATGTCCCGCTCTCGGTCGAGGCGCAAATGGAAGCCCGCATGCTCATGCTGGCACCGAATAACATCTTCTCGCCTTCCAGCGGCAAGCCAATCACCACGCCCTCGCAGGACATTCCGCTCGGCTGCTACTACCTCACGCAAAAACCCCGCGCCGAGGATGCCGACGAGAAAAAGCGCCGCCCGCTTTTTGCCAATGCCGAAGAGGTCGAACTCGCCCTCTCCGAAGGCTCCATCCGCACCACCTCACAGATCCTTTTCAAGAACCCCGACAAGGGCCTCGAAACGGTCTACGGCGACTCCGCCTCCAGCGTGCTAAAAACCACAGCCGGTCGCGTGGTCTTCAACCAGATTTGGCCGAAGGCGCTTGGATTCCTCAACAAGGTTTGTGGCAAGAAACAGCTCTCAGACATCATCTGGCGTTGCTACAAAGCCAGCGGTCAGCAGACCACTGTCGAAACCCTCGACAAGCTCAAGGAACTCGGCTTCAGCTCGGCCACCCGCGCTGGCGTTTCCATCGGCATCAACGACATGATGATTCCGCAGGAAAAAACCGAACTCCTCGAAAAGGCCTACACCCAAGTTACCCAAGTCGAGCAGCAATACCGCCGAGGAATCATCACCGACGGCGAGCGCAAGAACAAGGTGCAGGACATTTGGACCCACACCGGCGAAGAGATCGCGAACGCACTCTTCCGCACCCTCGAATACAACGAGGGCAAGCGCGACATGAACCCCGTGTTCATGATGGTCGACTCCGGCGCTCGTGGTAACCGCACTCAGATCAAACAGCTCGCCGGTATGCGCGGTCAGATGGCCAAGCCCTCAGGCGAAATCATCGAGCAGCCGATCACCGCGAACTTCCGCGAGGGCCTCACCGTTCTCGAGTTTTTCATCTCCGCGCACGGCGCCCGCAAGGGTCTCGCCGATACCGCGCTCAAGACGGCCGACTCCGGTTACCTCACTCGCAAGCTCGTCGACGCCGCTCAGGATGTCATTATCACCATCGAGGATTGCCACACGCCCAACGGCATCGTGGTTCGTCCGATTTACGAGGGTGACGAAGAAGTCGTCAGCCTCTCAACCCGCATCATCGGCCGCACCAGCTGCGAGACCGTCAAAGATCCGATTACCGGAAAAGCCATCGTCAAAGCCAACCAGATCGTGGACGAGGAAACAGCCGCGGCCCTTGAGAAAGTTGGGCACGAACAGCTCAAAATCCGCTCCGCTCTCACCTGCGAATCCAAGCGCGGCATTTGTATCAAATGCTACGGTCGCAGCCTGGCTACAGGCGGCATGATCAAGCTCGGCGAGGCTGTCGGCATCATCGCCGCGCAGTCGATCGGCGAACCCGGCACTCAGCTCACGATGCGAACCTTCCACGTCGGTGGTGCTGCCAGCCAGACCTTCAAGCAACCGATCGTCAAGGCCAAGCACGAAGGAACCATCCGCTTCAACGAACTCAAGGTCGTGGAAACCGTGGATAAAACCTTCGTCGTCCTCAACAAAAACGGCACCATCACCGTGCACGACAAAGACGGCCGCGAACTCGAGAGCCACAACATCGTCGTCGGCTCCGTCATTTCCAGCCCCGATGGCAGCCATGTGAAGAAAGGCCAGACCTTCATTCAATGGGATCCCTATAACGTTCCCATCATCACCGAGAAGGCCGGCCGCATCGAATTCCGCGACATGATCCCAGGCGTCACGATCCGCCAAGAGGTGGACGAATCCACCGGGGTTCGTGGCAATGTCGTCATCGAGCACAAAGAAGATCTCCACCCGCAGATCATCATTGTGGATGAGGCCAAGAATGTCCTCGCCAGCTACTCGATTCCTGCCGGCGCTCATATCGAGGTGAAGGAAGGCGCGAAAGTCCCCGCCGGACAGCGCGTCGCCCGAACACCCCGAAAGATCGGCAAGACCAAGGACATCACCGGTGGTCTCCCACGCGTCGCCGAGCTTTTCGAAGCCCGCCGTCCGAAGGATGCCGCAGACATCGCCAAGATCGATGGTGTCGTCGAAATTGGTGGCACCGTCCGCGCCAAACGCCGCCTCATCGTGAAGGATGTGGAAACCGGAGCCGAGGAAGAACACCTCATTCCGCTTAATAAACACATCATCGTCTTTAAGGGTGATCTCGTTAAGAAAGGCCAGCAACTCACCGAGGGACCCGTCGTCCCTCACGAGATTCTCGAAATTTGTGGACCTCAAGAACTCCAGGAACACCTCCTCAACGAGGTCCAGGAAGTCTACCGTCTGCAAGGCGTCGAAATTAACGACAAGCACATCGAGATCATCGTCCGCCAAATGCTTCGCAAGGTGAAAATCACCGAGCAGGGCGACACCACGCTCCTCTGGGGCGATCAGGTGGACCGCCTCGCTTTCGAGGCCGAGAACGAAGCCGTCATGGCCAAGGGTGGTAAACCCGCCGAAGCCAGCCCCGTGCTCCTCGGCATCACCAAGACCGCTCTCGAAACCGATAGCTTCATCTCTGCCGCATCGTTCCAAGACACGACCCGCGTCTTGACCGAAGCCGCCACTCTCGGCAGGGTGGATCGTCTCCGCGGCTTCAAAGAGAATGTCATCATGGGACACCTCATCCCTGCGGGAACAGGTTTCGAAACCAACCGAAAGATAGGAATCTCCAATCTCGGGGATACCTTGGAAGCCGCCCCAAAAGAGGGAAAAAAGAAAGTCGCCAGCTAATTAAAATCATATCATGTCTGAATCCACAGCCACCATACCAAACATCGAACTCATGACCGAGCTCCTCGAGGCCGGCGTCCATTACGGGCACCAGACCAAACGATGGAACCCGAAAATGCGCGATTACATCCTCGAGGAAAAAAACTCGATCTACATCATCGATATCGAGCTCACGATCGATCAACTCGACAATGCGACCTCATTCCTCAAGGGCCTCGTCAAAGATGGCGGCAAGATTCTTCTCGTCGGCACCAAGAAGCAGGCCCAGGAAGCCATCCGCGAAGCAGCCGAGGCCACTGGCCAGTTCTATGTGAATCAACGCTGGCTCGGCGGCACACTCACAAACCTCACCACGATCCGTCGCAGCGTCGGCCGTCTCAAGGAAATCCAGGCTCTGGAAAAATCCCCCGCCTTCGCCAAGATCAATAAAGCCGAGGCCTCGAGCATCCGCCGTGAAGGAGTCAAGCTCCTCCACAACCTCGGCGGCATCGTCGAGATGGATAAACTCCCCGCCGCGATGATCGTCATCGACACCGTCCGCGAGGAAATTGCCGTCGCCGAAGCCAACCGCCTCGGCATCCCGATCATCGCCATCGTGGATACCAACTGCAACCCCGACAAAATCAATTACCCCATCGCCGGCAACGACGACGCCATCCGATCGATCCGCGTGATCCTCGGCAAACTCGTCGAGTCGATCATGGAGGCCAAAGGCACCCGCGGCAAATCCCGCGCCCCCGAGCTCGCCGCCGTCTCCGAGTAAGAAAATAAAAGATCCGACCGATCCGTCAGATCCGACCGATCCCACAAAATTACCATGTCCGAAATCTCTGCCGCACTCGTTAAAGAACTCCGCGAAAAAACCAACGCGGGAATGATGGATTGCAAAAAAGCCCTCACCGAAACCGGTGGGGACCTCGCCGCCGCCGAAGAATTCCTTCGTAAAAAAGGCATCGCTAGCGCCGGCAAGAAAGCCGACCGCGCCGCCAAAGAAGGAACCATCGCCTCCTACATTCACATGCAGGGCAAGGTCGGCGTCCTCGTCGAGATCAACTGCGAAACCGACTTCGTCGCCAAGAACGACAACTTCCGCGACTTCGTGAAGGACATCACCCTTCACATCGCCGCCGCGCATCCGCTCTATGTCACCCGCGCCCAGGTGCCAGAAGCCCTCATCACCAAAGAGCGCGAAATCGCCGCAGCCCAAGTCGTCGGAAAACCCGCTAACATTGTGGACAAAATCGTCGATGGCAAAATCGACAAGTTCTACAGCACGATCTGCCTGCTCGAGCAGTCCTTCATCAAGAATCCCGATGTCACCATCGAGGACCTCGTGAAGTCGAAAATCGCGGAACTCGGCGAGAATATCATCATCCGCCGCTTTACCCGCTACGGCGTCGGCGAAGAACTCGCCTGAGGCTTTCCGTGCGTTTGGATGGTGGGAAAGCCGTGTCGTCCCAAACTCCAAGCGCGCAGAGCCCTCTGAATGAACCCGAAAACAGATTGCCCAAAGCAATATTTCTCGGGAAACCTTTGGGAGCGGCAACTCTGCTGGTCGCCATTCCCTTGACCTCTGTGCTCTCTGTGTCCTCTGTGGTCAATTTTTCTGAACCCGGCTTCCGTCCATGCTGACCATCCGCAACCTCAAAAAATCCCACGGCGGCCGACTTCTCTTCGAGGAGGCCGACATGCAGGTCAACTACGGCGAGCGCATCGCGCTCGTCGGTCCCAATGGCGCGGGCAAATCCACCATTTTCTCCCTCATCCTCGGCCGCGATGAGGCCGATGCCGGCACCATCCAGCGCGATGAATGGACCACCCTCGGTTACCTCCCGCAGGAAGCCGAAGCCGTCGGTTCCGAAACCGCCCTCGACATCACCACCGGCCGCGCGGGAGAAGTCCAGGCCCTCGAAAAAACTCTCGCTGCCTGCGAAGCCGCCGGCGATGTCTCCAGCGCCACCTACCTCGAGGCCCACGCGAAACACGAAGCCCTCTCCAACCCCCAAGTCGAAGCCCGCGCTAAAAAAATGCTCACCGGCCTCGGCTACCGCGAGACCGATTGGTCCCGCCCCGCCAAGGAACTCAGCGGCGGTTGGGTCATGCGCGCCCACCTCGCCCGCCTCCTCGTCATGGAGCCCGACCTCCTCCTCCTCGACGAGCCCACCAACCACCTCGACCTCCTCTCCCTCCTCTGGCTCCAGCAGTATCTCAAAACCTGCTCCAGCGCCCTCCTCCTTATCTCCCACGATCTCGAATTCATGGACGCCCTCATCGACGGCGTTTACGAAATCTCCGCCAAAAAACTCGTCCACTACTCCGGCAACTACTCCGCCGCGATGGACCAGCGCGAGCGCAATTACGAAATCCAAGCCGCTGCCTACAAAAACCAGCAAAAGGAAATCACCGCGCTCCAGGAATTCGCCGACCGCTTCCGCTCCGTCTCCTCGAAAGCCGCCCAGGCCCAAAGCAAGCTCAAGCAAATCGAGCGCATGGAAAAAATCGAGCGCCCCGAGCCCCCGAAAAAACCCTTCCGCTTCCGCATCCCCCAACCCGAACGCGGTGGCCAGCGCTCCGTCCTGCTCGAAGGCGTCCACATGGCCTACGGCAACCATGTCGTCTACCGCGGCCTCGACCTCCAAGTCGAACGCGGCGAACGCGTCGCCCTCGTCGGACCCAACGGCGCCGGCAAATCCACCCTCATCAAAATCCTCGCCGGCGAAGTAGAGTTCCAAAAAGGCAAACTCACCTACGGCAGCAATTCCAAGATCGGCTACTTCAGCCAGCACCGCGCCGCCACGCTCAATCCCAATAACTCCCTCCTCGACGAAATCCTCTCCACCAACGGCGCCCTCCGCGAAGACGAGGCCCGCAGCATCCTTGGCTCCTTCCTTTTCAAACGCGACGACATCCTCAAAAAAACAGCCGTTCTCAGCGGTGGCGAAAAAACCCGCCTCAACCTCGTCAAGTTCCTCGTCAATCCCCCCAATATTCTCCTGATGGACGAGCCGACCACCCACCTCGACATCCTCACCGTCGAATCCCTTGTCCTCGCGCTCGAAGCCTACGAAGGCACCCTCGTCTTCATCTCGCACGATGTGCACTTCATCCGAAAGCTCGCCAACAGAATCCTCCACATCAACGCCGGCCAGGTGACCTCCTACCCCGGCGGCTACGATTACTTCCTCGAAAAATCCGGCCTCCTCGGCTCCGAACGCTTCGCCCTCACGGCCGGTTGATTTCCTCTTTCGCCCGTAGCGGAACACGGAACTTGGTAGCGGAACACGGAACGTGTTTCGATAACGCCCAAAGACGATTTTTGCCGTCCAGCCTTTTTTTTGAGGTCAAAACCCCACCCAGCCTCGAACAGAAAAAAGTGGCATTTGCCCACCAGCCGTGAGAAGACACACCGCTCAATTCCATTCCAAACATGAAATTCCCAACGACCCGTGCCACACTTGCCACAGCTATCGCCACCGGCCTCTTGGCGCTCCCGGCCTGCAAGCCACCAGCTCCCGCCGAAACCGCTCCCAAGCCTGAAGCCGCCCCAGCCGCCGAGGCGCCTGCCCAAGCCACTCCAGCTCCCGCCGCCGCTCCAGCTCCAGCGGAAACCACGCCAGCCGCTCCCGCCGCTGAGGAGCCCGCAGCCGAGCAAAAACCCGCCGCCGATGCCAAGCCGATCGAACTCCCCGAAGTCGTCGCGACCGTCAACGGCAAGGACATCACCCGCACCCAACTCCAAGACATCTTCAACGCCGCCGTGCAATCCTCCGGCATGAATGTCGCCGATCTCTCCTCCGCCCAACAACTCGGCGGCTACACTCAGCTGTTGAATGACTTGATCGACCGCCAGCTCCTTCTCGATGCCGCCTCGAAAGAGGAAATCACGAGCGAGGATGTCGAGGCCGAGATCAAAAAATTCAAATCCCAATTCCCCGACGAGGCCATCTTCGACACCCAGATGAAGCAGGCCGGAATGACTCCTGAGAAACTCCAAAGCGATGTTCGCGAAGAATTGAAAATCCGCCGCTGGATGGAATCTCAAGTCAAGACTCCCGATGTGACCGACGCCGATGCGAAGTCCTTCTACGAATCGAACCTCAAGGAGTTCGAGCAGCCCGAGACCGTCAAAGCCAGCCACATCCTTTTCATGGTGGATGCCGATGCCGCTCCCGAGGTCGTGAAGGAGAAACAAGAAGCCGCCCAAAAAGCCGCCGCCCGCGCCAAGGGAGGCGAGGATTTCACCACGCTCGCCAAGGAACTCTCCGAGGAGCCAGGTGCCAAGGAATCCGGTGGCGACCTCGGATTTTTCCCGAAAGACCGCATGGTCCCCGAATTTGCTAATGCCGCCTTCGCCGCAAATCTCAATGACATCAGCGAGCCCGTAAAAACCCAGTTCGGCTGGCATGTCATCAAGGTCACCGACAAGAAAGCCGCCGGCACCGTGCCCTTTGAGGAAGTGGATAATCAAATCACCTCCTACCTCAAATCCACGCGCCAGCGCGAAGCGGTGCAGAAGGTGATGAAGGACCTCAAGGACTCGGCCAAAATCCAGACCTTCCTTCCTGCGGTTGAACCCGCCGCGTCAGCTCCTGCAGCTGCATCCCAGCCCGCCTCGAACTAATCCCGAATGTCCGCCGAAAAGCCTGTGAACTCGGCCGTCGGCGTCATCGGGTTGGGAATCATCGGTAGCCGCGTCGTGGCGAATCTCCGCCGCGCGGGCTACCCCGTTTGGCTCTGGAACCGCACCGTGCGGCCAGAGCCGAATTTTCTCAGCTCCCCGGCCGAGGTCGCGGAGGCCTCTAGGTTCATTCAGATTTTTGTCTCCAACGGCGAGGCGCTTCTGTCCGTCATCCGCAACATGGCCCCCGCTCTCACGCCGGCCCATGTCGTGATCAATCACTCGACCGTATCGCCCGCCGAGACCCTCGAGGCCGCGGAAATCGTCAAAGATCGCCAAGCCGCATTTCTTGATGCCCCATTCACCGGCAGCCGCGACGCCGCCGGGCGAGGGGAGCTGATTTATTACATCGGAGGTGACGAGGAGGTCTTGCAGACCGTTCGTCCAATTCTTGAGGTCGCTGCGAAGCAAATACTCCACATTGGCGCCATCGGGCATGCATCGGCCATGAAGGTCGCCACAAATGTCATCTCCGCCACGCAGATCGCCGCCCTCACGGAAGCCCTTGCCCTTCTCGACCGGCACGAGGTCGACCTCTCCAAGCTCTCCCTCGCTCTCGAAAATAACGCCGCCCGCTCCGGCGTCATCGATATGAAACTCCCCGGCATCCTCAGCGGTGATTTCGAGCCACGCTTTTCACTCAAGAATATGTTCAAAGACATCCAAATCGCCCTCGCCATGGCAGAGGACAAGGATGTCGAACTCCCCACCGCCTCGGCCTTCGCCGGCATGGCCATGGCTGGTCTCCAGCGCGGATGGGGCGAGGAGGATTTCTCCGTCTTGTCCCGCTTCTACGGCTACACAGGTCGCAACCCGCAAAACTCCGAACCCGCCCCCTGCGGGGAATTGCCCTCCGACGAATCGCCGTCGGACCCCGCTCCGGTCAAAAGCCTGGCCAACCTCTGGGGCCTCCTGGGCTGGAAAAAATGAACACCTCCTCTGGAGGGACGACCTCCGTGTCGTCCACCGCCCCGCTTTCCGGCTACTTCCAAGTCACCAACCGCGTTCGTTTCGAACTCCGCGGCCCCGATGCCGTCCGCTACTTGAATGGCCAAGTGAGCATCGACATCTCCCGCCTCACGCCCGGAAAAGCCCGCCCAGCCTGCCTTCTCAACGCGAAGGGAAAACTCTGCGCCCCCATCTTCGTCTGGTGCCAAGCCCCCGATTCCTTCCTCATCGAAGCCCCCGCCGAACTCTCCGAATCCCTCCAAGCCCGCCTCGAGCGCTACCTCATCTCCGACAACGCCGAACTCCTCCCCGCAGAGATCCCAAATCCCCTCTACCACATCATCCCGCCCGCACCCTCATCGGACTCCGACCTCCTTGGAGGGACGACCTCCGTGTCGTCCGCATCGCCCCCGCACCTCACCGACTCCCTCCCCACTCACGCCTCACCGACCCCCGCACTAAAATCCCTCCTCACCATCCCCCGCCTCAACCTCCCCGGCTACGACACCCAAGAAAAACCCACCGATCTCCACGAATTTTCTCCCGAGGAAACCGAACTCCTCCGAATCCTTCACGGCGTGCCGATCTGGGGGCGCGAACTCTCCGAAGACACCCTTCCGCAGGAAGCCCGACTCGAAGACCACGCCGTCGATTTCGACAAAGGCTGCTATGTCGGCCAGGAAACCGTCTCGCGCCTTAAAAGCGTCGGCCGCGTGAACAAACGCCTCCATGGTTTTCTCGGCTCCCTCGAACTCCCTTCCGGCTCCCCCCTTTTTCTGCGTCCCCCCGGCGAACCTTCCACCGCTGCCGGCACGCTGACCAGCCACGCCCGCCATTTTGACATGGCGCAAACCGCCGCCCTCGGATATCTCAAACGCCAGTTCGAAAGCCTCCCGCGCTTCGAAGTCGCCGATGAAACCGGCTGCACGCTAGGCGAAGTCGAACGCCGAGAATTTCCCATTTTATGAAAACACTCGCCACCGCCCTTTTCCTTGCGCTTCTCGCCGCCATCCCCGCCCGCGCCGCCAATCTCGGCCCCGAAGTCGCCGTCGTCCAAATCCAATTCCCCAAGGAAAAGCTGCCACGACAAGTCATCATCGGCCTCCACGACGACTCCGCTCCCTACACCGTCGAGAACTTCAAAAAACTCATCCAAAAAAAATTCTACAACGGCCTCCGATTCCACCGCGCCTTCCCCGGCACGCTCGTCCAGACGGGCGATCCCGCCAGCCGCCGGGGCCAAGGTGACAAAACCGGAACCGGTGGCCCGGGCTGGACGCTCCCCGCCGAAATCCGTCTCAAGCATGAAAAAGGCGCCATCGCCATGGCCCGCCTCCCCGACAAAATCAACCCCGCCAAAAACTCGAACGGCAGCCAATTCTATGTCTGCCTCGCGCCCATGCCCAAGCTCGACGGCCAATACACCGTCTTCGGCACCGTCCTCGAAGGATTGGATGTCCTCGAAGAAATCAGCAAGGCCCCGACGAATAGTGACGATTTTCCCTTGCCCAAAATTCGCATCAAATCCATAGTTCTCACCCCTCGCGACCAAGCCGCCATCCAGCGGTAGCCGTCGCGAAGCAATCAAGGGTAGATACCGAAGTGGCCAAACGGGGCGGACTGTAAATCCGCTGGCTTACGCCTTCACTGGTTCGAATCCAGTTCTGCCCA